>CAZSBB010000006.1:0-165603 GCA_964605235.1 uncultured Phycisphaeraceae bacterium
CCCCCTGGCCACCTTGTCAAGATGGCGCTTAAACATTCCCACCCCCCCGCCACCCTCCCCCCCCCCCCTCCCTCTGCATCCCATCAAACGTGACCGCTATTAAAATGTATTTTCAATTAAAATACACTTTCCAGGCATGGTTTGTGTGGATACCTGGCCGGGTGTGCGCGATGGCGTCATTGGGCTGAGAGACTGCTCGCCGGCGCTACCGCACTGCTGCCGGGTAACCCAGCAGATGCTGAGGCGTGCGAGCTTGCCGCAATCAGCTCCTGCTCACAACCAGGCCGGCGCGGCGAATTATAGAACGTGTATTAATTGAAAATACATTTTCAAACGTGGATTTTTGGGCTACAAGCCGCGGTGTGCCATGCGGGGGGACAATGCGGCTGCTGTCCGACTGCGCTGTGGCGCGTTGCCGCGTATCCCGATGGCGCCGCAGCAATATCAGGTCGCAGTCGTCATCTCCCGAAGCCGGTCCGTTCAGGCACGGATGATTCTAAAATGTATTTTAATTGAAAATACATTTTATTGGCGTTGTCCGGTGAGTTGTCGTGCTGGGTGTGCCTGGCGGTGCGAGTGTGCTGAGATGCTGACTGAGGGCGCTACAGCGATGCTGCTGCATGATCCCGATGGCGCCGCAGCAATATTGGCTTGCGGCTGTCATCTCCTGCTGGTGCAGCGCGCATGATGGATGAATTATAAAATGTGTTTTCAATTAAAATACGTTTTAGAAGCATAGGTCATCTGGTTGGCGAGCTCTGTGGGCGCGGCACGATTGTGTGGGCGCGGCACGATCATGCGGTGAAGTGGCGATACGGTGATGCAGAAGCGCATTTTCCCAGATGGCTGGGGGGATGACTGCGGGCTGCCGGCATGCAACGACGACAGACGATGGTTGCTGCCGCCCTTAGCATCTCTCCGTGCCTCTGTGGCTCCGTGAGAGTCTCTCTGCTGCAACTGCAGCAAGCATATTGCTCACCGAGCTGCGCAGGCACGAAGAAGCAGCAATTGCCGCAGAAATCACTGCCCAACGCGCGAACTGCAGGTGGGGCAGCCGGCCGGCTCAGCCAACTTTCACGGGCGTGGCCTGCTGTTGCTGTTCCCACGCCAGGAGCTGGGTGAAGTTCATGAACTGCGCCTGGCCGGAGGCTTTGAGCTGGTTGATCAGGCGGTCGTGCACGGCATAGCCGGTGCCGGTGTCGAGTTTGGTGCAGCCGGCTTCGTTGTCGCCGGGGAACTCCAGCCCGTGCCAGTGGGAGCAGATGACAAACGGCGCGCCCGCCTGGACATACCTGCCGAATTCTTCCATGGCGAGGTCCACCATGGCGTTGATGCGGGTTTCGCTGTTGGGCACGCGGAAGGCGTAGTCGCCGCCCAGCGGGTACTCGCGCACGCCGAACAGGTTCTGCGGGGTGATGGGCACTTCCGCGCGGAAGGTCGCGGGTTCGTCCCAGCGCTGCTGATTCCAGATCCAACTGGTGGGCCAGGGAATGCGGGAGGAAACCCAGTCATAGCCGAGGGTCGCCAGGGCGCGGTACAGGTTGGTGCAGTACGCCCCCCAGCCGGGCCGGAAGCCGGTGGAGCTTTCGCCGAAGGCTTTGCGCCAGATTTTCTGGCCTTTTTCCAGCATTTCGACGAGAGCTTCAAAAGTGTGAACCGCTTCGATTTTGAAGCGTTCATTGTCATAGCGGGCGCGGGTGGGCGGGGAGAAGTCGAGCATCCACAGCTCGGGGACGCCGCATTCGAACGCATCATGGACATAGCCATGCTGGTGATATTCGTGGCCGTGGCTGCGGGATGCTTCCATGAGCTTGAGCAGCGGGGCATCCATATCCAGCGTGTACTCGCCAGCCTTGGGCACGAGGAAGAAGTTGCCGGGGATTTCATGGCGCGCCAGGAACGCCAGTTGACGCTGATGCTGTTCCAGGCGACCCCAGAGGATGTCGTCGTTGGTCCACAACACGGGAATGACAGGCATGGTCAGGACTCCTCGGCCGCGGCCAGCGGCGGATAGATGGCGGCAAAGGGATTTTCCAGCAAACGCAGGTTTTCATCCACCAGCACGTCGTCGATGTGTTCCACCAGCAGGTAATCGCTCATGGCGGCATTGACCCAGGTTTCATAGCCGCCGCGGTGCAGCGATTCGCGGGTGAAGAAGTAGCCGTTGTGGCCGCAGCTGGTGCTGGCGACGAGGGTATGCTGGAAGGGGCTGCGTTCGCGCAGGCGCAGGACGGTTTCGCCAAAGGGTTCGCCGGGCACGGGCACGAACGCCACCGGGCCCAGGGCGAGGATGGATTGCAGATACGGCTTGCCGGCGCGGGGGGGCTGCGCCAACGCGCGTTCAACGGATTGCCAATGCTTGAAGTTCGCCATGCCGGTGCCGGGCTTCTCGCATTCGGGTTGCCAGCGCGCCAGCTCGGTGCGGGTTTCTTCCGCGCTGGGCAAGGGCCGGTAGGGCAGCAGGAAGGTTCCGCTGTGCAGGGCGAGGGTGAGGTCGCGCGGGTCTTTGATGCTGTGCCAGCAGGTCATGGCGTCCAGTGCTGCCACTGAGCCGGCTTCCCACAGCGCTGCTTCGCCGTCGCCGGTGGCGCTGCGGCTGTTGGTGCGCGGGGCGATGTCGCCGACGGCGCCGTTGATGTACAGCGTGGGGACTTTGGTGAGCTGCTCCATGCGGTCGATCATGATGCCCGGCCAGTCGCGGGAGATGACGCGACTGCTCCCGCCGTACACCGTGGGATGGGCGCCGTAGTGCACGAGATTCGCCAGCGGTCCCTGGGCGCCGTCGATCCGCAGCACGGTCATGGTGGGGTCATAGACCGCCCAGTCGCTGACACCCAACCCCACGCCGTGGTTGACGCCGATCTTGCGCCGGTTGACGCCCGTGCGCGAGGTGGTCGTGCCGATGCCGATGCGCGCCGGCTGGAGATTCTTGCACGCCGCCACGATCGCCTGCACCGCGCCGGGGACCAGCACGTCATTGATGTACGGCATGTCCTTGTCGCACCAGCCCCAGACCTCCACGGTGCGCGGCGCGCTGTGGGTCTGGATGGCGCACAGCAGCATGTGCTCGGGCTTCACATCCGTCACCCGACTGGCTTGCGCGCGGATGGCGGCCGTGGTGGCGTCGTCCAGGATGGTGATGTCCAACTCCACCAGCACGCCGCGTTTGTCGCCCTGGGCGAACGCCAGCGCGGTGGCGTGGAGCGGGTCGCGCACGCGTTCGGCACGACGTTTGAGGTACGGATCGGGATAACCCATCAGCGCGGTGTCGAGCGCCGGGGTGATGTCCGCGCGCCCGACGCCCACCAGCAAAGGCGTACTCATGATGATCTGGCTCCGGGGGAAACAGCTTTAGCTGCACAGATGCTGATGCACTTTGCGCAGTGCGACGGCACAACTGGCGACATGGGCGTCGCTCATGCGCTGGGTGATCGACAACGCCACGGTTTTGCCCAGCAATTCGGTGCTGCGCGGGCATTGCTGGCGATCGTACTTGACATGACAGGGATTGGGCGTGTTGCGCCAGGGGTAGCCGGTGTGGTCGGGGGTGCGTTGTTCGAGCACATAATCCCAGTGGTAGTAGATGTGCCGATCGGGAATGCCTTCGTCAAAGATGGACCCGGCGCCCATGCCCTCAGCCCGCAGCGCCGCGGCGACGCGCTTGGCCATCGCGCTGTCGGCGACGTAGAACACCACCACCAGCCCGCAGTCGCCCGCTTCGTCCGCCACGCGCTGGGGCGTGAAGCCCGGCAGCGTGCGCACCGTTTCCAGCAGCGTGCGTTTGATGGACCGGCAGCGTTTGAGGATCGCGTCCCGCTTGTCCAGTTGCGCCAGCACCAGGGCGCCGCTCATCTCGTTCATGCGGTAGTTTTCGCCCAGGAATGGCTTGATCGAAAGCTGATTGTCGCGGTCCTTCCAGAACGCATACGCCGAGTCGTGATAGCACGCCGCCCGGTCGAAAATTTCCTTGTCCTTCGCCACCACCGCGCCGCCTTCGCCAGCGGTGATGATCTTGAACTGCTGGAGGCTGAACGCCCCGCAATCGCCCAGCGAGCCCAATGGTCGGCCGCGGTATTGCCCGCCGTTGGCCTGGGCGCAGTCTTCGAGCACGCGCAGCTTGTGCTGCTGCGCCACGGCGAGCAGTTCATCCATCTGGCACGGCAGGCCGCGCATGTGCACGGGGATAATGGCTTTGGTGCGCGGGGTGATTTTCCGCGCCACGTCGGCGGGGTCGAGGGTCAGCGTGTCGTCCACCTCGGCGATGACAGGAAACGCGCCGCGCGCCAGCACCGCCGCCGCGGTGGCGATGTAGGTGTACGCCGGCACGATGACTTCATCGCCGCTGCCCACGCCGATGCCCACCAGGCCGGCAACCAGTGCGCTGGTGCCGCTGTTGACTGCCAGGGCGTAGGGCGTCTGGGTCAGCGCCGCAAAGCGCTTCTCAAACTGGGCGGTGGGGGATTGCTCGGCCTGGCGTCCAAAGCGGAAAAGGTTTTTGGTCCGCAGCACCGCGGTCACGGCATCGATCTCCGCCTGGCCGATCTCCGCCGGGCCGTGCAGGTAGGTGTCGGGTTTTTCCACCACGCAGGGCGTGCCGCCGTCGATGGCGAGCTTTTCATTGAGCACGGTCATGTCCGGGCCTCCGCATCCACAGGTAAAAAATCACATTCTCCGGGCAGGAATGACGCAGAATATCGCGGTAAATTCCGACCGAATATGGAAAAAGTCCATCTGGACATGGCATAATTCACACTCATGGATCCACGCGTTGCCTGGTTGCCGTGTGCTTCGGAAGCCGCGCCGGACCTGCTGGGGCAGGCGGTGCGGGCGGTGGCGTGTCTGACGCCGGCCCAGGTGCTGGTTCCCGACGTGCCCGGCTGGGGCGAGCCGGTGCGGGCTACCGCGCGGACGCCGGTCCGGCTGCATCCGTCCTTTCGCCGCCATCAACATGCGGTGTGTGAAGTATGCCTGGCGCTGGGTGGGACCGCCGGGATGACGTTGCACCAGGAGTCGTATTTGTTGCCGGCGCCGTGCTTGCTGGTGTTGCCGCCGGGCGTGGCGCATGGCGAAGGGCGGGCGGGCAGTCAGCCATATGATCTGCTGTGGTTCGGCTTCGCGCCGGACCTGGCGATCACGGCCGGCATCAGCAGCTTTCGCCTGGAAACGGGTTGGACGCTGCGCGGGCGGCGGCGGCTGGCGGGGCCGGCGGCGGCGCGGCTGTGGCGGCGCATGCATGACGCCAATGAGCGTCCACCGCTGACGCCCGGCGATTGGCCCAGTGTGCAGAACGAGTTGCTCGAAGCCCTGGTGGCGTTGCAGCGCGAAGCACTGGCGCCCAGCCGCGCCCCGCGCGTGTCCGACGCCCGGCGGCAGGTGGTCGCCGACGTGCAGCATTACCTGCGCTCGCATCTGGCGCAGCCGCTGTCCTTGCCGGACATCGCCCATCTGGTCCGGCTGAGTCCCAACTATGTCAACACGCTGTTTCGCCGCCGCACCGGCAGCACGGTGCACGCCTGGTTGACCCGGCAGCGTCTGGCCGCAGCGCGCAAGTTGCTGCGCGGCGGAGCGTTGCCCATCCGCGAAGTTGCCGCGGCGGTGGGTTTTGCCGATCCGCTGTACTTCAGCAAAGCCTACCGCCGGGCGTTTGGTCATCCGCCCTCGGCGGCGCGCCGACCGGGGCGCTGAAATCGGGCTTGACAAATATTACAAACGTAATACGATTACACCTGTAATACCCGCTGGGAGAACCGGAAGATGGCCCGTATGCCCCGTATCAGCGACGCCCAGTGGCAGGTGATGGAGGCGCTCTGGGAGGCGGGTCCCGCCACCGCCAATGAGATCGTCGTCCGTCTGACGGGGCAGGTCGAATGCAACGACCGCACCCTGCGCACGCACCTGAATCGGCTGGTCGCCAAGGGCGTGGTCAGCGCTGAACCGGGGGGCAAGGAATACCGTTATCGCGCGACGGTCACTCGGGCGCAGGCGCTCAAGCACAAGAGCGATTCCTTTCTGGCGACGCTGTCCGACCAGCTCACCATGCCCGCCCTGGTGCACTTTGTCCGCAAGGCGCGCCTGAGCCGCCACGACATTGCCCAGCTGCGCAAGCTGCTCGATGAGAAGGAGCAGCGCCAATGAATGAACTGGGCGACTGGCTGGCGCTGGCGGGTCCGTGGTTGCTGCGCAACTCGGCGGAGGCGGCGGTGCTGGCGCTGATCGTGCTGGCGCTGCAAAGTCTGCTGGGCCGCTGGCTCACCCCCGGCGCCAGGCACGCGCTGTGGTTGATCGTGGCCATCCGGGTGCTGCTGCCGGTGCTGCCCGCCAGTTCATGGAGCATCTTCAACTGGTTGCCGCAACTGCCGCCGGGGGCGCGTCCTCACCAGGTTCAAACCCCAGCCGTTCCCGGAACGGAGCCGGATGCCGCGCTGCCGGCCGGGGCCCACGCCGCCCCTGAAGCCGCACCGGCGGTTGTGCCCGGCGCGATGCCCGCGCGTGACGACACCCCGGCCGCCCAGCGCTGGCTTCTGCTTGGGTTGCTGTGGCTGCTGGGCGCGGGGGCGATGCTGGGCAAGGTTCTGTGGAGCACCCGGGCGCTGGCGCGCCAGCTGCGTCAGGCCCGGATGCTCCAGGAGCCACGCCTGCTGGCCATGCTGGGAGAATGTCAACAACAGATCGGCATTCGGGCTCATGTGCAGTTGTATGAAGTGGCGGAACTGGCGGCTCCGGCGCTCACTGGCGTATGGCGGCCACGTCTGTTGCTGCCGCGCTCATTGGTGCGCGAACTGTCCCCGACCGACCTGCGCTTTGTGCTGCTGCATGAACTGGCGCACCTGCGGCGGGAAGACCTGCTGACCAACTGGCTGGCGACCTTGCTGCTGACCGTGCACTGGTTCAACCCGGTGCTGTGGCTGGCGGCGTGGCGCTGCCGGGTCGACAGCGAACTGGCGTGTGACGCGCGGGTGCTGCTGGCGACCGCGCCCGCCGCCCGCCGGGACTATGGCCACGCCATCGTGCGCCTGGTGGAACGCCTGAGTCATCCGCCCCTGCGTCTGACCGCCGCCGTCGGCATCCTGGACGATCCCCCTTTCCTGCACCGGAGAATCCGCATGATCGCCAACTTCGACGCCCGCCGTTCGCGTTTCAGTCCCGTGCTGCTGGCGGCCATGACGGTGCTGCTGGCGCTGACCACGCTCACCACCGCCCGCAGCCCCGACGCGCCGGTCGCCGCGCCGCAACCGTCGGACATCGCGGCGCTGTCGGCGTCGTCCGCGCTTACTGCACCGGGCCTCGTCACCGCGCCGGCTGCGGATGAGCCCGTGGTTGCGCCGGTGGAGCTGGGCAAATCGTCAAGCGTGCTCAAGGCCGGGGGCAATCTCGCCGCTTTCCCGGTGGGCATTGCGTTCGCGCAGAAAGTCAACGGCATGCCGCAAGTCAGCGTGGTGGTGACCTACCTGATTCCCGATCCAGGCGCCGCCAGCCCGGACGCGATCGCCGGCGAGGAGGAAGTGGCGCGGGGCCGACTCAAGGTGGGTGAAAACAGCATGAATCTGTCCAAGCTGCGCGAGGGACGTTACCACCTGCGCTTCAGCGCCTCGCACGGCTTCGTCGGTTGTGCGCGCACCGTGCAGATCAAGGATGGGCACGCCAGTGAAGCCTGGGATGGTTCACCGCGGCTGGACATCGTATTTTCCCGCGCCAAACGCGTGCGCCTGCGCTACGTGATGAACGTCAAACACGAGCGCGCCCTGATCGGGGAGAACACCGAGACGGCCGTCGTCACGCTGGATGAAAAGAACGACAGACTGCGCGACTACCTGCCCGCCTGGTGTCTGGAGCAGAAGGGCGAGCGCGTGTATGTCCGCTTCTTTGTCCACAACGGCACGGACGGCTGGGGCTTCGCCCGCGCCCCGGCGGGCGCCGGCTTTGAGGAGATGACCCAGGCGCCGGCCGACGACCGCTATCGCCTGACGGAAATTGATCTGGAACCGGGCGTGGTGTTCTTCGTCCACGATATGGGCTACTACGACAAACGCCCGATGTATGGCAAAGTGCTGGTCGAAAGCATCGAAGGCGGCGCGGCTGAGCAGTGAGCCATGCAGCGTCGCTAGGGGCGACTGACGCAGGCGCTGCCGCGCACGTAAAACCGCAGCGGGCGCTGCGCCCAGTCGCCGGCGTACGCGACGCCGACGCGCGGGGTCACGACGATCTGGCGGCCCGGCAGCGTGCGGGCGCGGGTGCGTTCAAGCCACATCGTGTCGCTGGTGGCGAGGTCCAGCCCATCCTGCGTGCGGTTGATCGCCAGCGCCTGGCACAGCCGCGCCGGGCCGGCGCACAGCTCGCGGTCGCGTTTGGCTTGGGGCCGATGCTCGCGCATCTGCTCGACGCCTTCCTCCGGTTCCAGCGCCCGCAGCAGCACCGCCACCGGCTGGTCGATGCCGCCGGCGACGACGTTCATGCAGTAGTGCATGCCATAGGTGAAGTAGACGTACAGCAGCCCCGCTTCGCCCCACATGGTTTCATTGCGCGGCGTGCGGCGATTGCCAAAGGTGTGAGCCGCGCGGTCCGGCGCACCCAGGTACGCTTCGGTTTCCACAATGCGCCCGGCAAGCCGCTGACCCTCGAGCACGCGCACCACCCGCTGGCCCAGCAGCGCCCGCGCCAGGCGCACCGGATCGTGCTGGTAGAACCCGCGCTCCAGTCGCGGCGCCTTGCTCATCATCCAGACTCACCACTGACACACCGAAGCCATTTAGCCCCCGGCGACTCGCCGGGGGCTAAGTGCACAGAACTCAGGCATAGCTGTGCAACCCCGCCAGCAGCAGGTTCACGCCCCAGTGGGTCCAGAGCATCACGAAGAAGCCGACCACGCTCAGCCACGCCGTCACCAGATGCGGACGCCTGGCGGCCAGCCGCACGTGAATCACAATCAGGTAGATGATCCAGGTGATCAGGGCCCACGTTTCCTTCGGGTCCCACGCCCACCACCGGCCCCAGGCGTGATCCGCCCAGTACGCGCCCAGCAGAATGCCCACGCCCAGCAGCCAGAACGCGATCTGCAGCACCACCATCTGGGCGCGGTCCAGATCGCGCAAGGTCGCCTCCGCCCCTCCCGGAAGCTGCCCCCGGCCGGAGGAAGCCGCATCGGGGACGTCGGCCTGCAAGCCCTGAGCGGCATACTGCACGGTGGCGGGGCTGCGGAAGTAGTGCACCACCAGGTAGAACAGGCTGACGAAAAAGCCCAGCGCAATCAGGGCGTACGAGCCGATCACCACATTCACATGCACGTACAGGATGCGGCTGGTGGCGAGAATGCCCGCGACCTGGCCCATTTCCTTGCTGGGGATGTCCACGGTGTTGGCGATCAGCAGCGCGCAGGTGCCCAGCGCTGCCGCCGCAGCGCCATAGAGCAGTTGCCGCTTGACGATCAGCAGGATCAAGCCCACCAGCGCGGCAAACCACGACAGGGCGATGAAGGATTCAAACTGATTGTGGATGGGCCAGCGTCCGCTGAGCACGCCGCGCACGGCGAACCCCGCGCTGTGGACCAGAAAACCCAGCACCAGCAGCGCTAAACCGGTGCGCGCCAGCCAGCGGCGCTCGGCGCCGAAGCCGATCAACAGCAGGACGGTGGCGGCGAAGTAGGCGATGTACCCAATGGTGAACTTACGGGTGGCGTTGTAGGCGTATTCCATCTGCCGCCGCCAGGGCGCGGGATAGCTGTCGGGGTACACCGTGGGCAGCACATCGCTCAATCGGTTGAGCGTGGCGTTGACCACCTGGGCGTCGCCCACCTGCCAGGCGTCGGCGAGCTGGTGGAACATTTCGTTGAGCGCTGCCGTGCCGACGGCGCTCGCACCGGTGCTGGCGGGCTGCACCAGCGCGGGGGGCAGGGGGTCCGCCAGCGTCAGCCAGTGGGTGTCGCCCGGCGGGGGGCTGATGAGCTGTAAATCCTCGAGTTCCTGCTGGAAGGTGAACCAGGCGTTAAGCATCTGCCCGCGGGCTTTGGCGAGCAGCGTGTCGGCGGCGGTGGCGTCCACCACATCCTGCATGCGCCGGTCCAGAAACATCAGCGGCGTGAGCCGGCCGAGCTTGAGCCAGTGCTCCTGCTGCTCGGCGGGCAGCAGTTGGGCGACAATCTGCCGGCGCAGCGGCAGCACTTCCACATGAATCAGCGGCTTGTCGGCGTAGTAGGCTTTGTTGAGCAGCAGGTCGAGGTAGGTGAACACCGGGTCATAGCGCACGCCGGTGGTCAGGTCTTTCCAGCGCCGTTTGCCATAGATGGTTTCCAGCTTCTCGCGCGCCAGCGTGTCGATGATCTTCGCCCGGCCGTTGTCGAACACCGCCAGCAGGCGGAAGCGCGACAGGTCCACCTGCTCGGCAAAGGCGTCATGCGCCTGGGCGGACATCAGCGGGGCGGCGGCGTGTTCATGCGGGGCATGCGGCGGCGCGGCGGGGGCGGCTTCGGGCAGGCTGTTCCCTGCCGGGGCGTTGCGCACCTGGGCGAAGCCCGGCTGCAGCAGCACGCTCAGCAGCAGGAGGAAACTGAAGCGAGGCGGGAACGGGCGGGGACGAATCATGACACTGCCTCCGAAGCGGTCTGGGCGGCCAGCTCGCGCTGAATCGCCTGCTTGCGGCGACGCAGCAGCAGCGGCTTGAGGTAAAACGCCCAGGGGATGCCGATGACAATCAGGCACGAACCGATGAAGATGATGCGGATGCCCACGTTGTTGCCCACGCCCAGGATGCTGAAGCGTTGCTGGTTGATGAACCGGCCGGCCTCATTTTTCGCGTCGTTTTGCGGGCTGCGCGGGTTGCCGGGGTCCCAGCCGGTCTGGCTGAGTTTGAAGCCGTGGTGGATCAGCGGGTTGTTGAGCCGGGTGATGCCGGTGCTGGTCGAGCCGTCGCGTTCGGTGATGAGCAAGGTGGACTGGAAGTCGCGCGGGATGGTGCTGCCGGGGTACGGCGTCATGGCGAATTCTTCCAGTTGCAAGGAAAACGGCAGCGCCAGCCGCTGTCGGCTGAACGCGAGCGTGATCTTGCCCAGGTGCGGCGCCAGCACGTCGATGGGGCGATGGAACTGATCGCCATACTCCGGCAGCGGATAGCGCATGTGCCCCAGCCAGATGCGGCGCTGCCACGGCGTGCCGTCGGGCAGCGTCGCTTCCAGATCCACCGGCAGCAACGCATGCAGGTAGGTGCCTTCATCCTTGGGCTGACGCTGCGGCTTGGGGGTGATGCGCGGCTCAAACACGCGCGCCGCGGAGGTCAGCCGTTGCGTGATATGCAGAAAAAACTGCTGCGTGCCGTCGGAGCCAATCGGAAAACGATCGGCGGGCAGGATGCCGCTGAGCGGGTCCTGGCCCGGCAGCCGGGCGATCAGCAGGAGCTGCTGGAGGTCCGGTTCCTGCGCGATCAGGCGAAACTGCGGGCGCGTCGCGTCGAGGTAAGTCAGCACGATGTCGCGCGCGGGATCGGTTCGCCGTCCCATCGGCCCGACGTTGGGATTGCCCGGGTCGGGCACGAAGTCCTGCGAGCGCTCCGGGTAACGGTGCATCGCCATGCGGCGGAAGACGCGCTCGCCCTGGCGGACCTGCACGGTGGCGCGGGTGTCGGTGGCGCCCTGGTAGCCTTCGGTAGCGAAGCTCAGGCCGTAGGGCCCGAGGTCTTCGATGGTCAGTTCGTAGCCGGTGTCCCCGAGCTTGATCTGCTGCCCCTTGGTGACGCCGAACACTTCGCGATAGTTGGCGGCCGGGATTTCCACCACCAGGCCATGTGGGCCGGGGAACCGTGCGGTCAGGTCATGCAGCCGCTTTTCCCCGGGGCGGTAGAGGAATTCGATCGCCCAGTCGCGCTGATCGACCACGCGCTGCGCGGGGATCGCCGCCAGCAGCACCTGATCAATGGCGAACAGGGGCGCCTGTTCGTCGCCCAGCCCGATGCGCAGGGCGGGATTGGGCAGGCTGTGGGGCATGTCATCACGCTCGGCGGCATCGACCCACTGCGGTTCAAACTCGCCATAGGCGATGAAGGCGCGGATGGTCGCCTTGAGCTGGTCGCCGAATACCTGCTTGAAGGCTTCAGTGTCGTGCAGGCGGATGTCCAGTGCGGGCAATGCGGTTGTCGGGTCGTCGTCGTAATCGTTGTAGCGCGGCAAGTCGGGCAGCGCCAGCATCACGTTCTTGCGGCCCAGCGTCAGGTACACCGCCGGGGTGGTGCCGGCATAAAACTCATCCACCGGCTTGCCGCCCAGATCGCTGCGCCACAGCACGGTGTCGCCTTCGAGCTTGTTTCGACCGTACAGAATGCTGCCCACCGCCACCACCACGATGCCGGTGTGCACGGTCAGCACGCCCAGGTTCACGAACTTGAATTCGATCCGTCGCAGCGTCGCCCAGATCATGTTCAGCACGAACAGACCCAGGATCAGCTTCATCGGCCACCAGGAGTAGAACTCCAGCTCGGTCATCTCGAAAAACCGCAGCCGATACAGCACAGTGGCGCGATGCTCGACGAACCACGGCTCGCCGGCGACAAAAGCATTGATCTGCCGCACCGCCAGCCACAACAGCACCACCGCGCCCAGCAGCAGCAGTTCCGCCACCGCAAACCGTCGCCAGAACGGCTGCCCCGCCAGCGGCGTCAGATGCTCACGCCCGCAACGGTACGCCAGCCACACCGCCGGCAGCACGATCAGCAATCCCGCCAACCCATGCAGCGCCCCGTGCGCCAGCAGACCCACCGGCACGCTGGCGATGGTGCCATAGCACACCACCAGCACCAGCAGGATCACCGCCAGGGTGATGGAACTGAACGCCCGCGTCAGCCAGCGCAAGGGCGCGGGCAGCAACAGGTCCTGTTTCTTCAAACGTTCGTATTTGGCGCTCACGGTCGATCCAT
Source organism: uncultured Phycisphaeraceae bacterium (assembly GCA_964605235.1). Taxonomy (GTDB): domain Bacteria; phylum Planctomycetota; class Phycisphaerae; order Phycisphaerales; family Phycisphaeraceae; genus CAZSBB01. Next base: position 12,895 of record CAZSBB010000006.1, read on the forward strand.
CAGTCGGCAGCGCGGCTGAACCTGCCGATTCCTCGGTCCACAGCATGCTCAGGGATCATGCCAGCCTTGAACCATGCGAAAGGCACCATGCCTGCTGTTTCTAACCAAACCGGAGTATAGGTCAGCGGTTGCGTTGCCGACGAATCCCGGCGGCGGAAATTGCTTTTCCCGCCCCGGAAGCAGCCCCAGGCGGCGGTGCGGTGCTCAAACCCACCGCCAACTGCACCGGCAACAGCAGACGCCCGCGATCGCCGTCCTGACGCTGCATCTGCGCGATCAGCCAATGGGCCGCCGCCGCGCCGACCTGGGTGGGACGCGGGTCGATGGTGGTCAGTTCGTGGCGCTGGCTCTCTGCTTGCTCCAAACCCCAGCCGGTCACGGACATTTCCTCCGGCACACGCACCTGCCGCAGCGCCAGCAGTTCGATGGCTTTCCGCGCCAGGTCGTCATTCACGCATAGCAGGGCAGTCGGCCGGCGGCGCTGCGCCAGCAACCGATCAAGGAATGCCGCCAGCAGGTCATGCCACCGTTCCGCCCGGCGGTCCTCCACGTGCAGCGTCGGCGCCTGCGCCGGCTGCATCACCCAGCCGGGCAGATACCGCATGCCCAGCCGCGTGGCGGTCAGCAGGAAGGCTTGCAGCCGCTCATCATGGCTGCGCGAGGCGAGCCCGGTATTGAGGTAGCCGACGTCCCGATGGCCCAGCAGATGCAGGTGTTCGACCAGCAGCCGCGTGCCCCCGGCATGATCGGCCGTCACCACCGCCAGGTCCGCATGATCGATGATGCCCGACAACCCCACCGCGGGAATCCGCCGCTGCTGCAGATGGCGGGCCAGTTCAGTGCTCACCGGTGGCAGCAGCGCGACCCCGGCACAGCGTGTGCCGACCTGCGCCTGCAGCAGGGCGATGGCGTCGGCGTCGTTCAACCCCGTCGGCCCCAGCAGCAGGTCATAGCCCGCTTCGCGCAGGTGCTGTTCAAAGGCGTGCAGCACCTGGGCGGTCAGTTGCAGCGGCGGGCGTTGCAGTTGACGAAACAGCGACTCCCCCAGGGGCAGCAGCAGCACGGTCTGGGCACTGGACCGGCTGGGCTTGCGGTACCGCCGGGGTTGCACCCCCAATGCGGCAGCGGCCGCCAGCACGCGTTGCCGGGTGGCGGCGCTTACCCCCGGATAGTGATGCAGCGCCTTGCTGACGGTGGCGCGCGACACCCTGGCCCGGGCGGCTATGGCGGCGATGGTCATGATGAAGATTCTACAAAGTTTCGTAAATGAATTGTGCAGGCATATTCTGTACGTCCGGGCTGGCTCGGACATTACATGACCCATGGCGTAGGCATGTCCGGGCGAGCCCGGACCTACAAAATTCAGCAATGTTTCGATCTGGTTGTCGGGCTTGACGGATCCTTTTCCGCGTCTACGTTCTTGCTGGTGACGACCCGATTCCCTCTGGCGGCCGGAGCTTCCCGCATGCTCAGCGAACAGCAGGTGCAGCAGTTTCATAACGATGGCTTTCTGGCGGTCAGGCAGGTGCTCGACGGCGCGACGCTGGCGGCGCTGCGGTCTGCGGTCGAGCGGCAGGTGCAGCGTTCCGCCGGAGTGACGCCGGAGCAACCGGACCCGGCGTTCGACCTGGCGCCGGGTCACAGCGCCCAGACGCCCCGGCTCAATCGCATCAACCATCCGGTGGTGCAGGATGACGCTTTCGCCCAGGTCGCGGCGAGTCCCGCGGTGCTGGACATCGTCGCCCAACTGCTGGGGCCGCAGGTCAAGTTTCATCATTCCAAGCTGAACATGAAGAGCGGCGGGGGCGGTGCGGAGATCGGCTGGCATCAGGACTTCGCTTTCTTTCCCCACACCAACTACGACCTGCTGGCGTGCGGCTTCGCGCTGGATGATGCGGACACGTCCAACGGCTGTCTGCTGGTGGTCCCCGGCTCGCATCGGCTGGGGTTGCTCAGCCACCGGGATGCGGCAGGAAAATTTCTGGGCCAGCTTGTCGATGGGGCGCGGTTTGAGGAACGGCTGGCGACGCCGGTGGAGCTCAAGGCGGGGGACATGAGCATCCATCATGTGCTGGCGGTGCATGGCTCGACGCGCAACGACAGCCCGCGCCAGCGTCGCTTGTTCATCTGTCAGTATGCCGCCGGCGATGCGATTCAGCTTGATTACCGAGCGCCCGCCAATGCGTGGAGCAATCGCGTGCTGCGCGGCGGACCGGTGACGCACGCCCGGCTGGCGGAGGCGGTGACGTTGCCGTTGCGCGGGGAGGTGGTGGCGAACAGTTCGATCTTCCGCGCCCAGCGTCCCGCCATGATGCAATAGCTTCCGCCACAGGATTCAAAGTCATGTCGGTGCAGCAGGATTTTCTGGCGGTGCTGGCTGGACGTAAGCCGGGGCAGGTGCCGGTGGTCTGTCGGCTGGACCTCTGGCATCGCGCTGCGGTGCAGCGTGGAACACTGCCGGCGGCGGTGCGCCATCTGTCGCTTGATGAGTTGCAACCCCATCTGGGCATGGGCGTATCGGCGCGGCAAGGCTGTTCCGTGCAGCGTCAGTTTCGCCCGCCGGTGACGTACCGCCGGGAGCAGCGTGAACTGGAACTGCGGGAATGGTGGGATACGCCGATTGGTTCGTTGCACCGCCGCAGTGTGTGGACCGCTGAAGATGCAGCGCTGGGCATGGCGCCGCGCATTGAGCGTTATCCGGTGCAGACGCCCGCGGACTACGCGCGCTTCGAACAGGTGATGGCGCATCTGCAGTTCACCAGCAATATGGTTTCCGCGCAGGCGTATGTGCAGCAGATCGGCGCGCGTGGCGTGTGCATGGACATGCTCGGGGCGAATCCGGCGCACGAGCTGATGCTGCTGTGGGTGGGTTACGAGCAGTTTTATCTCGACCTGGTGGATTACCCGGAGGCGGTGGCGCAGGCGATTGCCGCGGCCGAGCAGGTGTATGAACGCATGTGGCCTCTGGCGGCGGCGTCGCCGTTTCCGTTGGTGCTGCATGGGGTGAACTTCGACACCGCCACCACGCCGCCCCCGCTGTTTCGCCGGTGGTTTTTGCCTTATCTGCAGCGGTTCAATCGCGTCATGCACGCGGCGGGCAAGCGGACGGTGTTTCATGGTGATGGCGATCAGTCGCAGTTGCTCGACCTGCTGCTGGAAGCGGAGTATGACGTAGCGGATTGCCTGGCGGTGTCGCCGCTGGGCCGATTGACCCTGGCGGAAGCGCTGGCGGCATGGCGCGGGCGGATCGTCATCTGGGGCGGGATGCCCAGCCCGTTGCTGGAAGCACAGGTGCCGAGAGAAACCTTTGCCGCCCATCTGGAGATGCTCGCGCGCGCGGCGTGCGACGGCGGGGTGATCGTGGGAATAGCCGATCAGGCAATGCCGGGTTCGCAGTGGGAGCGTTTGGCGGCGCTGGGCTCGGTCAGCCGGGCAACCCTGTGGAGGTAAAAAGGGGGATAAAAAAGGGGATAAGTACATTATTTTATTGAAATAATGTACTTATCCCCTTTTTTCAGCTTCGCCCGCTATGCTGATGCTCCCGCCGCAGGATGCAGGAGAGTCAGCCATGATGACCGGCAGGCAGCGTTATGACGCGATGCTCGCGGGCGGCGCCGGGTGCGACTTTTTGCCGCGGGTTCCCATCGTGATGCAGTTCGCCGCCGAGCACATCGGCTCGAACTACGGCGCGTTCGCCAGCGATCATCGGGTGCTGGTCGAGTCCGCGGTGCGCTGTGCCGAGGACTTCGGCATGGATCAGGTGAGCGTCATCTCCGATCCGTACCGTGAAACGCAGGGTTTCGGCGGGCAGATTGAGTACGTGCAGGACGGCGTGCCGCGCTGTCATGAGCCGCCGCTGCAGCAGAACCGCGATCTGGATCGGCTGCCCGACCCGGACCCGATGGAAGCTGAACGCATGCGCGACCGCATCGACGCGGTGGCGTTGTTCAAGCAGCGCTGCGGCCTGCAGTATTCGATCATGGGTTGGGTGGAAGGACCGGCCGCGGAGGGGGCGGACCTGCGCGGGGTCAGCGAGTTTCTCATGGACCTGATCGACGACGAGTCCTACGCGGGGCAGCTCATGGACCGCTGCATCGCGCTGGGCGTGCGTTTCGCCAAAGCGCAGCTTGCGGCGGGCGCGGACACGATCGGGATTGGCGATGCGATCGCCAGTCAGGTTTCGCCGGACATTTATCATCAGATGATTCAGCCGCGGCAGAAGCGGTTGGTGCAGGCGATTCAGCAGGCCGGCGGGAAGGTGCGGCTGCACATCTGCGGCAACATCACGCACCTGCTGCCGGGGATCGCCGACCTGGGCGTGAATGTGCTGGATGTCGATCACATGGTGGACATGGCGGCGGTGCGGAAAGCGGTGGGGCGGGGCGTCACGCTGGCGGGGAACCTGGACCCCGTGGCGATGATTTGTCGCGGCAAAGCTCAGGACATTCCGGGGGCGGTGCGGCGGATTTATGAAGAGGTGGGCGCGCCCCTGCTGGTGAACGCCGGCTGCGAGATTCCCTCGGGCACGCCGGTGGAGAACCTCAAGGCGCTGTGTGCGCCCATCGCGTGCAAGTAGGTCCGGGCTGGTCCGGGCAGGATATGGCGCTGGGGGGATAAAAAAGGGGATAAGTACATTTTTGATCAAAAATGTACTTATCCCCTTTTTTATCCCGCGCCCCCGGCTTTCGCCTTGCTCCCGCCTGCAGCGCGGTTTATGCTCCATCCTTATCCATGAGCAACCAAGACCTGTTCGAGCAGACCATCGCCCATTACCTGGCGCCCATCCGGCAGTACCTGGAGGATGCCGGCGTCACCGAGGTGATGATCAACCACGCCGATGAAATCTTCATCGAGCGTGCCGGACGTATCGAGCGCACCAACGCTCGTTTTGCCGACGAACAGGCGTACCACGCGGCCGTCAACAACATCCTGCAATACACCGGCAAAAGCCTCAGCGACGAGCAGCCGCTGGTCGACACCCGCCTGCCCGACGGCTCGCGCGTGCATGTCGCCAAAGCCCCCTGCGCCCGCTTCGGCACCGCCATCACCATCCGCAAGTTCGGCAAAACCACGCTGAACATCGACGCCCTGGTGGACAACGGCTCGCTGACCCGCCGGGCGCGCGAATACCTCATGCTCGCGGTGCGCGCGGAGCGCAATGTGCTCGTCGCCGGCGGAACCAGCAGCGGCAAGACTTCGTTGCTCAATGCACTGAGCAGCTTCATTCCCCAGGGCGAGCGCATTGTGGTCATCGAGGACTCGGCGGAGTTGCAACTGCAGCAGGAACATGTCATCTCGATGGAAACCCGCGCCCCCGACCGCTACGGCCGCAATGCCGTGAGCATCCGCGATTTGTTCCGCTCCAGCCTGCGTCTGCGCCCCGACCGCATCGTCATCGGCGAAGTGCGCGGCGGGGAAGCTTTGGACATGATCCAGGCGATGACCTCCGGCCACGGCGGCTCCATGGGCACCCTGCACGCCAACAACCCCCGCGATGCGCTGAGCCGGCTGGAAACCATGGCGCTGATGAGCAAGGTGGAACTGCCCCTGCACGCCCTGCGCGCCCAGGTGGCGTCCGCCATCGACGTGGTGGTGCAGATGAGTCGCCACGTCGGCGGGCGGCGTATGTGCACCCAGATCAGCGAGGTTCTGCCGGTGGACGAGCATCACCAGTACCAGCTTCGGGACATCTTCGAGCTGCGCCCCGTGCAGGACAAAAACGGGCGCAAATTGATGCAATTGAAGTGGACCGGCGAGCGTTCAACCATGGCGGGCGGGTTGCGTCAGCCCGAACGCGACCTGGTGACCGAGCTGACGGCCGGCATATTTGAAGTGTGACGCCGGCGCGGGTTCGGATCAAATGTCTTAACTATTGCTCTGATCGGTGGTAAAATAAATCCATGCCACGCCTCGGACGTCCCAGTCTGCTCGCCTGCCTCACCGCCGACCGCAGCGGCGCCACCACGCTGGAATGGGCGCTGCTCCTGGGCTTTTTCCTCTATCCGACTTATTGGATCATCACCACTCTGCTGCAGACCCTCACCAGCTACTACGGCCTGATGACCACCCTCAACGCCATGCCCATCCCCTGACCCCCCCCGGCCCCCGGCCCCCGGAAGTTTGCCCAGCGGAAGGCGGACGGTTGGGGGATGGATGCAGTGAAAACAGCAACATTGATGACCCCTGTGATTGATCTGAAACAAACCGTCGGCAATCTGGGCCGACGCACCACCTCAAACGGTTTTCACGAAAGGATGACGGTCATGGAAGCGAAGAGTCTTACCCGACGCCTGGCGGATGGCGCGATGCGGCTGTACCGCTGCGAGCAGGGGGCTGAGGGTTTGGAAAAACTGCTGATCATCGGCGCCGTGGTGCTCCCGCTGCTGGCGTTGTTGATGGTGTTCCGCACCCAGATCGCCGAGTTCGTCAGCGGCGGGTGGGAAGATGTGCAGGAGCGCAACGACGACTTTGATCCCGACAGCGCGCTGGGCAACTGAGCTCGGTGCGGTTGTAGTCCGGCGACATGACGGCGCTGCTCGCGGGCGCGCCGTCATGCCGCCGGTTGACGCTGACAGTGCCGGACGCGGCGCTGCGGCGACTTCCGTCTGGTTGACCGCAGTTGGGCCGCATCCCTCCGCCCTTCCCGGGCCTGTGCGGTCGGCGGCGCAGCGGGTAAGGCAGGCGTTCAGACCTCCGCCGGCGAGACTGCTCATGCAATGGATCACCTTTGCCCTGCTGGCGGTGGTGTTGCTCATCGGCGCTTACACCGATGTGCGCCGGGGCATTGTGCCCAACTGGTTGACCCTCCCGGCGATCCTGCTGGGCGTCATCTGGGCGGTGGTCCTCGGGGCTGTGGTCCGCAGCGAAGGCGCACTAGGCCCGAGCATCGCCCATCAACTGATGCTCTGCGGCGGAGCGTTCCTCGCGGCCTTCATCCCCATGGCGACCATCTTCTTCCTGGGCGGACTCGGCGGCGGCGATGTGAAACTCATGGCGGCGGTCGGGGCGATCAGCGCCAGCTTCGATGTCGTCCTGGGCACCATGTTCATCGGCCTGCTGATTGCCGCGGTGATGGCGCTGGTCTCCATGTTCCGCAACAAACTGGGCAAACGCACCCTCACCCGCATCGTCAGCGCGGCCATGACCGCCAGCGCCAAAGTCAAACCCGATATGCCGGCCGACAGCCCGCGCATCCCCGTGAGCCTGGGCCTGTGCATCGGCGGCCTGCTCAGCGGCCTGGAATACCTGTTGAGCGTCCCCATGCCCTGGAGCTAACCCCCCCCCGGAAGTATTCCCGTGGCATCAAGAGGCCGTCTTGTAGGTCCGGGCTTGCCCGGACACGGAATCACGAAGGACAAGTAATAACCAAGGGCTACGAATAACCCAACGCCCAGCTTGTCCGGGCAAGCCCGGACCTGCAAAACTTGCCCGGACACGAAATCACGAAGGACATGAAATAACTAAAAGCCTACGAATGCCCCAACGCCCAGCCTGTCCGGGAAAGCCCGGACCTGCAAGACGCCAAGCTGGGATAAACTGATAGCGGCCGGGGGATGAAGGGATTTGCCGTCTGTTTGGAGCAGCCGCCATGATCGACGCCACTACGATGCCGCTTTCGCCGCCGCCCACCAGCGCGGCCGGCCAGGCGTGGCTCCTCGAGGCGCTGACCAGTTCATTTTCCCTCTGGCTCATCGCCATCGGTCTGCTCACGTTCGCTGCGCTGGTGGTGCTCGCCCACGGCATGACGTTGCTGCCGCGCCTGCCCCGGCGGTCGTTCTGGTTGGACCACACCGGCACGGCGACCGTGGAGTTCGCCCTCGTCACGCCCATTGCGTTGTTCCTCGCGCTGGTGCTGGGACAAACCACGCTGGCGATGGGCGGGAACATCTTCGTGCATTACAGCGCCTATGCCGCCACCCGCGCGGCAATCGTGCAGATTCCCCGCAACCTGCTCGACGACGATGAGCCGACCGATGTGGTGGACCTGGACTTTGGCCAGAAGATCGAACGCATCCGCGAAGCGGCGGCGCTGGCGCTGCTGCCGGTGGCGGGACGCAGCGACGCCGGCTCGGAGGTGGATGCTCAGGCGTATGTCGCGGGGCTGACCGCGTTTTATGCCGCCCACGGGCAGGCCCAGCCGCGCTGGGTGGAACGGCTCGCGGCGGACCGTTACCGCTACGTGCTCGAGCACACCGAAGTCACTTTGCTATTGACTCAAAGCCGCGCGGACGAGCGGGTGACTTTCACCCCATTGGAGCGCGGCGTGCACACCTTTGGTTTGCGTGAGCCGATCACCGTGCGGGTGGATCACGACCTGAACCTCGCGCTGCCGTATGTCTGGCGCCTGTTTGCCGACAGTGGCGACAGCCGCACCGCGCTGGTGACCGCCGGCTTTACGCTCATCAACATGGGCATTGATCGTGAACTCCCGCCGCGGCCGCGCCAGCCGCCGGATTTCAACGCGGTGCTCGAACGCAACCCACAATAAGCAATGGACTGACACCCACCGTCGCGGCCCAGTGTCGCGGAAAGCCACCACCAGACCGGGGCCCCAGACAACAATGACGCAGTTCAACGGCAACTCGAATCCCGCTTCCCTGGCGGGCATCAACCTGGGCGACAAGATCGACAAGTTTGAAATTGTCGACCAGATCGGCGCCGGCGGCACCAGCATCGTCTGGAAAGGCCACGATCGCCTGCTCAATCGCTTTGTCGCCATCAAGCAACTCGCCCCGGAAATGCTCGCCGGCGCCGATGACGACTACCGCGAACGCTTTCGCCAGGAAGCGGCATTGCAGAAGAAAATCACCGATGGCCAGCCGGCGCTGGTGCAAGTGTACGAATTCGTCGAAGACGACCGCGGCCTGTTCATCGTCATGGAATATGTCGACGGCGTCAGCCTCGACGCCCTGCTGAGCAAATCCGGGAAGCCCCTGGACGTGCCCACCGCGCTGGGCATCGTCGGCGCTGCCGCCATGGCGCTGGAGGTGCTCCACCAGGCGAACATCGTGCACCGCGATCTCAAGCCCAGCAACATCCTGCTGCCCAAAGCCGGCGGTCTGAAACTGTGCGACTTCGGGCTCGCGACCCTGGTCGGCGATCAGGACGCCCTGTCCATCGGCACGGTCCGTTACATGGCGCCGGAGCTGAGCCGTTCGGAGCCGGCGGCCCCGCGCAGCGACATTTACTCGCTGGGCATCATCGCCTACGAAATGCTCGCTGGACGCAGCAAGTTTGAGGATGCCTTCAAGATCGTCATGCGCGATCAGCGCAACCAGGCGCTGCGCTGGATGAAGTGGCACACCAACATCCGCGCCAAAGCCCCGGCGTTGCCCAAGCTCAACCCGCAGGTCAATGAAACGCTCGGCGAACTGGTCGCCCGCATGATGGAAAAGGACCCGGCGCTGCGTATCGGCAGTTGTTCGGACCTGCTGGGCGCGATTCGCCGCCATTTCGCGCCGGGGCAGGAAACCGCCAGTGCTGCGGAGGGCGCGCCGGTGGTCGCCGGCGCCGCGGAAATCGCCGCCGCGGCGGGCGCCGTCGCCAGCGCCAACCCCACCGCCGCGCTGCCCACGCCCTCGCGTTTGCCCCTGATCCTGGGCGCCATCCTCGGCGTGCAACTGCTCATCGGCCTGGGCTTTTACATGGTCAGCCAGAATCGCCAGCAGGCGGCGGTCGAACGCGTGCGCGCGGCAGCGCAGAGCACGTTCATGGACGCCCGCCAGCGCTACGACGACGGCCACTTCGGCACCGCCAAGGATAAGTTCGACGCCCTGGCGCTGGAATGGCCCAAGGACCCGGTGCTGGGTGTCGGCAGTGAAGCCTTCGCCCAGTTGTGTCAGGCCCGGCTGGACCTCGAAGCCCAGCGCTTTGATGCCGCGCTGGCGGGATTGCTCCAGGTGCGCGAGCGTTCGGTGCTCAAGGGCGACTACCAGCGCGATGTGCAGCGGCTGATCGATGAAACCACCAAAGCCAGCGCCTTTGCCCGGGAAGTGCAGACGATCCAGCAGTTCATGACCGAAGGCCGATTCGACCTGGCGCGGCAGCGACTCAACGAGCAGCGGCGCTTGGCGCTGCGGCCGGCGGAGGAAAAGCAACTGGCGGATCTTGCCGCCCAGATCGAAGACCAGGTGCGCAAGCAGCGCATCGACAACATTCTCGCCGAAGCCAACCGCCGCGTGGACAGCAATGAACTCGAAAGCGCCATAAGTTATCTGGAGGAAGCCCGCGCCGATCATCCCAATCACAAACTCGACACCCTGCTCGAAGACCTCAAACGCAACCGCAGCTACGCCCAGGCGCGCAGCGACGCCGCCCGCTTCACCACCGCCGGCCAGTTGGAGGACGCCATCCGCGCCCTGCAGCGCGCCCAGAAAATCAAAAAAGATGATGCGGTGGCGACCCAGATCAACGAACTGAGGTCCCGGCTGGCGTACCAGCAGGCCCGCGCCGCCCAGGACGCCGGCGACCTGACCCGCGCCACCCAGCTTTACACCCAGGCCCTGGGTTTTGCCGACAACCCCGCCGCCCGGGAAGCGCTCGCGAAGCTCGAAACCGCCGGGCAGAAGGCGGCGTTCCTCCGCGCCGGCGACGACGCCTTCGCCGCCGGCGACTACAGCAGCGCCGTCAAGCAGTATCAGAACGCCCTGAAACTCGGCCCCGACGCGGACATCCGCACCAAGCTGGTCGCGTCCCAGGTGCGCCAGCAGGTCATGCAGGGCCGCAGCCTCATGGAGCAGGGCAAACTGGAGGAAGCCGCCCAGGTGTTCGCCGAGGTGTCGCAGACCGCGCCGGATGACGCCGAGCTGCGCACCGCCACGGCTGCGCTGACCCGCCAGCGCGACTATCTCAAGGCGCTCAAGGAAGGCGACGCCGCCCGCGAGCAGAGCAAGTTCGGCGAAGCCAAGCGGCTGTACATGCAGGCCCGCCAGGTGATGACCACGCCGGAGATCGAGCAGCGAATCACCGACACCGAGTACGAGCACTTCGTCGCCCAGGGCCGCGGCTACATGGGCGTCAAGCGCTGGACCGAAGCCCGCGCCGCCCTGCGTTCGGCGATGAGCGTGCGGCCCACGGATGAAGTGCGCCAGTTGCTCGAGGAAGTCGCCAACAATCTGCCCCGCGATCTGAACAACGAATCGGAGCGCTGACATGCCGCGCCGCATCACGCTGTGGAGTGGGCCCCCCCGGTCGCCGGCGCGACCGTGGCGCACGCGCGCCTGGCGGCCGCGCGGCATCATCATGGTCATTACCCTGCTGGCGCTGCTGCTGCTGGCGGCTCTGGTGTTCTACGTCATGAATCTGGGTGAGCACGCCGCCCGGCGGATCAACGCCCAGAACGCCGCCGACGCTTCCGCTCAGGCCGGCGCCGCGTGGATCGCGCGCAGCTTCAACGTGGTGGCGATGAACAACACCACCACCGCCTACAACCTGGCGCTGATCAACGTGCTCGACGCCCTGCCCCAGGCGACCGCTGCCGCCCTGCGCGAACAGCAGTTTCTCCTGCAGGAAGCGCAGGACCTGCACGGCCTGGCGTCGACCAATTCCGCCGCGCTCAACGGCGTGATCGACGAACAACTGAGCCTGCTGGAAACTGAACTCGCCGAGAGCGTCACCCTGCTGCAGCCGGTCGATGCGTTGTTCGAACGCTATGACATCCGTCAGGTGACGCATTACCAGAGCGATTACGGGCGCGGCCGCTTGTGGCAGTCCATGCGGGCGATGGAGGATTTGAGCATCGCTACACTGGAGAACCTCGCGGTGCTCGCCCAGCTCAACGCCGTGCGCGCCGGGGTGCTCAACGTCGGCGACGACAACATCCGCAGCAATGTGGCGGACGCCTTCATGTCGCCCTTGCTGCCGAGTTATGAGTTTCGCCATCGCGGGCAGGGCGAGGCGGAGCAGCAGACGACTTTTGATGATTTCCGCGACCCGGTGACCAAGGGCCGATTGCCGCTGTGGGCGGATCATGAGCTGGTCAACCGGGGGCCGTATGACGCGCTGTACCACTGGGTGGAGCGCAGCCAGGCGGGCAGCAACCAGGTCGTCGGCACACGACCGGGCGTGCCGGGCTCCACGACGGGCGTGGACATCGGCGACACGCCCCAGCCCTTCGGCGGGCGGCCGGCGGGACATGGCGGCGGCGGCGGCCCGGTGGTGCGCACCGGCTGGGCGCAATACCGCACCTATGGCCCTTACCGCTGGCTGCTCAACCGCATCGCCGGCTTTGCCGGGCGCGGGCGCTTCGCCTCCCGCACGGAACCCGCCAGCGCGTCGCGGATGAGCGTGCGCACCAGTCGGCTCAATCCCTGGGTGCGCGGGTTGGCGGACGCCAAGCTCAACTGGCTCTGGTCCGGCGCCGGGCGTTATGCCGATCGCTTCGCTTTTCCCAGTTGGTCGGACACTTACCCGCCCGCGCCCGACAGCCCGCCGGTGTTCAGCGAAACCTGTTACTACCGGCTGGACATCAAGAGCCGCTATCCCCGCGGCCACGCCAGTTTCATGTCCAACGGCTCGTGGGCCTTTGAGCGGCGACGCTACAACTACAACCCCAATGACACGCTCATCGTCATCGAGCGGCGCAATGACTGGTGGGTGCGCAATCAGAATCCCACCGGCCCCGACGCGCCGCCCTACCTGCGCTATCCCCATGAACTCAATGGCCAGTTGGCGAACACCACCATCACCCCCGCCGACGGCGGCCGCAACCGCATCTGGCTTTCCGAGTATCCCTATACGGTGCTCGCCGACGCGGACATCGGCATCGCGCCCCAGTTCGATGCCGCGGGCAATCGCATCGAACAGGAAGCCTATTTCATTCAGGTGCTGATGTACGTGGGCATCAATGAGAACCCCATCACACCCGGCGCCTTCCGCGCCAGCAATCCGCCGCGCGGCAACCAGCAGGCGCTGGCGAACCTGATTGCCGGCGCCATGGGCGATCCGAACCTCGTGGAAACCATCGAGAATCCCCACCTGGGCTTCGACCATGCCGGGCTTGATGCCGTGGGCCCGGTGGATTTCGATCACACCGTCTTTGGCAAAAGCTATGCCGAGCTGGAACCGGAGTACCCGCAGACGCGCCAGCAGTTGCGCGACTACGTGCGCGATCGGCTGACCTTCCTGGGGGTGGCGCGGCAGGGGGGGCGGGCGGTGATGTGGTCGGCGCAGTTCGATCGCTACAAGCCGGAGAACGTGATCACCAGCATCGCCCAGGTGTCGGTGTTCAACAACCGCTCGTTCGACCTGTGGACGCAGATGTGGCAGAGCCAGCTGGAGCCGGTGGATGATTTTTCGCGCTGGGCGATCCAGGTGCAGGTGGACGCGTCGGGTTCGGCGGACCTGCCATTCGTCCATCCCGAGCGGGTGGGGGACGCCGCGACCTATTTGGAGAGCCTGACAGGTCTGGCCGAGCTGGGATTAAGGCACTAGGATGAGGCCAGGCGCTGCGGCGCATTGGCTGGGAAATCATTGATGAAACGCACTTTTCGAGCATCGGGCCGTTCCCTCCTCCGGCAGCGCTCCGCTGGCAACAGCGCGACGGTGGTGCTGGGGGTGTTGGGGCTGGTTGCCCTGGTGGCGGTGGTGTGGGCGGTGCTGAGCATCGGCCGGCGCGCCCAGGCGCGGGAGCTGGCGCAGATGAGCGCCGACAGCAGTGCGCTCAATGGCGCTGCCGCGCTGGCGCGCAGCCTCAACACCATCTGCGTCAACAATGCCGCCCTGGCGCGGCAGCTCATCCGCCTGCAACTGCTCGACGCGCTGCCCAGCGCCAGCGCCGCGGCGGAGTCCGAAACCCAGGCCGCCATCACCGGGCTTGAACGCCTGCTCGCCCAGGGCTTGCCCAGCCCGTGGAAAGACCTGTCGCTGGCGCCGCAGCGCCGGTACGAACAGTTGGAAAGCCAGTTGCAGGCGGCGCTGGAAACGCTGCGGGACATGAACCAGACCGCCGCCGAACTGCGCCAGCGCATGACGCGCCTGGAGCAGGCGGGCCCGATCGCCGAGTTGACCCACTACCGCACCCCCAGCGGCAGGCGGGGCCAGATCTGGCGGCAAATGCAGGCGCTGGAGGACCACAATCAAGCCCTCGTCGCCAACCTCACCCTGCTTAGCCAGCTCAGCGCCATCCGGGGCGGAGCCTTGGGCGAGGGACGCACCCTGTTGCACGCCAGCGCCCTGCTGCTGCCGCCGGCGCCACCGTTGCAGGTGCAACGCATCGCGCTCCTGGACATGCAACTGGCGTTGGGGAATCCCAACTGGTACGAGCCGGCGGCTGGCCCGGACCCGATGCCCGGCACCGAAAGCTGGGGACGCGGCTACGGCCCAGACCCGGCCGTCGTCCACACCCGCCCCCGCTATGACGCCGGCGTGCCCCTGGAAACCGCCCACGGCCATCTGGCGCTCACCCCCGGCGTCGAGAAAGAAGCGCCCCGCATTCCCGGCAAAGCCAAGCCCGCCGCGGAAGTGGTCGAAACCCCGGCGCCGGCTCCAGCGCCGGAGCCGATGTATTTCTGGGACAACCTGGCGGACAACGGTCGGCATGCCCTGCGGCTGCGTCCGCTCAATGCCTGGATCGCGGAGTATTGCCGCAAGCAATGGGCGGCCCGCACCAGCCAGACGCCGCAAACCATCGCCATGCCCAACTGGGTGGCGGATCCTCAGCAGTGGCGTCAGCAGGCGGGCGCACCCACGCAGGTCATGCTCCTGCGGTTGCTGCTGCGCAGCCGCTGGCCCATGGGTCACGAGCAGTTTCTCAGCGCCAATTCCTGGACGGTGGTGGATGAGGACGGCCGGCGCGACCCGCGTCTGGTGCTGACGGATGACCCGCAGGCGCTGAAGCTGCGCGATCCGCAAACGGCGGCGCAGGTGGAGGGGTTGACCGCCGTCGCGCCGGACTGGTATCTGGATCATTGGACTTACACCGTTTCGCGCGATCAGTCGCTGGGCCTGCAGCGCGAGGTGGATGAGCACAAGAAGGCCGTGCCGCAGACCGTGCATCGGTACGACTTATACGCGGTGGTGGCGGTGAATTTCGCTCAGCCGCGCCGCGTGACCACGCCGTTCAATGCCCAGCCGGACGACCCCATGCCCGCCGCCTTGCAGGTGGCGCTGGGCGCGGCTGACCCCGTCGGCGAAGGCACGACCCGGCGCGCCCTGGTGGCGAGTTTGGCGCAGTACCGCGATCCTTCGCTGCTGCTGCGCACGCCGTTGCAGGCGCGGGCGCTGGAACTGGACGCCTTTGCCGCCGCGGCGGTGACCGGCGAACTGCTGGGGCCCGGCGGTCTGGGCTTCTGGCAGGCGAACCTCGTGGACGCGGACGCCCGTCGGCAGGCGCTGCGCACCGCGGCGCGCAACGGCGATCCCGCCGCGTGGGCGCTCGATCCGCTGCAATCGCAGCAGCAGGTGCAGGACGCCCTGGCGCGGCTGGTGGGCCTGACCGCCGCCGAAGCGGAAGGAGCGACGCCATGACGCTCATCCCTGTCTCGCCCAGCGCAGGCCACGGGTTGACCCGGCGGCGCGGCACCGCCATGGTGGAAATGGTGCTGGTCTTGCCGATTTTGCTGTTTTTCCTGTCGTTGCTGTTCTTCTTTGGCCGCGGGCTGGCGCGCGTGGTGCGTCTGCATGTGATCGATCGTTATGAAGCTTCGCGCGTGGCGGCGCAGACCTATGTCGTCGATGTGCAGACCGAATGGCAACTGCTCCATGGCGATTGGCAGCACGCCAACGAGGAGCCGTTTGGTCCCCATGCCCAGAACGCCGACACCGACCAGCTCAATCAGACATTTCTCGCCGACCGGGCGACCGATCTGGATGTGGATGGCGGGGGCGTGTGGGGCGGCGGGGTGGAACGGCAGGCGTACCTGGATGCGGTGGAGCCCATGGGCGACGCCGGGCCGTTCGCCGAGCGTCTGCTCGCCTACCAGCCGCACAGCGTCAGTCGCCAGGCCGCCAGTGAGTATGACGAAAGCGTCCCGCTCTGGCGGCGTTACGCCGGCCGGGCGACGCATCGGCACTCGCTGCCCTACCACGACTGGGCGCTGGTCAACGGTTTTCGCGTGCTGACGATCCGGCGCAGCGACATCCTGGCGTGGGGCTACACGAATGTGGACCTGGTCAACGGCAACGCCTTGCTGCTGACCAACGACACCACCGCCCGCCGGCGTTTTCTGGAAGTCGAGCAACTGGTGGATCGCGGCGATGAACTGGAAGTCTGGCGCCGCCGCTGGCCCCACAGCGCCAATTGGGCGGCCCAGCGGGATGTTTACCTGGCGGACCTGGATGCCGAATTACGCGCCCTGGACCCGCAGCCGCATTCCTACTGGGAAAATTATGCCGGCGCCATCCTGCGCTTCTACACCAGTTTCCACGGCTACGGCGGGCCGCAGGTTTATCTCGGTCCCTGACCGGCCGACCTGCCCGTCGTAGCGTTGATATTTTTGCCCGCAAGCGAGTTTATTGACCATGCTCAAACCTCCCGTTCCCACTGGCGCCAACCTGCCGCCCGCCGCCGCGGAGGACAGCCCGACCCGCCACGCCATGATTCCCCTGGGCGTCGGCTTGCTGGTGATCATCATTTTTGCGGTCTACGCCCT
The DNA here is from genome assembly GCA_964605235.1 of uncultured Phycisphaeraceae bacterium. Classification (GTDB taxonomy): domain Bacteria; phylum Planctomycetota; class Phycisphaerae; order Phycisphaerales; family Phycisphaeraceae; genus CAZSBB01. The sequence continues at coordinate 29,484 of CAZSBB010000006.1, forward strand.
GTGGTCGGACATGAAGCCGCGCGGGGTCAAGGTGATCACCACCGGGCAGCTCAGCGGCGCGGACATGATCAGTTCGGAGTTGCCCGACCCGCTGAATCTGATCACGCTGACCGAAGCGTCGCGCGGCGAGCAGCTCCTGCTGCCGTACTACGGCGACCGCGCGCTGGTCAATGAGCCGGCGGGGTTGCCCACCTTCGCCAGCGATGACGACAACGCCAAGGCCCAGCGCGTGGGCGCGTTCGCCCGGCAGGATGGACAGGTGCTCGAAGAAATCGCTTTCTGGCGCGGCACTGCCGGACTCAACCCCGCTGCCATCACCGGCTTTTACAGCCTCGCCGCCCGGCAGCAGGGTTATCAGCCGCTGCAGACTGCCGCGTCGCAACCCAACAATCTGACCTTCACCCGCGCCAATCCCACCAATGGCGCGCTGGCGACGGATGCCGACGATGTGCTGATTGTGCGCGTCACCCCGGAGGCCGATGGTCAGGTGCGCTGGCTGCTGTGGCGGCGGGCGTATGACACCAGCCGGTGAGCGCCGGTGGCTGCAAGCGGCGCGCTCTCAGCGCAGCAGGCCTTCGAATCCCTTCAGGTCCAGTCCGCCGGTCATCTGGCTCATCTCACGTTCGAGCAGCTCGCGCACTTTCGCGTGCGCGGCTGACAGCGCGGCGAGCACCAGTTCCTCCACCATTTCCCGATCCGCCTGCGCGCCCGCGCCGGCGAGGGTGGCGATCATGCTCGGCTCGAACTCGAGGTTGACCACCTCGAATTTGCCGTTCATCGTCACCCGCACCGCGCCCGCGCCGGCGTCGGCCTGCACGGTCTGCCTGGAGAGCTCGGCCTGCATCTGCTCCATCTTCGCCCGCATTTCCTTGGCTTGACCCATCAGGGCCGCCAGATTCTTCAGGTTGTCAAACATCGTGTTCCTCCTCGTCCATCAGGTCATTCAAGTCCAGGTCTGAAGCCGGAGCATTCGGCTCGGCTGGCGGCATATCCGAACTCTCCGTCGGGGCCGGGGCAGCGGGCGGCTGCGCCTGCGGGCGAACGTTCACCACCCGCGGCGCGAGATTGCTGAAGGTCTGCGTCACCTGGCGCACCAGAGGCAACTCCATCGCCTGCTCGAAAGTCAGTTGCCCGCTCGCAGCCCGGGCGGCGTTGTTTCCCGAGGCATTCCCCGAGGAACTGTCGCCGGGGGAATTGGGCGCGGCCTCATCCGGCGCGGCGTCATTCGCGCCCGGAGCGGTTTTGATTTCCACCTGCACCGGCCGACCGATGAGCTGGGCGAACACCTGCCCCAACTGCTCGCGCTGGCGCTGGGTGACGAACACCCGTTCGCCGGTGCGCAGTTTCAGTTCCAGCTGCCGTTCGCCCAGACGCGCCAATTCCAGTCGGCGCAGCAGGGCCGCCAGCGCCGGTTGGTTGGCGACATCACGCAGCGCCGCCTGCCAGAGCGCCGTCGGGTCGCCGACATCCACCGGAGGGCGCGGCCCAGCCGCCGGGGGCGCTGCAGGCGCGGGTGCGACGGGAGCTGTTGGGGCAGCCGGTTCCGCTGGGGGCGCTGCAGCGAATGACGCAGACCCACGATCCCACGGCGACGGTCGGCGACCACCGCTGGGCGCAGCCGCCGCCGGCTCGGGTTCCGTTGGAGCAGAGGGCGCGTCCGTTTCCGCCGGCGCACTATTCAGTTTTTTTTTAATCCACTGCCTGCAGCGTTGCCACCGCCCGACAGCAGTGCCGTGACATCCGCCATCTTTTCCGCCAGCGTCAGGCGCACCAGTGCGGCATCAAAGAGCGCCAGCGGGTTGGCGCTGTCCTTGCTCAAACGCTGGACGTTCTCGCACAGGGCGATCATGTGCACCAGCCCGGGCGCGTCGAACTGCCGGGCTTGCTTGCCCAGTTCCTGGCGGGTTTCGTCGGAGACTTCCAGCAGCGGGCTGTCGGCCCCGCAGGCGGCGGCGATCAGCAGCAGGCGCAGGTGTTCGATCAGCACTTCAAAAAACTGGTCCTGGGCGATGCCTTGCCCCAGCAGGCCATGGCCGCGCGTCAGGGCGGTGGGCACATCCTGCTGCGCCAGCGCCTGGACGAGTTGGAACAGCGCCTGCTGCGGCGGCAGGCCCAGCATGTCCTCGAGCACCTGGGCGGTCAGCGGCTGCTGGCCGGTGGCGATCAGGCGGTCGAGCAGGCTCAGGGCGTCGCGCATGGAGCCGTTGCCCAGCCGCGCCAGCTGCCAGATGACTTCCTTATCCGCCTGGAGTTTTTCCTGTTTGAGCACGTTGGTGAGATGCTCAGCAATGCGGGCGGTGGGGATGTTGCGGAAGTCGAAGCGCTGGCAGCGCGACTGGATGGTCGCGGGCACTTTGTGCGATTCGGTGGTGCAGAGGATGAACTTGACGTGGGTCGGCGGCTCCTCCATGGTCTTGAGCAGGGCGTTGAACGCCGCGGTCGAGAGCATGTGGACTTCGTCAATGATGTAGACCTTGAAGCGGGCGTTGCCGGTGGGCACGAGGGAGGCGTTGGCGATGAGCTGGCGCGCCTGATCGACGCTGTTGTTGCTGGCGCCGTCGATCTCGATGACGTTGAGGTCTTCGCCGCGCATGATCGCCTGCGCCATGCGTTGCTGCACGTCGGCGTCGGGATAGTCGGCCGGCTGTTTGGGGGCGGGGCAATCGCTGACGGTGGCGGGGGCGTTCAGGGCGCGGGCGAAGATGCGCGCCATGGAGGTCTTGCCGACCCCGCGCGTGCCGGTGAACAGGTAGGCGTGGTGCACGCGGTCCTGAGCGATGGCGTTGATGAGCGTCTGGGCGATGGGTTCCTGCCCCACGACTTGGGCAAAGCAGGTGGAGCGGTAACGTCTTGCCAGGACGGTGTAAGACATCAGCAGTTGCGTCGTGGGGCCAGGGGTGGTCGAGTTGGGCAGATGCGCCGCGAGGAGAGACGGCCAGGACACCGACGGCGCCGGGCCGACGACACTTAGGGCTGCTCCGGTCAAGGCCTGACCCGGTTCATGAGCCAACCCGCGCATCGAGCCCGGCCATCTCTCCACACGGCGAACCTTGCGCTCCGCCAGTGAATCACTGACTATAGCAGCTTTCCGAGTTGTCAGCCATGCGGCAAGCGTTGTCCGGCGTCTTGTAGGTCCGGGCTGGCCCGGGCAGGGTTTGGCGCACGGGGTGGTCGTGTCCAGGCGAGCCCGGACCTGCAGATGAAGCCCGCTTCAGCGTCCAGGCAAGGCGTACAGCGCCGCCGTCGGCGCCGTTCCCGCCGGGCGCTGGTTGGCGGGGGGGTATTCCCACAGCACTCGCCAGCCGCTGGCGACCAGTGCGTCCACCCGCGCCCGGGTGACGCGCGGGTCAAAGCCATACGTCGCCAGCAGGCGGTCCAGTTCGCTGAAGTTGACCCACACCTGCGGCATGCCATGCTCGCGCAGCCAGACGGTCACCGCCAGCGGATCGTCGCCCGCGGCGGCAAAGGCAGCGCCCAGTGGCGACTGGTCGAACGCGCTGGCGTACACCATCGGCTCCCGCACGTACAGCAGGCGCGATGCATCCGCCACCAGCAGCGTGCGCCCGGGCGCTGGATTCGTTCCTGCAACGGCCCCATTTCCGGGGGCGGGGAAGTGGTTGATCACATGATCGCCCGCCAGCACATCGCCCAGCTTCAACGTGGCGAGGTCCTGCTCACGCGGCAACTGGTCCACCACCTGCCACGGCGCCAGCGGCTGCCCCTGCACCGACAGCACCTGAGTGAAGAAAATGCGGTAGCTGCACACGCTCAGCACCACGCTCAGCAGCGCCAGCAGGACCAGGCTGGGCAGGTGGGCGCAGCGCTGCAGGCGTGCCGTAAGCCAGGGCTGTTCGCCCAGCGTTTGCGCAGCCAACCCCAGCACGATGGCGCTCGGCAGCAGGGTCCAGATGAGGAACCGCGCCTGCAGGTGGGTGCCGAGCAACCAGAACTGCAGGTGAATCGTCAAGAGCAGGATGCACCCCGCCGCCGCCCGTCGCCGGTGCTGTCCCCGCCACGCCAGCAAACCCAGTGCTGCCGCCAGCGCGAGCCAGAGCGTGGGGATGCCGAACTCCGTGCGGAAGTGGGCGACATTCTGCGTTTCGATCGTGCCGCGTTGTCGCTCGCGCGGGCGGCCGGCGACGGCTCCGTAGCCGGCGTTGCCCCACCAATGCTGGTCGAGATTCTGCAGACGGCTGCGCAGATCACCCTCCGGAGCATGAGCGTGCGTCCAGCGCTGAGCCTGCTCCGGCGTCCAGTGACCAGTGCCCAATACCGTGGTGGCAAAGGGGAAGACCGGGTTGCCCGTCTGCACGGCATTGCGGGTCAGCCACGGCAGCAGCGTCAGCACACCCGCCAGTGCCGCCACACTCGCCAGCCACACGCCCTGCCGCCAACGCTGGCGCGTGGGGCGCGCCCAGCCCAGCAACAGCAGCAAACCCACGGGAATCGCCAGATTCGGCCCGGCGGTCAGCTTCGCCAGCGTCGCGCCGCCGACCAGAAACCCCGCCCAGCCGGCGTGACGCCAACCCAGCGGTTCACGCTGCAACACCAGCGCCAACGCGGCTGCGCCCAGGCCCATGGCGAACCACTCGTTGTACGCGCTGCTGCCGGTCACCACGGTCCACGGCGTCGCCAGCAGCACCGCGCCTGCCAGCAGGCCCACTGCCGCTGAACCGCCCTGCGCCCGCACCATGTCGCGCACCAGCAAAGCGGTCAGCAACGCCAGCACGCCATGCAGCGTCTGACCCAGGTAAATGTTGGCGTACGCTCCGCCATAGGCTGCGGCCGTCAGCAGGTAACCCGCTTCGCCCAGCCCCGGCAGAAAGCTGTAAACGTTGTGCTCCAGTCCCACCATGCGGCCCAGCGCCAGCCACTCGCGCGGGAGTTGCAGGTGGTAACTCGTCACGTCGTAACCATATCCCTCCACCGCCCACAGCAGCGACGGCGCCACCGTCCACGCCACCGCCAGCAAACCCAGCGGCAGCCCATAGCCCAGCCAACCCCAGCCCGGTAATGTCAGCGTCCCCGGCCAGTTCGTGCGTTGTTGCCAGAGGTCATAACCGAGCAAAGCCCAGCCCGGCATAAGCAACCCCCACGCCAGCGCGCGATTGACGCCGATCAGCCAGAACATCACCCACGCCAGCCACAACAGCACCCCCAAACCGCACGCCAGTTGCAGCGCTGCGCTCCACCGCGCCGGCTGCAGCGTCAGCCGCGCCAGCACGCCGTAGCCCGCCGCCGCCAGCGCCAGCGGCAGCAGTTGCAGCAGGTGCAGCACCAGCAGTTGCACCACGCTGGCGTAACGCGCGGTCGTCACCAGCGAGCGATCCGTCGGCGTCATGTTGGCCAACGATGGATGATCGGCCGGTGCCAGCCCCCCCCGCAGCGCCAGCCAGATGCCCAGCACCCCCAGCAGCAGCGTCAGCACCGCCGGCAGCAGGTGGACGGCAGACGAACGCTCAGGCTCGGGGGCGGATGGTTTCACGATGTCGATGTGGTGTCCGATTCCATCGGCTTCACCGCCGCCTGCTCAGGGGCGGCGTCCGGTTCCAACCAGTCCGCTTCGGTGCTGTCCGGCAGCGGTAGGCCGGCGGTGCTTTCCAATTGGAACAACCGCCGCAGCGCCGCGGCATAAAAGCCGAACGGCGTGTCCGCATTCCGGCGATCAAGCTGCGACAGCGGCAGATGTAGAATCTTGTTGACCAGCCGCTGCGTGTGTTCCTCCAGCAACCGCGGCAACTGCTCGGGCGGGCAGTTCGCAAGCTTCTTGAGCGTGCGTTCCTGTTCGCGCGCGCCCAGCCCATGCAGTTGTGTCCGCAGGGCTGCGATGAGCTGTCCCAGGTCGCGGTGCATGATTTCCTGATGACATTGCTGCACCATCTGTCCCAGCAGCAGTTCGGCGGCGGCGACCTCCTGCTGCCGTTGCTGGGCGTTGCTGGCGATCACCTGTTGCAGATCGTCGATGTTGTACAGGTAAACGTTGGGCAAGCCCGCGACATCTTCGGTGACGTCGCGTGGCACCGCCATGTCGATGATGAACAGGGGACGATAGCGCCGCAGCCGCACCATGGAGCGGAAGCGGTTGGCGGTGATGAGCGCTTCGGGCGAGCCGGTGCAGGTGACGAGGATGTCGGCCTCGACGAGCAGTTGGTCCAGGTCGTCCAGGGAGCGCACGCTGCCGAGCGTGGCGGGGACCTGCAGAAATTCGAGCAGGTCGGCAGCGCGGGCGGGGGTGCGGTTGGCGAGGCAGATCTGCCGGGGGTGCAGTTCCAGCAGATGGCGCAGGGTGAGTTTGATCATCTCGCCCGCGCCGACGCCGACCACGACTTTGTCGGTGAAATCGTCAAAAATCTGGCGGGCGAAGTCGATGGCGACGGAGGCGACGGAGCGCCGGCCGGCGTCGATGCCGGTCTGGCTGCGGATGTGTTTGGCGGCGGCGAAGCCTTGCTGGAAGACGGTGTGCAGGACGCCGGCGACGTGGCCGCGCTGCACTGCCTGCTCATAGGCGCGTTTGGTTTGGCCGAGGATTTCCATTTCCCCCAGCACCATGGATTCGAGCCCGCACAGCACGCGGAACAGGTGGTGGATGACCTGCTCATTCTGGCGTTGGATGGTGTGGGCTTCGACTTCCGTCAGCGGGACGCCGGCGGTCTGGGCGAGCAGGGCGCGCAGCTCGGCGCCGCCGGGCCGATGGTGCAGCGGATGGGCGACGTAGATTTCCGTGCGGTTGCAGGTCGAAAGGGGGATGACCTCGGCATCGGCGAACTGGGCGCGAAAGCCGGCGAGGAATTGCTCCAGGCGGTCGCCGGCGAGCGCCAGTTGCTCGCGCAGCGCCACGGGCGCGGTGCGGTGGTTGACCCCGATGAGCGTCAGCCGCATCAGGGGTTCTCCTGCGAAACGTGGGCGTCGGGAGCCGTCGGAGCCGGCGGGGGCGGATCGGCCATGCGTGCCGCCATGGCGTTGACCAATCCCAGCGTGGTCAGCAGCAGGACGAAACCGAGGATGCTCAACCACGCCGCGCGTGAGCCGCGCAGCCCCGACGTGCGCCGGGCATTGAACAGCGCGGCATAGATGCCCCAGACAATCAGCGCCAGCAGAACTTTGGGCGAATGCCACCAGCCCGGACCCAGATGCGTCGGTTCGGAGTGCTGGATGACAAAGCCGGTGATCAGTGCCAGCGAGATCATGGCGAAGCCCAGCAATGCCGCGAGCACCAGCAGCCGTTCGGTGCCTTCCAGGCTCGCCAGTCGGCCGCCCATCAGCGGGGATTTTTTCAGCCGCAGCCGGCGCTGCGCCGCCAGGTACATCGCCCCGGCAGTGGCGGCGAGGGTGACGCACAGCGTGCCGAGGTACACGCTGGTCAGATGCACCACGCGCCAGAGGGAGCCGACGGCAAAGGGTTCAAAGGTGAAGCTGCTGGCGCAGATCGCCCAGGCGAGCATGATGGTCAGCAGCGGCATGGTGAAGGTGATGAGCCCCGCCAGCCGTTCGTGGCTTTGCAGGTAGAGGGTCAGCGGCGCCAGCAGGGCGACCATCAGCAGCAGGCCGTCGAGGTGTGACGCCAGCGGCGCCCAGGTGGCGTGGACGTAGAACATGTCGAAGCCGAAGATTCCCGCCGCCCCGAGTGCGATGAGCGCCAGCAGCCAGCGTTGCCCGCGCAGGAGGTCCGGCCGTTCCCCGGGGTCGCGCAGGCGCAGCACGCCCAGCACGGAGCCGAGCAACCCCAGCAGGGTCAAGACGATCAGCAGAATGGTGATCAGCGGCTTATGCATGCGTTCCCGTCAATTCAGGGCTTCGGCTGGGGTGGCGCCTCGGCGAGCAATTGTTCACAGTACGCCCGCAAACCCTCCCGGCCGCGGCTGTGCAAGGCAGTGCGGGCGGCGGGACTGATGAGCATTCTAAGGATGTGCTGCCGGTGGTGGGCGTCGTCGACCTGGGCTTGCACCAAAGGACGCAAGGCGGCGACCGCTTCCAGCAGGGCCGGCCAGTCGGGGTCGAGTTGCGCCAGCAGTTCATCGCGGATCAGCGCGCCCGCCCGCGCCGAGGCGCCGTCGGTGTGCACCGCCACGGTAATCGGCCCACGCCGATCATGGGCGGGAATCTGCACCTGTCCGGCCGCCGGCTCATCCGCGCGGTTGGTCAGGATGCCCCGGGCGGCAGCGGCCCGCGCGACCTGTTCGTTGACGACAGGTTGATCGGTGGCGACCACCACCAGCAGGGCGTCGTCGAGGTCGGTTTCGACAAAGGGGCGCCGGCGGCATTCCACGGGCAGGGCCGCCAGTTCGCTGGCGATCTGCGGGGCGACGACGACCACGGCCGCCCCGGCGGCGAGCAGGCTGTTGGCGCGGCGCAGGGCGACCGCCTGGCCGCCGACGATGACGACTTTTCGCCCCGCCAGATTGAGCATGACCGGGAGCAATGGCGGCATGGCGTCATGTTATCTGATCACGTCATGCCGACGCAGCGGGCGGGGGGAGAAAAAAGGGGATAAGTACATTATTTGCACATAAAATAATGTACTTATCCCCTTTTTTCTCCCCTGTTCACCGCATGGGCCTGGCGCCAAAAACAAGGCCGCCCCGGGCGTGAGCGCTCGGGGCGGCAGGGTGGTGCGGGAAGCTGAGCGCGCGGGGCGTCAGTTTCGCGGGAGTTGGCGGTTTAGTGCTCGGCCTTGACTTTGAAGGTGCCCACCAGGTCCGCCAGTTTGCCGACCTGATCGTCCATCTGGCTGGCGGCGGCGGCGGATTCTTCGCTGCTGGCGGAGTTTTCCTGGGTGACGCGGTCGATGGAGCTCATGCCTTCGTTGATCTGACCGATGCCGTCGGACTGTTCTTTGCAGGCGGTGGCGATTTCGCTGATGAGGGTGTTGACTTTGGTGGAGCCATCGACGATTTCGCCGAGGATTTTGCGGACTTCGTCGGAGATTTTGACGCCGGTGTCGGCGTTGGCGGTGGCGGTGGTGATGAGGCTGGTGGTTTCGCGGGCGGCGTTGGCGGAGCGCTGCGCCAAGGCGCGCACTTCCTCGGCGACCACGGCGAAGCCCTTGCCGGCGTCCCCGGCGCGGGCGGCTTCGACGGCGGCGTTGAGCGCCAGCAGGTTGGTCTGGAAGGCGATCTCGTCGATGGTCTTGACGATGTTGGCGGTCTCGTCGCTGGAAGTCTTGATGCGGTTGATGGCGTCCGCCATGCGCTTCATGGCGTTGTGCCCGTTGGTCGCCGAGTTCATCGCTTCCTTGGCGAGTTTGTCGGCGTTGCCGGCGTTGTCGGCGTTCTGGGTGATGGTGGCGCTCATCTCTTCGAGCGAGGCGGAAATTTCCTCGATGGAACTCGCCTGGTTGCTGGTGCCTTCCGCCAGGCGGTTGGAGCCTTCCTTGATCTGCGTGGCGCCGGCGGCGACTTCCTGAGCGCTGGCGTTGACCTGCACGATGGTGTCGTGAATCTTCTTGACGAAGGCGTTGAACCATTTGCCCAACTGGCCCAGTTCGTCATTGGTGTCGGCGTCGACCCGCTGGGTCAGGTCGCCTTCGCCCTCGGCGATGTCGCGGATGCGGCTGATCAGGGCGGCTATGGGTTTGCCGAAGATGCTCTTGAGCAGCAGGGCGAAGAGCAACGCCGCGCCCAGCACCAGCGGCACGGTCCACATCATGCCGGCGGTGACGAAGCTGGCGACCTGGGCGTCCACGCCCGCCATGGGAATGACCAGGTGGTAGCTGCCGTGCATGTAGCCTTCCTTCCAGCCTTCCATGCGGAAGCCCAGGACATCCTTGCCATCACCGTCAGTATCGAAGCTGTTGCCCGCGTCGCCGTGGCACATCAGGCAGTCGGCGGTGAGCTTGATGGCGCGCATGTAATGCAGCTCATTGGTGGCGGTGTTGATGCGATGGATGGCTTCGTCGGCGGGATTGGCTTTGACCTGAGCGGTCAGGTCAGTCAGCAGTTTGGCTTCGAAGCTGCCGGGGTCCGGCTCGTTGGTCTTGTTGCGGGCTTCAAAGCTGGAGATGCGAAAAGTCATATTCTCCCGCTTGGCGGCGGCTTCCGCGGCAGTCCAGCCCGCGACCACGGGAATGGTGCCGAAGATCTTCGATTCCGTGTAGCGCTTGCCCGCCGCCTGGTCTTTCTGGAGTTGCTCCAGCAAGCCTTTGGTGTCGAAATCGCCATCGCGGTTGAGCTTGGCGACATGGTCCTTGGCTTCATCCGCCACGGCTGAGAAGGCCGCCGCCCGGGCGACCATCGCCTGCTGGGCGGAGTTGCGGTAGTAGCGGATGACCACGGTGTAGTTCACCGCCACGACCGTCAGCACAATGGCGATGGTCACGGCAATGATGCGCGTCGACAGCTTGAACGAGGTGGTCCACTTCAGCAAGGATTGGGACATGCTTGCAGCTCCTGCGGGGGGGGGCGATTCCGCGCGGTGTCGGCATTCGGCGGCTCTCCCCCCACGGACAACGCTGCCCGTTGCCTGGGACCGATCATGCCGACACACGCCTCAGGACATCGGAGCAACTGTGCGCTGACTTTAGAATGCCACCGATCGTGCTCCACATTTCGCCGATCACGGCCGGGATAAACCGTCTGGACGCCGCCGCACCTCCGGTCCGTGAACGGTTTGCCCGGTAAACTGACCCGCTATGCCCGGATTATGGGACCAGCAGCGACAGCAACGCCTGGCCGGCGCTCAGCCTTTGGCGGAACGGCTGCGCCCGCGGCAGCTCGATGAATTCGTCGGCCAGAGCCATTTCCTGGGCGAAGGCAAAATGCTCCGCCGCATGCTGCAGGCGCGCCGGCTGACCAGCGTGATTTTCTACGGCCCGCCCGGCACCGGAAAAACCACCCTCGCCCGGCTGATCGCGCACTACCTCGACTGCCGGTTCGAGCAAGCCAACGCTGCCGCCATCGGCGTCCGGGAAGTGCGCCAGGTGCTCGACGAAGCCCGCCGCGCCCTCGAAGCCGACGGACTGCGCACCGTGTTCTTCCTCGACGAAATCCATCGCTTCAACCGCGCCCAGCAGGACGTGCTGTTGGGCGATGTCGAACGCGGCATCGTCACGCTCATCGGCGCGACCACCGAAAATCCCTTCTTCGCCATCAACTCCCCGCTGGTCAGCCGCTCGCAGATTTTCCAGTTCCAAAGCCTCACCGAAGAACAGATCACCAGCCTGCTCCGCCGGGCGATCAGCGACCCCGAACGCGGCTACGGCCAGCAACGACTCGAAGTCACCGACGAAGCCCTGCAGGTCTGGGCGACCCTCTGCGATGGCGATGCCCGTCGTGCCCTGACCGCCCTGGAAATCGCCGTGCTCAGCGGCGGCGCCCCCCCCGGAAGTATCCCAGCGTCAGGCAATGCTGGTTCAAACGCCGACGATGCCCAGTCCACGCCAGCGGTGCTGTACATCGACCGCGACACTGCCGAGCAGTCGATTCAGCGGAAAGCCATTGTGTACGACGGCACGGGCGACGAGCATTACGATGCCGCCAGCGCCCTGATCAAATCCATGCGCGGGAGCGATCCGGATGCTGCGGTGTACTGGGTTGCCCGCATGCTCGAAGCCGGCGAGGACCCGCGCTTCATCGCCCGCCGCATCGCCATTCTCGCCAGTGAGGACATCGGCAATGCCGACCCGCGCGCCCTGACCGTCGCCGCCGCCGCTTACAGCATCACCGAACGCATCGGCATGCCCGAGTGTCAGCTCACGCTCGCCCAGGCGGCGATCTACATGGCGACCGCCCCCAAGAGCAACGCCAGTGCGGTCGCCATCTGGACCGCGATGAAAGACGTCCGCGAGGGCCGCACCATTCCCGTGCCCAGGCACCTGCGCGATGCGCATTACCCGGGCGCCCAGCGGTTGGGGCATGGGGCGCAGTACCAGTATGCCCATGACAGTCCCACCGGCTACGTGGCGCAGGATTACCTGGGGGTCGAGAAAACCTACTATGAACCGACGGGGCGCGGCTACGAACGCTCCATTGCCGCGTACCTCCAGTGGATCGCAACCCAGCGAACTGCCGATGATCAAGCGGCGGGTCCTGTCGCCGATGCGGATGAACCATCGTCTTCCTGATTAGCTGGAACCTGACCCATGCCCTTGCCTTCGCAGATGACCCGTCACGTCACGCCCCGCGCCAGCAGCACCGGCCGGGGTCGTCGGTCGTCCAACTTGCCGGTCTATGGCGCCATGCTGGCGCTCCTGGCGGTGCTGGGTCTGGGCGGCTGGTGGTACTGGCGACAAACCCACGCCCAACAAACTCCGGCAGCCGACGGCGTGGCGCAGGCGAACCCCCGCACGCCCACCCCCGCCGGTTTCACGGTCAAACCCACGCCTGCTGCGCCCTCACCGGCCGCACCGACCAGGCCGGCTGGCGCGCCGGCGCATCAGCCGGTGACCGTGCCGCTGAATTCGTCCGTCAAACCCGTTGCCCCCGCACCAGCGCCCGCGCCTTCGCCAGCACCCGCAGCGCCCAAACCTGTCGCCGCCGCCACGCCACCCGCCGACGCCATTGAGCAGGCGATGGACGCAGCGCTCCAGGACACCGATCGCCCCGGCGAAGCGCCGGCCGCGGCAATCAAACCCATCGATCACCCGGAGCCGACGCCCGCGCGCCCAGCCGTTGCTCCCGATGCCCAGATGCAGCAGCAGTTGGCGCAGGGGCAAGCCAAACTGGCGGCCGGCGAGCTTGTCGCCGCGCGGGCGTTGCTCAGTCGTTTTGCCCTGGACCCCAACACGCCCCTGAGCAGTCAGGACGCCGACGCCCTGCGTCGGCAACTGGCGACCGTCAGCGCGGAGCTGGTGTTCTCCCGCAAGGTGCACGACGGCGACCCGCTGGCGACCACCTACACCGTCGAGCAGGGCGATTACCTGAGCGTCATCGCGCCCCGGTATTACCTGACTTACCAGTTCATTGAACGCATCAACAACGTCAAAGCCACGCAGCTCTGGGTGGGCAAGAAGCTCAAGGTGATCCGCGGCCCATTCCATGCCGTGGTGGACAAGTCGGACTTTCGGCTGGACCTGTTCCTGCGCGATGAAACCGCCGGCCCGCTGTATGTCACCAGCTTTCCCGTGGGGCTGGGCGAAAACGATTCCACGCCCATCGGCTTGTGGCGCATCCGCGCGGGGGGCAAAGTCACCAACCCCGCCTGGCGCAATCCGCGCACCAGCGAAGTGTTCGACCGCGATGATCCCAACAACCCTATCGGCAACTACTGGCTGGGCATGGAAGGCATCGACGACAACACCCGCAACCACGAAGGCTACGGCATCCACGGCACCACCGAGCCCACCAGCATCGGTCGGCAGATGTCCATGGGCTGCATCCGCATGCGCGAAGATGACCTGATTCGGGTCTACGAACTGCTCATCGAACGCCATAGCACCGTGCGCATTGTGCCGTGATCCGCTGGCGTCACCGCCGGGTTTCCACCGCCACGTCCGTCATCCACAGTGTAAAGCCGGCCTGTGGATTGCGATGATACGTGCTCAATCGCAATGGCCCCGCCTGCACATAGCGTTCCCAGGTGCAGATCAGGGAGGGCGTCGGCTGCCCGCTCCTCCGGAAGACCCATTGCACCGGCTGGTAAGCCTCATCCACGAACAGCTCGTAGACGTCGCCGGGCGTGTAGCCGCCGGCGCTGGGGAACTCGATCAGCAGCTTGCGCACCGCCGGCCCGGGCGCGCTCAGCGGCAGCTTGGCGGGGCCCAGGTCGCGCACCGTCACCTGCGGGTTCCATTGCAGATGCAGGGGCAGCAGGAGCCAGAAGCTGTCGTTGATGAACTTGCGGTCGATGGCGGTGAGCGCCGCGTCGGGTTGTTCCGTCAGTGCTGCGCGTTGGTAACTGACCTGCACGAGTTGGCCCTGGTCATCCGGGCCGCGGTAGGTCACGCGGTCCTCATCCACCTGCCAGCGCCACGACCGGCCCATCACCTTGCCGCCCCGGCTGACATTGAACGTAAACCGCACCTCGCGCACCGCCGGGAACTGCTCAAACCCCATGCCGGCAATCAGCTTCGCCCGCGCTTGTTCATCCGCACGCGATCCCGCCAGCAGCGGCGTGGTCAGCAACAGGGACAGCAGCGCAAGCAACGGCAGGCGGCAGCGACGGAACATGGTGGGACTCCTGGGGAAAGGTGAAGCCCAATCGTAGCAGCGTAACGGCGGCAGTCACCCCACCATGCCGCTGGGCGCCTCAATCATGGTTAAAGCGCGCTGGTCATTTAGCCCCCGGCGAGTCGCCGGGGGCTAAGTGTTCGCAGGACGCCGGTCGGGCCGAGATGATGCCAGCAATGGCATCCTTTCGCGGTATCCTGATACGCAGCATCTCACCAGGAAACCCCGCCATGGCGAAAAAAACATCCCGCAAATCGGCCCCGCCTGCAAAAAAAACCAGCCAGCCGGCGGCCGGCAAACCGAAACTGCTGTCCGGGGGCAACCCGCAGATCGGCAAAGCCGACGGCGACGAAGCGGTGCAGGCGTACATTGCCGCGATGCCCGGCTGGAAGGGCGATGTGGGCCGGTGGCTCGACGCGCTGATCGTCCGCACCGTGCCCAACGTGCGCAAAGCCGTGCGCTGGAACACGCCGTTCTATGGCCTGGAGGATCAGGGCTGGTTCATCGCCTATCACTGCATCACCAAGTACGTGAAGGTGGCTTTCTTCCGTGGCGCCTCGCTGACGCCGATGCCGCCCGTGGAGTCGAAGCAAAAGGAAGTCCGCTACTTCCACATCCACGAGCACGATGAGCTGGATGAGAAACTGGTGGGAAGCTGGATCAAACAGGCGGCGAAATTGCCGGGGGAAACCTGCTTCTGACCCCCAGCCCGTTCGTGCTGCTTCCTCTCGATGTCGCTGCGGAGCAGAGTAGCCATGAGTCAGCTCTTCATCCTGCACGGCACTGTCAAACGCGACCCCGCCATCGACGCATGGTTCCGGGATCGTCCCGGCGAGTTGGGAGTTATCGCCCAGCATTGGTTTGAACGCATGCGCCAAGCCGGCCCCGAGGTGCGCGAAATCCTGCACGATGGCTGTCCGACTGCCTGCGTGGGTGAAGCGGCCTTGGCTTACGTCAACGTATTCAAAGCCCACGTCAACGTGGGCTTCTTCCGCGGCGCTGAACTGGCGGACCCGGCGGGATTGCTCGCAGGCACGGGCAAGATGATGCGCCATGTGAAGCTGCGGCCGGGCGAGGCGGTCGATGAAAAGGCATTGGCGGCGCTGATTGAAACAGCCTTTTCCAGCCTGCGTGAACGTTTGTTGGGGGAGTAGTTTTGGTGCCACGCAACGCCAACCAGCAATGGTCAGACGCCACGCTGCCGTTGTCCCCTGCCGGGAAACGGACCAGCGCCCTGCGACGCTGGGCGATCAGGTCGATCCTGGCGAGCTTGCTGGTAGGGTTGATTATTTGGTTGCTCCTGCCGACGGTTGCTTGGGACGGTGCCGTTGCGCGCCAAGTGCGGATTCAGGTGTACGATTCCGCAGGGCAGCCCCTGAATGGAATTGAAATCGTTGGCGGCCAACAAGTCCTGGCGGTGACGGATCGCCACGGCATGGCAACGTGGACTCACTTGTTCCCGGCCGGCGGGGGTTTCTTGTTCGGCATCAAGACCGGGCGCTGGCGTATTGGCGGTGGACTGCAACTCAGATCGGCAGCAGGCGACAGCTACGATGTTTCCTTTGCAACACTGGTCCACGATCCCCACCGTTCGGTCTGGAACCATGAGCCGGTCATAGCGAAAGTGACCTTTCCGCAGTTGTCACGGAAACCGCTGCCGCGGCTGGATGCGGGGATGAACGCCCAGCCGTAAATCCGTCACTGGTGAATTTGCCTGTTGTCGTGGCTGATGTCGCGTCGTCACCCCAGCGCGTGGATCACCCGATCCAAGCCGACTTCCAACCTTCGGCAATCTTCCAGCGTCAGCCGCCACTTGCGGAAATCGCCAGACCATTTTCCCTTGGCTAGAAAGCTGGTGGGTATCTGTCTTCTGATATTGGTTACCAGGATGAGCGCGCCCGGATTGAACCAGCCGCGCAGCAAGGCGAACACATAGCGTGTGGAGAAAACCAGTTCCGCCGTGGCGCTCTGCTGCCGTTCGATTCGCGCAGAGAACTCTTGCGCAAAGACAATGGAACGGCCCATGATGCGCAGCAACAGTCGGCGTCCAAACCCAATGTCTTTGGCGCCGCTTACCGCCTGCCCGCTGGAGGCCCGCGCGAGCAGTTCATGCCAGCGCCGCAAAGACTCGACTCCCTCCGGCATGTACACCGTGAGCTTCAGCATCCCGCGCTCATCTTCAAAACGCAGTCTGTCAACCGCACCATCGTTGGTGCTGACCGGTACATAGCGAATCCGGTAGCCATCATGTTCGGAAACCAGCATTCCGCTCTCACTGCCAGCCTGGTCTGCCATGTTGGTATATCCCCGGTTGAATATGGTTGATGCATGCAGTGCAAGGATACGAGCACGCAGTTGGCGCACCGCCTGTGCGACCTGCTGCCGATCACCAGCTTCCAGGTTGCGCGCGAGTTGCCGCTGCTGGTCAGCCTGTGCGGGCGTCAATGTTTGGCGGATGCGTTTCACGGATGCACCTCAGCTTGGAGGCGAAAATGTTGTGATATCCAACGCTGAACGAGCCGCGCGCGTGAGCAAGCGGTTGCCTTTTTGTCCATGCATTCCTGCGGCTGCGCCGCAACCCCTTGCTCACGCGCGGGGCTCGTTTCCTGGCTCTGCCGCAGTGGGTCGACCGGGGGTTTATCCCGGTGCGCCATCCCGCTCGCGTCCCCAGCCCGTCGTCGCCGGCTGCGGCAGGCGGTAGCCCATGGCTTGCAATTGGGAGAGTTGTCTTCCGCCTAGTCGCACGCGGTAGATCACGTCCTGGCCTTCGTACTGGCGGTCGAGGATTTGCGTGCGGGTTTCCAGGAACTGGATGAACTTGCCGTCGCGCTGGCCCAGACGCAGCTCCACTTCGCGCTCCGTGCCCACCGCCAGGGCGCGCACCCGGGCGGTCAATTCCGTGATGCCGATGCCGTCGCGGGCGCTGATGTCCAGGCAGTCGGGGAACTCCTGGTGCAGCAGCAGCAGCTCGGCGTTGTTTTCCAGACGGTCGATTTTGTTGAGCAGCAGCAGCCGCTGACCTTCCGTCGCGCCGATCTCGTCGAGCACTTCCATCACGGTGGCGAGCTGGTGGCGGGCGCGCGGGTGGGCGACGTCGAGCACCACCAGCAGCAGGTCGGCGTGAATGGCTTCCTCCAGCGTGGCGCGGAAACTGGCGACCAGGTGGTGGGGCAGGTCGCGCACGAACCCGACGGTGTCCGAGAGCATCACCTGCTCGCCGCTGCCCATGTCCCAGGCGCGGGTGCGGGTGGACAGCGTGGCGAAGAGCTTGTCGTCGGCATACGCCCCGCCGATGGTCAGTTGGTTGAACAGCGTGCTTTTGCCGGCGTTGGTGTAGCCGACCAGACCCACGGTGTAGAAGTCGGTTTTCCGCTGGGCGACCTCACGCTGCTTGCGGCCCTGCACCTGCACAATCTCACGCTTCAACTCCGCCTTGCGCCGCTGCACAATCCGGCGGTCGATTTCGAGCTGCTGTTCACCCGGGCCGCGCGTGCCGATGCCCGTGGGGGAGCCGCCGACGATGCGCTCCAGGTGGGACCACATCGCCCGCAGGCGCGGATAGGTGTATTCGAGCTGCGCCAGCTCCACCTGCAGTTTCGCTTCATGCGTGCGGGCGCGGGCGGCAAAAATGTCCAGAATCAATTCACTGCGGTCGAGCACCTTGCAATTGACGATTTCTTCCACGTTGCTGATCTGCGACGGCGACAGGTCGTTGTCGAAAATCACCACCGCGGCCTCGTGGCTCTTGACCAGCCCCGCCAGCTCGTTGACTTTGCCTGAGCCGATGAACGTGCCGGCATCCGGCTTCTGGCGGTTCTGCAGCAGTTGATCCACCACCACCGCCCCGGCAGTGTCCGCCAGCGCGCGCAGCTCGCCCAGCGGATCGTGCGGATCGTTCTGATTCCCCGGCAGCAGACAGGACACGAGCACCGCCCGTTCCTGCACCACGCCCAGCTTGTTGCGTAATCCTTCTTCCATCGTTTCCCTTCCGCGCCGCAGCGCGCCAGTGCTATCAGGATATGCCGCCAACCGGGCGGTGACGAATGCCAGGTGAGCGTTGTGTGCTGAACGAGCCGGAAGCGTGAGCGACGGGCAGGGCGCAGGGTGGTTCAGGCGTCATGGTGCTGCGCAGAACGTCTGGCGTTTGGAGACGCTGCCCGTCGCTCACGCTTCCGGCTCGTTCAGCAAGACGCAGCCAGGTGCGCCGGCGGATTTGACGTCGGCCCGCCGCACGCCAAACTGTGGACATGAGCAAGTCCCATCGCAATGTGCTGTACCTGATCGCCGACGACTGGAGTCCTTTGGCGCGCTGCTACGGCAACTCCGTGATCCGCACCCCGGCCATTGATGAACTGGCGTCCCAGGGCGTGGTGTTCGACCACGGCTTCTGCACCAGCCCCTCGTGTGCGGTCAGTCGGGCGTGCATTCTGACCGGGCAGCATTCGCATGTGCATGGGCAGTACGGGCACTGCCACGGGCGGCATGGTTTCCGCACCGATGAAAGCATGATCAGCACGCCGACGGTGCTCAACAACGCCGGCTACGCCACCGCGCTGATTGGCAAGTGTCACACCTTGCCGCGCAGCGTGTATCCCTTCACCTATCAGCCGGCGCTGGATGCGCTGGACGTGCTGACTCCCAGCCGGTTGGGTGATGCTCTGCGGACTTTTCTGGACCAGACGGGGGATCGCCCGTTTTATGCCCAGGTCGCCAGCTTCTATCCCCATCGTTCCAAGGGCGGCTTTGGCAACGAGCGGTCGTACGCCGGCAAGCAGGATTTCGTGTATCAGCCGGATGAGGTGGTGGTGCCCGATTTTTTGCCCGATCTGCCGGAGGTGCGTGAAGACCTGGCGGATTACTACCGCGCGATCAGCAAATGGGATGAATCGGTCGGCGCCGTGATCGCCGCCTTGCGTGCCGCCGGGCGGGCGCAGGACACGCTGATTGTCGTTACCACCGACCATGGCATGCCCTGGCCCGGCGCCAAGGCGAGCAGTTTCGACAGTGGCCATCGCTGTCCGTTCATCGTCTATCACCCGGACCTCAAGCGCGGGGGCATCACCAATCATGCGCTGATGAACTGGGTGGATGTCTTTCCCACCGTGCTCGACTGGTGCGGCGTGAAGTACCCCGAAACCGCGCTGCCGCTGGGCGGGCGCTCGGTGCTGCCGATCCTGGAAGACGACCGCCCGCAACCCGGCGGGGGGGCGTGGGAGCAGACGTTCTACTCGCACAATTTCCATGAGGTGACCAACTACTATCCGTATCGCGTGCTGCGCACCCGCACGCACAAGTACGTGCTCAATCTGGCGCATGAGCTGCGCACGCCGTTGCCGTCGGATTTGTATCGCTCGCGCACCTGGCAGGCGGTGCTCAAGCATGGGGTGACGATGCTGGGCCAGCGGGAGCGGGCGAAGTTTGAGTATCAGGATCCCGAGGCGCTCTTCGATCTGGTCGCCGATCCCGCCGAATCACGCAATCTCATCCACGATCCGAGCCAGCAGCAACGGGTGCAGCAGATGCGTCAGACGGTATTTGAGTGGCGGACGGCGACGCGCGACCTGTGGCTGGAGGCGAGCCATCAGCGCGGGCTGCATGGTGACCCGGGGGTGGCGTAATCAGTACCTGCATCCGGCAGTTGCCGGGTTTGCGCTGCCCTGCCCGGGCGGGGCTGCTCAGGCGCCGCAGTGGCTGGGCGCTGCGATTTGATGGCTGCGGCTGCGCCGCGAGTTGTCTGAGTTGAGGGGCTTGGCCGCCAGCCCCTCAAGCTCCCGGGCTCCCCCACGGAAGGGCGTGGACCAGAAACCTGGGCGCAACATCGCGCTTGGGGTGGGCCGATGGCGTGGGGCGCTCATCGCTTTCGCAATGACAAGAGCTGGCGCAGCGCTCTGCGTGCCTCTGTGTCTCCGTGAGAGAACTTCTTCTTTCCTGCTTTTTCTTCGCGTTTGCTTGCGGCCGCGCCGGCTGCGGCCTCACAGCCCGCTGGACTCGCGGCTCTTGTCTTCCTCGGCGGTGCTGGGCAGGTGCAGCCCGCATTCCTGGCGCAGGCCCTGAAAGCGACCGGCGCGTTCGTTGCCGCCCTCGGCGGTGATGGGTTGGGTGGAGTGCGTGTCGCCGATGGAGGCGTAGCCCTGCTCGTACAACGGGTGGTAGGGCAGGTCGTGGGTCTTGAGATAGTTGTGAATGTCGCGCGTGGTCCATTGCAGGATCGGATGCACCTTGACGATGCCGCTCTGCAGTTCGATCGGCCGCAGCGACGCGCGGTGTTCGGTCTGATTGGCGCGCAGCCCGGCAATCCACGCCTGCACGCCCAATTCGCGCACGGCGCGGCGCATCGGCTCGCCCTTGGTCAGCTCGTGATACTTGCGGTAGCCGTCGTCGCCCTGTTCCCACAGTCGGCCGTGCACGGCTTCCATCATCGCCGTGGTGATGCGCGGGGAGAACCAATGCACGTTGAGGTTCAGCCGCTCGGTCAGTTCCTGAGCGAAGCGGTAGGTCTCGGGAAACAGGTAGCCGGTGTCCAGGGCGATCACCGGGATATCCGGGACCACCTGCGTCGCCAGATGCAGCATCACCGCCGCCTGGGCGCCGAAGCTGGAGGTCATCGCCAGGTTGGCGCCGAAGGTTTCATACGCCCAGCGGATCAACTCCTGGGGCGAAGCCTCGGCAAATCGGGCGTTAAGCGCGGGCAAATCCTGCTCGGCGACGGGCGGGGTGGTCGTCAACGGTGGCACCAGGCGGCTCCCTGTCAAAAGGGGGTGCGTAAAGTCGAAAGCACATCAGTTTAGCACGGGTCCGGGGGTAAACCAACTATTTCACAGGGGACTGTAGGAACTCAATAGAACTGTCCCCTTCCCGCTGCGGGCGCCGATCGTCGACCCCCGGAGGCGGGGGAAACTCCGGGCTCCACGTGATGCGGGGTCGTGCATGCGTCTGGACGTCAGCCACAGGGCTCCCCGGGTGGGCTGGCGGCGTCGGCGTTGCCTCATCCACCAGGCAACTCGGCGCGCTGCCGCAGCCGTTCCAGATTCAGGCCCACGGGTTGGTAGTCATCCCGGCGCGGCAGGTGGGGATAATGCGCCTGCACATAGGCGAAAATGCTTTGCCCTTCGACCCGCAACCGCTCCGGCGGCTTCGCGCTGCCCAGCAGGATCGCCCCGGCGCTCAAGCCGGCTTCGTAACCGTCGCATTCCTCTTCGATGCTCACCGGGCCGCGTTGCAGCGAATGCACAGCCTCGTGGAACACGGTGTCGCCGATCATGTGCAACGGCTGATGCTCGAAGCCGCCGTTGGCCGCCAGCACCACCTTGACGTACAGCCAGACCTGCCCGTCGGGTTGCCGCAGGGTGTAGCCGGCGTGGGCGATGTCGGGCGTGAAGATCAGCCGATCCTGGTCGATGAGCTGCGTCACGCGCTGCGCCAGTTGCGTGTAGCGTTCGGTGGGCCCAAGCACCGACGCCTGCACCTGTGTCAGCGCTTCGCGCACCAGCTTCATGCCCGTCACTTGCACTGGCGTTGGCGCTGGCTGGGGACGACGACTGGCTTGCCAGTGCCGGGCGCCCAGCACCGCCGCGGCGCACAGAATGAACAGCACGCCCGCGCGGATGGAACGCCGGCGGATGGAATGGCTGCCACGTGTTTCGTCACCCGACGGCGTGGACATGATGGACCGCCATCATACCGGCTGCCGCGCCGAGTCCTGACCGAACAGCCGGTCAGAATCTCATGCTGAGGTGAAAAAAATCAGCCTGCCTGCCAGCGCGCTTCCGCCTGCTCATGGAGGGTTTGCGCGTCCTGCAACAACTCCGCCACCGCCGGCGGCAGATCGTTGCCGAAGCGCTGCTGCAAGTTCGCCCGATGCTGCTCGATCAGCACGGCCGCGCGGTCGAGTCCCACGGCCTGCTGGGGGCGGTCCAGTTCGTCCAAGTGCTGCAAGGCGAACCACACTGCCTGCAACCCGATCAGGTCCGGGACGCTGGCGCGCCAACGTTGGCCGGCGTCGTCATTGGGCAGCGCCACCGCGGCCTGGGCGAACTCAATCCAGCGCCCCAGCAGCACCGCCCACGTCAGCTTGGCGACTTCTTCACTCATGACCCTTGGAGTCCATCCAGACAGTTTTCAACACAGAGGCACGGAGGACACAGAGAACAAAGCACAGAATCAGGAGTTGAAATGCGGATTGCAGATGATTTTCTCGATGAGTATTGCTCGGTGTTCTCTGTGTCTCGGTGGTGAGTTTTAAGGGGTGGTTTGCTGGGCGTCGGCAGGTGCCGCGGGATTACTTCCGGGGGCGGGTGGCAGCGGTTCCAGGATCACCGTCACCGGCGTGTCCACCGGGGGGATGGCGTCGGTGACCGCCTGCCAGCGTGATTCGTCGTTCTGGTTGGTCACCGTGCCCGGCTGCGCCAGCAGGTCGTCGCCGAAGCTCACCAGCGTGATGATGCTGCCGTTGAGGTCCGCTTTGTAGACCTGCTGGTCTTTGAGCGGGGCGAAGCCGGAGCCGGCGAACAGCCAAGTCGCGTTTTCCAGCGTGGTGTTGTTCTGCTGATTGCGCACCCACTTGCCCGCCGGCTCCACGATGGTCTGGCCGTCGCGCTGGTAGCTCACGAGCACGCGCAGCGCCGGGCCATGGGGTGGGTCGACCTGCAGTTGGCCTTCGATCATCTGGCCGCGCAGCGGCGCGCCGGGTTGGAGGCCGAGCATCAGCAGCGCCAGATGGATGTGGCTGGGTTTGGCTGCGGTGGTCAGCAGGGTTTCGTGATCGCGCAGGCCGGGGATGCACACGAGCAACTCCAACCAGTCCGCCTCACGCCGGAGCACCTTGGCGTCGAAGCTGACCTGCTTTTTGTCCCGATCCACCCGGATATGCGGCAGCGCCCCCGGCGCCCCCGGAGTCCCCGGAGCCTCCGGAGCAGTCGGCGCCGCGTCATCGGCGCTGACGATTCCTGCCGTCAGCACCCCGAGCAGCGCGAGCAACCATCTACTGCGACAAGTCATGCCAGTGCCTCCCGATGAACTTGATAACCCGCCCCCGAGCGTAATCACAGTCGCCAAAATAAAAAAGGCCCGGCATGACCGAAGTCAAGCCGAGCCCTTCCGGGGGCAATGGGAAAAGCACATCAAGACAGCGTCATCCGCCATCTGTCATGAATTATAACATGGGCGACAGGGTACGCAAGTCCCCTTACCCACGGGTGAACCATTTTCCGTGATTTCGCAGGCTTGCCGGTCTTGATGGGTGCCTTTGTGGCCTATTTGACAGCCTCGGCGGGCTCCCATACATCACAGAAATCAATCCGAGGTTTTCGAACAAAAGGATGGTTCCATGAGCAACGAGCGCATCGGCGTAGGCTTCATCGGCGCGGGCAGCATCTGCGAAAGTCGGCATCTGCCGGGGCTGGCGAAATTGCCCGGCGTGGAAGTGGTCGCGGTGTGCAACCGCAGCGCCGCCAGTTCGCAGCGAGTGGCGCAGAAGTGGAATATCCCTCACGTCGAAAGCGATTGGCGTCGGCTCATCGCCCGGCCGGATGTCGATGCGGTGTTCATCGGCACCTGGCCTTACATGCACCGGGAGATGTGCGAAGCCGCGCTGGACGCGGGCAAGCATTGCTTCACCCAGGCGCGGATGTGCATGAACCTGGCGGAAGGTAAAGCGATGGTCGCCGCGGCGGCCCGGCATCCGCAGTTGGTCAACATGATCTGTCCGCCGCCGACGCGCATGCCGTTTGAGCCATGGATCCGTCAGCAGCTGCAAGCCGGCGCGCTGGGCGAACTCACCCTGGTGCGGCTGACGCAGGCGGGCGGCAACAACCTGGACCCCACCAAAATCACCTGGCGCGAGCAGGTGGAGCATTCGGGTTTCCAGGTGCTGGCGATGGGCATTTTCGCCGAGACGCTCAACGCCTGGGTCGGGCCGTATGAATCGCTGACCGCGCAGACCAGCACGCCGATCGCGGTCAAGACACCCGCCGGTGGTCAGCCGGTGCAGATCGGCATCCCGCAGGTGGTCACCATCACCGGCAAGCTCGCGTGCGGAGCGCTGGCGGTGGAGCATCACTTCGGACTCGCCGCCGACCAGACCACGCCGGGCAATGAGCTGGTTCTGTGGGGCACCCAGGGCACGATCCGCTACAGCTTTGGCGCGACCATCGAGTACGCACCCGCCGGCAAAGCGCTCCAACCGGTGGAGGTGCCCGCCGCTTTGCAGCGCGACTGGCTGGTGGAAGCCGACTTCATCAACGCCGTTCGCGCCGCCCGCGCCGGGAAGCCGTGGCAGGTCAGCCCGGACTTCAACGAGGGGCTGCTCTACATGCGCAAGGTCGAAGCGGTGCATCGCTCGGCGCGGGCAGGCGCCGCGGTGACGCTGGCGAGCTTGTGAGCCGGTGAGCGGACGGCTGGGTACCGCATGGAACTTTTGAGCCTGAACTGGAGCGCTGGCGATGTCATCCCAACTGGTGCGTGTGGAAGAGAAGCTGGCGTTCCTGGAAAAGTTCGTCAGCGAGCTCAATGAAGTGGTGATCGAGCAGTCCCGGCAGACGTTGCAACTGGAGAAGCGGCTGGGGGCGTTGGAGGACAAGCTCAACGTGTTGGGCGAGCGTGAGGCTCAGCCGCGCCGTCTGGAGGACGACAAGCCGCCGCATTATTGAGTTGCCGGCCGGTCGAGGGTGGAACGCGGGGCGCCAGCGCCGCAGTGGTTTTCAGGCGCTCAGATCCGGCAGATGCTGATGAATCAGGTCCTGGAGGGGATCGTCGGACAGCCGACGAAAGCCATTGCGTTCGCGCGCCGAGTAGCAATGGACCTTGCCGGTGATCTCCTGAACTTTGACCACATGGCTGAAGCGGCAGGCGCTCAGGCAGGGCGCTTCGCGCACGTCGATATCGACGCCCATCTGCTCACAGTGTTCCGCCAGTGCCAGCAGCTTCTGGAAAAGACCAATGGGCCCGCATTCCGCGCAGACCAGAAAACGCAGGGAAGCATCTGTTGCCGTCGTCACCGGGTGACCTCGCTATCCATGCGACCCCATACAGACATCGACCATGATGTCCCGCATGCATGAGCGAGTTTAGCCGGCGCGTCCGAAAATTTCAGTATCAAACACTACCAATTTGCAGCAGTTTTTCCGGTAAATCAGCGGATATTTCCACCTGTTGGTCTGCGGTGTCGCCGCGCCAGAGTTGCTCCAGCACCGAGCCCCAACTGCTGTCGCCGGCCGACGCCTCGGCGGCGGTGCGCAGGGTCTGGCGCAGGTCGTCATCGCGGAACAGACGCTCCATGGCGTCGGCAAAAGCGCGGGGCGCCTGACCCACATCGGACAGGTCAATCGCCAGACCTGCCTGGTGGCCCCGGACGATTTCCTGCGGCCCGCCGCGGTCGCTGACGATTGCCGGCAGGCCCGACACCTGCGCTTCGAGCACCACGTTGCCGAAGGTGTCGGTGGTGGAGGGGAAGACGAACACGTCGCTGCTGGCGTAGGCGGCGCCCAGCTCGGCGCCGCCGAGGAAGCCGGTGAACAGCACGCGGTCGCGCTGGGCTTTGTATTCCTTGCGCAGCGTCTTGAGCAGGGGGCCGTCGCCGACGACCGCCAGCTGCGCGTCGATGCCGCGCTGCAGCACCTGGTCGAAGGCTTGCAGCAGCAGGCGGACGTTCTTCTCATCGGAGATGCGTCCGACGTACAGGTAAGTGAACCGGCCGGCGGTTCCGCCCTGCTTGGGCCAGAAGTCCGCCTGGGCGTGGCGCGGGTTGAAGCGTTCGAGGTCCACGCCGCGCGGCAGCACCGCCAGCCGGGAGGCGTCAAAGCCATGCTCGATCAGGTAACGCCGGTAGTAGTCGCTGGGCACAAGGATCTGATCGCACTGGCTGTAGAACCAGTACATGTAGCGCCAAGTCAGCGACTCAAGCGCTTCGTCGTCGGTCAGGCAGCGGATGTAGGTGGGGAAGTCGGTGTGGTAGATGCCCACGGTGCGCAGCTTCATCAGCTTGGCCGCCAGCAGCGCGGTGAGGCCCATGGTGCCGGGGGTGGAGATGAAGAGCTGGTCGTACTGTCGGCGTTCGATGTGTTCGATCACCTGCAGGAAGGGTGGGAAGGAGCCCTGCTGCGAGGGATACTCGGGCATCTTGAACTGGCCGACCGGGGCGAAGTTTTCCAGGTCGTAACTCACCTGCGGGCGCTGGGGCAGGCTGGTGAGCACGGTCAGCGACTTGCCCTGCGCCACCGCCTGGGCGGCAAGGCTGTGGATGGTGACCGCCACGCCGTTGACGTCGTCGAGCGTATCCGTCACCCACGCCCGTCGGCCGGAGCGCGGCTCGAGATGCTGCGTCGCATCGAAATGCCGGGCGATGCGGCGAATAAACCCTTCGTCCTTGTGCTGCGTCTTGAACGCGGCGAGGTACGGCGCGATCGACGCCACCACCGGCCCCAGGGCGGCAATGGTTTCCAGACTCTCGGTCAAATTGCCCTGCGCCACCCGTTCGGTGAACCGCCGAAAGAACGTGAAGCTCAGTTCATGGGCGATTTTGCACGAGGCTTCAAACGCCTGCGTGGCGCCCCCGGAATTGAGCGGCAGGGCGCTGTTGGCGTCACCAAAGAGCGTGGTGAACTCATCCACCAGCATGCGCTCGGTGCCGTTGAGGCGATTGCGGCGAAACCACCAGTTGCCCACCGCCCCGCGCAGCCGCGCCGCGGTGGACCTGGGCTTGGGCTGCGCCGGTTCGAGCAGCCGGCGGAGCATTTCGCCCAGCAGGCTGCCGCGCCCGTCGCCGCCGCGGAGGATGCGGTCTTTGTAGTAGGCGTAGGCGATGTGATAGAAGCAGTGCGCCAGATGCACGCTGTTGCCGCTGCGGCCGGCGGGTTCGTGCCGACCGGCGCGCAGGTGGCTTAAAAACTGCTGCACGTTGGCGGCCCGGGGGGTGACGGTGTGGGCGCTGCCGACGTACAACCCGGAGTGGTCGTCGCTGCCGCCGGTGCGGTGTTTCAGGTGCGGCTGGGCGGCGGCGGGTTCAATGCCATACGCATTGGTCAACCGCGCCATCATTTCCGGGGTCAGCATGTCGAGGATGGCGCTGACCAGCCGGCTGGCGCGGGGGTCGCGCGTGCCGTTGATGACTTCAAAGCGATTGAACAGCAGCAGGAGTTTTTCAAACTGCTGGACAGTCAGTCGATCGTTCACCAGAAAGAGCGGATGGGCGACGCTGTGGATGATGTCCTCGGCCATGACGTAGTCACGGAACAGGTAGATGTTCTCGCGCAGGTCCTGGATCATTTTGAACTGCGCTTCGGTGATGCCGGTGACCAGCACGTGCATCTTGGCGCCGTTCTCCGGGAAGTAGGTGGTCACTTCGCAGGAGATGAAGGCGTCGGGCAGGTGGGCGATTTCCAGGGCCCCGTCGATCTTGTTGTGATCGGAGATGGTGACGTAGTCCAGCCCCATCGCCTTGGCGCGGCGGTACACCGCCAGCGGCTCGACGAAGGACTCGGGCGAGCCGACGCGCCGGAGAATCCACTCGCTGGGGCGGTCGGAATAGCGGCTGTGGACATGGAGGTCCGCGCGCGAGGAGAACGGGGCATGGGTGTCGGTTGCATCCGTCATGGGAGTGCTCCTTGCGGGTGGGGCCGCGATCCGTCACGGCGACGGGAGGGGCTGGCGTTCGGGCAACTGGGTGCAGTTGATCCCGAAATAACCGGGTGTCCCGCTGCGAGGATTATCGGCCCAAGCCGGGGGGGCTGAGCGTCAGGAAGTGTTGTTGATTTGGTTTGAAATTGTTTAGCACTGGGGGCATGCCGCCCCGAGCATGGGGGACCAATCCGTGCCGACGCATTAGCCAGGATTGCCTAACTTCGCGCGTCGATCGGGTCGATGACAAGTCATACATCGTCGCGGCGTCCAATCCGCCGGCGAGCAGTCAGCGGTGGTCCGGATATTGGGAGATCTACGCATGTGGTCGGCACATGGTGGGGACAAGACCGGGCGGGAAGCTCCATGGGCTTGCAGTGCCCGATGGCGTCGCGGCGGGGGCGCGCTGCTGGGCGTTCTGCTGGCGTGGCTGACGGCTGCGCCATCCGCGGCAGAAATGGTCGGCAACGACCTGGCGGATATGAGTCTGGAAGAACTGATGCAGGTGCAGGTGACCAGTGCCACCGGGGTGGCGCAGCATTGGTTTGACACCCCCGCGGCGATGCACGTCATCACCGGCGAAGACATACACAGCAGCGGACACCGCCAACTGGCGGAATTGCTGCGGCTGGCGCCGGGGATTCAAGTCGGCCGCCTCAACAGCAACACGTGGGCGGTGGGCAGCCGGGGCTTTGGCCTGCGGTTCGCCACCAATCTGCTGGTGCTGATTGATGGCCGCACCGTGTATGACCCGCTGTTCTCGGGCACGTTCTGGGACATCCAGGACCCGCTGCTGGAGGATGTGGACCAGGTGGAAGTGATCCGGGGGCCCGGCGCCACCTTGTGGGGCGCCAATGCGGTCAACGGCGTGATCAACGTAATGAGCAAATCCGCCGACCAGACGCAGGGGTTTTATCTCAACGCCGGCGGCGGGTCGGAGCAGCGGGCGTTCGGCGCCTTTCGTTACGGCGGGCAGCTTGACGACCGCAACTTCTTCCGCGTCTGGGGCAAGTACCAGATGCTCGACGCGACGCGCCCCCCGGCAGGCGTGGATGACGCCGACGATTGGGATTTGGCGCACCTGGGTTTTCGCTGGGACAGCTTCGCCACCGAGCAACTGCACCTGCTGGTGGACAGCGCTTTCTATTTCAGCGATCGGCTGGGCGACAGCGCCCGCCTGGCGTCCCCGACCGGTCACCTGGCGACCACCGTCGTCAGCGGCGACAACCGCGTCTCCGGCGGGCATCTGCTGGCGCGGCTGCAAACCCGCGACCCCGATGGCCCGGGCTGGAGCCTCCAGGCGTACTACGATCGCACCGACCGCACCTACGCCGGCTTCGGCGTCACCCGCGACACCCTTGACCTGGACTGGCGCCAACGCCTGCGCCTGGTCGAGGCGCATGACCTCATGTGGGGCGCCGGCATACGTCACACCAGCGACGCCACCAGCGCGAGCCGTGTCCTGAGCTTCAACCCCACCGATGAGCAGGAATATGTCCTGTCTGCGTTCATTCAGGACACGATCACCCTGCAGCCGAACCACTGGTTCGCCACCCTGGGCACCAAGCTCGAATACAACAACCATACCCACTTCGAAATCCAGCCCAGCGCCCGCCTGCTCTGGCAACCCGATGAACGCCAGCGGCTGTGGGCGGCCGTCTCCCGGCCGGTCCGCCGACCTTCCCGCACCGCCGATGACCTGAATCTGATCGCCGCCTACGCCGACACCGGCCTGCTGGGCGGTGGGCCGCCTTCGGGCGTCATCGTCCCGCTGCGCGTCACCGGCACCCGCAGCAATGAAGCGGAGGAACTGCTCGCCTACGAACTGGGCTACCGCCTGCAACTGGCCAGTCGGGCGACCCTGGACCTTGCCGCCTTCTTCAACGATTACCACAAACTCATCAACATTCCCGCCGGCGGGGTTGACGCCTTCACCAACCGCGCCAGCGCCGAATCCTATGGCGCCGAGCTTTCCGCCCAGTGGCAGGTGTCGGACCAATTGCGCCTGACGGGCAGTTACAGCTTCGTTCGGGTGCAGGTGCATGGACCGTCGACGCTCGAAGCCGAGGGCGCCACGCCGCGCCATCAGGCGCAGGCCCACGCCCGCTGGCGCTTCCACAAGGACTGGGAATTCAACGGTGGGCTGTATTACACCGACAGCGTGCCCGCCCATGCTGTGGGCAGCCACATCCGTCTGGACCTGGGCGTCACGTGGCGCCCGCGTCCGAACCTGGAAGTTTCCATCTGGGGGCAGGACCTGCTTGATCCGTCTCATCCCGAAGCCATGGACAGCTTCTTCGGGCCCGGCCTGCATGAGGTGCAGCGCGGGGTCTACGCCCAGGTCGCCATCCGCTACTGACCATCAACCCGAAGCCTTGCCTCATGCCCAGCACCCGCGCAACCCGAGATTCGCATCTGCCCGCCGCCGGCGGTTTGCGGCGCTGGACGCCGGCGCTGTTGCTGGTGCTGCTGTTGCTGGGGGTGGCGGGCGCCCAGGTGGCGCCCGGCCGGACCCTTGATCGCGACAAGGCCCAGAAAGTCAAGGCGGCCTACCTGCTGAACTTCATCAAGTTCGCCAGTTGGCCCGCGGACCTGTTCACCCAGCCGCAGCAGCCGCTGCTGGTCGGGGTGCTCGCCGACCCGGAACAGACCGCGGTGATCCAGAGCACCTTTGCCCGGCAGCAGGTGCAGGGCCATGCCTTGCGGGTGGTGATGCTTGAAGCGTCCGAGGAACGCCCCCAGTTGTTCTACGAGCAGGCCAGTGCCTGTCAGGTGATTTATGTGGACGCGGCGCGGGCGGCGGGACTCGAGCTGGACATGGCGCGGCTGGTGCGACCCGATGTGCTGACGGTCGCCGACCAGGCGGGCTTCGCTCAGGCCGGCGGCATGCTGGAACTGACGCTTGAGCAGGGCCGCTATGTGTTCATCGCCAATGCCGCCGCCATTCGCGCCAGCCGGGTCAAACTGGAAACCCGATTGTTGCAGTTAGCCCGCCAGGTGGTGGGAAGAGACCAGGAATAATGCTGCTGACACGACTGCAATCCATTCGCATGCGCATCCTCGGTCTGGCGGCCATCGCCAGCAGCACCGCGGTGCTGTTGACTTTCGCGGTGGTGTCAGTCAGCGAATATTACGAGGAAATGGGCGATATCCAAGCCAAGTGTGAAAGCCACGCCCGGCTGATCGCCCAGCACCTGGCGTCGTCCATGGTGTTCGAGGACCACGACACCGCCCGCACCATGCTCGAAGCCCTGCGCGTGGAAGCAGGCATCCGCGCCGCCCTGGTCGTCGATCGCCGGCAGCAGGTCTTCGCCCAGTACATCCGCGACCAATCCGCCGAGCGCTTTCTGCGGGCGCCGGCCGCCGACCTGTCCCATGCCGATCGGGACTGGTTGCGGGTCAGCGCCCCGATTGTCTTTGACGGGCAGACCCTCGGGCAACTGGCGCTGGCGTATGACCTGCGCTCGGTGCGCGATCGCTATCTGGAAACCCTCCTGCTCGGTGCGTCCACCGCGGCGGTGAGCATCCTCGTCGCGGTGCTGCTCGCCAATCGTCTGGCGCAGCTGTTGGCGGAACCCATCAATCGCCTGATGCGCACCGCCGACGATGTCACCCGCACCGGCGATTACACCTTGCGGGCCGATTGCTGCGCCCCGGGCGAGATCGGCAATCTGGCGGAGGCGGTCAACGACATGCTCGACCGCATCCAGGCGCAGGATCTGCAATTGCAGGAAGCCCACAATCATCTGGAACAGCGGGTCGAGGAACGCACCCGCGAACTGGAACTGGCGATCACCCAGGCCCAGGCCGCCAGCCGCGCCAAGAGTGAATTCCTCGCCAACATGAGCCATGAAATCCGCACGCCCATGACCGCCATCCTCGGGTACTCCGAAATCCTGGCGGCCGAAGCGAAACTGCCGGCCGTCCAACAGGAGCACCTGCACACCATCCGGCGCAACGGCGAGCACCTGCTGGCGATCATCAATGACATTCTCGACCTGTCGCGCATCGAAGCCGGGCGCCTGGAAATTGAACGCCTGTCCTGCGACCTGCCGGCACTGGTGGCGGAGGTCGAGCAAATGCTGCGCGGCCGGGCGGCCGAGAAGAACCTGCAACTGACGGTCAAGCCGCTGACGCCGCTGCCGCGCCACATCGTCAGCGATCCCATGCGCCTCAAGCAGGTGCTGGTCAACCTTCTGGGCAACGCCATCAAGTTCACCCCTCAGGGCCAGATCACCCTCGAACTGCGCCTGGTTTCCGCCCAAGACGCGGCGCGGCTGGAACTGCGCGTGTGCGACACCGGCATCGGGATGAACGACGAACAGATCAGCAAGCTCTTCCGGGCGTTCAGCCAGGCGGACACCAGCACCACTCGCCGGTTCGGCGGCACCGGGCTGGGCCTGGTCATCTCCCGCCGGCTGGCGCGGCTGCTGGGCGGCGACATCACCGTCACCAGCACGCCGGGGCAGGGCAGTTGCTTCACCCTCGCCATTGATCCGGGCCCGATCGCGCCCGCCGAATGCCTGCCGCCCCCGCAGTGGTGTGCGGCCGCTCCGCAAGATGCCGTCCAGAAACGCCAACCGGCGCTGACGCTGCCTGCCGTGAAGGCGCCGGTGACTCATGTCGAACGCGGCGGGGAAAGGAAGGCGGCTGTGCGCGTACTCCTGGTCGAGGATGGCCCGGACAACCAGCGGCTGATCAGTTACCTGTTGCGCAAAGCCGGACACGAGGTCGTGCTGGCGGGCAATGGCGAAATCGGTCTGAACCTGGCGCTGCAGGCGTGGCGCGAGGACGCCGGCTTTGACGTGATCCTGATGGACATGCAGATGCCGGTGATGGACGGCTACACCGCCGCGGGCAAGCTGCGTGAAGCCGGGTATCCCGGCCCCATCATCGCGCTCACCGCCCACGCCATGCAGGGTGATGACCAACGTTGCCGCGATGCGGGCTGCACGGACTACGCCACCAAGCCGCTCAACCCCGCCAAACTCATGACGCTGATCCGCACCTATGTCGCCGGCGACGACGCCCAGGCGGCGTGAAGCCCGCGGCGCGCGCCCAACGAGCCTGAAGAAAGGGGATAAGTACATTATTTGGCGCGCCAAATAATGTACTTATCCCCTTTCTTCAGGCTTTCCGCTCAGTGCGGCAGATCGCTGGTCACCGGGTCATAGCGCGGATGCGGACTCTGCGGCACCCGCAAACCGCCGGTCATGTAGAGCACCGGCGGCTGAGCACAATCGAACGCCAGCACGGTCGCCAGCTCATCCGGCGCCTGCGCGGGCAAACCTTCCACACGGACGCGCGGCCCATCCTGCTGGAAACGCACGTCGCTGTCGGTGGTCACGCAGCGCACGCGTTGCACCGGGACTTGCACGCCGCCGAGCGCAAAGCTGGAACCGGGCCAGTTGAGGATGGTGAGGTAGAGCGTGTGGCCGCGGGTGGTCATGCGGCCGATGTGGGACCAGTCGCCGCGGTGGTTGCCGCGCTGCTGGAGGTCCAGGTCGAACAACTCGCTGCCGTAGATCGCTTCGCCATGCCGGCGCAGCCAGCGTCCCAGTTGGGCCGCCAGCTCGCGCGAGGGCTGGGGAATCGCGCCGCTGCCGTCGGGGCCGAAGTTCAGCAGCAGGTTGCCCGCGCCGGCCGCCACCTGCAGCACCATGCCCAGCACATCCCACGTGGGCTTGAAGCAGCGGTCGCCGGGGTGGTACGACCAGTTGCTGTTGTGGGTGATGCACGCTTCCCAGGGGCGATGCGGCCGAGGGGCGGACAGATGCTGCTCGGGGGTGGCGAAATCGCCCGGCAGCGCGTTGCGGCCGTTGAACAGAATCTGCGGCTGAATCGCCTGCACCATCGCGTTCATCTCCACCGAACGCCAGCCCTGGGCATTGAACGGCCACCAGCCGTCGTACCACAGGCAGTCGATGGGATTGAACAGCGTGACCAGTTCCTTGATGCGGGCGTGCGTGAAGTCGATGAACTCGCTCCACGCCGCCTGGGATTCCAGCGCGTCGGCCGCATCGGGTTTGCAGGTCCAGTGGTTGAGGCTGTGGTACAGGTGCACCCGCAGGCCATGCTTGCGGCAGGCGGTGACGAACTCCACCACCAGATCGCGTTTGGCGGCGGTGTTGACGGTGTTGAAGGGGTTGACCTTCGACTCGTACAACGCGAAGCCGTCGTGATGCATGGTGGTCAGACAGGCGTACCTGGCGCCCATGTCCACCGCCATCTGCGCGATGGCGTTGGCGTCGAATCGCTCAGCAGTGAAGCGGTCGGCGAGCTGGCGGTACTCCGCAACCGGGATCATTTCCTTGTTGAGCGCCCACTCGCCGCGCCCCAGCAGCGAGTACAGGCCGTAGTGCAGGAATAACCCCAGACGACAATCGGCGAAATGGCGCAGATTGGCCGCGCGGTCGGCGAATGGTGGTGTCATGGCTTTCTTTCCCACGAGCAGGATTACGGCGCCGGCTGCAGCGCGGCCCGGTCAAACTTCACGCCGGCTTCCTGGGCGACATGGGCGAACTCGGCGATCTCGGCTTCGGTGAAAACCAGGCCGCCGGCTTTCTCGCTGCGCTGGGCGGCATTGTGCTCCAGCTCGCCCGGCAGAATGCAGCGCCCACTGTCGCGGTTGCCGTGGCCCAGAATGTCATCCAGCACCGCCTTGATGTTCTGGTTCTGGTTGCGCCCGGCGCCGAAGTGGCCGCAGTTCAGTGCGTCCGGATGAATCACCTGGAAGAAGAACACGCAGGTGTGCTTCTCACCGGGCTTGCCGTTCTGCGGGCGCGAACGCAGCGTGGGCAGCGAACCGCCGACCATGGCGGCGAGCACTTCGTTCAGCAGCGACAGGCCGTAGCCCTTGTGCTGACCGAACGGCAGCAGCGCCGCGACCTGATTGGGATCGCTGGTTTCCTTGCCGTCTTTGTCCACCGCGGCGCCCGGAGGCAGCGGCTTGCCTTCGCGCTTGAACTGCTGGACGCGACCCATGGCGACGGTGCTGGTCGCCCAGTCGATGACGATGGGGAAGCCCACCGCCTCAGTGGTCGGCAAACCCCAGGAGTGCGGGTTGGTGCCCAGCGTGGGGAACTTGCCGCCAAAGGGCACGACTTCCGCCAGCGCGGCCGTGCAGTTGGTGTAGGCGAAATAGCCTTTCTTGGCGGCATACATCACATAGCCGCCGCCCCAGAGGTAGTGGAACGCCTGATCGACGCTGACCACGCCCACGCCGTATTTATCCGCCAGGCGCATGCACTCGTCGATGGCTTCAAAGGCGACCGCCTGGCCGAGCTTCTTGTTGGCGTTCCATTTCTGGGCGGCTTCAAACTTGCTGGGCTTCTTGACGATGGCGGCATTGGGCACGCAGCCGGGGTTGGCTTTGTTGCCCGAGCCGAACAGTTCATCCAGATGCAGCGCCTTGAGCGCGTTGTGGGTCTTGATGCCGTGCCACGCCGCCAACTCGCAGAAGCGCGCGCCCTGCTGCGCTTCGTCGGCGGTGTAGCCCCGCTTGCGGTACGCGGCTTCGACAATCTGGTTGTGCAGTGCAACGGGGAGAACGAGTTCCATGGAAGTGCCCGCCTTTCGAGGAAAGAGAAAGTCCGAGCCACACAGGATACTGCAACCCGCCCCGGCGCGCGTAATCGGCAGGTCAAGTGGGGAGATCAAACCACTGGCATGAATTGCCCGGCGATTTGCTTTTTTTGCAGGTTCGGGCACGCCCGGACCGCGCCGCGGTCGCACTCACGGCTCGGTCGGCAGGGAATGATCTTTGAGCCACTGCTGCACCAGCGTCAGCGCCGGCTTGCCGCGCACGCCATAGC
This sequence comes from uncultured Phycisphaeraceae bacterium, assembly GCA_964605235.1. GTDB lineage: Bacteria > Planctomycetota > Phycisphaerae > Phycisphaerales > Phycisphaeraceae > CAZSBB01. Next base: position 65,011 of record CAZSBB010000006.1, read on the forward strand.
CGGTGTCGCGGGGACCGCCGCGGTGGTAGGGATCCCAGGCGTAAAAGTACACCCCCGCCAGCGGACCGTCGGCGCTGGTCAGGTCATGGGTGAAGGCGCGGAGGAAACTCTGGTAGCCCCGCGCCTGCGCCTGATGGTCAGCGGGCACGTCAGTCTCGGCGACATAGTTCCACGGGCTCTTGAGCGCCCACGGCAGCGAGGGATAGCCCAGCTCCATCAGCAGCACCGGGCGCTGCTGGGTCTGGCTGAAGGCCAGGAGCTTTTCTCGTATCTGCACCCAGCGCTGCTGCAACTGCTCATCGGTGGGGCCGGCTTTGGGCGCTCCGGCGGTCAGGTCCCAGTAGCCGCTGATGCCGATGGCGTCGAGGTGGCTCCAGAACTGCGGCGTGTGGTAGTGGTCCCAGTTGGTGGAATACACCAGCCGTCCGCCATAGTGCCGGCGCACCTCGGCAATCAGATCGCTCCAGCGCTGGGTGTCGCGTTCAGTGCTCAGCAGTTCCGACCCGACCGCCAGTGCATCCACGCCGGCTTCATTGGCGATGTTGATGAAATAGCGGAGCATGTCGGCATAACTTTCCCACCAGGCGTCCCAGTCCTCGGGGGAGATTTTGCCACGCCACTCATTGCCGCGCGGTTGGGTGAACAGCACGACCGGCATGAGGCAGGTGGTCATGCCGCGTAGCCGGGCGTGTTCCAGCAGCACGAGCAGTTGATGCCGCGCTGGGCCGCGCCCCGGACCAACTTGAATGCTGATGTCCGCCGCCGCGCCGTCGCGCTGGAAGGCGGGGGTGAGCACCAGCAGCGAATTACACCCGAGCTGGGCTTGCTCGTTGATGGCCTGCAGGTAGAGGTCCAGTTGATCGGTGTGGTGCACGTTCAGGGCGAAGCCGAAGGTCTTGGCCTGCGGACGCGTGTGGGTGTTCGTCGGCCGCAGCGGCGTGGGGGCGCTCAGGGGCAGCAGCGAGCCCAGCAGGGTCAGGCTGTACGCCCCCAGCGCCAGCAAACCCAATCGGCGTGCGAAGCCGTACATCCGATCATCCTGTAGACGTTATGGACGCAACGCCCGGGTTCAAAACGGCGGAGCGCCGGGGCCGGGGTTCGGTCCCGGGAACGCGCCCGGCTGGGGACCCTGCGGCTGCTGCGGTTGGCCGTCGCCGGCGCCTTCGGCAGCGGGGAACAGCACCGCATGAATCTGATACAGGCCGTCGAGTCCAGGTTGGATCAAACCCATCGGCACAAACACCGTCTTGGCGAGCCCGCCGTCGCCGCTGGCCATCCCGAGGCCCAGGGGCGGCAGGTTGTCGGACCACGGCACCAACTGCGGCTGCCCGCCTTCAATCAACGCATGCAGCCGCATGACCACATTCCCCCAGCCGGTCACGCTGACAAAGGTTTCGCCGGCGCTGCTCTCGGGCAAACCGACCTGGGCTTCGAGCACGCCCAGATGTTCCGACAAGGGCGTCGTGCCCGCCAGCGCGTCGAGGGTGTCGCGGAGCAACTGGTCATCGGGCGCGGTGCTCAGCAGCACGTACTTGCCCTGGGCGGAGATGTAGCCCTTCTGTCCCGTGCCGGCGATGAGCGTCAGCAGCACGTTGCCTTTTTGATCCAACTGGCTCGAAAGCTGGGGCGGAATGTTGTAGGCGATCTCATACAAGTCCACTTTGCCTTCCTTGACCTGCAAGGCATTGGCCTGGTACTGCGTGAGCAGCGACATTTCGATGGCGGGGTAGTTGGTGGCGGCGAAGGGATTGTTCTTTTCCGATTCCGGGCGCATGTCGATGGAAAACTTGCTGCCCGAGAGGCTCTTGACCCACGCCTGAAAGCCCTCGACGAAGCCGGCGGCATTGTCGGTCTGAATGATGCAGATGGCATTGAGCAGGCGCGTGCTCAGGCCGACGGCTTGCGGTTCGACCAGCAGCACCGCCACGCCGTCGGTTTTCGCCAGCAGCTTGCTCAGGCCGTCGAGGGAAGGCTGGAGCCACGTCGGGGTGATCTGCGGGTCCTTGAAGCTCTGGAGCAACTGCTCGCGCAGGGCGCTGCCCGTCTGGGCGTGGGCGAGCATGAAGCGGCGCTGGGGCAGCTTGCTCAGCAGTTCGCGGGCGCCGCTGGCTTGGGTGTAGCGTTTGGCGAGGGGCGAGGCTTCCTTGAACTGGTTGACGAAGGTGCAGCGGAGGCCTTCTTCGCGCAGGCCGGCGCCGATGATCAGCAGGTCCAGGTCGTCGGACAGGTCGATGGCGTGGGCGCCGTATTCGAGCATATAGCCGGAACCGGGCAGACTGCTGCCGGGTTGGACCGCCTGTTGCTTGCCGGGCTTGACTTCCACGGGAGTGAGCAGGCGCCGGACGACTTTGGCGTCGAGAATGAGGGTGGCTTCGCTGCTGGCGAGTTGTTGTCGTCCCAGGGCGCCGATGCGTTGGGCGAAGCGGTTGGTGTTGTTTTTCCCGCTGTGGGTTTCGACGGCTTTCTGCGTGGGGCCGATGAGGACATGGGTGCCCAGGTTGCGGGCGTAACCGATCTGGCCGGTGGGCAGGGTGATGCGGGTGACGGGTTCGAGGCTGCGGCCGCCGAAGCTGGTGACAAAGCCGCTGTAGTCGTTGGTGGCGATGGCGATGACGAAGTTCAGGCCGCCGGTTTCATTGGCTTGGAAGGGATCGGCAATCGCCACGAGCAGGCCGCCGGTTTCATCGAGACCTTTGGTCAGCCCGATGCTTCGTTTGAATTCGCCGACGGCATCGGTGAGCCCGGCGATGCCCAGGCCCAGCTTGCTGTTGAGCATGGCGAGCTGGTCGCTGGTCTGGGTGAAGTTGGGCAGCACGATCAGGACCTGGCTGTCGTCGGGGGCGAAATTGAGGATCGCCGGGGTGTCCTGGGCGCGGGCGGCAGTGCTCTGGCCGACCAGCAGCAGCAAAGCACCCAGCGCCGCAAGAGCTGAAAAGCGCGGGGTTCGCAGGGTTCGCCAATAGCGCATGCATGACTCCTTCCCGCCGTGAGACAGGGGGCTTGACCGCGCGGGCCCCGAAGGGCGACGAGCGGCAAATCAATCGTACTGGACAGTTTACAGGGTAGACCCCCGAATGGGGGTAGGCAAGCATGAGGAAGGTGAGAGTCGGATTGCCGCGCGCCATTGGCAGCTCACCCGCGCATTGGCGTAAGCAACTCGGATCGGCGTGAAACGCAACGTAGCAACGGATGTTTCGTCATCTCCATCTTTCCGAGCCGCCCACGCCAGTGGGCGGGTGGGGCGTCGGCTTTTCACGTGTTCCCCCTGCGCCGGCTCGCCAACTGGTCAACCCCGATGGTTATCCCTAGCATGTAGGGCTGCATCTGGATTGCCCGATGGTTTCTGCCGTAAGCAAGGATTCCCGCCATGGCCCGTGAACGTGAAGTGCCCCAGCCGTTGCTGCGCACCCCGCAGGAAGAACAGAACGAAGTCGAAGCTTTCAAGCGGAGCACCCCCGCGCAGTTCCTCCACGATGACTTCCAGAGCCTGGCGTCGGGCGATGTGCAGGAAGCCACCGAACAGGTCGCCAAGAGCCATGGCGTCTATCTGGAATACAACCGCGCCAAGACCGGGCGGGAAAAAGACTGGATGTACATGGTGCGCGTCAGCGTGCCCGGCGGCGGTTCCTTCTCCCGCGAACACTGGCGGGCGTTTGATGAGTGCGCCAACCGCTACACCGCCACGCCCGACGGTCGGCCGACCATCCGCGTGACCAACCGCCAGAACATCCAGTACCACTGGGTGCGCAAGCAGCACGTCCCCGCGCTGGTGCGCGACATTGCCGCCACCGGGTTCTTCACCCTCAATGGCTGCGGCGACAACACCCGCAACGTCATGGGCTGCCCGCTGAGCAAGTATTCCGACATCTACGACGCCAACGCGATGGCGCAGAAGTATGGCGAATACTTCCGCCTGCCGCCCACGGCGCACGTGCAGATTTTTGAGATCGACACCAGCCTGATCCGCCAGCCCGACCAGCACTTCGAGTACGGCACGCAGCTGCTGAACCGCAAGTTCAAGATCGCCTTCTCGGCGGCGCACCGCAACGCCCAGACCGGCGCGATCGACTATGACAACTGCGTCGAGCTGCGCACCAACGACATGGGCATTGCTCCGATCATTGAAAACGGCCGGCCGGTGGCGTTTCAGGTGTACATCGGCGGCGGGCAGGGCGAGAAGAACGGCAAGCCGACTTTTGCCGCCCTGGGTCTGCCGGTGGCGATCTTCACCCCCGAGCAGCTCATGAAGGGCCTCGACAGCATCGTCAAGGTGCATCAGGAATGGGGCGACCGCAAGAACCGTCACTGGGCGCGGCTCAAGTATGTCGTGCAGGCGATGGGCATCGAGTGGTACCAGCAGCAGATCCGCGCGCTGGGCGCGACCTTCGAGCAGCCCAACCCGGACTTCAACCCCGGGCCCCGCATGATGCACCACGGCTGGCAGGACCTGCCCACCACCGGCAAGCGGGCGTATGGCGCGTACATCGAGAACGGCCGCCTGATGGACGGCGACAACGGCCGGCTCAAGGCCATGGTGCGCCACCTGATGGACACCTACGCCGGCTGCGAGCTGCTGCTGACCCCCAACCAGGACCTGCTGTTCTGCAACCTCGAGCCGGGCGTCGAGGCGGAGTTCGAAGCCGCCATGGCGCAGTTCGGCTACGGCCAGCGGCGCGGCAAGGCGTACTCCACGCTGCGGGTCCTCAGCGGCGCCTGCGTCGGTCTGGACACCTGCCGGCTGGCGTACACCGAGAGCGAAGGCATGGAGCCGGAGCTGATCGACCAGCTTGAAGACCTGGGCTACGGCGACGTCGCCGAATCCATCGGCATCACCGGCTGCGAACGCCAGTGCTTCCGCCCGGCGACCAAGACCTTCGGCTTCGTCGGCCAAGGGCCCAACATGTACGCCCTCAAGCTCGGCGGCAGCGAGGATGGCTCCTCGCAGGGCGTGTTCCTCACCGACGGCGAGCAGTGGTACCTGCGGCAAATCCCCCGCGAACAGTGCGCGGTGGTGGTGGCGACGCTGATCGACTTCCACCGCGCCCAGGCGAAGCCGGGGGAAAAGATGGGCGCCTTCCACCAGCGCATCGGCGCGGCCGGGTTGATCGCCCAGCTCAAGGCGGACCCCCGCACGGCGCCGCTGATGGAGAAGACCAAGGACGCCCCCTACATCCCCGCGGGCAACAGCCTGGGGATTCCGTGCCCCGCGTGAGGCGGAGGCGCCAGCGGGTCAGGTCGGCGGCTATCAGTCATACGTTGTAAGCGACTACGCTTCACCCTTGCGGTGGAGCGTTTTTTATCTGCGCTCCAGTAGCGCGCTGGTGCGAGAAATGGTGTGCCGATGGAGCGGGTGGGGCGCAAAAGAAAACCGACCCGTGGGGCGCGGGTCGGTTTTCGTGATGTCAAACTTTTTGCCGTCGTGCGGGGCCGTGGAAGACGCCCGGTGACGGCAGGTCAGCCCAGATTAGAACAGCAACTGGAACTGAGCGCGAACGACGGTCTGACCTTCCTGCTGGAAGCCGTCAGCCAGCAGACCCAGGCCGGTGCTGGGGATGTAGAGCGAGTCGAACGCATGCACCACGTCGAGGGTGAACTTGGCGGAGTGCTTGTTGAAGTAGTAGTTGCCACCGACGGTGATCATGTGGACGCGGTTGTCGGTGTTGGGAGCCGGCAGCGCCGAGGAGATGGCGTTGTCGAAGTCGATCCATTCGTAACGGATGAAGGGCTCGACGATTTCGCCGTTGAAGGGGATCTGGTAACCAGCCTGGGCGACCAGGCCGTAGATGTCGTAATCCTGCGCGGTGGCGGCAGCCTGGCGCTCGACATCGGTGTGCATGCCGTTGAGGGCGACGAAGGCGTTGAAGCGCTGGATTTCGATCGCGGCGTCAACGGTCCACATCAGGAAGCTGTTGTTGTCGAACGAGGTCTCGCCCGATTCGCCTTCTTCCCAGTGGATGGCGGCGCCGACGAAGACCGCGGTGTCTTCGCCTTCCCAGGCGGTGAAGTCGTCCCACTGCTCCCAGTTGCCGGCAAGCTTGAGGTCCACGCGGGCGGTCAGCGCGATGTCCGACGCATCTTCGTCGAAGTCCTTGCTGATGTTGCGGCCGGGGACCTGAGCGAGGAACTCATCGCTCTGGGTGAAGGGGTTGCTGCTGCCGCTGCCGTCGCCGGAGCGCATGCCGTCGGAGATCATGAAGCTGGCGCGGAGCATGTCGCTGTTGTAGTCCAGCGCCACGCCCTGAACGCGGTCGAGGGTGAAGATTTCGTTGACATAGGACCGTTCGACCGCCAGCTGCTTGGAGCTGGAGACCAGTTCTTCGCGGAGGAAGGGGGCCTTGTCTTCACCGAACCAGATGCTCCAGCAATCATTGATCTGGTAGCTGATCTTGATCTTGTCGGCGAGGGCCTGGTTGTCGCCGCGGTCGATGGACAGCTGGATTTCGTAGCCGAGCTTGGGGCTGGCGACGTGGCCGGAGAAGCTGAGCTTGGCGCGCCGGACCACGAAGCCGGTGTTGGCTTCGTCGGTGTCGGCGGTGTTGGGCAGGGTCAGGACATCGTCGTCGTCATTCTGGAAGTTGGCGACATAACGGAACTGGATCTGGCCCTTGACCTTGAGCAGGAACGAGCCGTCCTCGGAGGCGAGGAAGAAGTTCTTGCCGTTGTGGCCGGCGGTCAGGCCGCCTTCGAGCAGCGAGGCGCGGGTGTCGGCGTCGGCGAGGACTTCCTTCACCAGGGCCTTGACTTCCGCGCTGCGGCGGGTGTTGAGCCAGTTTTCATTCTGCTGGGAGCGCAGGGTGGCGACTTCCGCCTTGAGCGCTTCCAGTTCGCCCCGCAGGTCAGTGTCGGCGGCTTGAGCAAAGCTCGCCGCACCGGCCACCAGGCCGGCACCTGCCAGAGCAAGCATACGTTTGCGAGTGAGCATGGACCATCTCTCCTTAAAACTGTGGAACCCTCGCACAATCAATCCCGCCCAGGTCGTCCCCAAAGCCGTTCCCCAAGGAGCGGCCGACCTCCAACGGGCCCGGCGACCATCGCCGGTCGACACCGACTGCGGACGCACTCCGCAGTCGGACCAGTCGTCTGTTCATTGCTGAAAAACTGAAGTGGACCTCCTGTCGTTCCAGCCCCTGTTCCGCTCAGTGCCACCCAAGCGGGCCAGAACCATGTCCTGACGCCATGGCGACCCTCAAGCCGCCACGCCTGGTAATCCAGGTTTCAACTCTTTTCGGCGTTAGCAGTTGATTTGCGCCAAGTTATCTATCCGTGAACAGTCAGCAAACCAATAAAAATCGGTTAGCTTGGGGCCGTATTGTCCAAAACCCATCCCCTGCGTCAAGTCCAGACGTGAACCGAAGGCGGGTTTTCAGCGAAGGGTGTTGCCGGAAAACAACCTGGAGCCGCAACGGCTGATGCAGCCCCGCGCGCGCGCCGGCGCGGGTGATGAAAGTGCCTGATGTGATTCAAGAAAATGCAGTATAATGCAAAATAAAGACTTATAATAATTTTGAGAAGCTCATGAGGATTCAGGCCGGGGGAGCCCCAGGGTCCGCAGGATGGCTTCGGCTTTGTCGAGCGTCTCGTCGTACTCCGCCGCCGGCTGACTGTCCGCCACGATGCCCCCGCCCACCGAGAAGTCCACTCGGGTCCGGCTTGGGGTGGGATGGTCTGATGGCTCGGGATCCCCCGCCGCAGGGGTCAGATTTTCGAGCAGCATGGTGCGGATGGTGATGTTGAGCGTCATCGACCCATCCCCCCGCAGCACGCCGATCGCCCCGCAGTAGGGCCCGCGCCGAACGGGCTCCAACTCGTCGATGATCTCCATCGCCCGCACCTTGGGCGCCCCGGTGATCGACCCGCCGGGCAACGTCGCCTGCAGCAGGTCAAAGCGGTCGCAATCGGGACGCAGCCGACCTTCGACCGTCGCCACCCCATGGTGCACGGTGGGATGCGATTCAATGGTGCGCGGCTGGGTCACCTGCACCGAACCATACCGACACACCCGACCCAGGTCATTGCGCAGCAGATCGACGATCATGTGCAGCTCGGCCTGATCCTTTTCGCTGTGGCGCAGCTCGTCAGGATCGCACCAGGCGGGTCGCGTGCCCTTGATCGGTCGAGTGATCACGCCTCCCGATGCATCCACCTCCAGAAACAGCTCCGGCGAGGTGGACGCCACCGCCCGCAGCGGTTCGCCCGGCTGATTGATTTCCAGATACGCCCCGTACCAGGCGGGCGACACCTGCGCAAGCTTCGCATACACCGCGCGCGGCAGGAGCGGCCAGGCGCCCGTCAGTTCCGCGCTCAAACGCTGGGCGAGATTCACCTGGAAAATGTCCCCGGCCTGGATGTACGCCAGCGCCCGCGCGATCGCCTGCTCATATTGGGGCCGGGTAAACACCCGCTGCAAGGGCCCGGCGGCCAGCGGCAGCCACGACGCCGGCTCTTCCAGTGCCGGGGGCGACTGACGCCAGCTCCCCATCGCCGACCACCGCCCGCTGGCGTGGTCATACACCGCATGTCCCGGGCAGTAACCGAAGCAGACCACCGGCCAACCCCGGTCCGCGGCGGCGTGACTGGGCAAGCGCTCAATCCACCGACCCACGTCATAGCTCACATATCCCACCCACACCGCTTGCGGGTCATCCGCCGCCGCCACCGCCTGCCGCAATTCCGCCAACGGGTCGCGGTCCGCGGCGGTCGCGGGAAAGCTCACCCAACGGACCGGCGTGGTCAGCAGCGACCAGCGTGCCCAGCGCTCATGCACCCGCCCTGAATGCAACAACAGCGGCGGCAGATCGCCGGGCCAACGGCGCAGCGTGTCCAACACATCCCCGGGCCAATTCAGTTGCACGCCGGCTGACCCCATGGCCGGGCATCATAGTTGCAGCCTCGTCCAATCGTGCACCAGGGGCGGTCGGGTCCCCACGCGGCGTGTCGCCAAACGCATCCAGATGCTGCAGATGAACCGCCAAATGTCGCAGTAGTTGTCGCTTAATTGTATTACAAACCCGGCTGGGAGGGCCTGATGCGGAGTGGCGGATGACGGCTTGTTTCCGCGAATCATAGGCGTATTTGCAGCATCTCCTGCCGCCAGGTAACCATTGACAGCCTTACGTCGGGTGATATAGTTGCTGGACAGGCTGTGGATGTTGATTCTAGTTATCTCACTTCAATCTTAATTCGCATCGGGTTGGCGGCTGGGTCAATCTTGGTGTGCTCCTCCAGGAACCTGACGCATGAATCGCATTGCTCTGGGTGTATTGACGATTGTGCTGCTGCTGGGGTGCGTGGTGGGTGCTCAGCCGCAACAGGTGGCGTTGCGGATTGAGCCGGCGACCGCGCTGCCGCAGGCGGGTTGGCCGGTGTCGGTGGGGGTGCCGTTGCCCCAGGGTTTGCTCACCGAGGTGAGTCGGCTGCGGGTGGTGGACGATCAAGGCCACACGCCGGCTTATCACTTTTCGCGCCGCAACACCTGGCGCGACGGGTCCGCCAAATGGACCATGCTCGATCTGCACGCCCAGCCGGGACGCGCCTATGCCGTGGTGGTCGATCCCGCCGCCGCGCCGGCGTCGCCCGCCCTGCCCCAGATGGTGCAGGTGAAGCAGGGCGACGACGGCAACATCAGCATCCACACCGGCGGCGCTGCCTACACCTTCACACCTGGTCACGGCTGGTTCGATTCCCTCACCCTCGCCGGGCAGCCGGTGGTGCAGCAGGGGGGCGACGCCTGCTATGTGGTGGACCTGACCGGCCGACGCGCGACGCTGCGCGCCGAACAACTCTGGGTCGACTCCGCCAATCCCATGCATGCGGTGGTCGGCATCGCCGGCGCGTACCGCACTGAGCAGGGCGCGCAACTGGCGGGGGGGCGCGTGTACTTCCACTTTTTCGCCGGCCTGCCGTGGGTCAAGGTCAGCCACAAGCTGATCGTCACCGAAGACGGCAACCAGATCGGCTTTGCCGACATCGGCATCCGCGTACCCCTGCAGCCGCGCGGCGCAGCGCAGGGCAACTTCAACCATGACGATGCCGACCCCGCTGCGACCACCCGCGTCGCGCTGACCGCACCCGTCACGCTGACCCAGCGGACGTATCCGCATTTCGCCAAGACCGATTCCCTCGCCACGCTGACCCAGGCGGGGCAGACCGTCAAGCAGACCACCGCCGCCGGCGACTGGGCGCTGTGGCAGGCGGATGACCTCAACCTTGCGGTGCAACTGCCGCGCTTCGCCCAGACATTTCCCAAAGCCCTGACGCTCGCGCCCGACCATCTGGAAGTCAAGCTCTGGGCGGGCGCCGAAACCGGGCAGAAGCTCGACTTCCGCACGGAAGCGCTGATGCGCGATTACTTCGGCAACGATTGGATTCCCGCCGACCACGCCGTCGCCAAAGCTCCCAATCAGGCGCGCGGCATCGCCCGCACGCATGACCTGTGGCTCTGCCCCGGCGTCCCCGCGGACTTCATCCCCGCCGCAGGACGCGGCGGCGTGCTCGCGCTGCCCGATGCGAACTGGATCAACACCACCGGCGTCATGGGCCACTGGCAACCTTACGACCCCCAGCAATTCCCCGGCCTGGAAGCCTACATCACCGACTACTACCAGCGCGGCGTGCAGGCGCCCAACCTCGTCTTCCCCTCCACCGGCTTCCTGCACGACGGCATGTATCCCTACTCCCAGCAGCCGTGGGAAATCAAGCACGAGCGCTGGTATCCCACCATCCACCGCCTCTCACGCTGCCTGGAATACAACCTCAAACGCCACGTCTGGATCCTCGCCGCCCGCGGTGGGCCGCGCCATCTGTTTGACTACGCCCGCCGTTTCAGCCGTTTCATGCACGACATCGGGTTCTCCAACAGCAATGCCGCGCCGGACACCGGCGTGCGCCCGTCGCGCGGCCGGCTGTATCAGAACACGCCGTTCGATTCCCCCATCGTCTGGGGCGGCGAGTCCCACAGCCATCTCGCCTGGGCATCCAGCGAAGACGTCATCCAGTTCGTCTACGACTATCTGCTCACCGGCGACCTGCACAGCCGGGACATGGTGCGCTGGTGGATCGAAGCCGTCGGCCGGGATTTGGATTTCAATGTCGACCGCGCCATCAAGGAGTTCTATCCCTCGGTCGTCTTCCTGCGCATCCTCGGCTCCGCGTATGAACTGGAAAGCGATCCGAAGCTGTACGACTTCGGCCACGCCATCCTGCAGCGCACGGTGGATGCCGACAACGAAGTGGGCTTGAACCCCGGCGCCAGGCAGAACCTGGGTAAAGCCGGCGACACCTTCAGCGTGTTCTATTACTACTACGTGTCCACCGGCGATGAGCTGGCGCTGATCCCCATGCATCGGCTGGCGGAGTTCGACTACCGCTGGGCGCGCTTCGATTTCCTGGGTCGGTCCAGTGCGCAGGCGTACGCCTACAGCCTCGCGCTGCGCGCCAAGCCTGATGCGGGGTTGCAGGCGTATCTGGCGGATCACCTGCGGCACACCGCCACCACCGTGCCCACGCTGCAGCGTCTGGGCGTCGATTTCGCCAGCCTCAACCAGCAGACCGCCACGCCGTATGGTCACCTGACGCTCACCGGTTCCGGGCCGATCTTCAACGGTTTGCCGGTGGCGCTGGCGGCGCTCCGCGCCCGGGAGCCCGGCTTCAACCCCGAGGACCCCGACCTGCTCTCCTTGCCCGTCGCGAGCAAGCTGATTCCCAGCAGCCGTACGCATCTGCTGCTGCGTAAAGCCGACGCGTCGCCGGTGGAGCTGGACCTGCATGTGCACAACTGGGGGCATCGCGACAGCGCGTTCAAGGTGCGCCTGCTCAACGAGCAGGGCGCCGAGCAACCGCTGGAGATTCTCGAAGAGCACTTTCACCGCGAAATGGGCCCGCCGACCTCCGATGGCGATGCCTGGGCGCTCAGCCCGTGGTACTACCAGTTTGAATCGCAGTACGCCTATCGCCTGCGCCTGCCGGGGCAGCTTCCCCCGGGGGTGTATGAGCTGGATTCAGGTGAACAGGTGAGCTTCACGGTCAAGCGTTCCACCGCGACGCAGATGCTGCAGGTCGCGCCCCAGGGCATCCCGCTCGAACGCGACATCGACTACTACTTCCAGTTGCCCCCGGACCAGCCGACGCTCAGTTTCTTCGCCCATCGGCCGGTGCATGTGTATGACAGCGCCGGGCAGGAAGTGACGCAGAAGCCTATCGGTGAAGGACGCTTTGAAGTCGCGCTCAGCGGTCCGCGCGACCAGCCTTGGCGCATCTGCACCGGCACGGACGACATGACCACCGACAGCATCAATGTGGATACGTTCCTGCGCTTTCTCGACGCGCCGCTGGTGATCGCCCAGGGCTCGCCGCGCCGGCTGTTTGCGGTCGATGCCGCCCGGTTCGCCGGGGAGGTGCAGCCGCGCCTGCCCAGCCCCACCAAGGACGCGCCGTTCGTGCCCAGCTTCAGCGCTGCCTTCGGTCAGGCGGCCGCGTTGTATCAGCATTACGTGGAAGTGCCGCTGACGGGGCCGGAAGCCAAACCCGCCGCCACCGATGAGCTGAGCCTGGAAGAACCGGGCGCGGCTGCGAAAATGACTCAGACCCTGCCCGCAGCCGGCACCGTGGAGTTCTGGTTTCGGCCGTTGTGGTCCTCCACGGATCTGGCGATGCCCACCCGCGACCGCTCCACGCAGCGCGGGCAGTATTTCAACCTCGACCCCGTGACCGTCAATGTGTTCACCGATCCCGACAACAGCGGGCGCACCGGGCGCTACAACATCTGTCGGCTGGATGTGGAAGTGAAAGGGCTGGGCAACTTTCCTTCCCAGTTCATGGCGGAAGCCGGCCGCTGGCAACACCTGGCGGTCTGCTGGCGCGCTGATGGCCAGAACTCCTACGTCCGCGTCTTCATCGACGGCCGGGAGAAGTCCTACTACCACTACCGTCCGATTGATCCGAAAACCCCCGCCGACAAGGTCGCCCCCCTGGGCGCGCTGCTCAAACTCGGTTCAGCGCACTTCTACAACCGCGCCGCCACCGGCGAGCATTTCGACGAGCTGCGCGTCAGCCAGGGCGAACGCTACACCGGCGACTTCACCCCCGCGACGGCGCCCTTCACCCCCGACGCCCAGACGCTGATCCTCATGCACTTTGACGGCAACCTCACCGTGCAAGGCGCTGCCGCCACCACCGCCCAGATCAAATCCGGCAGCCGCCTGAAGTAACCCCCCGGAAGTGTCCGTAGGCATCGCGTGGATGTTCCCGACGGCCGCCGCGCTACTGCCGCCATTCCGCTTCGCTCAGGTGACTCGCTTGCGCCTTCGCATACGTCACCGGCACAATGGTCGCCCCCGGCTCACCCACCTGCTGCATGCGCTTCACCAGCCGCTCGCGCAGCACCGCCGCCACCGGCGCGTAGCGGGCGTCATGCAGCACGTTCTGCAATTCGTACGGGTCGTATTGCAGGTCATACAGGTGCGTCTCGTGGTAGACGTCATGCGTCGCCTGACGGGCATCGACCCCGGCCGGCGCCGTGACCGCATACTTCCACCGCCGCGTCCGCACCGCCCGCCCCACGCAGCTTTCGCTGATCTGCACGTACACATCATCCGGCCAGTCGGCGTGCTGACCACGCAGCAGCGGCAACAGCGAGCGCCCCTGCATCGTCGCGGGCACGCCAATGCCTGCCGCATCCAGCAGCGTCGGGGCGATGTCCACCAGACTGATGAGTTGCTGCACCTGTCCGCCCCCGACAAACCCCGGCCCGCCAAGCGCGCACGGCACGCGGATCGAGCTTTCATGACACGACCGCTTGTACTCAGCGTTGCGGGTGCGGAAGTGGCAGCCGTGGTCGGAAATGAACAGCACGATGGTGTTGTTCTCGATGCCCAGGCTGTGCAGTGTGTCGAGCACCCGGCCGAAGGCTTCGTCCAGCCGCTTGACCATGCCGAAGTAGCCCGCGAGATGGCGATAGGTCGAGCCATGCAACTGGCCCTGGTTGGCGTTGAACGACGGCAACCCCGCCAGATCAGGCGGCGTCCAGCGCCCGGCATAGCGTTCGCGGTAACCACGCGGCGGGGGATAGTCGTCCACGTCATTCTGATGGTGTGGCTCGAGAAAAGACAGGGTCAGAAAAAACGGCTGGGTTTCGCCCGCCCGCTGGTGGATGTAGCGAATGCCCGCATCCGTCATGGCGTCCACCCGATAGCCCGGCAGCTTCACCTCCCGCTGCTGGTCGTCGTAGAGCACGCAGTGGTATTCGTCGGAAGTGAACTCGAGGATTTCACTGGCGAGCCAGTCCTGATAGCCGCCGCGCCGCTCCGCCGGCACCGGGCCATACGGGTTGTCGTGTCCCGCCAGATGCCACTTGCCGATGTACCCGGTGCGGTAGCCCGCCGCGCTGAAGCAGGTGCCCAGCGCCGGCAGATCGGGGGGCAGTTGAATGCCGTTGTGCACCACGCCGGTGGTGGTGGCGTAGGTGCCGGTCTGCAGGCACGCCCGCGCCGGGCCGCAGACGGGCTGACAGGTGAAGTAGCGGCGCAGGTGGGTGTTCTGCCGGGCGAAAGCGTCAAAGTTGGGCATCAGGTCCAGCGGACACCCATGCAGGGACGAGCAATCCCAGCGCTGCTGATCGGTGAAGAAGACCACGACATTGGGACGTTGAGGGTTGGCGTTTGACATGGTGCTATTGAGCGTAGCGAACTGGCGCGGCAACGCCAGCGACGGGACGCTCATCCGGGCCTGCTATCATGAACTCCCCGCTGTGCAGGAGATGCCGCCATGGCTGGAGATTTCGTTCCGCTGGGTCGTTTTCCCACCACCCGCATGCGCCGCAACCGGGCGACGGACTGGTCGCGCCGGCTGGTGCGCGAGCACCGGTTGACGGTCGACGACCTGATCTGGCCGGTGTTCGTGGTCGATGGCCAGCAGGTGCGCCAGTCCGTGACCTCGATGCCCGGCGTGGAGCGGCTGAGCGTGGACCTGCTGGTCGAAGCAGCGCTCGAAGCCCAGCGCTGGGGCATTCCCGTCCTCGCGCTGTTCCCCGCCACCGATCCCGCCAGAAAATCCGCCGACGGCGCCGAAGCGCTCAACCCGAACAACCTCATGTGCACCGCGACCCGCGCCATCAAGGAGCATTGCCAGGACCTGGGCGTGCTGTGCGATGTCGCGCTGGACCCGTACACCACGCACGGACAGGACGGGCTGGTGCGCGACGGGCAGATCGTCAACGACGAAACCGTGGACGTGCTGTGTCAGCAGGCGGTGCTGCAGGCGCAGGCGGGCTGCGACATCATCGCGCCGTCGGACATGATGGACGGCCGAATCGGCGCGGTGCGCCAGGCGCTCGATGCCGCCGGCTTCCAACGCGTGCAGATCATGGCGTATGCCGCCAAGTACGCCTCGGCGTTTTACGGCCCATTCCGCGATGCCGTGGGCTCCAAAGGCAACCTCGGCGCCGGTGACAAACGCACCTACCAGATGGACCCCGCCAACAGCGACGAAGCGCTGCGGGAAGTAGCGCTGGACCTGGCGGAAGGCGCGGACATGGTGATGGTCAAGCCGGGCATGCCGTATCTGGACATCGTGCACCGCGTGAAGCAGACCTTCGGCGTGCCGACCTTCGCCTACCAGGTCAGCGGCGAGTATGCGAGCCTGTGCGCTGCGGCCGCGCATGGCTGGCTGGACCACAAGAAGGTGATGCTCGAAAGCCTGCTGTCGTTCAAGCGCGCCGGCGCCGATGGCATTCTGACGTATTTCGCGTTGGAAGCGGCGCGCGAGCTGGCGGCGGGCTGAGCTGCGGCATGGCGCTGGGCAAATGCATCGCGCTGGGCAACTGCATCGCGCTGGGCCACGAGCCGGAAGCGTCAGCGACGGGCAGCGTGCTTGAACGCCGCATGTTCCCTGGCAAGCGCGCGCAACGTTTGGCGACCAAGCGCCCGGCCCGCCGCTGACGCTTGTGGCTCGTCAAGCATGCGCTCGGCCCAGATGACGCCGCTGCGTTCTCCTGCTACCTTTTCCCGTCGCTGCACCGCGCTGCGGCGCGGCTGGCAATAGCTCGCATTCCCTTGCAACTCAGGAGACCGCCATGGGCATTCTCGACGGCAAACGCGGCATCGTGTTCGGCATCGCCAATGATCGCAGCTACGCGTGGTTCATCACCCAGCAGTTGCTCAAGCAGGGCGCCCAGTGCTGCTTCACCCATTTGCCCGATGAGAAGGGCAAGATGGAACGCCGCGTGCGTCAGGCGGTCGAAGAGCTGGGCGTGACCGACCCGTGGCTGGCGCCGTGCGATGCGAGCAAGGATCAGGACCTGGACCTGGTGTTCGAGAAGCTCGCCGCCGACTTTGGCAAGATTGATTTCGTGGTCCATGCCGTGGCGTTTGCCGACCGTGAATTTCTGAAGCTGGGCAACTTCCACACCACCACACGCACCGCCTGGACGCAGGCGCTGGACATCAGCGCCTACACGCTGCTGGCGATGGCGCAGCGCGCCAAGCCGATCATGCCCGATGGCGGTTCGATTCTCGCCATGAGCTACTACGGCGGCGAAAAGGTCATCCCCGGCTACAACGTCATGGGCGTCGCCAAGGCCGCGCTGGAACACACCACCCGCTACCTGGCGTTCGAGCTGGGCGAAAGCAAGATTCGCGTCAACACCATCTCCGGCGGCCCGCTGCGCACGCTGGCGGCGTCGGCGGTCGGCGGCATCAGCGAAATGTTCGAGCACATGGAACGCAAGAGCTCGCTGCGCCGCAACATCACTGGCGATGAAGTGGGCGCGACCGCGGCGTTCCTGCTCAGCGACATGGCCAGCGGCGTCACCGGCGAGAACATCCACGTCGACGCCGGCTTCAGCATCGTCGGCCTGTAAGCGGGTCGTCAGCGCCCGACGTGCAGCACAAAGGTGCAGCGATCCGTCCGCGCCGGCGTGGACAGGCTGACTTCGAGGGTCACGGGATAGTCGCCGGCCGCCGGCGGCACGCCGGTGAGCAAGCCGGTTTGCGCATCGAGCGTCAACCAAGCCGGCCCTTCGAGCAGAGCGAAGCGGGGTTGATCGGCGTCCCAGTACGCCGCGCCTGCCTGTCGGTACTGCAGGTCGCCCAACCCGGCAATGCTGCGCACCTGGTGGTGATAGGCCTGGCCCACGCGCGCGGGTTGATCGAACCCGCCGATGAGAAACGGCCGCGGACCCGACACCAGCGCCGAAGCCGTGCTGCGGTTGCCCTGCTCATCCACCGCCACCACACGGTAGTAAGCATGCTCCGGCGCCAGCGTCACACTGACGCCGGTCACGCTCTGGAGCAAGGTCGGCGGAAAAGTTTGATCCATATGCCCGGCGAATGGACTGGCGGCAGCCGGATTTCCGACGTACACCGAACGCGCCTGGTGGCGAACGGTAAACCCCCGCTCATTACTGGCGTGGATTTCATAGCGCGTCGGCGGCCGGGCCGCACGATTGGGACGCCAGGTCAAGGTGAACTGCCGCTGGTGGTTTAAGGCTCCCGCCACCTCTTGTGGCACTCCCGGTCCCTGGGGCGTAAAGCTCCAGGTTGCGCTCCAGGGCCCCCACACCCCTCGTGCGTCCAACGCCCGGACGCGCCAGAAGTATCGTTGCCCGGGATTCAGCAGTCCCTCGACCGGCAGGCGGTATTGGTTCAGCGGCTGATCGGCGGTAAGTCGGCACAGTTTGTCGAAATTGGGCGACAGGGGCCAGAGCAGGTCGGGTCGATCACTGAGCTGGAAGTGATAGTCCGCGATTTCATCGCCATCCGGATCCACCGCCGGGGACCACTGGAATCGCACCTGGGTGCCTTCGACCAGGCTGTCGTCAGCGGGACTGAGCGGTGCCGCCGGCGCATGCGGTGGCCTGGTGGCGGCGCATTCCACCCAGTCAAAGGTCACGCGCACGTGCCGTGGCGCGGTGGTCTGATCCTGATAGGTAATGGCATTGGCGCCCAGTTCCAGTTCGGGCAGGCTCAGCGGCGCCATCTGCAAGTCGTTTTCAAGCGTCAGCGACTGCACGCCCGCGCCGCTGAGCCGCAAGCGCAGCAGATAGGCGTAGCGCGCCGCTTCATGGCGCGGCAGCCCCGGGATTTCCGCGGGAAACAACGGGTCCAGGTCCACCTGCAGCGTGCGTGGCGCTGCCGCGCTGCGGGGGGCGGGAGCAACCGTTTGCCAGGTGGAGCCCTCATCAAACGACACCGCCAGTTCGACCTCCCCCTCATCCGCCAGTTCGAGCCAGCCGCGCCCGCCGACCATCACATACGGCGCCGCCACGCGCCAGCGCACCTCGCCGGGTTCGGCGGCGGTTGCCGCACGCAAGGCCGGCTGGTTCTGCTCCGTGCCCCAGACCACATTGCGCTCTGCTTGCACCCGCCGCGCCGCCGCGTCGCGGAGCGGAACGGCATAGCGCCAGCAGCCGTTGTAGGTCAGCAGACCCGCCGTCGGCCCTTGCGCCATGTCCACCTTCGTCCCATGCACATAGACCTTGCGCAGGCGCGGGTTGGCGTGGCCCACCGCCGGACGGGGCGCGAAGCGCCATTCCAGCGTTTCGCCGGGACGCAGCGTCAGGTCCATCCGATGGCGTGTGCGGGATCGGCTCGTGGCGGGCAACTGATTCGGCTGGTAATAGACGCTGGCGGCAAACTCATCCCGGCGGCGGTCGGTGGGGAAGTTGATGCTGTAGGAGTGCGTGCGTTTGACCAGGTCGTGATCCTGGGCAATGTCATTGTTGCCCGCGAGCGTCTGGTTGTCCGGCAGCAGAAAAATCATGCTCTGATCGCTGTCGAACAAATGCCAGCGGTCCGCGTAGAACACCTCCGAAACCACATGGCCGACCACCTGCCCGTCGCGCACTTTGAACCCCGCCAACTGGTAGAGGTGGCGCAGCGCCCAGCCGTCGTTGTTGCACAGCGTATAGCCGAAGAGGTTGAACGCCTTGACCAGGTCGTCGTTTTCATAGGAGTTCGCCGAACCATGAAAGCGGTGCCGGATGTAGTACTCATAGATCGCCCGGGCCTGGTCCGCCGGGCGCGTGGGATTGCCGTAGGTGTTGAGCGCCGCCGCAAGAATGTCGCGGTCAGACCACCACTGCCGCTTGCCGTTGACTGTCAGCCGCGGGTTGACCACGTCCCAGACGCCGACGTTTTCCATCCGCACGGCGCGCATGGGTTGAAACACCTGAGTCCAGGCGGCGTAGCCCCGTGGCGAACGGGTGCTCGGGCCATCCATCGTGCCCCCCATCTCCAGGCTGTATTGCTCGGTTGCCTGATGCAGGTCACGGATGTGTTGCCGCGGGGCCAGGGGCGGATCGCGCAGCGGCGTCACCCCCAGCGGCACGGCAGGCACCTCACGCTGCCAGCGTGATTTCTCCACGACCGGGTCTTCCGCGCCGTGACAAGTCAGGTTGCACGCCAGCAGCAGCAACAAACTGAAGACCAGGGCGTTCGTCGGCATGGATCACTCCGGGGCAGATGATGACGGGGCCAGTTGCAGGCGCAGCAAGGGTGGGGTGCTGGAGCGCGCCGAGCGGATGATGCAGCCGGTCTGCGGGGCGGCGCTGCCGGGGTCGCGGTCGGGATTCACCCGCAGGAACACGTACCATCCGCCGCGATAATCCGGATGTGCCTGATAGAAGCTTTGCACATAACGCCCCAGCGCCACGCTGGCGGGCTGATCCGTCTGCACCCAGCTGGCGCCGGTGACGGCAGATTGGACGAACCAGGGCTGCACGAGCGCTGCGCTCATCGGCTCGGGGTCGGCTGGACTCTGCACGTATCGGGCGATCGGTGTGGATTGGTCCCGGAAGCCCAGTCCCCACAGATCGAAGGCCAGATCCGAGACCTCGGGCGCCTTCGCATAGACCACGCCCAGGTACGCCGACAATCTTGCGGCTACGACGGTTTGTCCCACCGGGAGCACGGGCAGTTCGAACACCAGCACCGCGTTGGTCGACCGGCCGGGGGTGTATTGTCCGACGCCCAGGTTCTGCCCGGTCTGGCTGCGGATGTCGCCCGCCTGACCGATGCAGTAATCGCTGTCCTGGGCGGGAGCATCCAGGACCGCCGCCGCCGCGCTCCGGGTGGCAAGCAGATCGGCAGCAAAAAGCTGCGCCAACGCCTCGCTCGTTGGCAGCGGGGCGGGTTTGCTCCACTCTTCGGTGGGCAACCCCATGATCTGGCCACGCTCGGCGAGGTAGCGGCTGAGCGGAAACGCATGGACCAGATGCGTGCCCAGCAACCGGCGATTCCAGTCCGCCAGTTGCAGCAACTGGTGGGCTGCCTCGGCTTCACCATAGCGCTGCCGCCATGCCCGGACGTCCGGTCTGGCCTGACCCACGCGCATGGGCAAGGTCAGACGCAGGAAGTGGGCGTACAGCCGCAAGGCGTCGATGCGTCGGCGCGCCGGTGACCCCGGGGTGGTCAAGTCGGCGGCCTGCTGCAGGTCAGCGCAGGTGTCCGCCAGCAATTGCAGCGGCTCCGCGCGTTCGCCATCCCAGCGCTGCGTTTCCCAGCGGTTGTAGACGCGCCCGACGGTTTCCGCCGCGGCGCCGAAGGCGGTGTGCAGAAACTCCCGCTCCACCTGGCGCACCTCGGTGCGGATATCCCAGAGCAGCCGGGTCAGGGCGTAATAGCCGATGCCATAAGGCGCGAAATTGTCACCCATTTCCCCACTGACGCCGCGGATGCCCGCCCGGTGGCTGGCGCGGGTGGATTCCTGCAGGTGGTCCAGACGCGCTGCTTTGCTGCGCCCGGGCAGGTCCCAGTTCCATTGCACCACATCGTAGTACTCGTAGATCGACAGCGCGGCGCAGCGCTGGGCGAAGGCTTCGATCTGCTCCGTCAGCGTCAAGGGCGTGAAACGATAGCCACTGGTGAGCGCCACATGCACGTTGGGTTCAAGCTGGAATGAGGGGGGATGGGCATAAGCTGTGTATGCCAGCACGCCGACTTGTTTGCCGGGCAACCGGGTCGCCACCGCACGGGCGATCTGGTTGGCGAAATGAAACACTTCCTCCGACGTGACGCACACTTCCTGGCCCTGGGCGCGTGTGCCCATGAGCGTGCGGTGAGGCGGCAGCAGATGCGTCTGCGTGACCTGCGCCACTGCCAGCGTGCGCGGACAGGCACAGAAGCCGGCGCCGTCGGGCGGGCTGACGCTGACCATCGCGGCCTGGGGATGGCGGGCAAAATAGTCCAGGGCGTAGTCGATGCCGCGTTGAATCACCTCCGGATGCGCGTAGCAGGGCTTGTGATGGTCACGCTGACCCTCCACCAGGGCGAACCATTCGGGATGCTGGGCGAAGACCTGGTTGCGATTGGGTTTGCCGCCAGGCGTCGACTCGTCCAGCCCAAACCAGGTGTGGCTGACGGCGATGTCAAACGGCTCGGCGCAACGATTGCGCCGCTGCCAGTCGGCGAATTCCCGGCGCACCGCCGGCGTGCCGATCCCACCCGCCAGCCACAACCGCCGCTCCACCGGAAAATCAGGCTCCACCAGCAGGTCGACGTCAGTGACCAATAAGGACTGCGTCGGGATGATCGCCCAGTCCGCGCCCGGGAAATACCAGCGACAGCCCAGATGATCCAGCCAGGTGTAGACCGCCTGCATCACGGCACGCGGGGTGGCGCCGGTCAGCACCAGACTGCCAGCCGGGGTGCTGCGGACCAGGCTTTGTGCCGGATGCAGGTCCCGGGGCAGGTCCAGTCCCTCCAGGGATTGCCGCAAGCCCACGTAAATCGCCGGATGCACTGGGCGCGCAAGCGTGGTCTGGGTGCTCAGGACAAAGCGGGCCCGGGAGATTTTCTCCAGGCATTCGGTCAGGTCCGCCAGGGTGGGCGCGGTCCACGCCGACGCCATCAGCTCACCGTGGCCATCGACCACCACCACCGGCAGCAGCGCTTGACCAGCCGCCGCCACCCGCACCGGCGCTGCTGCGGCTGGACGGGCCAGCCACAGGCCCCAGCCCACCGCCAGCAGGCACAGCGCCGCCGCCATCCGTGCGGCCAGAACCATGGCACAGACTCCTCAGGCAGAGAGTGGATCAGGCCTGCCGCCCCGGTGGGCTCGCGCCCCTAGGGCTTGGGCCAGATGAAGCGGATCACCGGATTGGTTTCCGTCGTGTTGGTGACGATGGACCCACCCGTAACCGTGTCCTTGGGCAACGAGACGGCATGGCCATCCACCAGCACATAGTTGCCCACTTCGTTCTGGTGGCGATCAGTCAGCAGGTCGAGACCGGCAAAAGTGGTGGTGATGGTGCCGTTGAACACGTCCATGCCCCAGCCGCTGTTTTCATAGTTGTTGGTGCTGTAACGGGTCTCGGCCGCCAGCGCGGACAGGCTCGGCCGGAGCACCAGATCGCGGCGCGAGGTGCGCCACTCCAGCGTGCCATTCTGCACGATGACCACTTGATTGAGGTAGGTGCGCCCGCCAAAGGGGAATCCATACTGCGTGAGTTGCCGCGCTACGGAGGTGTACTGGTTGCGCGGAGCGGTAGGGCACTGCAACACCGCGCGATTGCTGTTGAGGTAGGGATAAAACAGCGGAATGATGTGTTGGCTGCTGAAGGTCGCGCCGTCCTGTTTGCTGTAGCCGGGGAAGTACTGCTGGAAATCGTCGGTGTACATGAACACGCCCAAACCCAGCTGGCGTTCGTTGCTCAGGCATTGCGTGCGCCGACCCGCTTCGCGCGCCGATTGCAAAGCCGGCAGCAGCAGCGCGATCAGCAGGGCAATGATGGAGATCACCACCAGCAGTTCGATCAGGGTGAAGGCGTGTCGTTGTGACATCGTGATGACCTCCGGTGAAGGGATGACAAGGGCGGTCCGGCCAACGGATCAGGTGGAGCCGCGCACCAGCAGTCGGGGCCGCACCACGACCTGGCGTTGCGCGGGCGGCAGTTCGTCGCCGCGCAGCTGCGCCAGCAGCATGTCGAGCAGCAGTTGGGCCACCTGATGATGATCCGAATCCAGGGTGGTCAGTTCGGGATCGACCGCCTGCGCGATCGCCAGGTTGTCATAGCCGACCACCGCCACATCCTGGGGTACGCGTCGGCCCCGGAGTTTGAGGACTTTCAGGCACAGGGCGGCAATTTCATCATTGGCGGCGATCAGGGCGTCGGCGCGCTGCGCTTCAATCAGGTGATCCAGGGCGCGTTCAATCAAAGGCAGGCGCTGTTCGGGCATTTCCAGGGCCGGCTCACACCAGATCAGTTGTTCATTGACGCCACCGGGACGCTGGGCCATGACCTGGCGGTAGCCGCGCAGGCGCTCGCGGATGGGAAAGGTCTGGGCCTGGGGATCGGCCGCCCCCGCCAGCAGCAGGCCGACGCGTTCCCGGCCGCGCTGGTGCAGGTGGTCGAGCGCCTGGCGGATGCCGTCGGCGCGGTCGAGCATGACATGGCAGGGTTGGCGCACGCCGCGCGGCGGATCGAGATAAACCACCGCGGGCATGGACGCCAGCGCGTGCCCCACGCCGCCGCGCTCGCCGAGCGTCAACTCGTGGCGCAGACACAGCACGCCCTCGACCATGCGGGCGCGGAAATCGTTGGCGTAATGGTCCAGGTCGCGCTGTTCGCGCACGTGGCCGATCATGAAGCGATAGTTGTGCCGGCGCGCCAATGCTTCCATGATCGCCAGCCGGCGATAGTTGGTGAAAACCTCCGCAGCCCCGATGAGCACGCCGATCATGCCGCTGCGCACGCCTTTGAGCTGCTGGGCGGGCAGATGGGGGTGGTAACCCAATCGCCGCGCCGCCTGCCGGATGCGTTTGGCGGTGTCGGGGCTGACGCGCACCGCTTCGGAACGCGACTGCCCGAGCACGACGGACACCGCGCGTTGGGAGACCCCAACCGCACGGGCGATGTCCGACTGCCGGATGGTGGCTTTCACAGACACGGGCATGAAACTCCGCTGCGGGGCGGCAGGCTCCCGCTGATACTTCGTAGTATCAGGGGCAAGCCGGGCCATGTCAAGCCTTTTCGGCGCTTTTTTCGCTAAAGCTACGTAGTATTAAAATCGGACGACCGCAGCCCGGACGGGCGGCACTCCCCGCCGACGCGCAGGGCTCTTCCCGCGCTGCGGCTCGCCCGCGGGATCCACCCCGTGCTGCGAAGCAGAAATCCCGATTCGATGACCCAAGCTAAACCAGCGATACGGTCAACTCGATTTCAAACAGCAAGTCCGGCCGACAGACATCGGCGACCACACTGACCAGCGGCCAGGGCTTGATGGGATACAACTCATCGAGCGTTTCCAGCACCTGGGCGCTGGCGCCGTACGCCATGCCGGTGAGCACGTGCTGGTCGTCGCAACCGACCTGCGCCAGCAGCGCACGCACGTGTTCGAAGGTGGCGGCTATCTGAGCGGCAATCTCGCCCACATGCTCGGTGCGGCCGGCGGGGTCGATTGCGGCAGTGCCGGAGATGTAAAGCGTCTGCCCCGCCGGCGAAGGCGCTGCGCACGCCCGACTGAACGCCGAGCCGTAGCGGAAGGCGCTGTTCTGCTGGCCGCCGGCTTCGAGGGGCTGGATCATTTCTTCCCGGCCGGGCAGGGCGATCCACTCGAGCGTCAGCGCGCCGCCGCCCGCGTTGCCGATGCCGATGCCGGTGCTGGCGGGCAGGTGGTTGGGTCGGCCGTCGGGTTCGATCAGGCCGAAGGTGCGGAAGCAGTGGTTGCGGGTCTGGTTGAACGGGGCGTACCAGTCGAGGATGTGATCGAGCCAGTACCACGTGCGGGCGACGCTGTGCAGGCTGCCTCCGACGCGCTGGAGCAGCTCGGCGGCGGCATGCAAAGCGCGCTCGGCCTGCTGGGGGCGCGAACAGTCGCAGGCGTGGCCGGGCGCGTGAGCGTACAGCCATTTCGCGTTGCCCATCACGAACTGCCGCGCCTGCACGGGGGTGTGATGCAGCACGCCGACCAACGGCCGAGGCGCATCCGCCGCGACCACCGCATGCAACTGCACAGCCGCGCCCGGCGCGCGGGTGCTGTGCTCCGAAGTTGGCAGCGACAAACAAACCGGGGGAACGCCGTCGTCAAGCTCACCGAGCCAGCGTTGCCGAGCGGTCAGCAGGTCTTCCAGCTCCAAGGGGGAGGCGAACAGCCGTTCGTGCAGAATGTGCGCTCCCGCCTGGCGCAGCTGCTCCGCCAGCTCGCGGTAGAGCTGCGCGCCGAGCATGGTTCCGGATTCCGAAGGCTCAGCCATTGCCGTGCAATGCAACTCGGTCGCTTCAGTTCCCACCATGCGCCGGATGGTTGGCTGACACAGCGTGGTCGGCATGTGGTTTTCCGCAGGCGGCGGGGTTAACAGATCAGATTATCCGAATAAACGCTCGCGCTGGTGGTTTATTGCGGCCGCGGTTTGACGTGATTTGCATTCTTTCACTTTTCCGGCGGTGGGGGAGATGCAATAATCAGATTCACATGTCCGTTTTCTGATCGTGGTGCTGACATGAAGACAGACGTCAAAGCGATGCGTTGCCGACGGCTGCAGGGGGCGGTGCTGTTGGTCTTGGCGTGGTTGCTGGGCGGGGCGGGGCCGCAGGGAAATCCGGGGGCAACTCCGGGGGGATATCCGGGGGTGGAGCCGTATGAGCTGTCGGAGTTGGCGCGCCCGCGCACCAATCTTGTGGACCGGACGGCTTTCGATTACTGGCATAAGCACAAGCGCCGGCCGGCGCTGCCGTGCTCGGACGCGGTGTTTCTCCGGCGGGTGTATCTGGATGTCATTGGCACGTTGCCCACGCTGGACGAGGCGAAGCAGTTTCTCGATGACCAGCGGGTGAACAAGCGCGCTTTGCTGATCGAGGCCTTGCTCAATCGGCCGGAGTTCGCCGACTACTGGGCGATGAAGTGGGGCGACCTGCTGCGGATCAAAGCCGAGTTTCCCATCAACCTCTGGCCCAACGCGGTGCAGGCGTACCACCAATGGCTGCGCGACAGCTTGCGGGAGAATCGGCCGTATGACCAGATGGCGCGCCAACTGCTCACCGCCAGCGGCAGCAACTTCCGCACGCCGCCGGTCAACTTTTATCGCGCGGTGCAGAGCCGCCAGCCGCCGGCGCTCGCCCAGGCGGTGGCGTTGACCTTTCTGGGGCAGCGTCTGGACCGTTGGCAGCCGCAGGACCAGGCGGCGCTGGCGGTGTTCTTCAGCCAATTGGAATACAAGCCCACCGGGGAATGGAAGGAAGAGATCGTCCAATGCACTCCACCCGCCGCCGATGCGAAGCCGCGCCGCGTGAAGCTGCCCGACGGCAAGCGGGTGACGCTGCAACCGGATGACGACCCCCGGCAGGTGTTCGCCGACTGGCTCATCACCGCGGACAACCCCTGGTTTGCGCCGGTGGTGGTCAATCGCATCTGGTTCTGGCTGCTGGGTCAAGGCCTGGTGGATGAACCTGACGACTTCCGCGCCGACAACCCGCCGGCAATTCCCAAACTGCTCGATGTGCTGGCGCGCGACCTGGTGCAGCAGGACTACGACCTGCGCTCTGTCTACCGCACGATCCTGCATTCCCAGCTCTATCAGCTTTCCTTCCTGCCGCCGGCGGAAGACCCTGCCGCCGGGGACGTGTTCGCCTGCTATCGCCCGCGCCGGCTCGACGCCGAGGTGCTCATCGACGCCATCAACCAGATCACCGGCACGCACGAGGAGTACTACAGCCCGATCCCCGAGCCGTTCACCATCATTCCCGAGGGGCAGCGTTCGATCGCGCTGGGCGACGGCAGCATCACCAGTTCCTTCCTCGAACAGTTTGGACGCCCGGCACGCGACACCGGCCTGCTCGTTGAACGCAACGACGCGCTGACCCCCGCGCAGAGCCTGCATCTGCTCAACTCCACGCACATCCGCCGCAAGCTGCAGCAAAGCCCGACGCTGCGCCAGTTGTTCGGACGCTATCGCAATGATCCCCGCGCCCTGGCCGAAGCGATTTACCTGACCGTGCTGTCGCGCTATCCCACCGCTGACGAGTGGCTCGCGGTGCAGCAGTACGCCCAGCAAGTGAAGAACGCCAAGCCCGGCGAAGTCGCGCTGGACCTGGTGTGGGCGCTGATCAACAGCCCGGAGTTTCTCTACCGCCACTGACCGCGCATGCAGGAGTTTCCCCGTGTCCACACACCATCAAGCTCCGCTGCCGCTGGCGGTGAACTGGCGTCCCAACCGCCGGCAACTGCTTGGCGCCGGCGCCGCCCTGACCGCCTGGTGGTTGCTGCCGGGCGGCAATGCCTGGGCGACCACGCCGCCCGCCACCGGTAAGCCGCTGGCCAAGTCGGTCATTCAAATCTGGATGTGGGGCGGCCCGGCGCACCTGGATACCTTTGATCCCAAACCCGACGCCGGCTACGACTACTGCGGCCCATTCAATGAGCCAATCGCCACCAATGTCGACGGCATCCGCATCAACCAACTGCTGCCGCTGCTGGCGCAACAGGCGGACAAGTACGCGATCATTCGCAGCCTGACCCACGGCATCAACGGCCACGAAACCGCGTCCTACATCGTGCAGACCGGCCGACCCCCCGGCGGGCGCGTGGTGTATCCCTCCGTGGGCGCGGTGGTCAATTACTTCAAGGGCGTCGGCGCCGGCTACCAGGGCATGATTCCGCCCTACGTGGTGATGACCCAGTTGCAGGGCCGATTCAGCGAAGCCGGTTTTCTCGGCCGACGTTTCGCCCCCTTCGCCACCGGCGGCAATCCCGGCGCGGGGCGCTTTGCCGTCGAGGGCATCGTCGCCGAGGGCGTGACCGATGAACAGCAACAGCGCCGCCGGGGCTTGCTTGCTTCGCTCGACACCATGAGCCACACCCTGGGCGACGGCGGCGTGCTCGAGAGCTATCACCAGAGCCGGGACGCCGCCTACGAGCTGATCCTCGGCGAAGCCGCCAGCGTGTTCGACCTGAGCAAAGAGAGCAACGAACTGCGCGACCGCTACGGACGCAGCACCTTCGGCCAGGCGTGTCTGGTGGCGCGGCGACTGGTGGAGATCGGCGTGCCGTACATCACCATCAACTACTCCGGCTGGGACACCCACAAACAGCACTTCCAGGCGATGCAGCGCAAACTGCCGGAACTGGACAAAGGCATGGCGACCTTGCTGGATGATCTGGCGCAGCGCGGCTTGCTCGATCAGACGCTCGTGTGGTGGGGCGGCGAGTTCGGCCGCACGCCCAAAGTGCTGTGGGAATCCCCGTGGAACGGCGGGCGCAACCACTTTGGCAAGGTGTTTAGCGCGGTGCTGGCGGGCGGGGGGCTGCGCGGCGGGCAGGTGATCGGGTCCTCGAACGCCACCGGCGAGGAAGTGCGCGATCGGCCGGTCTATCCGTGCGACATCATTGCCGCTTTGTGCGCGCGGCTGGGCATTGCCGCCGACGCCACGCTGCGTCATCCGCAGGGCGAACTCATTCCCATTCTGCCGCGCCAGGACGAATCCGTCCCCACCGGCGGGGCGCTGACCGAATTGCTCTGATGCCGTCCCCAACCATGAGGATTCCCATGCACGTGCTCTGGAAACGCTGGTGTCTCGTTGCCGCGCTGCTGAGCTTGCTGCCCGGTGCGCCCGCTTCCGCGCAGTTCTGGCGCGTGCCGCATCTGGGTTACGTCTATCCCGCCGGCGGCCAACCGGGCACGACGGTCACCGTCACCCTGGGCGGGCAGTTTCTCGACAAAGCCGAGTTGGTTCATGTGGTGGGGGACGGCGTCAGCGCCACGCTGGGCGAGTACGAACGGCCGATGACGCAAAAGGAATTCCAGGCGCTGCGCGACAAGCTCGATGAGGTGCGTAAGCAGTTTGAAGCCGCGCGCAAGGAGAACCCGCGTCTGCCGCGTGATGCGTTCCAGAAGCTGGTGGAGGAAGCCGGCATCACGCCGCGCCAGCGATCGGCGATGGAGGAGTATCGTCGGCAGCGCAATGACCCGCGTGCGCAAGCCAACCCGCAGATCGCCGAGCGGATCACCGTGACGTTGCAGTTGGCGTCCGACGCGCTGCCCGGCCGGCGCGAGTTGCGCCTGCTGACGCCGCAGGGCTTGTCCAACCCGATCTGGTTCGAAGTGACGGAGATTCCGCAGACGCCGGAGTTGGAACCCAATGACGCCGACGCGCAGCCGGTGGAAATCGCTGGCCCCACGCTGGTCATCAATGGCCAGATTCTGCCCGGCGATGTGGACCAGTTCACGTTCACCGTGCCCGCCGGCGAGCAATGGGTCGTGCGCTGCCAGGCGCGCGAGTTGATGCCGTACCTCGCCGACGCCGTGCCCGGATGGTTCCAGCCGACCTTGACGCTGCTGGACCACACCGGCCAACAGGTGGCGTTCGTGGATGACTTTCGCGGCAACCCGGACCCGCTGCTGGCGTGGCGCGCCGAGCAGGCGGAGCAGTACACGCTGCGGATTCAGGACGCGATTTTCCGGGGGCGCGAGGATTTTGTGTATCGGCTGACGGTCGGACGCCTGCCGCTGGCGACGGGCGTGTTCCCACCCGGCGGGCAGGTGGGCGTCGCCACGCCAGTGGTGCTGTCGGGTTGGAATCTGCCGACGCCTGCCGTCACGCTTGAACCATTTGCGGCTGCGGGGGTGCAGGAGCTGAATCTTCCCGGGGTGAATGGCAAGCTGCTCTTTGCCGTGACGCCGTGGGCGTGCTGGGTGGAGAAGGAACCCAACAATGCAGCCAAGCAGTCGATGGCGATCAACCTGAACGTCGCGCTGCATGGCCGAATCGACGCGCCGGATGACGAGGACTGGTACAGCTTTTCCGGCAAGGCGGGCATGTCGGGGGTCGCCGAGGTGCTCGCCCGGCGGCTGGGCTCCCCGCTGGATGGCCGCCTGACGCTGCTGGACCCGCGCGGCGAAACGCTGGCGGGCAACGACGACTGCGTGGACCCGGCGCAGGGGTTGATGACGCATCATGCGGACCCTTACCTGCGGGCGACGCTGCCCCGGGATGGCGCCTACCGGCTGATCGTCAGCGACAGTCAGCGTCATGGCGGCGCGGAGTACAGCTATCAATTGACGCTGCGCCAACCGCACCCGGATTTCGAGCTGCGTGTGACGCCCGCCACGCTCAACGCCGACCGCAACGGGCATGTGCCGATCACCGTGCAGGCGATTCGCCGCGATGGCTTTGCCGGGCCGATTGATTTGCAATTGGTCGATGCGCCAGCCGGCTTCGCGCTCAGTGGTGCAACGATCCCCGCCGGGCAGGACAGCTTGCGTCTGACCTTGCAGACTCCCGCCAAGCCGGAGTCGGCGATTATTCCGCTGACGCTGCGCGGCGTGGCGCTGCTGGAGGAGCAGACGCTTGAACGCATCGCGCTTCCCGCCGAGGACATGATGCAGGCGTTCTTCTATCGGCATCTGGTGCCCACCGAGCAGTGGCTGGTCAGCCTGTCCAAACGCACCGCGCCCAGCGTGGCAGTCAAAACGCCGTTGCCCTTGACGCTGCATCCCGGCGGCACGACGCCGGTGGCGACGCAGCTGCCCAAGTGGGTGATTGACCGCGCTGAGTTGGAATTGGCGGATCCACCCAAGGGCGTGCGGCTGGCGGAGGTGACGCAGCAGCCTGATGGTCCGGTGCTGCATGTGTTGTTGGAGCCGGAGGCGAAGGTGGCGGCCGGCAACCTGATTGTGGAAGTCATCGCCAAGACTCAGCCGGGCAAACCCGCCAGTCGGCGCGTGATGGGGGTGCTGCCGGCGTTGCCGTTTGCGGTGGGCGCGCCGGCCTTGGCGCAGGCGGATTGAACAACCTGCTGAAAATCCCACAGGTCCGGGGTGGGCGGACGGTATGCTTTCCCGCCGGATGCTCGCCTGCGCGCCCTGTAGCGCGAGGCGGCATCGGCAAGCCTGGCAGGAGAGAACCCCATGAAACGTCAGCCCCGTCCGCGCGCCATTGACCAGCGTTACCGTCCCCCGGTGGCGGGCGTTGATCTGGAACAGTCGCTCAACTACATCGCCTTGGCGGATGTGGATGAGAAGTTCATTTACGACCGCTACACCGCCGGCCGGCTGTCGTATGTCCCCGGCCGGCGTCCCGCGCTGGAAGCGGTCGCCCGGCGGGTGGTGGGCAAGACCCGTCAGCCCATGCAGCAGGTTCAGCTTCTGGCGCAGTTCGTCGCGCAGGAAGTGCTCTGGGCGGGGCTGCACCATGTGCGCACCGGGACTGCGTGTCCGCCGAATCGCGCTATGGACGAGGAAAGCCTGATCCTTTCGGGCGTGGGCTGGTGCAATGAGCAGGCGCGCGTGTTCTGCGCCCTGACCCAGGTGCTGGGGATTCCCTCCCGGCTGGTGTTTGCGTGCAACCTGCGCAAGCGCTACGGCCACGTCATCACCGAAGTGCTGGTGGATCAGCAATGGATGGCGGTGGACCAGTCCTTCGGGCTGCTGTTTGCGATGGATGGGAAGCCGATTCGCGCCAGCCAGATCTGGCATGACGCCCGCTGTCGCCGGCATTTTGAGCCGATCTACCGCGACCTGAGCCGCACGCTGATCGCCGAGCTGGGTCTGGAACGCGCCAAGTCCGACTTCGCCATGTGCTGCGGCCGCAACCCGCTCGATGGGTTTACGGACCTGGGCTATCACAATCACTTCATCAACTGATTGCCGCGCGAGCGCGGGGTGCGGCTGCAGGTCGCGCTCACAGGATTTCCAGCACCTGCTCGGGCGGGCGACCCAGCGCGGCGCGGCCGGCGTGGACCACGATCGGCCGTTCGATCAGCTCCGGATGCGCGAGCATCGCGGCAATCAGCGCTGCATTGTCCTCCAACTGGTGCGCCAGGCCCAGCTCCTTGTACGCGGCTTCCCCTTTGCGGAGCAGTTGTGCCGGACGCAGCTTCAGTTGCTTAAGCAGCAGCCGCAGCGTTTTCTCATCCGGCGGCGTCTTGAGGTATTCCACGACCTGCGGCTGCAAACCCTTCTCCTCCAGCAGCGCCAGCGTCTGGCGGCTCTTGGAACAACGGGGATTGTGGTAAATGGTCACCTGTGCCATGACGGTTCTCCAGGATGGTGATGGCAATCGTCAGCAAATGGGCATGGATGTCAAACACCTGGTTCTCGGCGGCATGGGCTTGCCCCCGCGCGGGGCTTTGTTATTCTCAGCGTATGCCATCGGCCAGTACTTTCGGACCTCAGCAGGTGCGTGACGCCTACCAGACGGTGACGCAGCGCATCGCCGCCGCCGCCCGGCGGGTTGGCCGCGCGCCGAGCGAGGTTGTCATGGTGGCGGTGACCAAGACCGCTTCGCCGGACCAGATTCGCGCGCTGATCGAGCTGGGACATGTCGACTTTGGCGAAAACCGCGTGCAGCATCTGGAAAAGCGCGTGGCGGCGATGAATGAGTTCCTCGCCCGGCGCCGCCTGCTCGGCGGCGGCTCCACCCGCGATGGACGCGCTGCCGGCCCCGCGCCCGCCGAGACGCGCTGGCACATGATCGGCCACCTGCAACGCAACAAAGTGAAACAGGTCATCCCGCTGGTCCAGCTCATCCACAGCGTCGACAGCCTGCGCCTGGCGGAAGAACTGCACGCCATCGGCGTCAAACGCGAAACCCCCATCGACATTCTGCTCCAGGTCAATACCTCCGGCGAAGCCAGTAAATTCGGCGTCGCTTCCCCCGCAGCCCTGCATCTGGCGGAACAGATCGACACCATGGTCAACCTCCGCCTCCGCGGCCTGATGGTCATGGCGCCCTACAGCGACAACCCCGAAGACGCCCGGCCCACCTTCGCCCGCGCGGCCGACATCTTCCACGACATCCGCAAAGAAGGCATTGGCGGCGAAACCTTCAACGTCCTCTCCATGGGCATGACCAATGATTTCGAGGTCGCCATCGAGGAAGGCGCCAATCTCATCCGCGTCGGCCGGGCACTCTTCGGCGAAGGCGACCCCAACGCCCCCGCCGAGGACGAAGACTCCGCCGGCGACGACTGAACTTCACCGCATCAATCCACCCCCACGCAAGCCTGCAGATGCGCTGCAAGCAAATCTGCGGGAGATCCTGCGCCCAATCCATCTGCAGCGGCTGCATCCATTCCCCGCCCATGCGCACAAAAAAAGAACCTCAGCCGGGGGAAGCTGAGGTTCTGATCAGGCGGGCGGGGTTTATTCGCGTCAGACGTGCACCCGACGCGGAGGGTTCAATCTTGGAATTATTCTAGCTATCCCCCGGCTGGTTGAGCAAGACCCTAAACGCATATTTTTTAAGTTTTTATACCGAATATTCGGCATTCAAAATCCGGAGATACACTACTTCTCCTTCGCCTCCGAGACAGGATTTTCACGCCATGCGCACCGTATTGACGCCCATTGGATCGGCCGGTGATCACTTGCCCATGTTCGCGCTGGGGGTGGAACTCAAGCAACGGGGACATGACGTGTGCGTGTTGTGCACCGCACCGTTTGACGCCTGGGCCCAAAGTCTGGGGCTGGCAACGGTGACGTTGGGGACAGCGGCGGAATACGAGCAGAACGTCCGTCAACCGGACACGTTTCACCCGCGCAAGGGTTTTGCGGTGGTCATGCGGATGGTGCGTGAGTACCTGCGGCGACTGGGCGCCGCGTTGCCCGAGCACGCGCCGGCGGGGCGCAGCCTGGTGGTGGCGTCGCCACTGGATTTTGTTTCCCGATGTCGGCAGGAACTGGGGCAGACGCCGATGGTCTCGGTGGCGTTGGCGCCGGTGTTGTTTCGCACGCTGCACCAGACGCCGATGGTCAGTGCGAGCCTGGATGTGAGTGGCTGGCCGCGTTGGCTCAAGCGGGGGTTGTGGTGGCTGGTGGATCGCGGCATGCTCGGGCCGCACGTCGCGCCGGTGCTCAACGATGAAGTGCGCCGGCCGCTGGGTTTGCCGCCGGTGTCCCGCCCCTTCGCCGGCTGGATGCATTCGCCATTGCTGACCTTGGGGTTGTTTCCCGACTGGTTTGCTTCGCCCCAGCCGGATTGGCCGACGTCACTGCGGCTGACGGGTTTTCCGTTGTTTGATCGGGACCGCCAAACCAGCGAACTGCCTCCGCCGGTGACCGCGTTCCTCGATGCGGGCGATCCGCCTGTGGTTTTCACCGCCGGCTCGGCGATGCGGCATGGGCAGGCGTTTTTTGCTGCTGCTGCGGACGCCTGTCAGCGGTTGTCCCGCCGGGGCTTGCTGTTGACGGGACACGCGGAACAACTGCCCCGTTCGTTGCCCGCCGGGGTGAGCGTGGCGTCCTATGCACCGCTGTCACGGTTGCTGCCCCGCGCGGCGGCGCTGGTGCATCATGGCGGCATCGGCACCAGCGCAGCGGGTTTGGCGGCTGGGGTGCCGCAGGTGGTGATGCCGTTGAGTCACGATCAGCCGGATAATGCGGCACGGCTGCGGCGCTTGGGGGTGGCGAAGATGCTGCCCCCGGCGCGCTTCACCGGGACGAACCTGACGCATGCCCTGCAGGATCTGCTCGGCGATGATCGCGCCCAGCGCGCGGCGCGGGCGTGGGCGTCGCGTTGCGATGGGCCGGGCGCCCTGCGGCAGAGCGCGGACCTGATTGAAGCGGCGGCGCGCAGCGCCGGCCTGGCGTAGCCTGCGGGGTCACTCAGCGGCGCGGCTGATCGTCGTC
This sequence comes from uncultured Phycisphaeraceae bacterium, assembly GCA_964605235.1. Taxonomy (GTDB): domain Bacteria; phylum Planctomycetota; class Phycisphaerae; order Phycisphaerales; family Phycisphaeraceae; genus CAZSBB01. The sequence continues at coordinate 99,565 of CAZSBB010000006.1, forward strand.
GTCATCACCCTCGTCGTCATCCAGGTCGTCGTCATCTGCGTCCTCGTCATCCAGGTCGTCGGCATAATCGTCATCGACCTCGGCGTCCGCGTCGCTCAGGTCTTCCACGGCAAAGTCGAAGTCTTCCACATCCAACGCTTCGTCTTCGTCGCCTTCAACCAGTTCGTTGAATTCCTCTGCCGGCGCTGCCTGCTGGGCGCGGTCCGCACGCCGCTGGGCGGCCTGCTCGTCGCGGCGCTCCTGCAAGGTCTTGCGCTTGCGGGCGCGGATGAGCAGACGAATGGGCACCTCGGCGAACGGCAATTCGTCGCGCAGATGATTCAGCAGATACCGCTGATAGCTCGGATCCAGCAAGCCCGGCTCGTTGACGAACAGCCCGATGGTCGGCGGATCGGCGGCGAGCTGGGTCACGTAGTACAGCTTGCAGCGCCGCCCACCCTTGGCGGCGGGGGGATGCTTGGCGACCAGCTCGCGCACCACGCGGTTCAGCTCGGCGGTCGGCACGCGATGCGTCGCCTGCTTGTGCAGGCTCAGCGCCAGGCCCGGCAGTTCCTTGACGCCTTCATCCTGCTTGGCGCTGATGAACGCCACCGGGGCGTAGTCCAGTCCCTTGAGCGCTTTGTCCAGGTACTTGATGTATTCCTCCTGGGTATGCTCGTTTTCCACCAGGTCCCACTTGTTGACCACCACCGCCACGGGCTTGAAATGCTTCTGGATTTCATTGCCCAGCTTGCGGTCGACCACGCTGGTGGGCACCGTCGAGTCGATCAGCAGCAGCACCACGTCCGCGCGGCGGATCGAGCGCAGCGAGCGGTGATAGCTGTAGAACTCGATGTCGTTGGCGAGGCTGCCGCGGCGGCGCATGCCCGCGGTGTCGATGAGCGTGAAGACGTGCTTGCCGATTTCCAGGCGCACGTCGACGGAATCGCGCGTCGTGCCTTCCACATCGCTGACGATCACGCGCTCGCTGCCCGCCAGGGCGTTGACCAGCGTGCTTTTGCCGGCGTTGCGTTTGCCGACGATCGCCACCCGCAGGCCTTCGCTGGGTTTTTCTTTCAGGTCATACCGTTCGGGGTCGATATTGGCGCGAATGGCGTCGAGCAGGTCGAACTCGCCGTGGCGGGTGTTGGCGGACACGAAGACCGGATCGCCAAAGCCCAGGCGCATGGCGTCATAGGCGGCGGCTTCCCAGCGGGTGTCGTCGACCTTGTTGACCACCAGCAGCACCTTGCCATGCACGCGCACGCCGGTGGTGCCGTGGAGCAGTCTGCCGACCTGACGATCCAGCGGCAGCAGGCCGGTCTGGGCGTCGACGACGAACAGGATGAGGTCCGCTTCGCCGACGGCGTGGGCGATCTGCTGTTCGACCTGGGTGGTGAGATTCTGGCTGTCCTCGATGCCGTAGCCGCCGGTGTCGATGAGTTCGACGATGCGCGGCTGCTGGTCCTCGTCGCCGTGGCGCACGGGCAATTCCACGATGACGCCGACGCGGTCGCGGGTGACGCCGGCGGTGGGATCGACGATGCTCAGCGTGCGGCGGGCGAGCATGTTCAGCAGGCTCGACTTACCGACGTTGGGCCGGCCGACGATGGCGACTTTGGGGGGCATAACCAGCTTCCTTCTCTGCCGTGGGGGGGCACAGCATAACGTGGACGACGCGAAACGATTAGCTGCCGGCGCTGCGCTGCTGGCGCTGCTCCCACAAGCGGACGGCTTCGGGAGCCCGGGCGTACACCGGCAGAAGCTGGCGCACCTCCACCCACTGCTGCCGGGCCGCGGCGGCCTGACCCAGACGCCAGAGCACTTCACTGCGCGGCGTGGTCAGTTCAGCATTCAGACGCTTCACCTGCGCCAATTCGTCGCAGCCGGTCCCTTCCGTGGGCAGCATTTCCGCGAGGATGCTCGCCGGCTGGAGCGCCAGGATGTCGGCTGCCGTGTGCAGGCCGGCCGGGGTGGTCGCGTGCCAGTCGCTGGTGGGATGACTGGCGAACAGCCGCCCGTAGATGGTATCCGCCTTCTGGTTGACGCCGATGAACACCGGGCCGGGCGTATCCGGGGGAAGGTTTCCCGCCAGCACGTCGAGGCTGCATAGCGCGGCGACCTGCAGCGGCTGGACCAGCGCCAGCGCCTGCACGGTCGCCATGGCGATGCGCAGTCCGGTGAACGAGCCGGGGCCGACGTTCACGTAAACCTGTTGCAGCGCGGCAGGGGCGAGGTCCTGCTGCCGGAACAGCCCGTCAATGGTGGGCAAGAGGTCCACGCGCTGCCGCCGGGGCGGAGGCAGCACAGCCGAGGCAAGCAATTGATCGCCTGCGCCGACGCTCACGCTGCCATGGCGGCTGGAGGTTTCGATCGCCAGGTTGGCGGGGCCGGGGCGCATCGCGACATTGTAGAGCCAAGCGGCAGGGGGGTAAAAAAGGGGATAAGTACATTATTTATCCGCTAAAATAATGTACTTATCCCCTTTTTTACGGGGGCTTGCACTACCATGTCGCCATGCCCAACGCCCAACTGCTCGAATGTTTCGCCAACCCCGCGCCGGCCGTGGAGCCTGGCTCCACCACGCAGCGGGATTTCGTCATCGAACACGTCAGCGAAGAGTTCACCAGCGTCTGTCCCAAGACCGGCCACCCGGACTTCGGCCACGTGACCATCCGCTTCATCCCCGACCAGCTTTGCGTCGAGCTCAAGAGCCTCAAACTCTACTACCAGAGCTTCCGCAACGAAGGGATTTTTTACGAGGCGGTGACGAATCGCATTGCCGACGATCTGGCGCAGGCGATGGCGCCCAAATGGCTGGAAGTGCGCACCGACTGGAAGGGCCGCGGCGGCATCCGCTCGACCATCACCGTCACCGTGGGCACCCCCCCCGGCAACGCGCTGAGCAGCGGCGATGCCGCCGAATGTGATCATTCGATGAAACGGACCTGTTCGCCGTTTTTACGCGCTGCGCCATCCTCGCTATCATCCTCCGACCATGAGCATTCTCGTTAATCAAAACACCAAAGTGATCTGTCAGGGCATCACCGGCTCGGCCGGGGCGTTCCACACCAAAGGCTGTCTGGACTACGGGACCAAAATGGTCGGCGGCGTCACCCCCGGCAAGGGCGGGCAGAAGGACGCCAACGGCCTGCCCATCTTCGACAGCGTGCATGCGGCCGTGCAGGCGACCGGTGCTGACGCGACCATGATCTTCGTGCCCCCGGCGTTTGCCGGCGACGCGGTGCTCGAAGCCGCCGACGCGGGCATCAAGGTCATCGTGGTCATCACCGAGGGCATCCCCGTGATGGACATGACCAAGGTCAAGCAGGTGCTCAAGGACCCCAAGTACGCGGGCATCCGCATGGTTGGCCCCAACTGCCCGGGCATCATCACCCCCGGGAACAACAACACCGGCTGCAAGATCGGCATCATGCCCGGCTACATCCACCTGCCCGCCAGCGAAGCCAAGAGCGGCAAGAGCGTGGGCATCATCAGCCGGTCGGGCACCCTGACCTACGAAGCCGTCTGGCAGTGCTCGCAACGCGGCATCGGCCAGACCACCTGCGTCGGCATCGGCGGCGACCCGGTGCGCGGCATGGGCTTCATCGACTGCCTGGAACTCTTCAGTGCTGACCCCCAGACCGACGGCATCGTGATGATCGGCGAAATCGGCGGCACCGACGAAGAGAAAGCGGCTGCCTACATCAAAGCCAACGTGAAGAAGCCGGTGACCAGTTTCATCGCCGGCCGCACCGCGCCTCCGGGCCGGCGCATGGGTCATGCCGGCGCGATCATCTCCGGCGGCGAAGGCGGCGCGGACGGCAAATTCGCCGCGCTGCGCAGCGCGGGTTGCCACATCGCTGAAAGCCCTGCGGACCTCGGTTCGACGATGGCCAAGGCGCTGGGACTGGGTTGATCCCACCAGCGGGCGTCACCCACCCCGGGTTCAGTCGATTCTGACCTTCAGCCGCGGTCGCTTGTCGCCGGCCGGCAAGGCGGCATCGCCGCGCGGCAGCGCCTTGACCAGCACGTCATCGGGGTCCTCCTTCTCCGGCCCCCAGCGAATCAAGGGCACATCCCGCAGCACGAAGGGGATTTCCACTTCCTCGATGCGGTCGTAGAAGCTGATTTCGACCTGGGTTTGTTCATCCGCGCCGGGGCAGCGAAACATCAGTTGGATGCTGTTGTTGCCCCCATTGGTGCCTTCGAACGTGCCGCTGAGGTTCGAGCCGTTGCGGCGGAATTGAATCTGTTCGATCAGGATGGCGTCGGACTGGCTCAGGTGCAGATCAACGCGCGGGGGCACGTTGTTGCCGCGTTGGGTTAGCGCAGCGCCGACGCGCACGCTCGGATTGCCGCCGAGCCCTTCAATGCGCGCCCGCCGACCGTCGAGTTCTTTGATGGCCGGCAGCAGCGCCACGCGCACCGGGAGTTGGCCCAGTTGCACGGTGATCGTGCCGCTGACCTCGCGCAACTGGCGGGCTTTGGCGTCGGGCAACTGCATCGGAATGGACACGTGCTGCCACTCGTTCTGGTTCTGTCGAAAGTTGTAGTTGCGCCCCAGGTTGACCCGCGACTGGGGTGACAGCACCGATTGGCCCAGATCGGTGTCCATGCGGGCGGCATTCACCTCGCGGATGCCGAGCATCGGCCGATCATCCGGCAGACGCACGCGAATGCCCAGATAGCAATTCTGATTCTGATTCTGCAGCTTGCCCTGCTCGTCGAAGTTGGCGTAAGCATTGAGTTGGATGTTGCTCACCCGCAGTTCCAGCGGCGGCAACTGCGGTTGGGCGGGCAGCTCCGGCAGTTTCGGGGCTTCGGCAGCTTCAGGGACCACCGGCGCTGGCTGGGCGTCTACCGCCAGGTCTGCGGGCTTGGTCAGTTCTGGAGCCGCCAGCGCCACTGCGGCCCAGGTCAAGACGATGGAACCAGCCTTCGCGAAACCACCTATGAAATTCATGGCCGAACTCCCCGAAGTAAGTCAAGTTTTGAATGTCGTCGTACCGGTCGACTCACTCGCCGCGGCGCGGGTTGCGGCTGGAGCGGTGTGCGCTCGAGCGCGAGCCGTTGCCGTCGGTTTCATCCGCCACGCGTTTCTTTTCCGCAATGGCGGACTGCACCCAACTGTCGGCCTCGCTGGTGAGCTTGCCGAAGATCATGCGGCCGGCGGAAGTCTGCAGGGTGCTGGTGACGATCAGTTCCACCTCGTTGCCGATGGCTTCGCGGGCGTTCTCCACCACCACCATGGTGCCGTCTTCGAGATAGCCGACGCCCTGGTTGGGGTTTTCGCCGGGCTTGACCACGCGCACAGTCATGGCTTCACCCGGCAGCGCGACCGGACGCAGCGCCCGCGCCAGGTCGTTGAGGTTGATGACCTGCACGCCGCGGAGGGTGGCGATTTTGTTGAGGTTGAAATCGTTGGTCATGACCCGGGCGGGCATGAACTGAGCGAGGGCGATGAGCTTGTGATCGACGCCGGCGCCTTCGACCTCGGACTCGTCGATGTGGACTTCGATTTTGGTGTTGTCCTGGAGTTTCTGGAGGATTTCCAGACCCCGCCGACCGCGGGCGCGTTTGAGGCGGTCGCTGGAGTCGGCGATGGTTTGCAGTTCATTGAGGACAAACTTGGGCACCACCAGGCCGCCCTGGAGAATCTGCGTGTCGATGATTTCGAGGATGCGGCCGTCGATGATGATGCTGGTGTCGAGGAGGATCGGGCGTGTGCCGCGGACCTGCTTGGCGAACTCGACGTAGGGGATGACGAAGCGGAAATCGTCCTTGGTCTGGAGGACCAGGGAGATGCCCAGATAGGACATGACCACGCCGATGAAGACTTTGACGCCCTGGAGGATGGGGTGGTTGCGCACCGCGTCGCCCAGCGCCAGCAGGCCGATGAGGTCGACGATCATGCTCATCGCCCAGGTGACGAGCAAACCCGCCATGAGGCCCAGCAGCAGGCCGGAGAGGGCGGAGAGGCGTTTGCGTTTGAAGGTGGCGTCGACGGTGATGACCATCAGCGCGATGCTCATCGCGGCTCCGACGGTCAGCACCACCTGCCAGAAGGAAATCGGAATCGCATTTTCTTTTTCCGCCTGGCTCAGGTAAGGCTGCAACACGTACAGCAGGGCGATGCAGGTCGCCAGCAGCACGAACGCGCCGCGTAATATGAAAAGGATCATAAAACCTGATCCCGTGCGCGGAAGCCAGCCAACCGCGACATGATGCCGGAATGCCTCATACCCGTATGCCGTGAGCACAGGATAAGCGCCCTGATGCAATCCGCCAAGTCTGGATCATTCGGACCCGGTTGCCGTCCCCCAGGCCCGCCCGTCTGACAGCAAGCCTTGCAGGTCCAACCGGGGGTGCAGCCCGGCAAGCTATGATGCTGCCGACCCGCCGCGTGGCGTCAGGGAGGGTTCAGGTGTTTCAGATCACAGTCAGCAAGGTGTTTGCCGCGGCCCACGCCATTCGCTTGCCCGATGGTCAGTTGGAACCGGTGCATGGCCACAACTGGCAGGTGAAGGTCAAAGTCGAAGCCAGTGAACTGGATGAGATCGAAACCGTGATGGATTTTCATGTGCTCGAGCAGGCGCTCGACGCGCTGCTGGCGACGGTGCACAATCGGCATCTCAACGAGGCGGCGCCTTTCACCGATGGACACGGTGGGCTGCGGATTAATCCCACCGCCGAGCGCGTGGCGTGGTGGCTGGGCGAAGCGTTGCTGGGGCAGGTGCCCGGTCACGCCCGGCTGGTGAGCGTTGAAGTGAGTGAGGCGCCCGGTTGCACCGCCATTTACCTACCATGAACCACCCGCCCGCCCGGTTGGCCGGATGGAGATTTCACTTCATGACTCCGACGCCCGCATTGGATGAGAAACTGCTCAAGCTCATGGTCTGCCCGGTGACGCGCTCGCCGCTGCGCCAGGAGGGCGATTTTCTGGTGGGCACGGTGGGCGGCCTGCGTTACCCCATCCGCGAAGGCATCCCCATTCTGCTGGCGAGCTCGGCGCAGATGCCCGCCGGCGTGGCGAATCTGGAAGCGTTCAAACGCCAATTCGCCGACCAGATTCCTGAGTGACCCCCAGATGTCCGCCGGCTAAAAAAGGGGATAAGTACATTATTTTAACTGTAAAATAATGTACTTATCCCCTTTTTTAGCCCCCCTTGGCCACTTCAGCCGATGGGACACTTCCGGGGGCGGGGGGCCGGGGGTCCGGGGGGGGACTGGATTGCTGCGGGGTTTGAGCCGATAAGTATGACGTGGAGCCCGTGACCAATGAGCCAGCGGAACGTCCGCGCCCGATGGGCGTTGACGCCGGGAACGCCAGCCGTGCGTCCGCGCGCGGGCCGGCGCCGGCGCCGGTGAGTGTGCTGGTGCTGACCAAAAACGAGCAGAGCAACATCGTCGAGTGTCTGCGCTCGCTGAGCTTCAGCGACGACATCGTGGTGCTCGACAGCTACAGCGACGACCAGACCGTCGCCCTGGCGCGCGGCTTCCCCAATGTGCGGGTTTACTTCCGCCACTTCGACACCGAATACAAGCAGCGCAACTTCGGCGTCCGCGACATCGCCTACCGGCATCGCTGGTTGTACATCTGCGATGCCGACGAGCGCGTGCCCGCGGAACTGGTCGACGAACTGCGCATGGTCGTCACCGATCCGACCCACGGCTGCGCCGCCTTCCGCCTGCGCTACAAGAACATGTACCTGGGCCGCTGGATCAAGCACGCCACCAGCTATCCGGTGTGGATCATCCGCCTGGTCCAGCCGGAGCGCGTGCTCTACGAGAAGCGGCAGACCAACGTGCATCCCATCGTCGATGGCGAAGTGGGCCAGCTCCAGAAACACTTCATCCACTACAGCTTCAACAACGGGCTGAAGCACTGGTTCGAAAAGCACAACTTCTACAGCGCCCGCGAAGGACTCGAAGGTCTCGCGGTGCGTCAGGCGGGCTGCCCGAGCCTGGCGGACCTGCGCCAGGTGGACCCCATGCATCGCCGGCGGGCGATCAAGAACCTGAGCTTCTTCCTGCGCTGGCGCGGCGCGTGGCGCTTCTTCTTCCAGTACATCATTCGCCTGGGCTTCCTCGACGGCCTGGCGGGTTTCCACTACTGCGCCATGATCAGCATGTACGAGTACTGGATCGAACTGAAGATCGCCGAGGCGGAAACCGGCTGGCAACGCCGCACTGACGCTTTGTCCGAGCGCCTGCTCCAGGAGCCGCTGTGATGGAGCGCAGCGTCATCGAAGTGCTGATCCCGACCTTCAACGAGGCGCACCACATTGCCGCCGCGGTGCGCAATGCCCAGCAGGTCGGGCGCGTGTTCGTGCTCGATTCCCAAAGCACCGACCAGACCCGCGAGCTGGCGGCCGGAGCCGGGGCGGAAGTCATCGTGCATCCGTGGGAAGGCTACGCCCGGCAGAAAAACTGGGGACTCGACCACCTGCCCTGGCGCGGCGAATGGGTCTTCATTCTCGATGCCGACGAACGTTTGACTCCGGAGTTGCGCGATGAAGTGCAGCGCGTCGCCCGCGATCGCCACAGCGTCAATGGCTACTTCGTCAATCGTCTGATGCTGTTCATGGGCCGGCCGATCCGCCACGGCGGCATGTTTCCGTCCTGGAACCTGCGCTTCTTCCGCCGCGGCGCGGCGCGGTACGAAGATCGTCTGGTGCATGAACACATGGTCTGCACCGGCGGCACCGACTACCTGCGGAATTACATGCTCCACATCCGCCGGGAAACCATCGACCAGTTCATCGCCAAACACATCCGCTATGCCGACCTGGAAAGCGATGAATGGGTGCGCCGGCGCCTGGGCCGCAGCCAGACTGCGCGGGTCGGCTCGCTCTTTCGCGACATGCTCAAGTACCGCCAATGGCTCCGCCGCGAAGTCTGGCCCCTGACGCCCGGCCGACCGCTGCTGCGCTTCCTGTACATGTACGTCATGAAACTCGGATGCCTCGACGGCCGGGTCGGGCTGACGCTCGCCACGCTGATGGCGAACTACGAATACATGATCTCCCTGCTGTATGCCGACAAAATGGTCCGCGCCCGCGCCGAGCAGGCCGCCGCGAAAGAGCATGCCGCACTGCCATTCCCCGCCAATCCCCCGATCAGCGAAGCAAGCTGACGCAGCGGTTGATTGGGCGTGGTGTAATCGGGTGATTTGTTGATGTGTGATTTGATGATGTGAGACAAACCGCTGGACGCCCACAGATGAGCCGTCAGGTGAATCTGTGGGATGCTTCCCCCCAGCCACCTTCACCTGCATCCCGCGCCCACCGCACTTAATCGTGCAGCACCACCACGTCCCGGGGATCGAACCGCACATGCATGGGCTGGTCCGCCGGCGCCTGGCGCGGGTTCAGTTCGAAGCATTTAAGCTGGAAATGTTCGTCGGCCGCGAGCACATGCTGCGCCATCTCGCCCAGGAAGACGGTATCCAGTCGCCGCACCGCGAAGCAGTTGGGTTCGCCCGTGGGCGCGGGGCCGATGTGCAGCCGAATCGCTTCGGGCCGCAGCGAGCAGGTGACGTTGCCCGTGCTGGGGCAATCCTCGGGAAACGCCTGGGAATGCAGCGGGCCGGCCGGGGTGTTCAGCACCACGCGCTCACCGTCGCGCTGGGCCACCTCGGCGGCAAGGAAATTCGTTTCGCCCAGGAAGTCGGCGACGAAGCGATTGCGCGGCCGATCGTACAGCTCACGCGCCGCGCCCGCCTGCACCATCTGCCCGTCCTTGAGCACCGCCATGCCGTCCGCCATCGACAGCGCCTCTTTCTGATCGTGCGTCACGTAGACCGTGGTGATCTGCACGTCATGACAGATCTGGCGAATCTGGCTGCGCATCTCCAGCCGCAGCTTGGCGTCGAGATTGCTCAGCGGTTCGTCCAGCAGCAGCACGGTGGGACGGATGACCAGCGCCCGCGCCAGGGCGACGCGCTGTTGCTGGCCGCCGGAGAGCTGGTTGGGTTTGCGCTGGGCGTATTTACCCATCTGCACCAGGTCCAGGGCCTCGGCGACGCGGCGGTCGCGCTCGGCGGGTTCCACCTTGCGCACGTTCAGGCCGAACGCCACATTGTCCGCCACGGTCATGTGGGGCCAGAGGGCGTAGCTCTGAAACACCATGCCGCAGTTGCGTTTGTTGGCGGGCAGGCGGGAGACGTCCTGATCGCCGAAGTGGATGGTGCCGCCGGTCGGCTCGTAGAAGCCAGCGATCATGCGCAGCAGCGTGGTCTTGCCGCAGCCGCTGGGGCCCAGCAGGAAGTAGAGCGAGCCGGCGGGAATGTCCACGTCAATGCCGTCGACGGCGATGGTGTTGCCGAAGGCTTTGCACAGGCCGCGAATGTGGATAGGCGTGCTCATCGTCGCCGGTGAAGATACCAGAATCCGGTCGACCCAACCGCCCCCGGGCTGCGCCTGGTGAGCTGAGCGTTAGGGTTTGGGATCCCCCCAGTCGGCGACCTGCACGGTCTCCCCGCCGCGCAGGGCGGACTCATGCGCCGCCACCCCCATCGCCATGTAGCGCACCGCCTGCCAGACGTTGATCGCCGGCATCCGATCGTGGGCGATGGCGTCCACGAACTCATGCACCAGATAGGGGTGCGACCCACCATGCCCCCCGGGCAGGAAGTCGATGCTCAGCAGCTCCTTTTCATCAATCTCCGGGTGCATGACTTTGGCGAAAGCACGCAGCACCTCCTTGGGCAGCGGATCCGCCATTTCCGCGGCGGTCAACGTGCGGGTCTGCGGACGCGGCAGCTTTTCCGGCAGCGGCTGGCCGGGGCGCTCGATGCTGAACCAGCGGTTCTCGCTGAACGAACCCCGAGTGCCGAACACGCGGAAGGTTTCCGAGTCCGCGCCCATCAGGCCGGGCATTTCCCGACCCTCGACGATGCGCACCACCGCCCCGTTGGCCATCTTGAACAGCGCCATCTCATTGCTGAAGGCGTCGTTTTCAAAGTAGGGGTCATTTTCCTGATGGGCGTAGCCATGGGCATTGACCGACACCGCATGGGTGTTCATCACGCTGACCGGGCCGCTGACGGAATGGGTGGGATAGTGCATGGGCCCGCCCTTGGCGCCGCGCTGCCGATACGCCGCCGCCCGTTGGAGCCAGTCCTGCCCGGCAGCGCTGGCGGTGCGCGACTGCATCACCTGGCGCAGATTGCAATTGGCGTCCACATCGTGCATGTACTCGCCCTCGGCGTACACGAAGTTGCCGAACGCCCCCGCCTGCGCCTGCCGCCGGCAGAACATGGTCTGGGCGTGGTAGTAGGTGGTTTCCCCGAGCATGTAATGCTGCCCGGTTTCCTCCACCGCCTTGACCAGTTCATTGCACCAGTGCAGCACTTCCTGATTATCCGGCAGCACGATCACCGGCACCGCGCTGTACACATGCTTGCCGCGGCGCAGCGCCTGCACGCACTGGGGCGCGTGCAGCCAGTGCTGGGTGATGACCACCAGGGCGTCGAAGTCGGCGCGGCAAATGTCATCCAGGCTGGTGAAACAGTCGCGCGGGCTGAGCTTGTCCTGAAAGAAGGGGTCCTGGGCGAACTGCGCCACGCGCGTGGGCTCCAGATCGCATAGTCCCAGCCGGCTGACCAGCGGATGCGCTTTGAAGAGAGGGGCAAACGTTCTGCCGAACGCACCCAGACCAACCAGGCCGATGCTGATGCCCATGGACCAATCCTTTGTCGTGACGGGAAAAGTATTCGTGGCAGGGAAACACCCTGAGCCGGCAGCGGGGCCGGTGAATTATTGAAAACGTTTGAACGCGGGCTATCCTAGTTGGGCTCAAATGCTGTGTATACGACGAAAATCGCCAAACTGTTATGTAAATCGCCTGCCCGCATGTTTGACTGCACGGTCCATCGCATCGCCCATTTCACCCATGCCCAGTGCACGGAGCAGTTGCTGCCGTGGGCAGTGCTGTCTTTCGTGGCGGAAGGGCTGCGGTGGATGGAAGTGGCCGGCGTGCGGCTGGAGAACCCCGGGCCGACGCTGGCGCTGCTGCCGGTGGGCGCGCTGGCGCGGTTCGAGTACACGGCTCAGCGCGCCCAGTGGGCGGTGGTGCTGGACCTGCCCGCGCTGACGCTGGGCGCCCGCCCGGGGGAGGTGCATCTTGCCGACCCGCAGACCGGCGAGCACGCCAGCTTGCCGATGTTCACGCCGATTGTCCCCGAGCATGTCTCCGGCTGGGAAGGCGAGTTTCTGCGGATGCACGACGCGCACGCGGCGCCCTGTGCCGCCCATCGCATCCGCGTGCGCGCGGGGGTGACGAACCTCATCCGCTACGCCCTCGACCAGCAGCCGGATGTCTACCCTTCCCCGGCGGCACGCTTGCGCAGCCTGATCGACCGCGACCGCATGGCGCGCCACAGCCTGGTGGAACTCAGTCGCCAATGCGGCTACTCCGCCAGTCGGCTGCGCGTGCTGTTCGAGCGCACCTATGGCCAGTCCCCGCAGGCGTACCGCAACAAACGCCGCATGGCGCTCGCCGCCGACCTGCTGTGCAACAGCGACCAGCGCATCAAAGAGATCAGCCAGCGCGTCGGCTGCCGCCACGTCTCGCACTTCAGCGCTCTGTTCCGCAGCGCGTTCGGCGTGACGCCCGGCGCGTACCGTCAGCGCTTTGTGACCCGGTGAGGTCGGGCGCGAGCCCGTTACCCCGGCAAGGCGTCCAGCGGGAACGGCGGGCGCGCCAGCGGACGCAGCGCCAGTTGCAGCAGCGCCAGCTCACGGTCGTCGCCGGCGATGCGGTTGGTCCGCAGCAGGCGACAGCCGGTGCAACGGTGGATGATCGCCCATTCGCCGTCCTGGCGCACCTCGATGCCGATGGGCTGCATCGGATGGCGGCAGGGGCATTGGCGGTCGCCCGGCTCATCGTCCAGATGGCGCGACCAGAGGCAGTACGGACAGTGATTGCGGTGGCGCGTGCCCCAACTGCGCAGCGGCACGGTTTGGCCGCAGTGAATACAGGTAAATGAACCCCGCGCTCCAGGCGCGGCGGCATGATCCGAGTGTGACATGGGAAAGGGATGACCTGAGGGACGGAAAAAAACTCAAACCCGCAGCGCAGCAACCCGACGTCCACACGCTGCCGCGCGCAGTACAACCGCACGGCAGCCAGACGATCCGGGTTTTCAGCAGGTGGCGGTCATCAGGCAGCCAGTATAGGACCGGCGGCCGCGCCGTGTAAAGATGGATCTGCCGGCGCAAGAAAAAACCCGCGTCCGGGGACACGGGTCTGCTCTCCTGCAAATGCGGTCGATAGGAGTCGAACCTACACGGGGTGTTTAGCCCCACTAGGACCTGAACCTAGCGCGTCTGCCAATTCCGCCACGACCGCAAGGCTGCTTTCTCAAGCGGGCAGAGAGTGTAGAGGAATCACGCCACAAATCAAGTCACCCCTGTCGTCGCTGTCGGCGTCCCGGCGATCCCCTAGAATCTACGCATGATTAAACGCGTGCTCTGGACGCTGGCGGCAGTGGTGGTGGCGGCGGTCATCTTCCTGCTGACCCTGCGCGCCGACCCTGCCCGACAGCGCGACGCCGCGCCGCTGACGCCCTTGCCCGGCTGGCAGACCGCCGCCAGCGAAGGCACCGCCCCCAACGTCGGGCAATACTTCATCGAGTTCCCCGGCGAAAAAGGCTTGATCTACCAGCTCTTCGGCGCTGCCCTCAACCCCTTGCCCCAGGGCGTGCTGCGGGTCGAGCAGCCGATGGCGCGCATCCACCTCAAGCGCAATCAGCGGGTGGTGCAGATCGAAGCCCAGCGCGCCACGTTCGTCGCCCCCGACAATCGGCCGCGCTCGGGCACGTTTGAAGGCGACGTCGTCCTCACTTTTTTTGAGTGCCGCTCCGGGCAGAAGCTCGATCTGCGCGCCGACTCCCCGCACGCGCAGCTGCGTCTGCACATGCAGGGCGCCAGCTTCAACTTGGAACTGGGTGAAGTCCGCAGCGACGGCGCGGTGCGTCTGGTGACCCGCGAGTTCGAATTCCGCGGCCGGGAGCTGGACCTGATCTTCAATCAACTGCATCGCCGGCTTGATCGGCTGGAAATCGCCAAAGGCGACACGCTGCGCATTCGTGCAGATGCGGAACGCCGCGGCAACCAACGCCCGGAATCTGCGAAACCTGAGAATGCTGCTGACCCGGCAGCCCCGGATGCCGCGCAAGACTCGGCCGACCAGTACTACCGCGCTCTATTTGCCGATGACGTGCGCATCACCGCCCAGCAGAATGAAGTGACCGCCGACGATCTGGAAGTGCTCTTCGGCCTGAGCCTGGCGGCGAACGCCAACCGGTCGCTGCAGCCGGAGCGTGAAGCCTCCACCACGTCGGCCGACGCTTCACCCTCGGCAACGGAAACCCCCGCCGGGGCAGCATTGCCCGACAGCCTGCCGCCGCAGCCGGATGACATTGTCGTGCAGTGGGCCGGGGCGCTGCTGGTGACGCCGCTGGAAGCCCAGCCGCCGACCCTGCGGGATGTCCGCGACGCACTGCTCACCCTGCGCGGCCAGCCGGTGCGCATCACTCCGCCGCGGGGCCAGATCATTACCTGTGCCCAGTTGAGCTTCCAGCGCGGCTCCGACCAGGTGACGCTGGACAGCGATGAACTGCATCCGGTGGTCCTCGAAGCGCCGCAGATGGGCGCGCTGCGGGCCCGCAAAATGGTGCTCGACATCCGGCAGGGCAGCGGACAAATCCTCGGCGGCGGCGCGCTGCGCACCACCGGCGCCGAGCAGGTCAGTCAGGAGATGGTCGGCATCCAGTGGAGCGACCGCGTGGACCTGGCGTTCTACCCGCCCGATGATGCTGCCGATGCGCTGGCGCCCGCCGGCGCCGCCGACCCGGGCCTGGATGCGAAACTCGGCGGCTCGCTGCGGGCGCTGCGCTCGATCGTCTTCCGGGGCGACGTGCGGGTTGACCACGTGCAATTCGATCTGCGCAGCGATCTGCTGTCCATCGGCTTGACCGCGCCCCAGGACACCCGGCAGGACCTGAGCAGCCTGGTCGCCTCCGGCGATGTGCAGTTCAACTTCCACGCCCGCCAACTCGAGCAACGCTTCAATGTGGACAGCGATGTGCTGGAAGTGGTGCTGGAGCAGCATGCCAACGGTCGCCCACGCGCCCGGCAGGTGGTGGCACGCGGAAACGTCCATGCCGTGCGCCCCGGCCAGGTGCTGCAGACCGAACGGCTGACCGTCAACCTGCGGCATCCCGACGACCCGCAGGAATCCCCCGAGCCCCGCTTTGATCCCACCCAGTTGACGGGTGGGGTGGCGGTGCCTCAGGCGACCCACGCCCTGGATCGGATGCTCGGCCCCAAACCCGCCACCACGCAGACCGCTGCCCCCACGCCTGCGGCGTCAGCGCCCAAGTCACTCTTGCAGTGGCAGGATCAACCGGCAACCGATCAGCCCGCCGACGCCGTCGCCGTCGCCGACGCCAATGCCAACCCCGGCCGGGAAGTGTCCTTGCGCAACATCGTGGCTCAGGGCGCCGTGCGTGTGCGGCTGGAACAGGAGAATCTGGAGGTCACCGCCCAGCGCCTGATTGCCGACGAGCAGCAGGTGGAAATCTTCGGCACTCCGGACACTCCCGCCGAGGCGCGGCGGATCGACGGCGTGCTGCGCGGCAACCATCTGGTGCTGGTCCCTGCCACCGAAACGCTCTACGTCATCGGCGCCGGCTCGCTGCGCAATCAAGCCGCCGAAGCCGGCGTCGCCGAGGTGCCCGGGCTGGCGGTGTTCTGGCAGGACAACATGCAGTTCCACAACCAGTCGGGGCTGGCGCGGTTCTATGGCAACGTCCGCGCCGCCAGCCGCCGCGGCGGGGAAACCACCGATCTGGAAGCCGATGTGGTGTCCATCGAGTTCCACACCTTTGCCGCGCTCAAGCAGGTGCTCCAGCGCACCGGCGAGGATGCGGCCCTGACCGACCCGCGTCAGGGCACGCTCAAGCCGGATGCGAATATCGACGAACGCACCCGCATGTTGCAGGGCCTCCAGCAGATCAAAACCGTCACCGCCGACGGCGGGGTGATTTTTGAAGCCGCCGACTGGGAAAAACGCCCCGGCGAAAAACTGCTGACCCGCATGCGGCTGACCGGCCCGACCATCAGCTTCGACAACGTGATCAGCGAGGAAATCATCGTCAAAGGCGCGGGCACGCTGCTGGCGGAAGAGCGTCGCCCGCGCGAAAAGCAGGACGCCGACGGCGACCCGCGTAAACAGGTCCACTTCGGCGGCGCCGGCGCCACGCTGTTCACCTGGCAGGGGCAACTGGCGCTCAACCTGGTGCACAACGACATGAAGATCGAGGACCAGGTGCAGGTGCTGCATGTGCCGCCGGGTGAGAGCGACATTTTCCAGCTCGATTGTCAGCGTTTCCTGGCGGACCTGGAAGCCACCGGCGGCCTGGGCGTGTGGATGAGCTCGCGCACGCCGCGCCCCGAACTGGTGGCGGTGTATGCCGACCGCGATGTGCGGGTGCTCAACCGCAACCGCGAGATCACCACCGATCATCTGGAATACACCCACTTCGACCGCACCATCGTGCTGCGCGCCGAGGAAGGCAAGCTCAGCCGCATCGTCGATGCCGACGGCAACACCGGCGGGGCGCGCCTGTTCCGCTGGAATCTCCGCGAGGACCGCATGGAAATCGTCGACCCCGGCCGCATCTCCGCGCCCGTGCGCTAAACGCGGGGCTTCCACTTGGCGCTGGGCAACGAGCCGGAAGCGTCAGCCACGGGCTACGCCCACGGACGCCGCTCGCCACATGAACAACACCTGACGCATTGAAAACCACGCGCTCTGCCCGTCGCTCACGCTTCCGGCTCGTTCATTCCCGGACGATCTGCTGCTCCCACGCGGTTCCCCCGTACACTGTTGTCCGTGACCTTCGATCCCCTGGACATCCTGGCGAGCGATGGCCCGATCGCCCGGCGGCTGGGCGAACGCTATGAGCAGCGCCCGCAGCAGACGCAGATGGTGCTGGCGGTGCAGCACGCCCTGAGCACCGGGGGCAACCTGATCGTCGAGGCGGGCACCGGCGTGGGCAAGAGCTTCGCGTATCTGCTCCCGGCGGTGCAGCACATCCTCACCCAGCGCGCCGAGGGCCGCAGCCGCGACACCGGGCGCGGCCGGGTGATCATCTCCACCCACACCATCGCCCTGCAGGAACAGCTCATCAGCAAGGATGTGCCGCTGCTGCAGGCGGTGCTGGGCGCGGAGTTCACCGCGTTGCTGGTCAAGGGACGGGGGAACTATCTCTCCCGGCGGCGTCTGCAACGGGCGCTGGAACGTGATCAGCAACTCTTTGACGACCCGGCGGCAGGACGCAGTCTGGAGATCATCGAACGCTGGGCGCAGACCACCACCGACGGCTCGCTGGCGACGCTGCCGCAGCTGGAGCGCCCCGGCGTGTGGGATCACGCCCGCAGCGACAGCGATGACTGCCTGGGGCGACGGTGTGCTTCGTATCAGACCTGTTTCTACCAGAGCGCGCGGCGACGGATGGAAAACGCCGACCTGCTGGTGGTCAATCACGCGCTGTTTTTTGCCGACCTGGCGCTGCGCATGGAAGGCTTCGGCCTGCTTCCACCCTATGACGCGGTGATTCTCGACGAAGCGCACACCGTTGAGGACGTCGCCAGCGAATACTTCGGCTTAAGCGCCAGCCGCTTCCAGGTGCGCCTGCTGCTGCAATCGCTGCTGTCCCGCAACGGCCGGGGACTGCTCAATTCCCTGCAGAACAAGCTGCGCGGCGACTACCGCGGCTTCAACCGCGCCATGGACCTGATCACCCGCGCGGCGGCGGCGCAGGACCAGTATTTCGATGAGCTGGTGGCGTGGCAGGAACAGGTGGGCCGCAGCAATGGACGGGTCGATCAACCTCACATCGTGGAAAATCCGCTGAGTCCGTTGCTCAACGAGCTTTCGCTGGCGCTCAAGGTGGTGCGCGACGGCCTGCCGAGCGAGGAAGACCGCATGGAAGTGGACGCCTACGCCAATCGCTGTCAGGCGGTGGCGGGGGCGGTCACGGCATTGCAGGAACAGTCGGAAACCGACAGCGTGTACTGGCTGGAGATCAACACCAAACGCCAGCCGGCGAGCGTGCGGCACAAGAGCGCGCCGATCGACGTGGGCCCCTTGCTGGGACGCTGGTTGTTTGACGCCAAGACCACCGAGGGCGCGCCCATTGCCGTGGTGCTGACCTCGGCGACGCTGGCGACCAGCGGGAAGCAGGACGACGGGAAAGCAGGGGCGGAGAAGGCGAAGACGAAGCGGAGGCGCCAGGCGCCGCCGGACGGTGCAGATGCGCAGGTGGCGGTGGAGGGACAGCAGGGGGATGCAGCGCCCATACCGATTCCTGCGGACAGTCCGTTTGCGCATCTGCGCACGCGGCTGGGTCTGCGGGTGACGCAGGAATTGCTGCTGGGATCGCCGTTCGATTACGCCAGACAGGCGCAGCTCCTGATTGAAGCCGGCTTGCCCGAACCCAATCAGTCCGCGTACCTGGGGGCGCTGGGGCCGGTGCTGCTGGAGCATCTGGATCGCAGCGACGGCGGAGCGTTTGTGCTGTTCACCAGCTATGACCACCTGCGGCAGGTGGCGCAGTGGCTGCGCCCCCGGCTGGAGTTTCGCGGCATGCCGTTGCTGGTGCATGGCGATGGCGAGCAGCGCAGTGTGCTGCTGGATCGCTTTCGGGGGGATCGGCGGAGCGTGCTGCTGGGGGCGGACAGTTTCTGGCAGGGCGTGGACGTGCAGGGCGAGGGGTTGCGGAACGTGATCATCACCCGGTTGCCGTTCACCCCGCCGGATCATCCGTTGACGGAGGCGCGGACGGACCGGATCAAGGCGCGGGGGGGCAATGCATTCCGGGATTACTCATTGCCGGAGGCGATTTTGAAGTTCAAGCAGGGGTTCGGCCGGCTGATACGTTCGCGTACGGACCAGGGCAGCGTGGTGGTGCTGGACAGTCGGCTGGCGAAGAAGCCGTATGGCAAGCGGTTTCTCGCGGCGTTGCCGGCGTTGCCGGTGCAGGTGATTCAGAGCCGGCGCGAAGAGAGTTGGCGTGCGCGGGAGTAAGCACACGGGTGTGTGAGCGGGGGCAGATGCGGCCCCACGGTTTCGCCTGCGGCTCCTGCGTGGGCGTGCTGAGGGGCGTGAGCGTGCGCGCAGCGGGGTGACGCTGGTGATTGGCGCGGTGGCTCAGAACGGCAGGGCGATGTCGAAGCTGAAGATGCGGGTTTCGTCGTCGTCGGCTTTGAGGACCGGGAACGCCAGGTCGAAGGCGAAAGGCGCCTGGCCCAGGAACGGAATGTTCAGGCGCAGGCCGGTGCCGATGGCGACGCGGTATTTGGTGAGTTCGAAGTTGTCCTCGACGGTGCCGGTGTCGACGAAGAAAACCCAGCGGATGATTTCCTGGTAGATGGGGACGTTGTATTCCCAGCTCATCAGGAACATGAAGTCGCCGCCGAGGGATTCATCGTCATCGACGGGGACGGTGGCGGGCAGGCCCAGGACAGGATCGGGTTTGCGGACCTGGCGGGGACCGACGCCGCGGTAGTCGAAGCCGCGCAGGGTGCGATGGCCGCCGGCGTTGAAACGTTCGAAGATGGGGGCTTCGTCTTCGGGGAAGAGGTAGCCGACCTGCGAGCGCATGGACAGGACGGTGCGGCGACCCATGAAGTCTTCGTCGACGGTCCAGTACTTGCTGTAGCGCGCCGAAGCGGTGGCGAAGTGGAAGTCGCCGCCGTAGGCCCCGGTGTAGCCCAGGCTCAGCCCCAGCTTGCTGCCGGTGGTGGGGAAGAGGTTGTTGTCGACGGTGGAACGGTTGATGCTGAAGGTGAGGGAGGTGAGGAGATTGTTGCCTTCCACGTCATCGACATCGCTGGGGGCGTTGGGATCGACGGAGCTGATGTCCACCATTTCCACGCGGTTGTTGATGCTGGCGGACCAGACATCGCCGAAGGCTTTACCGATGCCGATGTTGCCGCCCATGCGCTGTTCGTCATACTTGTCGCGTTCGCGTTCGAAGAAGAAAGCGCTGGTGTCCAGGAAGTAGGGGGTTTCCAGGAAGTAGGGATCGCGGAAGCTCACGGCATAATTGCTGACCTGATCGCCCGGGGAGATGGCGAGGTTGAAGTACTGGCCGGCGCCGCGGAACGCCTTGCCGGTGAAGAACTCGCCGAAGCTTTCGGGGGTGTCGGCGATGTCGAAGTTGCGCTGGGTCAGTTCGATGGCGCCGATGACGCCCGAGTCGGAGCTGATGCCGGCGCCGAAGCTCAGCGAGCCGGTGTTCTTTTCCTTGACTTCGATCAGCACATCGCGGACTTCATCCTGGGGCGTGCCCAGCACGGTGACGTTGGCTTCGTCGAACCAACTGGTCGCCTTGAGGCGTTTTTCGGTTTTGTCGATGCCGGTGCGGTCAAAGGGACGGCCGGGGTCCAGGCCGCGCACCTGCCGGAGGATCACTTTGTCGCGGGTGATCTGGTTGTTGCGCACCGCGACCTTGCCCACGGTGTAGGTGGCGCCCTCGGTGACGTTGACGATCACATCCACGCGGGGGTTTTCCAGATCGCGCTGGCGGTCGATCTGCACGCTCGATTCGATGTACCCGAGCTTGCCGTAGTAATCACTCAGGGCGTCATTGCTCTTCTTGAGCATGTTTTCGCCGAACACATCGCCGACTTTCAGGGGCAGGATGGCGATGAGCTGTTCGGTGCTGAAAATCTGGTTGCCCTTGATGGTGATGGCGTTGACGGTGTACCGGCCGCCTTCTTCGATCAGGAAGGTGACGGTGGCGTCACGCTCATTGGGCGACACGTCGATCCGGCGGGACACCTGGGCGTCGATGTAGCCGCGGTCGTTGTAGTACTGGCGCAGGGTGTCGGCGTCGGTGTCCAGTTGCTCGCGGCTCATCTCCCCGCCCCGGAGCAGGAAGATGTGGGTCTTGCTGCGGATCTGGGCGGTCAGTTCCTTGCTCTCGAACGCCTGGTTGCCTTCGAAGGCGATCTTGCGGATGCGAACCTTGGGCCCTTCGCGGACGCGCAGCAGCAGGACGCTCGATTCCTTGAGCAGGTCGCCGTCCAGACTCACGTCGGTGACGAAAAAGCCCTTCTTCTCATACGCCCGCTTGATCTCGGCGATGCCGCGGTCGATCAGGTAGGGGTCCACCGGGTCGCCCTTGCGCAGCACGACCATGTTGAGGATTTCGTTGTCGCTGATGGCTTTGTTGCCCACCACGCGCACGTCCTGGAGCAGGGGCTGTTCGTCGACCACGTAGGTCAACACCACGCTGCCGGTGTCCAGTTGCTCGACCTGGGCCTGCACGGTGCGGAAGCGTCCCAGGTGGGTGATGCGGACAATATCCTGCTGCACCAGTTCAGGGTCATACGCCGCGCCGGGCGCCAGGCGGATCTGGTTGCGGACCAGTTGCTCGCCGACGACCTTCAGGCCCTGAATGCGAATCTCGGCGATGGGGCGGTTCGCCAGGTCCAGGCCCTGCGCCCAGACGCCGCGCGGCGTCAGCGTCAGCAAGCCCAGGACCAGCATCCCCAACAAGTTCCGGCCGGTGTGCATGTGCAACATCGTGATGGATTCCCTCACGGGTCAGAGCAAAGAACAGCAGTGTAATCCCCCCGGCTTGCCCGGCCAAACGAGCCGGCGTCGCGCCGGGAGCCACCTCAGGGCCAGCGCCTCTGGCCCTGCGGCAACAACTCCCGCGCGGGAGCAACGGGTTGCAGCGCCGCCGCAGGAGAATCACGCCCGGAAAGCAACCCTTCCCTGCCGGCTTGCGGTGGCCCACCAGTCGTCACGGCGACCATGGGGTCCATGCTACCGGGGGCTTCCGGGGGGGGATGTTTTCGACCCCGACAGGGGGCGTGGAAAGTAGCCACGGGTGGAGCGCAGCGAAACCCGTGGTTGACGAGCGCGCTTGATTCCGATCCGTCCCGGAGGGACGGCGGAGGCTTCCTTCACCCCTGCCGGGGTGAGAATTTGCACCAGCGCTTTTTCCCACGAGTTCCGCTGCGCTCCACTCGTGGCTACTTTCCTGCGCCCCCTTCAGGGGCGAAGACCATGCACCGCAAGCTGGGAGGCAACCGCAAGCCCTGACGCTCGGCGATCCGTCAGCACGGGTTGATCATCCATATGCGCTGACCCTGGGAACCACCTGCAGCTCCCATGAAACGGTTTCCGGGGCGTCGCCTCAGGATTGTCGTTGCAGCACCTGCAGCAGCGCCTGGCAGAAGGCCGGCAGGTCGTCCGGGCGGCGGCTGCTGACATGATGGCGGTCCACCACCACCGGCTGGTCGAACCACAGGGCCCCGGCATTGATCAGATCATCCTTGATCCCCGGCGTGCTGGTGTACCGGACGCCTTTGACCACCTGGGCGGAGATGTCGATCCACGGACCATGGCAGATGCTGGCGATCAGTTTGCCCGCCGCGTCGAAATCGCTGACCAGTTGCAGCACGGTCGGGTCCCGCCGCAGCTTGTCGGGCATCCATCCGCCGGGGACCACCACGCCGGCAAAGTCGCTGGCGTGCAGGTCCTCCAGATCGGCTTCCGCCACGCAGGGGTAGCCATGCTTGCCGTGATAGGTGTGCCCCTTTTCCTGCCCCGCCAGCACCACCGCAGCGCCGGCTTCGAGGAGCCGGTAGCGGGGATATTGCAGTTCGAGGTCTTCGTAGTCGTCGCCGACGAGGATCAACACCGATTGGCCACGCAGCTCGCTCATCACGGGCTCCTGTCATTGCAGTAGGTGAGGGAGGATCAGATCGCCGGGGCATTCTACCGGGAACGCACGGACGCTCGGCCGCGGTGACGGGAACGCATGCGACAGCGGTGGCTGCAGGATTCAGGCAGCCACGAGATGCTTGCGGTTCTGGATGATGGCCGCCATGAGGATATGGCGCAGTCCCTCGGTGCTGGTGCGTTCCAGATACTCATCGGTGAAGTCCAGCCGGGGTTGCTGGATCAGGCGCAACTGCTCGATGCAGCCGGCGCGGTCCAGCTCGGCGACTTCCGTGGCGAGCAGTGCCAATGGTTTGGTGAGCACCATGCTTCATTCATCGGCCAGCGGCGCCCGTGACTTCGCAGGCAGCCGGTCAGCGCGCCGTAAATCGACTTATCGGAGAAGTGCCTGGCCGCCGCGATTGTGGTGTGGATGGGACGCCGGTGATGCGTCATGGCGACCAGGCCGCACAGACGGATCAGTTTGCCTGCTTTCCAACCGGTTGCAGGTCGTGCTTTGACAGCAGTTTGAAGCCTGATGCGCTGTCTGGCGCCGCCTGGCGCGCCGCTCGCGGCAAAGGGTGACGCCGGCCCTGAGGGAACCAACACGCCGGCAGGGAGACGCCATGCAGACTGCCGCGATCAGCGCCGGCGCGGGTTACGCTTATGCCCCCAGCGCCATGGGCTCAACCAACTCGGGAAGCGCCAGCAGCGCCGCTGCCGGAACCAGCCAGGCCGCAGCCGGCGGGGACAGCGTACAACTGTCGGCCTCGGCGGGTTTCAGCGTGAGCGCCAATCAGGACCTGGGCAAGATGCTCGCGGCCATGCTCATGCTCAACGTGCTGTTTCCCAACGACGAAGAGAAGAAGGACGACTCCTCCAACCTGCTCAAGCTCATGGCGCTGTCCATGGCGGTCGGGTCCGATCAACTCAGCCAACTTTATTCCACCAGCAACCTGGGCTACGACGCCGCCGGCAGCGCCACCAGCGCGGCCGGGGCGAGTGTGGGCACGCAACTCAACGTGACGGCGTAACCCCCCCCGGAAGTTTCCCTTGGCAATTTCCTGCTGGTGGCTACTGGGGTGAAGTACCCCCGGGTTCGCTGCGCTCATCCGCGGCTTGTGCCGGTGGGGTGAGGTTCAGAAGTTCCAGGTAGGGGTGGGGGTTCCGGGGGTGAGGACTTCTTCCACATAAAGTCCGGTGTGCGGCGTGGGGCCGGCGTCGGAACGCATCTCGGCGTCTTCCAGCACACGATAGCCCACCAGGCAGTGCCAGTTGCCATCCGCCAGTTGCACGGTGGTGGCGGTGGGGTGGTCCATGCGGTAGACCGAGCCGGGGGTGGGCGTGGGGCCGAACTCCTGCCCATCGCGCACCAGCACCGGTTCACCGACGCCCCGGCGGTCAGGGGTCAGCGGCCAGGCCCAGATCATTTCGCGTTTCGCCAGTCGATGCACCACCGGCACACGATGACGGTTGGTCATGACAAACGGCGCGCCGTTGGCGGCGCGGTTGAGGAAGACCGGCGCGTTGGCCATCAGGAACCTGGGAATGTGCAGGTGCAGTTGCCAACTGGCGCCTTCGTCGGTGGAACGGAAAATGCGCAGCGCCAGCCAGTCGTCGCAGCCTTTGACCGGATGCGGACGCACCGCCAGCAGCAGGCTGCCGTCCACGTCGCGCACCATGGTGGGTTCGGTGGCGTAATCGAGCAGGCGGATCGGCTGCTGCGGACGCCAGTGTCCCCGGGCATCCACCTCCCAGCGCACCGCCGCGGCGCTCTGGGCGCTCCACTTGTCCAGACACATGCCGCCGATCAAGCCATCGCCGCTGGACACGCACGGCGCCATGGGCCCGCTGGTGGTCACCACGCCCGGGATCAGGCCGTCCTCCGGCAGATATTCCTCATGCGTGACGCGCAGTTCCCGGCCGTCGTAACGCAACTGCTTGAGCGCGATGCGCGTGTACACGTCGCTGCTCAGGTCGATGTGCGTATCCTCCTGCTCGCTCAGGGCGGTGGGATAGCCCATCTCAAAGTTCACCGCGAAACCGGTGCCGGCGTGCGGGTGCGGCGACCCATCGGCGCGCCTGGCGCCCAGCGGCACAAAGCCGATCTGCGTGCAGGACACCATCACCAGTTCCTGCCCGTTGCGCGGATGCCGCAGACGCACGAAGCGCGCCAGCGGGAACCGCCGCTGGGCACTGAGCGTTGCCAGCGAATCGAAAATGACCGCGTCGGTGCCGACTTCCAGGTCGATCACTCGGGTGCTGCCCAGCCGGATGTGCGCCAGCAGCGCCGCCTGGCGCGGCGCAATCTGGAACGGCTGGGCGACCTGATAAATCCAGCTCTGATCGGCGGGCGCGTCGGGGTGCAGGAACAGCCGGCGCGGGTTGCGGGTGAAATCCATGGTGGTGCAGGCGGTGGTCATGGTTTGATCCCAATGAATCCAGGTGAATGCGGTTGCTGCGGGTTACGGCTTGCCGGCGCTCTGCAGACTGTCAGGAATCTGCGGGATGAAGAAGTCCTCGGCATTGGCGGACACATAGTTGGGCATGTTCTCCAGGATGATGAACTGAGGCCAGGAGGCGCCCCATTTGTAAATCTGATTCGGTTCCTGAACCACTTGCAGACCCAGCAGCTGGCCGCGCTGCTCTTCGGGGATGACGAAGTACGCTCCGCCGCCGTAGGCGCGGGGTCGGTCGAGGGTGGACACCGACCATTGCCCATTGGGATTGAACACCCGCAGCCGCCGGGCCGGGTCCAGTTCGCTCAGGTAGACCGCCGGCGTTTCCCCGGTGGCGGGCACCTGGAAATAGAGCGTGCGGGCGACGGCGGTCAGCATCAGCGGACGCTTGCCGAACTCCACCACCACCGGCAACGGGCAGTCGAGCACCCGCGCCCAGGTCGGCGATTCCAGGAAATTACCCGTCTGTTTCAGGGCGTCGTTGGATTCGGTGCAGACCAGGGTGTAGGTGCCGGTCACGCCGTCGGCGGGCACTTCAAACTTGCACCAGTGCTGGGTTGCCGGATCCATCGTCTGCGTGGCGACGGCTTTGCCCTGCGGGTCATACAGCGTGAACCCGCCGCCCTTGGACGTCGCCAGGATGAAGCTGAACGCCTGGTCGGCGGTTTCGTTGAGGAACGCCCGCGCCGGCTGCATGTGCGGATTGGTCAGGCCATAGGCGTGATAGCGATAGCTGAGCGTCCCGCCGCGCAGGTCCGGCGGCAGGTTGCGGTAGCGCCATTCCTTCGGGGCGCTGTTGAGCACACCCAGCAACCCCGGCAGCGGATTGAGTTCCTGCTTGTACGACGGGGCGAACGACACATTGGTGATGCCCTGGGCGACAAAGGCATCCAACTGGGCGCGAGCGAAATCAAGGTACGTGGTGTCGCCGGTGAGCAGGTACCCATACGCCAGCGCCCGCCCCGAGCCGGTGCCCGGCATGCCGGCGACGTAGTCACGATTGCGGTCGATGAACGCCTGCAGCGCCGGACGGAACTCCGCATCCTGCGTGACCGACCAGTACAGCCACATGCCCTGGTACGCCCAGGTCAGCGCCTGATGGAAGACGCCGCCGTTGTTGTTCTCCGCCGCCCGCACCTGCTCGGTGGTGACCAGCGGTTTGAAAGCGTTGGCGACGTCTTTGGCGACGTTGAGATAGCGTTCGTCCCAGGTCGCCTGGTAGAGCGACATCAGGCGTTCGAGCTGCATGCCGGCGTTGCGGATGTCGTTGCCGCGCTCGAAGCCGGGCTTCCAGCGGAACTGCGTGCCGCCCTTGGCGTGATGCTCCACGATCAGGTTGCCGTTGGCGATCAGCACGTCCAGGGCGTGGCGGTCGCCGGTCATCCAGTACTGATAGACGTAGTCGTCTTTGCCCTGCAGGTTTGAGGAAAGCTGATCGCCGCCGGGTGAGAAGCGGTAGCCGCCCACCCAGTGGACGTGGCTGTTGTCGTAGTGGTATTCCCCGCCGTTGTTGCGGCCGTTGCCGGTGTGATGGGCGTGCGCCCGATCCGCCGAGTAGAGCGTGTAGGTCTGGGCGTAGCGCAGCCAGTTGCGGTCGCCGCTGCGGAAATACTCGACCCAGGGGAACCGGCCCCACTGGTAATGGCTCTTGGGATGGGCGCGATGCCAGGCTTGCTCGGCGGCGTCATCCGCCCACAACGCCGCCCGCGGCACTTGCGGACCAATGAACAGATGCTGGTGATAGCCGCCCCAGTTCCACCAGCCGTACCAGTTGTTGGCGGCCACGGCGCTCTGCATGAAATACAGCATCGCGTCGAAGCAGGCTTCTTCCTGGCTGTAATCCGTGCGGTTGCGCGCCATGTGCGGCTGCCAGTCCAGCGCCTGCGTCGCGCACATCCATTGCGGATCGGCGCACATCAGCACCGGATAGGCCACTTCCCGCGCCAACTGGCCGGTGGCGGGATAAATCCCCCGGGCGGCGCCGTACTGCGGGCCCATGAAGCTCAACCATACTTCATGGGTTTTGGCGACGCCGGTGCCGTTGGTTTTGTCGCGCAACAGCGCCAGCCATTTGTCGATGTCCGGCTCTTTGGTCTGCATGTTGGCGGCATTCCACCGCTTCTGTCGCTCGGTGAGCTGGTTCCAGTAGCCGTCCCAGGTGGTTTCCAGCAACCCGGCATGCGGCGGCCACAGCTCTATGTCCAGCAGACCTTCGAAGAACCGCAACGCCCAGGGAAATTGCTGCCAGGCGTCGCGGATGGCGACCTCGAAGCCCTGGTTGTGGATGCCGGTCAACCAGCCGCCGCCCTGGTTGGCCTGCTTGACCACGCCGCCCAGGTCGTTGGCTTGATAGAAATCGAAGCGGCCGCGTTCGCTCTGGTCCTGCACGATGCACATGCGCCCCGTGCCGTCCATCCCCCCCACGCCCGCTTCCAGGCCGTCGGCGTTGCCGGCATACAGCCGCGTGGCTTTGCCCGCCTCCACCGGCGCCCGCAGGATGCGCACGCCCAGCGAACGGATCGGGTCTTCCCTGGACAGCCCGGTGAAGATGAACGTATGGTCGAGCTTCAGGTCCGTGCGATTGCGGAAAATATGCAGTCGGACCAGATACCGGCAGAACTTCTCGCCCGCTTCATTGGTGTACCAGCCCTCGGCCTTGATGATGCAACGCAGCGGACCGTTCTCTTCAATGGTGACCTGGGCTTCCTGGTCCAGATCGCTGCGAAACAGGCCGCGCTTGGCGTGTTCGACATACAGCCCGTTGAACGGCGCCGGGGGCGTCATCGCCGCCACGCGCTGCGCCAGCACTTCCGGGTTCGGATAATTCTTCATCGGCTCAGGCATGGTGCCATACGTGCCGGCGTCCTCGGGCTTGATGGCGATCGGCTGCCCCAGCGACATCAGCGTGGTGAACGGCTCAAAGCTGTTTTTGCGGATGAAACCCGTGATGAAGCCGGCGTCGATGATGACCCGCTCCTCCGTTTCCCGGGCGATGTCCTTCGCCGCGGGCGCCGCGGCCGGCACGCCTTGGCCGTACACCAGCCGATACGCCTGCCTGGCGTCGACCTGGGCGTCGATGAGCAGCCAGCGCACGCCCTCGGAACCGTTGGGGTTCCACGTGGCGTTGACCCGCTGCTGATGGGGGACCACTTGGCCGTCGTTCTGCACGAGGCGCACGGTGTCCAGGGCGTTGAGCGACAGCTCGCCGCGCGGGAAGGGCACGCCGAAGGTGACCGGCGCACCGCTGCGCGGGTCGGGCAGATGGGAATCAAGCTGCAGCTGGATTTCTTTGGCGTGCGCCCCGGCTGCGCCCAGCAACAGGCACCACACCAGCAACCAGCGATACGAGGATGACAGGTACGACATGAGGGAACTGCTCCTGTGACGGGGACGAAGCTGACGCCGCCGGCCGCCAAGCCATGCCGGGCGAAACATCAACCGATTGACGCATGAAATCCGTGCATTTCCAGCCAGGTGGGCAGGTGAGGATGTTGTGAACGACTCCGCAACCACCTGGGGTTTCAGTAGGAGTTTCCGGGTGTGCTTCCGAGGGAACTACCGAGGGAACTACCGGGGGAACTACCGGGGAGACTTCCGGGGGGACTTCCGGGGGTGGGGTGGGTGCTGCCGCCTTGACGCAGGTGACAGCCCAGGTAACTGACTTGCTGAGGTCGGTCGGGAGCGCGCAGCCGACGGGACAGCGCCAGCACCGCTTCGCGTCCCATGGCGCGCACGGGCGCTGCGATGGTGGTCAGGCCGCCGTCGGGCAACCGGGTCGCCGCCGCCTGACCGTCGAAGCCGACCAGTTGGAAGTCAAGTCCAGGGACCAGTTGATGCGCCACCGCCGCCGCCACGAAGCCGACGGCAATCTCATCGCTGGCGGCGAAGAGTCCGTCGGGACCCTGCCCCAACTCGCGCCAGCGCCGAAATGCCCGGCCGCCGGCGTCAAAGCTGTAGCCCTCGGCATCGAGTTGATGTTCAAGCGGAACCGGCGCGCCCCAGCCGGCGGCAAAGCCGGTCAATCGTAGTTGCGACACCGGGTCATACGCGCCCGCCCACTGGGGACGCCGATTGCCCAGATAACACACGCGCTGGACGCCCGCGGCACGCAGATGGGCTCCCGCCAGGCAGGCGCCCCCATGCTGGTCCAGTCCCACCAGGTCCACCCGCAGCGGGGCGACGGTGCTCGCGTGCCAGGAAGTGCTGATGACCACCACGCGCCGCTGATCGGTCGGCGTCAGCCGCAGGGTGGGAGACGGATTGAAGAGGATATAGCCGTCGCAGTCGCCCGGTTCGACAACCTGAGCAAATGAGCTCATGTCGGTGGGCAGCAGCGGCCGCGGAATCGCCCCGCCGTCCGCCAGCGCCTGCCGCGCGTGCTCGACCATCTCCAGCACCAGATCATCCACCGGGCGGGGAAACACCAGCCCGATGATCCGGCCCGCCAGATGCCCCGCCTCCAGCGGCCCGCCGGTGCGCTGGGCGGAAGTGCGGGCGACAAATGTGCCCATCCGCTGCCGGGACGTCACCCAGCCTTCCCCCGCCAACTCACGCAGCACCTGGTGCAGACTGCTCTGGCCGACGCCCAGATCAACCGCCAGTTGCTTGACCGGCGGCAAACGGGTGCCTTCGGGCAAACCCCGCAGATGCTCCTCCAGCCGGCTGCGCACCCGCTGGCGAACCAGGACCCGGGCGGCTCCCGGCGACTGCGCCAGCGATTCCCCCCGGCTGCGGATCAGCGGTTTGAACTGTGCTTTGGAGGCTTTCACGATATTAAGATTTATACCGAGATAGCGGTGCTGCTGCAAGATCATTTGCATTTCATGCGAGTAATATTCGAGAAAATGCCCAATGCGGGCGGGGCATGATTCAAGATATTTAAGATTTTACAGGAGTGCTGCCTGCGGGTTTGTCATTCAAGCGGCGGAGGCGATCCGGGCGGCGATTCGACTTGCCGGCCGGCAACAGCCGATAATGATGGAGCGCGGCTCAGGTGGACTGCGCCGCGGCGACCGGCCGATCTTTGGCGGGGAACTCGGCTCCTAGCCGATGGTTTATCAGTTATTTAGGATTGCTTTCGCATGGGTTGGTTTTTGACCAGGAACAAGCCGGCGCCCCGCACCCGTTCGCGCACTCGCGCCGGTCAGCGCAGCGTGGAGCCACGCTGGGACCCGCAGCGCACCTTGCTGGGCTTGAAACTCGTCGGCGCCGTAGCGCTGGCGGTGGGGTTGATGGTGGGCTGGCGTTACGCCGAGTGGGGCTTGCGCAGCTACGTCAGCGCTCTCAACGAACAGCGGCGCGAGCCCCAGATCACCGTGGAACTGGTGGACGCGCCGGCGTGGATGAGTCCGCTGCTCTACCGCGACCTGTGCCAACTCGCCGCCGCGCAGATTCGCCCCGACCCGCTCAACGCCCAGCGGCTGGACTGGGCCCGTGAAGCCCTCGCCGCCAACCCGTGGGTCAAGGCGGTGCAGCGCATCGAGCGCTTGCCCGCAGACACCGTGCGCGTGCAGGCGGTGTACCGTCAGCCGGCGGCCCTGGTCGAAACGTCCGATGGCTACCACCTGGTCGACCGCGAAGGCGTTTGCCTGCCGGGCTTGTATCTCAAGCATCAACTGCGCGAACTGGCGCTGCCGGTGATCGTCGGCGCCAGCGCGATGCCTCAGCGTCCGGGCCAGCCCTGGCCGGGGCGGGATTTCCAGGCGGGCCTGGACTTGGCGCTGCTGCTGGTCAATGAGCCGTATCTGGAGCAGGTGCAGAGCATCGACGTGAGCTACCGCGATGAGCGCAACCGCATCCGCCTGGTGCTGCACACCGTCGGCGGCGGGCTGGTGCGCTGGGGCTTGCCGGTCGGTGACGAGCATCCCATCGAGCCGCCCAGCGCCACCAAACGCGCGTGGCTGACGGGGCTGTACCACCAGCGCGGCTCCATCGACGCCGGCGGCAAAGTCGTGGACGTATTCGGCCCGGCGGTGTTCGTCCGCCAGCCCCTGAACCCCGCCATCGTCGAAACCGCCCAGGCCGTGAGCTATCAGACGCAGACCCGGTGACGCCGCTCACGCCCACCGCCGCAAAGTGACTCCGGCGGTCCTGATTTTCGGTTGTGCGGTTGGTTGCCGAAATATCTGCTCGGACGCGCGGTTTCAGGCCGCCCCCACGTTTCCCCGGGCCAGTTGCCCAGCTACACTTGCAATGTGACTGAATCTGCGTCCCTTCCTGAAGCTGCGCCGGCCGCCACCGATCCGGCATCGGTGCATCCCTCCGTCATTCCGCCGCCAGGTTCTGTGCCGCCGGCAGCCATTGACGTTGATCCTCGTGAACCGGCGAAAAGAACGCGTCAACCCGACCGCTCCCCGCGCGGGTTGATCCTCGCCTGGGCGCTTTTCCTGCTGGGCTCCTGGCTGATTGCTCTGCGGATTGATTCGCCCAGTTCCACGGTGCGCTGGATGGTCTACGCGTGTGTGCTGGGCCTGATGCTGCTTTGGCCGGTGATTCGTTTGAGCCAGGAGCAGACCGACCCCCACGGCGCTCGGCCGCGCGGCGGGTTGACGCCCGGTTACATCTGGTTGGATTGGTTCTGCCTGGCGCTGGTGCTGCAATCGGTGATCTGGCCCCTGCATCTGACCGCCGGCTGGTCGTTTCCCCGCACCTGGTGGCTCAACGGCACGTTGTGCGCCTGGAGTCTGCTGGCGGGATTCATCACCGCGCTGGGTTGCCGGTCGCGGCAGGTCGTTGGGCGCAGCCTGGCGATGGCGGGATGCGTGCTGCTGCTGGTGGGCGAGCCGCTGCTGCTGGCGTTGGCGGGCGACTGGTTGACGCAGCTGGCGGGCGGACCCTGGGTCTACCGCCTCACCCCGCTGCGGCTGATTAACCTGCTGCTGAACGAACCCCATGCCTTCGTCGCCACGCGCGACGGCGTGCAGGTCGCGCTGGTCGCCGGGGCGGCGGCAGTGGGGTGGATCGGCCTGGCATTGCTCCGTAAACCCGCTGCTCCCGCCGACTCCCCCGCCATGTCTCCTGGCGTCGGTTGAAGGGAGGCGGTCATGCCCCGGTTATTTGTGGCGATTGCGATCGAACCCACGCCCATCCTGCAAGCGCTGATGGAGGACCTGGAACGGCTGCGCACCGTGCTCAAACCGGTGCGCTTGGAACAACTGCATTTGACCTTGCGGTTTTTCGGCGAGGCGACGGAAGAACTCGCCGCCGCGCTGCCGGGCTTGCTTGATGAGCTGACGCGCCCGCAGCAACATTTCCCCCTGCGTTTGCAGGGGTTGGATGTGTTTGGCGCCGGCCTGCCGCGCCTCCCCCGGGCCATTTATGCGCCGGTGGAGCCCGTGGCGCCGGTGCGCGGGCTGTTCGATCGGTTGACCTCGGCGTTGACTGGCCATGCGTCGGCGCGGGCGGCGTGCGCCGACGCTCACCCCTTTGCCGCCCACGTCACCCTCGCCCGGCAGCGGCCCAACCGCAGCCCCAATCGTCAGCATCAGCAACGTCTGCAGCAGTTCTTTACCGACTATGGCGCTGCTGAACTGGCGCGCCAACTGGTGCGCCATGTCGATCTGATGCAAAGCGAACTGCTGCCCGATGGCCCGCTGCATACGCTGCGCCACCGGGCGCACCTGTCGCCGTAGCGCCGGTTGCTCTTCACGAGCCGGAAGCGTGAGCGACGGGAAGCGCGCTTGAACTTCAATTGACTGCTGAGTAAATCTTGCCGCCCTGGCGACCAGGCGCCCTGCCCGTCGCTCACGCTTCCGGCTCGTGAAGACAACCATTCGCGTTCATCACGCGCCGGGCGCGGGATCGAAGCGCAGCACCAGGTCGTACACCTTGCCGCCCAGCGCCTCGGCGACGCCCCGGTCCTTGATCATCGCCGCGTTCACCACGTCGCAGGTCAGCAGCGCATCGAGATTGCTCTCCACGCCCCGGCCCATGCCTTCGAGCACGCATAAATCCACCGGCTGCTGCGTAACCGCCTGCGCCAGTTCGGGACTGATCCGCGCCAGGTCGATCAGCGGCACGCCGTTGCCGCTGTGCACGATCGTCAGCGTGCCGTCGCGCCACCCCTGGGCGAGCACCGGGTCCACCCGCGCCGCTTGCTCCACCAGATCCGCCAGCTCCACATCCGTCACGTCATTGAGCGTGGGCGTGCGGTTGGCGGTGAGGATCACCTGCGTCCCCTGGCTCAGCAGCAGATGGGTCAGCGGGAGCATGCCCAGCACCACATCGCAGCCGGCGTTGT
The DNA here is from genome assembly GCA_964605235.1 of uncultured Phycisphaeraceae bacterium. Lineage (GTDB taxonomy): Bacteria > Planctomycetota > Phycisphaerae > Phycisphaerales > Phycisphaeraceae > CAZSBB01. The sequence goes on from CAZSBB010000006.1 coordinate 132,994, forward strand.
CGACAAACAGCAGGGCGCGTTCATGAGCGCCGCGCTGATGCCGCGCCAGCAATGGCGTCAGGTCGTCGATCAGCCAGGGGCGCGGCGAAAGCCGGGCGCAGACGTCGTGATAATCCACGCTCTTGCCGCCGTCGAACAGGGCGGCGGTTTCCGTCGCGCCCAGGTCGAAAATGTTGCCCGCGAACACGCCGCGCCAGCCTTCCTCCCAGCGCGCCTGCGGAGCGGCGATGCCATCAAGCTGCGCCAGCCGACTTTGCAGGTGCTCCAGCGCCTGCTGGTTTTCGCGGTGTTTGACCAGCCGATAGGGGTCTTCAATGTCGACGTCGCGCAGCACGCCTTCCCGCACCAGGCAGATGTCCAGAATCGACAGCGGCGCGGTCCAGTCACGCAGCTCATCGAGCAACGCAAGAAACCGCTGCCGCGCGTGCTCACACCCGGCGGCGATGCTGGTGTCCGACAATCCGCGCTGCGCCATCTCGCGGGCCGCTTCTTCCAGCAGCTTGGGGAAGTGCGTGGCGAACAGGCCCAACCAGTAGGTGTGATGGGCGGGGCGGTCGGGCAGGTTCCAGATGCAGGGACGATATGTCTGCACATCGCGCAGCAAAGGCAATGGCACACTGCCCTGAAACCGGACAGCACTCTGGGTCAGCAGTTCGGCAAAGGAAGGGTGCGCGGTCATAGCCGGTGGAAATTCTCCAGCAGTTTCAAGCCCACGCGCTGCGATTTTTCCGGGTGGAACTGGGTGGCGAAGATGTTGCCATGCCGCACGCTGGCGCAGAAGGTGCCGCCGTAGTCCGCGGTGGCCGCCACATCGCTGTCGCGCACCTCGGCCGCGTAGTAGCTGTGGACGAAGTAGAACGACATCGGCGTCGGCAGGTCCGCCAGCAGCGGATTGCCGGGGCGCGGGGTGATTTCATTCCAGCCCATGTGCGGCACTTTGAGCTTGCCAGCCCCATACGCAGGGCCACGAAAGCGACGCACCGCGCCAGGCAGAATGCCCAGCCCCGGCACCAGTTGGTCGGGACTCGCCGCATCTTCCTCGGAGCCGGAGAACAGCAGTTGCATCCCCAGGCAGATGCCCAGGAACGGCTTACCCGCCTGCAGGAAGTCATGAATCGCCTGCACCCACCGGCCGTCACGCAGATGGGTCATGCCGTCGGCGAAAGCCCCGACGCCCGGGAGGATGAGTTTGTCACAACGGGAAACCTGGTCCGCGGTGCGCAGGATCTCGGCCGGCGCGCCGACGCGCTGCAGCGCCTTCTGCACGCTGCGCAGATTGCCCATGCGATAGTCGATGATGCCGATCATGGTGCGACAGTGTAAGCCGGGCGACGGGAGCGCGGCAGGGGATTGATGAGAAAATGATGCGCAGCGGGAAAAAGAAAACGGCGGGGAGTTGAAACCCCGCCGCGGTGTGCATGCGTGCGTTGATCGGGGGCGCTACTCGTTGAGCACGACCACGATTTCCACGCGGCGGCTCTTTTCCTTGCTGGTGCGCGGATGCCATTCGCCCAGGCCGACGGCTTCGAGTTGCCGCGGCGTCACGCCAGCGGTCTGCAGGAAGCGATGGACGGTGGCGGCGCGTTCGAGGCTCAGGTCCAGGTTGTCCTTCCAGCCGGACTTGCGGATGGGGTCGGTGTCGGTGTAACCCTCGACGCGGATGCGCTTGTCGCTGTACTTCTGCTTGATGACGTCGGCGATCTCGCGGAGCGTTTTTTCCGCCGAGGTCTTGAGCGTCGCCTTGCCGGAGGCGAACAGCACATCGCCGGGCACGCGGACGGTGATGCGGCTGTTGGTCTGGGTGCTCTCGATGCCGGCGATATTGCTGAAAGCGGTGGTGTCGCTCAGCGGCGCGGGCGCCGGGCCGAGGGCGACCGGCGCGGCAGGCACAGCCGATGCCCGGGCGCGCTCGGCGGCCAGCTGGGCTTCGAGCTGACCGATGCGGCTGGTGTAGTTGGCGCGTTCGCCTTCCGCGCCGTCCAGAGCCTGGCGGGTCTGGTTGAGCCGATCCTGCAGTTCCTGGTTCTGGGCGTACAGCGCGTCACGTTCCTGCCGGAGCCGGCTCTTGCCGCACCCGGTGAGCATGCCCGCCAGCACCACAAACATCAAACCCCACGCCAGCGACCGTCCTTGGAGCATCATCGCAGTTTGTCCTTGTCAGAAAGGTTATCGGTACAGAATACCAGATTTTTCCGTGCAAGGCGGGGGGCGTCGGGTGTAAAACCGGTCAGCGGGGGCAGGGATTTTCTGCATTCTGACGGCCGGGGCGATATCCTTTGCCGCATGAGTCTGACTTCAGCCGAGCATGTCGCCCATCGTCTGCATACGAACATCGCCGCCGCGGTGGAGGCGCTGCAAGCTTGCGCCGGGCTTGCGGGCGAACTGACTGCTGCGGTGGACCTGCTGGTGGGTTGTCTGGGGCAGGGGGGCAAGCTGCTGACCTGCGGCAATGGAGGCAGCGCCGCCGATGCCGCGCACCTGGCGACGGAGTTCGTCGTCCGGCTGCAGGATGAACGTCGGCCGTACCCCGCCATCTGCCTCAACGACAGCGGCGCCACGCTGACCGCCATGGTCAACGATTATCCCGCGGATCAGATTTTCGCCCGTCAGGTTCGCGCCCACGCCCGCCGGGGCGACGTGCTGCTGGTCATTTCCACCAGTGGCAAGAGCCCCAACATCCTCGCCGCCATGCAGACCGCACGTGAGTTGGACGTGCCTGTCATCGCTCTGCTCGGACGCGACGGCGGCCTGGCCCGCGCGCTGGCGACCGTCGCGCTGGTCGTCCCCAGCCAGTCCACCGCCCGGATTCAGGAAGCCCACACGCTGCTGTACCACTGCCTGTGCGAACTGACGGAAGAACGCTTGCCCAGGTGAAACGCAGTGCGTGCGTGTGTGCGGTGCTGTGAACGAGCCGGAAGCGTCAGCGACGGGCAGCACGCTCGAACTTCAACTGGCTGTTGAGTAAACCATGACGCCCTGGCGACCGCACGCCCGGTGCCGTCGCTCACGCTTCCGGCTCGTACATGAGCGCTGCCGCATCATGCGGTCTTCCGCGCCCCGAACTTTTCCCCCAGCCGCGGCTTGTGCCTGCCGAGCCAGATCAACAACAGCATGGCGACCAGGCCACCCAGCGTCAGCAACAACAGCTTGTGCGCTGCGCCCAGCGCCAGCGCCGCCTGCGCTTCCTCCGCGTATTCCTCGGCTTGCTCCAGCCAGTGATGGCTCAGCACATGCAGCAGCGGAATGGTGAGTGCGGCAAGGATCACCTTGGCTTTCATCCACCGCAGCGCCCACAACGCTTTGCCATGCATCCACAGCAACGCAACGCCGGCCGCTGTCGCTACGCTCGCGCCGGGAATGATCACGCATTGGTACAGGTGGGCGATGCGCTCAAGCTGTTCATGCAACAGCGGCGCTTCGCGCGGCAAGTCCAGCAACAACACGCATACGCTCGCCATGCCGCCCACGAGCAGCGCGATGCCGACGATCTTGGGCAGCAGGAAATACGGACGCAGGCCGCGCCCGAACTTGCGGCCGTGCTGGTTGGTGGGTGTGGTGGCTGCGGAGTTCATCGCCACAGTTTCAAGTGCGCTGACTCAGGAAGCAAACGATTGAGTTGATGCCGCGCACGCTTTCATTCGGTTGCTGCCGCCTGGGCGCATTCGTCCAGAATGATGCGGCTGTCATCGAGCAGATAGCGAAAGACCGGGAGCTGTTCGTCCAGCGGTTGGCAGGCTGACTGCAAGGCCGGCGGACAGGCGATGGTGGGATTGAGAAACACCGCCAGGCCTTCGCGCAGGGCGGGCCCACCGCCATCCATCTGGATGACGACCGCATCGGCCGAGGCATACACCGCGCGGGGGTGGAGCTGCGCGAGCGTGTCAGGCAGACCAGTGGGCGGCAGGTTGCCGGTAGTTTCAAAGCTCAATTCCGTGGCCTGCTGCCGCGCTGCTTCCCCCAGTTCCACCGCCGCCAGGTAAATGCGTTTGGGGTCCAGCCGGTGGTACGCCTGCGTGCGCCCCGCGCGGAAGGTGTAAGCCATGGTCGGCAGCGCCGCCACCGCCAGCAGCACACTGCTGATCATCACCAGCACCGTCCTGCCGCCGTTGGCGCGGGTTTGCGGTTGCTTGCGTTGTGCCGCCATCAGCCCGCAGCTCAGTGCCAGCACCACCGACAGATGGACGAACAAGCCCACAATCATGAGGGCGATCCACTTCATCCCATGCAACCCCGCAGCGAAGTGCAGGCCATCCCGATAGCTGAGCGTGGCATACAGCACCACCATCGCCAATGCGGTGAGCCAGGGCACGATCATGCAGAGGCGTGTGAAACGGTTCATGGTTCGGTTGGTGTGGGCGGCGGCTGACGGATGAGGTCCAGCGTGGGCGTGGTTGGACGCGAGATCAGAAAACCCGTGGGGCTGCCGCATTGGTTGTAGGTGTGGTTCTGCGCCTGGGCGAAACTGTTTTCACCGCCGTAGTCCACGAGGAATGAGAAGTTGCCGCCGGATTGGGGCAGGGGGTGGTATTCCAGCGTGGGTCGCGCGACGCCTTGCGAACCTTTCTCGTAGCGATCATCGCCGCCGGCGTCGAAGAGGACGCCCAGCGCCGCCTGTTCGCCCTGGATGCGCGGGTTCTCGTAGTAATCATCGCCGGCCAGGTCCGCCAGCAGCGCCAGGCCGATGTCCCAACTGAAAGCGATGCCCGCCGTGTTGCCCTGATAGGTGTCGTTGCCCTGATCGTCGATGACGACGCCCACGCCATAGTGCGCCTGAAAGCCCAGCCCCCAGCGGAGGAAGCGTTTTTCCTCACGCGGGCCGCCATCCCACGCGGTGCGGGTAGCGCCGACGCGCTGGTCGTTGCCACCAAAGTCCCGGGCGAAGCCGGCCGCGAACCAGTAGCCGCCGCCGTGGGAGAAGTAATCGCATTCGTACAGATCGTCACCGCCGCCGTCGAGCAGCAGTCCGATGCCGCCGTTGGCGACGCCGCGCGGCCCGATGCCCACGCCCTGCGAAAAGCCGTCGTAGCCCGGCGAATCGCCATAGCTGTTGGCGTACAACCCACCGGCGTAGTACTCATCGGCGCCGGCGGCATCCACCAGCGCGCCCAGGCCCAGCGGCCCGCCGATGCCCTGCGACAGCAAGGCCGCGCGGTAGCGATCATCACCCAGGCGATCCAGCAGCAACGCTACGCCGCCGATGGCGACGCCCTGCACCCGCCGCCTGCCGGTGTAGCGGTCGTTGCCGGCGTGATCCACCAGCACGCCCACACCCAGCAGGCATGTACCTTGCGCGACATCTTCCGCGGCATAGGTGTCGTCGCCGGCGGCGTCCACCAGCAGCGAGGCGCCCAGGATCGCGCTGCCCTGAATGCCCGGCTGCACGCCGCGGTAATTGTCATGACCCGCCAGGTCGATCACCACCAGCAGTTGGCGCGTTTCGCTGAGCGTGCCTTCGACGTAGGTGTCGTTGCCCGCCGGGTCGATGACGCCGATCACGCCGGGCATTTCGTCGAGTTGATACACATCGTCGCCGGCGGTGCCGAGGACCAGTTCGCCCATGGGCAGCTTGAGACGGCGCTGGGAGTTGGTCTGCGCCTCCGCAGTCAATTGCTGCGCCAACGCGACGGCAAAGGCTGGGGTGGTCAGCGGCGCCAGCGCCCGGCCGGCGGCGTGCAGGGCGCGATGATCCGCCTGCGCCATCAGGTCGCAGACGGTGCGGCTCAGAGGCGAGCCGGCGAAACGATGCCCGCGCGAATCCAGCCCCGTACTTACCGCGTAAAAATGCTCGCGCAGGGTCGCCCGTTGCCCGGCATCCAGCGGCGCGAAGGCTTTGGTCAGCCAGCCATCGGCTTCCTGCAAGGCGTTTTGCAACAGGGTCAACGGAGCGCTGGCTGGTGTGACGGATGCGACGGCAGCGGGCAGCGGTGCGTCGAGTTTTTGTGCCGCCAGGTTCAGGAATGGGGCGATGCCGGTGGGATCGACCGCGCTGGTGTAGGCCGCCTGGGTGAAGCGTTCCGCCTCGCCGATCGCCCACACCTGGTCGCGCAGCAGGGCGTCCACCCAGGTCAGGCGACAGTTGCCGGTCTTGTCGCGCCAGGTTTTATCGCCGGCGCTGGCGTCGAGTCGGCCGGCGGTGTAGTTGAGATACCGGGCGAAGGCTTCGGTCTGCTGGCGGTGCGCCAGGCCGATTTTGATTTCCTGCGTCAGCAATTCCAGCGGCCCAGGCGCAGCATCGGCGGCCGGCTGCGCCCCAGCGACGGCGATCAACATCAACAGCAAACCCAACGCCCAGCAACCAGCACGGAAATGCAGCATGGTGAAACTCGCAGGCAGGAGATCAGTGGAGCTCAGTCAGCCGGCACAGGTCAACGGTGTCACAGTGTAGACCGACTTCGCACGGCATGGCGCACGAGCGCTGCGGAGTAAAAGGGGAGAAAAAAAGGGATAAGTACATTATTTTACTAAAAATAATGTACTTATCCCTTTTTTTCTCCCCTTTCCCCCGGGCGCATTTGTCCGGTGTGGGTCGGCAGTGATTTGCGCGGCTACGGCAGCAGAATCAGATAGCCCATCGCGGCCGGGGAGAGATGCGGGCAGCCATGGATGACCGTCGCCCAGTTGCGGGCGATGAGCGTGGCGCGCTGGCCGGTGGTTGGATCCATCGGGCCATCATAGCGCAGGAAATTGGCGCGTAAGGTCATGGGTTGCAGTTCGGTCAGTTGCAGACGTCTGAGCAGCGCGGGCGCGGGCAGGGCAAAGTCGGCGATCCAGCCGCGTGGCGCGCCTTGCTCCATCCACGGGCCGGCGGCGGTGCGCAGGTCGGGGTAGTTCCAGGCGCGATCCACCCAGACCTCGCGCCGGCTCACGCGGGGCAGCATCTTGCCGTCGCGGTCCCAGACCAGCGGCGCGGTGGCGAGGGTTTGCAGGTCAAGGATGCCGCCGCGCGGGCTCAGTTGCACTTCGATCCATTGCCGCTGGTCGCCCAGAGGATCAATGAAAATCTCGGCGACATCGCCCAGGTAGTGATTGGCGTCGCGGGTCTGGTCGAACGGCGTGAACACCTCATCGTCCCGGCAGAGGAAACGCACGTACAACGCTTCGGGACGCCAGAGCACGCGGACTTCGGTGCGGTCGGCCGGAGCGAAACGCGGGTCGGCGGCTTGTGCGCCGAGGCTGGGGACCAGGTGGGTGATGACTGCCGCCTGCGCCCACGCCGGGTCCGTCAACTCCGCGGTGACCAGCGGCGCCAGCTCACTGCGCGGCACGCGCAGGTGCGGGCGATTCGCCACCGGTGGGGAATTTGAGCACGCCGTCAGCATCATCACGCTGCCCAGCAGCAGCGCGCCAGTCCAGGTTCGCATCATGATTTCACCGGATCACAAAGCTCTGCAGTTGCATGGGCGTCATTTCCACGGCAAACGTCATCCGCTCGCCACTGCGTTGGGCGGGGATGGTTTGCCCCGTGACCTGATCGACGACCGTCGCGCCGGCAGCAGGCACGCTGATGGTGAACTTCCCGGCTTGCGTGCCGCGATGCACGACGCCGACGTAGGTGCCGCTGGACGTGGGATAGACTCGCACGCGCACGTCCGCGCTGGCGGGGGCGACGGCATTGTCGATCACCTGTCCCGTCATGTCGGGCAGCGCGAGGAACGCCGCGGCAAACTGGCGCCAGCGGTCGAGCCAGCCCCAGCCATAGGTGTAGGTGGTGCGGGTGATGACATTGGGATCGCCATGGAAGCAGGCGAGCACTTCCTCCGCGTTGCCGTAGTCCCAGCCGCCGGGGGTCATCTCGCTGGCTTCGTAGTTGTCGCCCTGCACATTCCAGCGGGCTTTTTCCTCGTAGTAGAACATGTTGCACATCGCCAGCCCGTCGCCGGTGCGGAAGTAGTTGAGGTAGGGCGCGTTGTCCGCCAGGTAGCGCCAGTGCACGGGGGCAAACAGCACGATGCCGCGGTCCTGGGCGTACAACTCGGGCATCACGTTGCGATGGATCGCGCCGAAACTGCTGACCTGCTGCACGAAGTCCTGCGGGGTGAACTGCGCCAGCCGGGCGAGACGCCGTTTCCAGAAATCGCCGGCGCGGTCGACGTTGTAGAGGTCGCTCCAGTCCTGGCTGGAGTTGCCGGCGTTCATGCTCGGGCCCAGGTTCCAGCCGTCTTCATCCCAGTTGTAGTAGTACAGCTTGAGATCGGGGCGGATGGCTTGCAGGCGATCGCGCACCTGACGGAGGAACGCGGCGCGTTTGAGTTGCCACCAGGCGTGGTACTGGTCTTTGACCGTGGTGGAAGCCCACTTGGCGAGGGCGGCGTCATCGCCGGCGGGCATGGTTTGACCCGTCTCGCTGCAGAACAGGGCGACGTCCTGTTTGCCGTAGCTGCATTTGATGCGGTCCTGACGCTGGCGCCAGAGCAGGCCACGGATTTGCGGATTGGCTTTGATTTCCCGGCCGATGATTTCGTCGATCAGCGTATCCATTTCCCGCCAGACCGCCGGGTGCAGGATGTTGGCGCCCCAGGCGGAATACCGGCCGCATTTATCCACCTTGCCGTTGGTGCCGATGATGCGGGCTTCGGAGGGCAGGGTGTTGCTGCCGCCGTACTCCACGCGCGGGATGAAGCCCATGTCGACCTGTCTGGTGCCCTGCAGCCACTTGCCGTAGACATCGCGGTCGTCTTCACCTTCGGGAGAAGCGCGATACCACCCTGGCGGCGCGAAGCCCAGTGACGAATGCCAGAAGCCGTGCGAGGACCATTTCTGGAACACCGGGCCAATGGCGTTCAAGCCTGCGAACTGCGCCCACAGCGCCGCATCCACCGGCGGGGCTTCAGGCTGACGTTCCCAGTCCATCATCAGCACGCGGCGCGGCTGACCTTCGGGATAGCGAATGACCGGCGCGTGGGCGGCGACATCCGCCACTTCATACAGCCGGATCTCCGCGACGGCGGGGCCGGCTTCATACTGTCCGGTGTAGTTGCGCCCGTTGTCGTGGAAGAACACCCAGAAGCCGTTTTCGCTGGAAGTGCTGCGTGCCCCGCGGTAGCCGTAGGTCATTTCATCGTTGATGACCAGATGGTCGTACCACTGGAACTGGCCGGTGTGGGGATAGTTGACCTGCGGGTCATCAGGCCCGACGCCGTTGCGGTAGCCGGTGCCCTGGTAGTTGCGCCCGGCTTTGATGTCCATCACGCAGTAGCGCGCCTTGTCATCCGGCACCAGCACGCGCAGCAGATACGCCCGGTGCGGCTGCAGCTTGCCCCGGCCCACGCGGTAGCCGAAGAACTCGTTGTTGTTCGCTTCGCGGAACGATCGGCCCTGGTGCTTTTCGACGGTGACGCCTTGCTTCCAGGTGGCGTAGGCGCGGGTGCTGACCCAGGAGGCGCGGATGCCGCCTTCTTTGTAGGGATGCGGGCCGACGGCGGGATCGGCGGCGCAGTCGATTACGTCGATCAGCTTCAGTTGGCCGTAGGGCGTGTCCTCCATCTTCGCCGGCAGGGGGTCGATGACCAGTTCATCGCGCTGCTGGTACTTGAGCGTGAACAGCCGGCGACTGTCATCGGGCCAGCTCAGGCCCGCGAGGACCTGTCCCTTGCTGTCGCGCACGAGGATGATGGCTTCAAACCACTCCGCGTTGAAGAGCTGGCGCGAGCCGGCGGTCTGCAGGGGCATCACCGCTTCAAGCTGACCATCGGGCAGCAGACGCAGCGGGGTTTGGCCCGCGATGAGTTGACGTTTGAAGCAATCAACGAAGGCGTACTCCGCCCGCAGCGCCGTCGCGGGGCGCTGCTCGGTGCGCAGGCGCAGGACGAACTCCAGATCGGTGCTGGGCAGCGCGCCCATCTCGAATTCGCCGATGGGCGCGGCGCTGGCGGGTTGGCCGGCGTGACGCAGCAGCAGTTGGCGGGCGTCGGTGGGCATCAGGTCCAGCGCGCCATCGCCGAGGGAAGTGGGGCGGGTCCAACTGCTGACGCGCACGGCGATGGTGTTGACGCTGCCGAGGTTGATCTGCTCCGGGGCGATGGTGGCGATCAGCGCCTCGCCGGCGGCATTGGTTTGGGCGATGCGCTGGCCGTTCCAGTACAACTCGGCGGTTTCCTGGGCTTCACCCAAGCGCAGCCGCAGCGGCAAACCCTGCCACGCCGCCGGGATGACAACCTGCTGCCGCAGCCACACCGGGCCGCGCAGGCTCTGCCCCTGCGCCCGCCAGTCCTCGCCGAGCATGACCACCGGCCAATGCTGGTCGGCATGGGTCGGCTGGTGGTAGCCCAGTTCCACGCCGTAGCCCGCCCGGTCCTGGGCATGTTTCTCCTCTTCGCCCCGTTTGCCGAAGTCGCTGCGCGTCCCGTCGGGACGGATGTTGTCCTCCTGGATTCGCCACGCCCCGCGCAGGTCGATCCCGCGCAGCAGCGGCGTCGTCGGCAGGGCGAGCATTTCAAAGCCCGCCAGTTGCACCGTGCCCGGCTGGCGCAGGCGATGGTTGTCATAGCCCAGCGCCAGCGTGTCGAGCGCCGCCGGATCAGCCAGCCATTGGGCTTCGTTGCGATTTTCCTTTTCGCCTTCCTTGCGAAACGCGCTCAAGGGGATGACGACTTGCTGCCAGTCGCCCTTTTGCACCGGGAACTCGGCGCGGTAGCGGGTGACGTTCTGCTTCCAGCGATGGCGGCCATCGGCGAGCTTGATGACCATATCGCCCGCCAGGTCGCCGGTGCGATACCAGAAGGAGATGGCGTTGTACCCGGCGGTCGCCCACGCCGAGCCGCGCTGGGCGCGGGGCAGTTCGCAGTCGATGAACTCAGCGCTGTTGGGATACCAGACATTCATCGCCAGCGCGTCCTGGCCGCGGAAGGCTTTGCGGGCGACGGCCACTCGGGGGCGCGTGTCGCTGGTGCCTTCATCGCGGAAGCCCGGCTGCCAGCTGGTGTCGGTGAACACGTCATCGGGCAGGTCGCGGGTGACGGTCAGCGGCAGCGTCGCAGCGGCGGGTGCGTCGGTGGGCGCAGTCAGCGGCGCGAGCCGGCGCACGGCGAACGTTCCGCGCGAGAGCCCGCCGGACTTGTACCAGTCCCACACGCGCACCGCGACGGTGTTGGTCTGGCCCCAGCGGATTTTCTCCGCCGGGAGCACCGCCACGATGCACTGGGTGAACTTCACTTCGCCCAGGCTTTGCCCGTTGAAGTAGGTTTCCGCGCCGTCGTCGGGATAGCCCGCCTGCAGCACGAGGGTCGAGCCTTTCCAGGCCTCCGGGATGACGAAGCGCCGGCGGTACCACGCGATGCCGTTGTACGCATGGCCCTGTTCCTCCCAGGGCTGGCCGACCTGAATCTGTTCCCAGTCGTCGTCGAAAACGTCGGCGGTTTCCCAGTCGTTTTTGGCTTCGCCTTTGCCGCCGTGCTCCTTCTGCGGCGCCAGCTTGAAGCGCCAGGCGCCCGACAGGTCAATGACCTCGGGGTCGGCCCCGTGGGCGCGCGGAGTGCAGGTCAGCGTGACCAGCAGCAGGCAGAACACAACCAGGGACGCCCGCAGCCAGGCGTGGAGTGGAAGCATGGGAGAGGTTTTCCTGTATCAACGGAAGGTGTCGAGCATGGTGGCGGGATCGTGCAGGCCGTTCATGCATTCGAGAATGCCTTCGTAGGTCAGCACGTTGGGATTTTCCTTGTCGAGGCGGCTGCGTTCGTTTTTGAACGGATCGTTGAGCCGGTTGTAGACGTAGTCGCCGTCGTCGCGCCAGCTTTTGGCGGAGCCGTCGGCATTGGCGTGGTTGTAGGACTGGCCGTGAAACGGACGGGTGGCGCTGGAGGTGACGACGATGCTCGAAGGGCGATCGACCAGGATGCCGTAGTTGGAGGGCAGGTCATCGGCGCGGAAGCCGGGGTAGTAGCCAAAGACGTTGTTGCGTTTGCCGCGGTAGACCGAGGCGACGGGCTCCGCGGTGCTGTAGGAGCAGCGCACGTCGTTGAGCTGGCGGAACAGCTTCTGGTTGGTGCTGGTCTTGCCCACGGCGACCATTTCCCAGCCGCGGGTGGATTCGTCGGCGGGGCAGAAGAAAATGCGGGGCGCGGCGCCGTCGTCGATGGTGCCGGCGGCGATGAGGGTGCCCAGGTGGCGCACGCGCTGGTTGTTGGTGCCGCCGCCGACGCGGGAGATCAACTCGGTTTCATTTTCCTGATAGCCGTACAGGTAATTCAGATGGTCGGCGGCGTACACCGTGCAGGCGATCATGACCTGACGCTGGTTGCTCAGGCACATGCTGCTGCGGGCGGCATCGCGCGACTTCTGCAGCGCCGGCAGCAGCACCGCCATCAACAGCGAAATGATGCTGATGACCACAAGCAGCTCGATGAGGGTAAAAGCACGCGACCGCGGTGCGGTTTGGCACATGGCGGGGCTCCTGTGAGATTTCCCCAAGCCGACCATTCGATCCAGGCGACGATCAAACTGTCTTCCGACCAACCTTCCACGGGGCTGCACCCCGAAGCATGCGGCGTCCGGCGCCCGTTACGACAAGTCGCCGGGGGTGGGCTGGCCGGTGATGACCAGCCGCTGCGCCACCACCTGGCGCTGCGGTTCATCCGGTAGTTCACCGTCCAGTCGCGCCAGCAGCAGATTCGCCAGCGACCGGCCAAGCTGACGATTGTGCTTGTCCACGGTGGCGATCGGCTCGGTGGCTTCCCATTGCCGTTCGAACGCTTCGCGCCAGTAGTTGTCGTAACCCGCCAGCAGCACATCGCGCTGAGGTTCCTTGCCGAACAGACGACACGCGGCCGCGGCGGCGAAAACTTCGCAGTCGGTCACCAGCACGATGGCGTCGATGGCGTTCGCGCCGGTCAGATGCTCGGCGAGATAACCCGCCAGATGGCGCACGCGCTGCTCGAAGACGGCTTGTTCATGATCCTGGCGCTGGGGCAGGTTGGTGACCATGACCGCCGGCAGGACGGGCAGTCCCGCTTCGCGCAGGGCGCGTTCGTAGCCGGCGTCGCGCCATTGGAGCCATTGCATGGTGCGCGACGTGGTCCATAAGCGCAGGATGCGGCGGCGACCTTGCGTAATCAGCCAGCGGGTCAGGTCGTAGGAGCCCTGAGCGTGGTCGGATTGCACGCTGTCCTGGCCCACCACGCCGCGAAAGTCGTTGTGAATGACCAGGGGGATCGCCATTTCCGCCAGGCGCGCCAAGGCGGCGTCGTCGGGGAAGCGCGGGTTCATGCAGCTGACCACCAGGCCGGCCGGGGGATGCTCCGCCACGCGTTCGAGGGCGTTGCCGATGAGGAAGTCGGGATGGAGGACCAGGCAGTTGCGGCCGGACTCGGCGATGCGGTCGGCGACGCCGGCGTTGAGCGCGGTCAGGTCGCCGCTGACGAACGGCCCGCGGATGCGCCCGGGGATGTCGGTCGCCAGGCCGATGGTTTGGGCGAGGATGCTTTGCCCGGACACCGCCGAGGGCAGCGCGACATACCCGCGATTACGCCGGCTGCGGATCAGGCCCCGGACTTCCAGCCGGCGCAGCGCCGAGCGCACCGTGCCGCGTGAAACCTGAAAACGATCCGCCAGCTTCTGCTCCGAGGGCAGACGGTCGCCGGTGCGCAACCCGCCGTCGAGCAGGCATTGCTCCAGCCCGCTGACGGTGCGATGGAGCGGGGAGTCGTTGGCCATGACCGACGTTGCCACAGAAGTCCTCCGATGCGGATGTACATAATTTAACGGAACTGGAGATTGAATCAACAAAAATTGTACAAATCGACACAGAGTGATGGATGAATTGTAAAATAAATAATTATTATAAAATAATTTACTGGATTCTATGGGTCGTGCTTAAGGACCGCCACCTACTGCCAGTCGTGCGCCTGTCCATACCCGCCCATCGGTGCTGATGAACCTTGAGTCATGATCGAGGCGCTGAAATGAAGCTGGCCAAGGTTGGCGCACCGGACCGGGTGGCCGGATAGACTGTGCACTCAACGTTGTCTGTAGACCCCTGCAGTTGGCTGCTCCAGGCCCGGCCAATCCGGCAGCGAGCAGCAGGAGAGATCACATGATGCGACTGAAGGTCATGCTGGCGGCAGTGTGGATGCTGGCGGGGTTGGCGCGTTCGGCGTCGGCGGTGGTGCTGGTGGAGGATGGGCAGCCGAAGGCGACCATTGTGATTGCCGCCGAGGCGCTGGCGGCTGCGGACTACACGCCGCAGGTCGGCCGGTCACCCGCCCCGGCACAGAAAGCCAGGTTCGCCGCCATGGACCTGCAGCGGTACCTCGAAAAAATCAGCGGCGCGGTGTTGCCCATCGTGGGCGATGATCAAGCGGTGACCGGCCCGGTGGTCTACGTCGGCGCCAGCAAGGGCACCGATGCGCTCAAGCTCGACATCCCCACCGGGTTGACCACTGAGCGTCTGGAGGAGGGCTACCTGATCCTGGCGCGCGGCGACACGCTGGTGCTCGCCGGCAACGCCATGGGACCTTACCAGGGCACCTATTACGCCGTCGCGGAACTGCTCAATCGGCTGGGCGTACGCTGGTTCATGCCGGGCGAATTCGGCGAAGTGGTGCCGCGGATGACGACCATCCGCATTGACGATCTGGAACTGCGCGAGCGCCCGAGCTTTCTGGTGCGCAGTTGGAACGGCAATCTGGCGAACGAGCTGCGCGAAGCCGACGCGCTCTGGCGGCTGCGCAACAAGGCGACGCTGGACCACAACGCCTTGCTGGCGATCCCCGGCGATTCCTATCTGCGCCAGTACATGCCCGAGCCGGCGCTCGTCGAAACCCATCCCGAATACTTCGCCCGCAAGCTCGATGGCAGCATCGACAAGCACATGATCAGCCTGACCCATCCCGATGTGCCCCGGCTGGTGGCGGAGAAAGTCATCGCCCGCATCGCCAGGGAACGCGCCAAAAATCCGGAGTTCAACTCGCTGGGCTTTGCCCCCGACGACGGCATTCCCATGGACTTGTCCAAGGAAGCGCTCAAGCTCAATCAAGGCTTCACGGACCTCGTCGGCCGGGAGGGCGTGGTCACCGAACTGTCCATCAGCGAGGAATGGTTCACCTTCATGAACCGGGTCTGCGAGGAAGTCGTCAAGGTGTATCCCGATTTCATCATCACGACCAACGGCTACACCAATCGCACCTTTCCCCCCGAGGGCGTGAAACTGCATCCGAACCTGGGCGTCATGTTTGCCGCCATCTGGTCCGATCTGCTGCACGCCTATGACGACCCGCGGAGCTGGCAGAGCGTGGTGCAGGGGCAGTTGCTTCAGCGCTGGGGCGAGCTGTGCCCGCGCGTGTTCGTCTACAACTACAACTTCCCCATGCTGGTCAACCTGCTGACCCCGCTGCCGCTGACCCGCAAGCTCGCCCGCAATGTGCCGCTGTGCAAGCAGTGGAAGATCGCCGGCTTCGAGGATGAACAGACCTTCAGCTGGATGGCGCACGGCATCACCAGTTTCTACCTGCGCGCCCAGCTGTACTGGAACGCCGACGCCGACGCCCAGGCGTTGCTCGATGATTACTTTGCCAAGTGGTACGGCCCGGCGGCGAAGCCGGCGCAGGCGTACTGGGATGCTCTGGAAAACGCCCTGGAAAGCACGCCGCTGCTGGGACATGAAGACCGCATTTTGCCCTATGTCTACACCGATGAACTGCTCGCCGAGATGGAGCAGCACCAGCGGCAAGCCGAGGCGCTGGCGACCGACGAGCCGTATGCCATCCGCGTGCGCGTGGATCGGCTGATTCTCGACCATCTCAAAGGCTACCTGGCGCTCAACCGCGCCGAGTTCGTCGGCGACTACGTCCAGGCGATCGCCCATGCCGACGCCATGTTCGAGCAGCGCATGGAACTGAATCGCATCAGCGGCTATTTCCACATTCCGGAGACCAAGGACCCCCGCCGCAAGTATTTCGCCGGCTCGCACTACTGGAACCTCACCCAGCGGCGCGCGTTCTATCAGAAGCTGCTCGACTACACGACCGGGAAGACCGGCACGCTGATCGTGCAGGCGCCGCGGCAGGTGAAGTTCGCCAAAGATGACGCCGACCTGGGCCGCTACGCCCGCTGGTACCTGCCCGAATATGACCGCTCCAACTGGCGCCTGATCGACACCGCCACGCCGTTCTATTTTCAGGGCGACGGCATGCTCGACGAGCGCGGCATTCCCTACACCGGCTATGTCTGGTACGTCTTCGAACTGGACGTGCCGGCCGCCGCGGTGGGGCAGCCCATTGAGCTGTACGCCCCAATTGTCGCCGCCGAGGCCTGGGTCTGGACCAATGGCCAGTACACCGGACATCGGCCGTATCAGGAGGTGTACATGCGCCCCGCGGAGCTCAAGTTCGACGTGACGGCGCAGGTCAAGCCCGGCCGCAATGTCATCGGCGTCCGCGTGAGCACCAGCCTCAGCCGCATCGTGGCGGCCGAAGGCTTCCAGGGGCCGTTGTTCCTGGTGGCGCCCAAACGGGAGTAGGGTTGGGGCTTCTACGCCGGCACGGGTTTCGCGCCCGTTGCCGGCGTGCAAGGGCGTCGCGGGATGGATGCGCCAGACGAGCGCATGCGCGCCATGCTAGGCGTGGAAGCAGGCCTGCCTGCGGGTGACGCGCTTGAGCTGCGCCAGGTCCACCTCCACGCCAATGCCTGGCCCGTCCGGAACGGTCATGGTGCTGTCCTCCCGGTTCAGGACGAACGGCCGGGTGATGTCCTGATGAAAGTACTTGTCGGTGGCGGACACATCGCCGGGCAGCACGAAATTGGGCAGGCTCGCCAGCGCCAGGTTCAGGGCCCGGCCGACGCCGGTCTCCAGCATCCCGCCGCACCAGACAGGAATGTCCGCCGCCTGAGTGAACTGGTGAATGGCGACGGCCTGGCTCAAACCGCCGACCCGGCCGACTTTGATGTTGATCACGCGACAGGCCTGCAGTTGTATGGCGTGGCGGGCGTCGTCCAGGTGATGAATGCTTTCATCGAGGCAAATCGGGGTCTTCATCCGGGCCTGCAACTGAGCGTGATCGATGATGTCATGGTCCGCCAGCGGCTGCTCGATCATCAGCAGGCTCAGGTCATCGAGTCGGCGCAGCAGGTCAAGGTCTTCCAGACGGTAGTCGGAATTGGCGTCGGCCTGAAGCGCCAGTTGCGGGTAGCGGGCGCGCACCGCAGCCAGGGGTTCCCGGTCGCACCCGCGTTTGATCTTGAGCTTCACCCGCCGGTAGCCCTGCTCCAGGAACATGGCGACCCGTTCCAGCAGGGCGCTGCTGGTGGGCTCGATGCCGATGCTGACGCCCACGGGCACGCGCTGACGCGACCCGCCGATCATCCGCGCCACCGGCTGCCCCGACGCTCGGCCGCACAGGTCCCAGATGGCGTTCTCCAGCCCGGCTTTGGCCATCTCGTTGCCCCGGACCTTCGCCAGCAAGCCCGGCATCTGGGTGGGGTGCGCCACCTCCCGCCCGAGCACCATCGGAATGAGGAAATCCTCCAGCACCGCCCAGGCGGAGGCGATCGTCTCACCGGAGTAGAACGGGCCGCAGCCCACCGTGCATTCGCCCCAGCCCACGCACCCGGCGCTGCGCACCGCAACCAGCACGCAGGACTGCTGCGTCTGCGTCGCAAAGCTGGTCTGAAACGGATGGACCAGCGGCAACGACACATGATGCAGTTCAATCTGTTCGAGCTTCATGAGCGGTCCTATGCGGCTTGCATCCTCAGGCTTCGCGGCGCGTCAGCGCACCCGGTGGCGTTGGCTGACCGGCGAATCCCGCTCCGGGTAAGCCACCTGCCGCAGCGCCGTGCGCAGGTCGGCAGCCATCATGAATTGCCCGGAGCAGCCCAGGCGTTCGTAGGCACGGGTGGGCCAGGTCCAGTTGCGGTGGCCGGGTTCCACCAGCGCGACCGGCCGGGGCGCCAGCAGTCCCACCGCCTGGGGAATGTCCAGGGCGCGCAGGACGCCCAGGATCGGCCCGCCGTCCAGGTGCGAACTGGGCAACCCCTGAAGCACCACGCCGGCGATGCGGTCATCGAGCAGGGCGGCATAGAGCGCGGCAACCGCCATTTCCCCGGCCGCCAGCAGATAGATGGCACAGGACTGCAGGGCGTCGAGGCCCTTCAGGTAATCCATCATCAGGCGCAGGTCCTGCACCGTCAGTGACACGGGCGTGACGCCGGTCAGCGCCATGGCGCGCAGCATCACGGTATGCAGCGGCGCCAACGTTGAACCGGGCGGGAACGCAAACGAGGACGCCGGCAGCGATTGATAGCCCGCCACCCGCGGCTGAAAAGCTCCGTATCCCGTCGCCTGCGGTTCGACCGCGCACCCGATTCGCGCCAGAGCGTGCGCCGCTTCTTCTCCCTCACCCGCGATGCTGATCACCAGCGTCGGTCGGCCCTCGGCGGGCATGACATACTGCAACTCCACCGCCTGCTCGCCCAGCTCGCCCCGGTGGGTATGCATGTACGTTTGGGCGCCCCACTCCCAACGTCCACTGTCCTGCAGTGCACAGGCCAATGCTGCCGGGCGGAGGGAGGGCGCCGCGTCCAGCAATGCCTGCCGGGCGGCGCGGCGGATCTGCGGCCAATCATCCACGGAGCGCGGCAACGACACCCCGCCGCGTGGGCGCAGCAGGTGCGGGAGCAGTTCCAGTTGATCCGGGCGCGGCGGCTGGCCATTGAAGACACTCGTCACGGACTCGGGCAGCTCGCGCTCGCCCCGTTCCAACGGAGGCCGCGCTTCCTGTGCCACATACCGGTCAAACCACTGGGCGGTCGCCCGGTCGAAGACCGGATGATCACCGTGGGGACCGGGGCAGGTGACGGTTTGACAGGCGTCGGGCTTTTCATGGAGACGCCAGACGTGGCGCGCGCGTTCCACCAGGGCGCGGTTCTCCGCGACGTGATACAGGCAGTCCTGCTCGGTGAAGCAGAACAGGCCCGCGCGCGGAGCGATCAACGCGGCATACTCGCTGATGTCGCGGGCGTAGAGGTTGTGCGGATACATGCAGTCGCAGTGGCCGCAGAGATGGTGATTGACCAGGGCATCCAGGGGCGAACTGATGCCGCAGAGCGTGGACACGGCGCGGAACCGTTCATCCGCCACCGCGGTATGGAAGCTGCACGCGCCGCCGCCGGAGACGCCGGTCACGCCCAGTCGCTGCGGGTCCACATGCGGGTCGGCAACGAGCACGTCGGCGGCGCGCATGGCGTTCCACACCTCCGCCCCGGCGGGGGTGTAGCCCAGCGCGAGCCAGGCGCCGAATCGACCCAGCAACGAGCCATGATGTTCGCCGCGATTGTCGTGCTGTTCGACCGTGTCCAGAATCAGGCAGACATACCCGCGCCGGGCCCACAGCATGGGGTGGTACTGATAGTGCCAGGCGCCGATCGTCGCATGCCCGCAGACATACAGCACTGCCGGGGCGCGCTTCGCGGGCAGCGGGTCCGGGTAGTAGAGACAAGCCGAACTCCAGCAGTCAGGCAGAATCTGGAACGCGATGCGGCGGGCGGTGTACCCCTGGCCGGCAAACGTGCCGTGGTCGGTCAGCTTGAGCTCGCAGCGTGGCGGCAGCGGGTCCAGGCCCAGGTCGTGCATGAACTCCTGACGCCGCTTCGGGCGAACGCGTTCCCAGTCAGGCAGAGTCGTCACATCCGCCAAGGCGCGGTCGGACATGGCCCGCGCCTGGTCATTGAGAGATTGCCAGATGGTTTTCACCAGTTTCTCCTTGGTTTGCGTTCAGCCGGAGCGTCGCTGTGCGCGCCATGGGCGCATTGAACGTGGCTGCGGTGGTCATGGCCTCACTCCTAACGTCGGTGGGCAAGAATCTCCATGTTGAACGGCGTGCCCTGCGGGGGCCGAACGCCGGTGGAGACGATGTCGAACACTTCGGCATAACGCACGCCGCACGTCGGACCCCAGGGCGGCAACTGCATGTCCGTGACGCGCGGAATCTGGCAGGCGTTGAGCGCCATGGCGCGGAACTTGTCGTCCCAGACATCGCTGACGTCCACGAACGTGTCCCAGCGCGTGTAAGCCTGGCCGTAAGGTCCGATGGAGATGTCGTGCCAGAACAGCAGCATGCCCTGGTAGCCGGATTTGACGGCCTGGTTGAAGGCATTGAGCACCAGCAGCGTGGTGGCGAAATGCTCAATGTTGACCATCACGGGCGAATGCGTGATGACCGCCTCCGGATTGCGCTCGAGGATGAGGTCCGCGAGTTTGGTCACGCTGGGGCGATGCTCGTATGCGGTGAGGATGGTCGGCACATCCGCGGGCAGGCCGGCCGGCAACGGGCAGCCGAAGCGGACTTCCGCCTGCGTGCCGTCGGCGCGGAAGTAATGCCGCTGCGGGTGATCCAGATGAATGGGCGTGGCGCCCAACAGGTTGGCGCAGAGGGCGGCTTCCTTTTTGCGCTGGGGCTCGATCTCCTGATGCGGACAGGGGCGATGGTGGATGGAGCCGTCGGGCCGCACGGTGCTCCAGTTGCCGGAAAAGTTGTTGGTGGACATGACATAGATGATTTCATAGCCGATCCGGTGGTACTTGATCAGCGTGCCGCCGATGCAGGATTCCAGATCATCCGCATGAGCGCCGATGGCCATAAGCGATTGCCTGATCACGAACGAATCTCCTTAACCACCGTCCCGGGGGCAACGCGCATGCGGGCGATGGCGAACCGTGAATACATCCATCAACCGAGCAGTCAGTATTTGAGGAAGCTGGGGGTGGCGACGCGCGAGGCGGCGACATTGGGCAGCTCGCCGTCCGCTACGGGGAAGGGGCGGTGCAGTTCAGCGTCGAGTTCGGGAATCTCCTTGACTGTGCCCGCGAGGTACTGCTGCAGGCGCCGGCGGACGGTCTGCAAGCGGGCGATCATGCCGCCGTAACGTCGTTCGAGGGATTCCCAACCGAAAGGCTTTTGGTTGGCGGCCCACAAGTCACGGTGGATATGCCAGAGCCGGCGCAGGTCGCTGATGAGCGCGGGCAGGAGGTCGTCGGCAAGCCGGCGCAAGCGGCGACGGTCCTTGCGACGATAGGCCTGCGCCAGGTTTCGCCGCAGGTGGGCCTTGGCGCTGAGCACCTTGGCCAGTTGGGCGGGGAAGCGCAGCCGGCGGTTCTCCCGGCCGCGCCTCGATGCCGCGTACAGGTCCGCCGCCAGCCGGGCGTAGTGCCGGCTCAGGTCGATGCCGTCGAAGTACGGATCCATGAGCGCCAGCAGCGGATCCTGCCAGAGCAGGAACTTGGCGGGATTGGCGATCGATTCGTCAGGCTTGCGCAGCGCGGGAATGGCGTCCAGGTCCGAGGCCCGCACCCAGGCGTCGAAGTCCGCGGCGCAGGAACCGCGAAAGTTGGCGCGCAGCTGGGCTGGCTCCACCACCGCGCTGTAGGCGTATTCCGCGAAGTGCTGCAGGCCCGGCAGGGCGCTGTAAAAGTCAACTTCGCAGCCGCCGTCGGCCCACATGGTCATGAACACCTCGCGCAGACCCTTGGCGCGGCAGGCCCGCAGACACGCCTCGCCCATGCGGAACGAGAGCGGCAGTTGCGTCCAGAAACGATTCCAGGTCCAGACCCCGCCCGCCATGATCGGCTCCGAACCCAGCGCCCGATGCCGATCAATCCACTCCTCATAGAACGACTGGTCCATGTGGTAATAGTCCCAGTAAACCAGTTGCACCTCGGCGGGAATCTGCTGCACCACCGCCGGCGGGATGACCAGCTCCCGGTCGTAGTAGTCGTGCCGGGATGAGCCCAGGCGGAAGAACATGTCGCTCCAGATCATGGGCTTGAGCCCGTGACGGGCGCACAGGTCGCGGACCCGCGCCAGATGCTGGATCAGGATGTCGAACGGCGGTTGGGGGCCGAACTTTTTGCTGAACTGCCCGGTCCCGATGCCTGCCGCTTCATCCATGCCCAGGTGAATCCGCCGCGAGCGGAAGGGGGCGCTGGCGGTCTGGATCAACTTCTCGATCAATTCGTAGGTCGGCTCATGCTGCGCCAGCAGGACCTGCTCGGTGTCGGCGACCGCGGCGTAGGCGGGCCATTGCAGCACCTGCGCCATGTGCGCCAGGGCCTGGATGCAGGGAAACATCTCGATGCCGAACTGGGCGGCATACGCATCCATCTGCCTCAGTTCGCGCTGTGAGTACGCGCCGCGCAGGTAGCCGAAGAACGGCTCGTCGGGCACCGCGTAGGTGTCCTCGGTGTAGAGGATGAACATGTTCAGGCCCATGAGGGCCATGCGGCGCAGCAGGGCGCAGACGGTGGCGACGTTGAGCACGCCGTTGCGCGAGACGTCGAACATCGCGCCGGTCAGATCAAACGCCGGCTGCTCCGCGAAATTTTCGAGTCGGCGCTGGACGCCCAGCAGTCGGCCCAAAGCGCGGAAGGCGTCGATGGTCCGGCCGTAGCGGACGACGACCTCCTGGCCGCATGTCACCTGGCAGCCGGCGACACTCGGCGTCCCCGGCTCAAACCGCAAGGGGATGGCGGCGGGGCCCCCAAAGCGGTCCGGACGCTCCGACATGATCGACTTCATGCCCGCGCGGAGGTCCTGCGGCAGGCGGGTCAGGTGGACAGCAAAGGTGTACATAGGCATTCGCCACGAAGCTGCCCGAGTGTTAGCCCGTCAGCGCAATCCGCATCCTGCCTGAAAGCCGCGCATCCCGCAGCCCAGTGCAACCTCACCAATACACTTCCGCGTTAAAGCCGGGGACCGCCATGCGATACCAGGGGGCCTGGGTGAAGGTATACGTGGGTACGGTCGTCCAGACCCACTCGCCGAAGAAGCCGTCGGTGCCTTGCCACTGCATGTCGCTGCCTTCGTTGGCATGGCCATGCCCATCCATGTACATGCGCGGCAGCCCGCCCTTGTAGGTGAAGGCGTGGGCGCCGGCGGGCAGGCCCAGACCCCAGTGGGTGCCTTCGTTGGTTCCCTCGTAGAGCATCAGGTGCTTGCCGGCGGGGGGTTTGATGCTGTCAAGCCGAAAGGTCTTGGCGCCGGGCGTCTGGTTCGGCATCGCGCCGTTGTAGTTCGCACTGTAGTCCGTCCAACGCCATTCAAACCAGTCGACACTGGTCTTGAAGAAAGCCGGGCTGGTGATCGTGGGATCGCGGTCGTGGCCCGGGCTGAAGAAGACATTGATGTTGGGGGCGTAGTTCATGTGGTAGAGCGCGCCCTGCCAGTAGGCGCCCGAGGGATTCGCCGGCGCCGGGGTGGTCGCGTGCTGGACGGCGGTATAGCGGCGGCTGTACGGCAGATAGTCCTGGTGATCCCGGGCGTACATGTGCAGCGCCAGCCCAATTTGCCGCGCCTGCGACAGGCTCTGCGATTTCCGCGCTGCACTGCGCGCCGACGCCAACGCCGGCAGCAGGACGGCAATCAGCAGGGAGATAATGCTGATTACGACCAGCAGCTCGATCAGGGTGAATGCTTCATGATGCCGGTGGCGATGGGGCATGACGACGTCTCCGGGGTTGCGGGTTCAGGAACATGGGGCGGGTCAGTCACGGGCTCCGGGTACGGAGTCAATACAGGTGTTTCGGATCTTTCCTCGGTCATGGCGTGGCGGCGAGCTGGTCCAGTTGCTTTTGAATCGCGGCCTGCTGAAAGTCCTGATTGCTGGCTTCCAGGGCTTGGCGCAGCATGGTCCGAGCCTGCTCCTTTTGTCCTCGCGCCAGCAGCAATTCCGCATGGGCGACGCGCAGCTGGGCAGTCCAGTAGCCGGGGCTGCGCGTCTCAACATCGACGCGATTGAGCACCGCCAGCGCGTCGTCAAACTGGCCCTGCTGGCGCAGGATGCCCGCTTCGCCGATGACGGCAGTGAAGTAGAGCCAGCCGAAGCGGTCGCGCCGGGCTTCAATCTGCTGCAACCAGGCGTAGGCCTGGCGCGCGCCGTCCAGGTCCTTGAGCAGGATTTGCAGGTTTTCCGCGCGCGTCAGACCCGCCTGGCTGCGCGTCAGGCCTTCGCCCATCAGCCTGACCGCCTGGGCGAGCTCCTGCTCCGCCGCCGCGCCCTGGCGGAGCTTGTGGTACGACAGGCCGCGCAGGTAGTGAGCCTCGCCGGCCTGATCCTCGGGCCATTTGCTCAGGTCTTCGTCCTTGAACTGCGCGAGCAGGGCCGGGTAGGCACGATCGCCGGACAAGACCCGCATCTGCACCAGCCTGGACAGCGCCGGCAGCGGAATCTGTTTGGCCAGGTCCATCGCCTGCTGCGATTGCTTGAGCGCCTGGGCGCAGGCGGAAGCCTGGGACAAGGCGTCGGATTTCTGCAGCGGATCGGCGGCGGCGTCGGCGAGGGCGACCAGCTGCGCCAAGGCCTGCTCATGCTTACCTGCGCGCACCAGCTTCATGGCCTCCTCGCGGTCGGCCGGATAGTCCGCCAGCGCAGTACCGGTCAACAACAGGACACAAGCGATTCGCGTAGCCAGTCTCAACATGATCAGGCTCCGACTCAAGGCACCCACAGCTTGCCGAACTTCATGGGGTCGTGGAAATTCGGCTTGCCGGTGGGCGAAAATGCGGACAATTCGTGGCTGTGGGTGCGATTGCGCTGCCGGCAGACATTGATGTACCAGGGATAGGTCAACGTCGGCTTGGCGCCGCTGACGCCATAGAGCGGATTGACGTTGTGCGCCTCGGCGCCGGCGACGGGGATGCGCAGCTCCACCGTCCAGTTGCCGTCGTCGTCGATCCGGCTGGCGACGGTGGCGTTGGATTCCCAAGCCGAGTCAATGCCGTTGCGGCGGTCCAGGTCCATCATCACGCCGGCGGGATTGATGGCGAACTGGTAATAGGCGTGTGTCTGCGTCTCCAGCAGGATCTCCACATTGTCGCCGTCAAACACCCCGCTGCTTCCCGGCGTAGTGGTGGTGATATTGATGGACTGGCGATCGCGTTCGCGGCATACGATGGCGATGTAGAGCGAATCGTCGGACCAGGCGGTGCGGAAGGAAGTCCCCCAGGCCGGCGTCGCCCCGGTGATCAGGTTGCTCAGGCCATACTCCGGCAGGTTCTTCCAGAAGTCCTCGTCCAGCTTGCCGTCGATCACAACCGTGGCGGCGTCGCGGCCGAGGGCGCGCACCAGCGGGGCGTTGTCGCGCCCCTTGACCAGCCGCTCGCGCAGCGGCTTGAGACGCTGCATGTAGGTGTTGATGCGGGCGACACGTTGCTGGTAGATGCTGCCTTCACCGGCAGCCGTCAGGGCGGGTTCGATCAACGCGAAGAGCCGGTCGATCACCGCCGGATCCTGGTTGGTGTTCATCCAGTTGGCTTCGGCGTACTCGATGAACGCCTGCATGGCGCTGGCCGCCGGGCCATAGAACAACCGGTAGTACTCCTCGAGCAGCGCCGGGACATCGGTGTGGGCGTCCCAGAGGCAGCGCGCGGTGACATAGACGTTCAGGTGGTTGACGGCCATGGCGTCGAAGCCGTCCCCGGGGCGGTCGTTGTTGTTGTAGATTTCGATGTGATCGCCCAGGCTGATGCCTTTGAGACTTTTGTAGTCTTCGGCGATGAGCCGGGGAAAGTACGCCGGCGCCGCCAGCCAGGGGCCGCCGCCGTTGCGGGTCCAGCCATGCAGGTAGTAGTCCCAGATCCACAGCTTTTGCCCGGGGATTTTCGCCAGCCACTGCTCGCGCAGCTTCAGGTAGCGCTGGCGATGGGCGGGGTCGTAGTTCAGGCTGCGCCAGTCGCAGATGCCCACGATGATGTTGGGGCTGAGCGTGTCGAGCGCCAGCGGCGGGTCGAGGTAGGGCGAATAGGCGATGCAGGTGATGAACTTGTCGGGATGGGTCTGGTAAATCGCCCGGGCGACCCGGTCGGTGTAAGCCCAGACGTAATCCGACAGCGTGCTGTGGAACCCGCGCTGCGGCGTGTCCTTGCCGCGGCACAGGTCACACTGGCAGAGCTTGTAGCCGTCGGACGGGGCGACACTGACCATGGGTTCGTCAAAGACATCGAACACCGCCCGCACATACTTGACATTCTGTTCGAACAGGCCCGTGGAAGAGAGGCAGGGCACGCCGTAGCTGTGGGGCTCGATCTGGCGCTCGCCGTGGTTCAGGGCGTAGTACTCGGGATGGGCGGCCTTCATCTCCGGCCGGCTGATGACGCTCATGGTGCCGTGGCCGGTGCCATAACCGATGACCCGCGTGTTGGGGCGCGTGCCCAGCCACAGTTGCCAGCGCACACGCGCGCCGATCGACTCGGTTCCTTTGCGGGCGTGCAGGAACTCGTTGCCGTAGATCAGCAGATCGCGCATGGGGAAGTCGGGCTTGCTGATCAGGTCCACTTTGGGCAGCGGGATGTTGGGCCGGTGTGGGACGATCAATCCCAAAGGGCCCGGGTCGTACCAGCGCACGCCCAGATCATGCAGGAAGCGGTACACGCCGTTGAGCGAGCCGCGTTCGTCGGCATCCCACAGGTCCAGCAGCGGGCTGTAGCCGCGATGGGCGGACAGCAGCGGGTTGCCCCAGGTGCCGCCGGACTTTTCGTCCCACTGCTTCATCACGCGGGCGACTTCTTCCTTGTCGGCAGGGTTCCGCACCCAGGGCTCCGGCACGACATAGTCATCGTCGCAACCGATGAACGCCAGCCAGCGGTCGCCACTGACCATGCGGAAGCCGCCGTCCACCAGGCCGCGGTCGTCCAACCCCAGCCGGTCGGTGTGCGCGCTGCGGCCGATGTAGATGTTTACGAGCTCGGCGGCAGGTTCGGAGTCGATCGGCAGCGTGGCGCCGCTGATCTGCTGCACGAAATCCCGCAGTTCGTGGGCGGCGAAGCGTTGCGTGCGGGTCGGCGCCGCCGGCAGCACGATCCGCGCCTGCGCCTGCCCCGCCTGCACCAGCAGCGCCGGTTGCGCCCCGGCGCTGCTGGTGCAGGCCAGCATCACGCCCATCAGGATCAGGATCAGGGGCTTCATTGAAAATCCTTCACGCCAGCGCGTTCGCCGTCTGCTGAACCAGCCCCGCTCAACGGCGGGGCGCCGGCCCGGCCGATTCACGTTCAATCAACTGGGGCGTCACGGTCACCGGCTCGACTTTGCGGCCGGCGATCAGGTCGAGCATCATCCGCGCCGCCAGCACGCCAATCTCCGCGCGGCGCGGCTGGAACGTGGTGAGCGTCGGCCGCATCGCCGCGGCGAACTCCGTGTCGTCAAAACCGATGACCGAACAGTCGCCCGGCACCTGCAGGCCAAGATCATGCAAACCGGAAATAACCTCCACCGCCACGCGATCACTGCACGCCACCACGGCGGTCACATCCGCAAAGAGCGCGGCATTCGCCCGCACGAACCGGCGCGCCTCCCCCGGGACACTCGCCGCGTCCAGCAGCAGAGCGGGATCATCCAGACCCAACGCCGCCATGCCCTGGCGATAACCTTCGATCTTGAGCCGGTGCGTGTTGTATCGCCCGCGCATCGCCGGCACGTTGTCCACGCCCATGAAGGCGATGCGCCGATGGCCGCGCTCCGCCAACCAGCGCACGCCGCTGCCCATGGCCTGGGTGTACGCGCCAATCACCGCCGGAATCCGCCCCGAGCCGGGACAGTTGCGCAGTTGGACCAAAGGCAGCTTCCGCGGCACCAGACGACGCAACGGGGCCTCGTCGCCGGTCGCGATGATCAGCCCATCGACCGACCGCGCCCGCAACTCCCGCACGGCGTTCTGGTCGCCGTCGGCTGCCGAGGTGTCGGCGAACAGCGGCATGTAACCGTGGTCGGTCAGGCACTTCGCCAAGGCATGAAGCGTGGGACCGGTGACCGGACTGTTGTCCATGCGCATGCCCACGCCGATCGTGTGCGAACGCTGCATCAACAGACTGCGGGCGAAATGGTTGGGAACGAAGTCCAGCCGCTGGGCGGTTTCCAGCACGCGCTGACGGGTCTTCTCGGCATACCCAGGCCGGCCGCGCAGCACGTCGGCGACGGAGCTGGTGGCCAAACCGGTCTCACGGGCGATGTCGGTCAGCGTGGTGGGCACACCGTTTCCTTCCCAGACTCCGGCATGGATGATATTCGTAAGCTTACGAATCCGATTGTATCGCCGCACGTCAATCCGTGTCAATCCTTTTGGACCATGCCGCCCGCGCCCGCTGGGCGGGATGCAGGAGCGCTCACCACCGGGTGACATTCACGCTACCGCAGCTTCGCCAGCAGCAGGTCGGCGAGGATTCGCTGGCCTTTGGCGTTCGGGTGCATGCCATCGAGCAGCAACTCATCGAGCGACTGGCCCTCCTGCTCGCCGTGGGCCTCAAACGCCTGCCAGGCGTCGATCAGGGTGACTTGTTCCTCCGCGGCAATCCGGCGCACCACGGCGGCGTACCTGACCAGCACCACATTGAACCCGTCAGCATCATTCGGGTCATACGGCGGCCGGCCATACAGCGTGCGCAAGTGCTGCGTCCAGCGAAACGGGGTCGGCGTGACGAGCAGCACCCGCACGCCGCGCTGTTTCAGTTCGCGGCAGAAGTAGCGCAGGTTCGCTGCGTAATCCTCCAGCGACACCCGCGGCTCCGTGGCGGGCGGGTCTTTCCAGACGTCCACGGCCGCGTCGTTGGCGCCGAACAGGATGATGGCGATGTCCGGCTGATGCGCCAGCACGTCCCGCTCAAAGCGCGCCCGCGCCATCCGGGTGTGGTGCCCGCCGATGCCGCTGTTGATCAGTTGCGCGTGCAGTTCGTCTGCGAGGATGTCCGCGTAGACCCGCAGGGAACCCCGCCGCGCGGTGATCGAATCACCGAAGGCGACGATGGTCTGCCGGTCAGGCTCAGCACCGACAGCGGTCAGCGCGAGCAGCAGGAGCAGCAACGGCAGCAAGAGGGTTGTTTTCATGCGTATTGGAAATCAGGTTTCAGGCGGCTGACTCATCGCCCGCGCCAGGGAACCGCGCTTAGTCCTGCCCTTGCATATCCGGCACGGCTTCGGGCCCGGCATAGGCGGACTTGCGGAGTTCCTCGGATGGCGGACCGATCCAGTCCGCGAGTCGGCGCGATTTGAAATACCACTGCGCGTCGCTGAGCGCGTAGGGCGGACTGTTCGTGAGCATCTCCGCGCGGGCCTCGCACAGCTTGACCGCCCGCCTGACCGCTTCCACCGCCTCGCCCTTGCTTTCGCGCACGGTCTTCATCGTGTTGATGATCTCGATCTGCAATTTGACAAAGTCGAAGCCCGTGCGGATGAAGGCCACGCGCTGCCGATACAGATCCGATCCCGCCGCCTGCGCCTCGGCCCGCCGGATGGCGTCCTCCGCCGGGTTCAGCACCGCCGCGGTGTAGATCTCCCGGCAGGCGTCGACCATCTCGCGCCCCTTGCCGCTGGAGTGAATAATCCGCTTGAGGACTTCCTCGTGGGCCTGTTCCATGAGGTTGAAGTAGCGTTCGATTTCCCCCGCGGCGGGACCAAACCCGCGGCGATAGTAGTCCTGCAGCAGCGCGCCGGCGTCCTGGTACGGGTCATAGGCCAGCTGCGCCAGCAGATAGTATTGCACGCCCTGGGTGGACCAGTTGCGCGGCAGCGTATCCACCTCGATGCCGATGCACTTGTGGTCCGCCAGAAACCGGAAGTCTTCGCTGGTGCGGCGCGTGGCGATGCTCGGCAGACTGAGCCAGCCGCCGGAGTAGTGGAATAGGTTCGGCCGGTAGAACATGGTGCTGGCCTTCGCCGCCCATCCCAGCCATCCTTCCTTTTCCTTCTGCGTCGCTTCATCGTTCGCCAGCGGGAAGTGTCCGACGTAACCGACGGCGATGTTGGGTTCCAGGCTCACGCTCGATGGCGGGGTCTTGTACGCGCTGTAGGCATACGCCCCCACCCAGACCTCGCGCTGCGGGAAGCGCTCCCGCAGCCTGCGCGCCAGGCTGTTCCAGTACTTGACATAGCGGTCGGTCAGGGCGACATAACCCCACATCGCCGGGCCGTGGGGATCATCCATCGCCCGGCACTTTTCGCAGACGCAGAAGCCGGCGCCATCGTTGGGGCTGGCGCTCACCATGATCCGCGCCGGATCCTGCTGCAGGGCTTCCTGGGCATTCTCGAGCCACTGCGCCGCCACCTCGGGATTGGACACGCACAGTTTGACCGCTTCGGGTTTCACCGCCGGTCCCCAGCGCTCCGGCGTGCGTGTGCCATCACTCCGCAGCGCGAACCAGTCCGGGTGCTGCTCGTGATAGGCGTCCCACCACTTGGTGTAGGCGTGCCCGGCGGACACCTGCAGGGAAGTGAAGTTGACGCGCTGGAAAGTGTGCCATTCCCGCGGTTGCCGCGGCCAGAGGTGCCGGTGCCGGAAGATGGGATGGAAGCGGTATTCAAAGGGAGCCAGCGTGATCGTGTCGCGGTGGATCAGGTCCTCGCCCAGCGCCCCCGGCCAGAGCCAGCGCACGTCGAGGTGCTTCTCCAGGAAGGTGTAGACGGCGTTGGCGGTGCCGAACTCCGTCTGTTTGCCGCCCAGCGTCCGGTCGCGCCCGGCGACCACCAGGTGTTGTCCGTTGCAGGCGATGAGGATTTCCTCCGGGTGCTCAAAGGTGAGCTTCACCTGGGGCACAGCCGCCGCCAGTTGCGGATGCAGCCCCACCCAGATGGCGCGCGCCGGCGCAGGCGCCTGTGTCCCTTCGACGATCTGCGGCTTGGCGCCGCTGATCTTGCCGAGATACAGCGCCAGATCCGCCGCCGCCTGGCGCGTCTCGGCAGAGGCGTCTTCGGCGAGCATGATCGGCGCCACGCTCACGCCTTTTTCCACGAGCGTCAGCTCGGCCGCGCGGGCACAGCCCCATCCGCACACCAGCGCCAGCAGGATTGCAGGGATTACGGATTTTGCCATGAAGTCATTCCTTACTTGCGCCCGCACAGCGCGACAACGGCTATTCGTAAGCTTACGAATTCATTGTGCAGCCTTGTGCGACGCGTGTCAACACGGTCGTGGCGCGCCGGAACGCTGCGACCGCCACCGCGGCGCGGTGCCATCGTCGCCCCCGGCCAACTTCGTCGGCGGGCGGGTTTCATTCCAATTCGGGTGTCGGCGGCGCCGACGGTCGGCGTGACCTGGTCAATGCTCGAAACGAGCCCGCGGCACGATCTTGAGTTTCAGCGACGCAAGGTTGCGCACCGTCGGCGCCTCTCCCGGACGGTTGTCCCAGACCCCCTGGTAGTAGGTGAACAGCACTTGATCGCGGTGGAAACAGATGCTGGCGTAGCAGTTGCTCGGGCTGTCGGGCGGCTCCAGCAGACCCAGGCGGCGCCACGTCCGGGCGTCGTCGTCGCTGACCGCCACGGACAACTGGCAACGCCGATGGAACTGCGGCGAGGCAAAGGGCACGCCCGCGCGATCGTTGTAGAGCATGATGATCCGTCGACTCCCCGGCAGCCGCGCCAGACTCTGCGGACTGCAGCACATGCTGAACTCCGGGATCGCCTGGAACGGTCCCCACGTCCAGCCGCGGTCTTCCGACAACGCCCGATACGCGTAGCCGCCTGTCGTGCGCGCCCACATCATTACCCGGCCATCCGACAACTCAATCACCCCCGGCTCCTGGGCATGCACGTCGCGCTTCCGCCACAACTCCAGCCCCGCCGGAAACCGCTCGTCCAGTTCACGCGGCTCAAGCGTCTGGCGCGGATCGATCGGCAGGCCCGGACCAAGCGCCCACGTTCGCCCGCCGTCATCGGAAACCACGCAACCGCAACGGCCATGGCCGGCAGCGCCGCGGTAAACCGCATACGGCGCGAGCAGGCGACCACTGCGCAACTGAACCAGGCGATCATTGTTGATGGTGTAGTACGCCGGCTCGGGGATCATCAACGTCGGCGGCGACCAGTTGCGGCCCCCATCGCCGCTGGCGATGAAATAGGGCCGGCAGTCCTGCAGCGATTTCTTTAGCAGATAGACCGCGCCGATTCGGCCGTCCTGCAGCGGCAGCAGACTTGCCGACATCACGTTCAGGGCGTCGTCGGGCGCGGTGGCCAGCACGTCAGCCGCACTCCAGGTCCGGCCGCCGTCCGCCGACCGACGCCGCACCAGCACGGCGCGATCTTCGTCGGCGGCGCCTTCAAACCGGCCATACGCCAGCAGCAGGGATCCATCCGGCGCCGCGGCGATCGCCCCTTCACCTGCACGCGGGCCGTCGTTGGCGGTATCCTCCAGCAGACACTCGAACTCCGCCTGAATCACGGTGCTGGTCATTGCGCTCACTCCGCCAGGAATTGCTCCAAACCCGCCGCGGTGCGGTCCGCTTACCGGGGCGGAAGCCTAGCCACTCGCTGCGCGGCCTGCAATGGCTGGCGATCGGTCCGACGCGACCGACAAGTTCCGCGCTGGGGCCGGGTGGGCGTTGTGAATGTTGGGGAGCATTGCGCTGCGCCTGCAACGCGCTGACGGGTGCAGCAGCGTCAACCATGCGCCGCTGCAGCGGATGCCGCGAGACAGGTGTTCGCCGCTGGCGAACGCCGTGAGACTTTACGACAATGGGCCCGGCGTGAGTCGAACACGCGACCTCACCCTTATCAGGGGTGCGCTCTAGCCAACTGAGCTACGAGCCCTGCTTCGTGCGAGGGGAGAATGTAGACGATTCCCCGCCGAGGGTCAAACCCGTGGCGACCCCATGTAGGAACTCAATAGAAGTGTCACGGTCATTATGACAATAGAAGTGTCAGGGG
>CAZSBB010000007.1:0-113388 GCA_964605235.1 uncultured Phycisphaeraceae bacterium
GGATGATGACCTCGGGGGCGTTGAGGTCCATCAGCTTCTTGAGGCGGTTGTTGCGATTGATGATGCGGCGGTACAGGTCGTTGAGGTCGCTGGTGGCGAAGTTGCCCGATTCCAGCAGCACCAGCGGGCGCAGGTCCGGCGGGATGACCGGCACGACGTCCAGAATCATCCATTCGGGCTTGTTTTCGCTGTGGCGAATCTGCTCGACGATCTTGAGCCGCTTGGACAGGTCCTTGATCTTCTGCTTGCTGCGGGTCTTCTTGATGTCTTCGCGCAGGGTGTCGCTGAGCGTGTCCAGATCGAGCTGCTGGAGCAGTTCCTTCATGGACTCGGCGCCCATCATGGCTTTGAACTTGGTGCCGTGACGGTCGGTGGCCTGGCGGTATTCGTCTTCGGTCAGCAGTTGGCGGACTTTGAGCTCGGTGTCGCCGGGGTCGGTGACCACGTAGTCCTGGAAGTAGATGACCTTTTCGATGTCGGAGGTCTTCATGCCCAGCAGGTTGCCCAGATGGCTGGGAATGGCTTTGAAGAACCAGATGTGCACCACGGGGGCGGCCAGGTTGATATGACCCATGCGCTTGCGGCGCACGCGCGAGTGGGTCACCTTGACGCCGCAGCGGTCACAGATGATGCCTTTGAACTTGGTGCCCTTGTACTTGCCGCAGGCACATTCGTAGTCGCGTTCCGGGCCGAAGATGCGTTCGCAGAACAGGCCGTCCTTTTCGGGACGGTAGGTGCGATAGTTGATGGTCTCGGGCTTTTTGACTTCGCCGAAGGACCAGGAACGGATGTCATTGGGGCTGGCGAGGGTGATCTTCACCGAGCCGTAGTCGTTCACGCGATCGTAGACAGATTCTGCCATAGTGGTTCTTGCTCCCGCTGGCATGCGGCGATTCGTTCAGCAGTACGAACAATTCAACCCGCTTGGGCGTCGTCGCGGCCAGGTCCTTTCGACCTGTTCCGACCGGCTGGCGAGACACACCCGCCCGACGGCGTCGACGCGCCCAAGTGAACCTCAGACGTTTAGAGAATGCTGCCGCTGTCGGCGGCGGTCTTCTCCATGGTGATGTTCAGGCCCAGGCCCTTGATCTCGTTGCACAGCACGTCGAACGCGACCGGCATGCCGGCTTCGAGCGTGTTGGTGCCCTTGACCATGGACTCGTAAATCTTGGTGCGGCCTTCCACGTCGTCGCTCTTGACCGTCAGCAGTTCCTGGAGAATGTAAGCGGCGCCGTAAGCTTCGAGCGCCCACACTTCCATTTCACCAAACCGCTGGCCGCCGGTGCGCGCCTTGCCGCCCAGCGGCTGCTGGGTGATGAGGCTGTAAGGCCCGGTGGCGCGGGCGTGGATCTTGTCGTCCACCAGGTGGTGCAGTTTCAGCAGGTACATGTGGCCCACGGTGGTCTTCTGGTGGAAGGGTTCACCGGTGCGGCCGTCGTGGAGCTGCACCTTGCCGCCGGCGGGCATGGGCGCCAGGATTTCCTTGGCGTCAAAGGCCCGGGGCGTTTTGTAGGTATTGACCTGGTAGTTGGCTTCTTCCTGGATGCGCTGCACCCAGTTGTTGCCGCTGCGGCTGCTCAGGTGCATCTGCAGGCGGCTCTTGAGCTTCGCCGCTTGGCCGATGTAGCCTTCATTCACGTGCCCGCTGATCGGGTTGCGGAAGAAGTACAAGCCCTGACGATCGGCGACCAGATCAAAACCCGCCTTGTCGGATCGGATCCAGTTCTTGCCGTCGGTGCCGTTGATCGCCGCCAGCGAGGCTTCATACAGCGGACGCAGGCGATCGGAGGCGCGAACCTCGGCAATCAGCGCCGCCGGGTCCGCAACCTTCCTGGGCTCGCGGTTGAAGCGGGGCAGATGCCGACGATCCGCATCGCGCGGGTCGCCGTCCGGGAAGCTGACGATGACCGCCTCTTCCAGCTTGTTCAGTTCGTCGGCGGTCAGCGGCTTGTGCTGATCCGTGTAGAGCACCTTGAAGGACGACAGCCACCGGCGGATGCCCTGGCTCAACACCTGATCGTCATTCTTGGCGTCATAGGCGTCAGTGATGGTCTTGAGCCAGTTGTTGTTCCCGCTCAGTTCGATCTCTTCGCGGCGGCGCGCCACGTAGGTGTTGGCTTCCTCAATGACTTCATGGATTTCCGCTTCGGTCGCCCCGTCGAAC
The DNA here is from genome assembly GCA_964605235.1 of uncultured Phycisphaeraceae bacterium. Classification (GTDB taxonomy): domain Bacteria; phylum Planctomycetota; class Phycisphaerae; order Phycisphaerales; family Phycisphaeraceae; genus CAZSBB01. The sequence continues at coordinate 2,165 of CAZSBB010000007.1, forward strand.
ACGGGGGTGACCGCCTGGAAGCCCAGCACGCCGCACGCCCAACCGAGGTGGGTTTCGAGAATCTGGCCCACGTTCATACGGCTGGGCACGCCCAGCGGGTTGAGCAGCACGTCCACCGAAGTGCCGTCCTCGAGGAACGGCATGTCTTCTTCCGGCACGATACGGGCGATGACGCCCTTGTTGCCGTGCCGGCCGGCCATCTTGTCACCGACGGACAGGGCCCGCTTGGTGGCGAGGTAGACCTTGACCATTTCCAGCACGCCGCTGGCGAGTTCGTCGCCGCGCTTCATGTGCGCCAGACGACGCTGTTTTTCCTTCTCGATCGCCATGATGCGCGGCCAGAAGGCCTTGTGCACCACTTCGGCGGCCTGGCGGGCTTCCTTGGAGCCCTTGACCCAGTTGAGGCTGAAGGATTCGATCTGCTCCAGCACCACTTCGGTCAGTTCCGAAGCACCGACCTTCTGGCGGGTGGAGGGGTCGACCATCTGCCCGCCGGTCACTTCGTTGATCTGCTCGACCATCTGGCGGAACAGCTCGGCGGCGCGGCGGTCCATCAACTCTTCGTACTCGCGCATCTCGCGCTTGAGGGTCTTCTTCTGCTCTTCGTTCAGGTGCATGCGCCGGCTGAACCGGCGGGCGCCGATGACCACGCCTTCGGTGCCCGCGGGCACTTCGAGCGAGTCGTTCTTTACATCTTCGCCAGCTCGGCCGAAGATGGCGTGCAGCAGTTTTTCTTCCGGGGTCAGTTCGCTCTTGCTCTTGGGCGAAACCTTGCCCACGAGGATGTCGCCGGGCTTGACATAGCTGCCGATCTGAATCACGCCGTTCTCATCCAGACGGGCGAGCTGACGTTCGCTGACGTTGGGGATGTCGCGGGTGAATTCCTCGCGGCCGAGCTTGGTTTCGCGGATTTCGACATCGAACTCCTCGATGTGGATCGAGGTGAAGGTGTCTTCCTTGACCAGCCGCTCGTTGATGACGATGGCGTCTTCGAAGTTGTAGCCGTCGAAGGTATTGAAGGCGACGAGCACATTCTTGCCCAGCGCCAGTTCACCCTTGCTGGTGGCGGCGCCGTCGGCAATGATCTGGTCGGCTTTGACCTTCTGGCCGATGCGCACGATGGGGCGCTGGTTGAGGCAGGTCTTTTCGTTCAGCCCCACGAACTTGCGCAGCTCGTATTCGTCGGCGTTGTCGATGATGATGCGCTGAGCGTCGACATAGGTAATGGTGCCGGCGTTCTTGGCGCGGACGACCATGCCCGAATGCCGGGGAATTTCCATTTCCATGCCGGTGGCGACGCAGGGGGGCTGCGTCTTGATCAGCGGCACCGCCTGGCGCTGCATGTTGGAACCCATGAGGGCGCGGTTGGCGTCGTCATGTTCCAGGAAGGGGATCAGCGCGGCCGAGACACCGACGATCTGCTTGGGGCTCACGTCGATGTAACTGATGCTCTTGCTGTCGACCTGGGAGAGATCGCCATCGACGCGCGCCAGGAGCTGACCCTTGGTGAGCTTGCCGGACTTGTAGTCGATGACGTCGGTGGGGGCGAGGGTGACCTTCATTTCCTCATCCGCGCGGAGGTAGACGATTTCGCCGGGCAGTTCGCCGGCCTTCGCCACGCGGTAGGGGGTCTGGAGGAAGCCGTACTCGTCGATGTGGGAATAGATGCCCAGCGACGAGATCAGGCCGATGTTGGTGCCTTCGGGGGTTTCGATGGGGCAGATGCGGCCGTAGTGCGAGATATGCACGTCGCGCACTTCGAAACCGGCGCGTTTGCGGTTCAGGCCACCCGGGCCCATGGCGCTGAGGGTGCGTTCATGCTTGAGCATGCTCAGCGGGTTGGTCTGGTCAACGACCTGGCTCAGTTCGCTGCGGCCGAAGAAGTGTTCGATCGCGCTGCTGATGCTCTTGCTGTTGATCAGGTCGGCGATCTTCGCCAGTTCGTCCGGGTCCTTGACGCTCATGCGTTCCTGCACGGTGCGCCGCAGCTTGAGGAAGCCCTTGCGGAGTTCCTCGACCGCCAGCTCGTCGAGCGTGCGCAGGCGGCGATTGCCCAGATGGTCGATGTCGTCGACGTGGGCTTTGTTGCGGTTGGAGCGCAGGTCCAGCAGGTACATGATGACATGCAGGAAGTCCTCGGCGCGGAGCTTCATCTCCAGTTCCGGCACTTCCAGGTCGAACTTGCGGTTGATGCGGAACCGGCCGACTTTGCCCAGCCGGTAGCGGTTTTCGTCGAAGAACTTCTCGGCAAAGAGCTGACGGGCCTTGTCCACCTGCGGCGGGTTGCCCGGACGCAGGCGAGCATAGAGCTGCAGCAGCGCCATTTCGTGTTCAGTGACCTGCAGTTCCTCGAAGGCCGCCTGCTTTTCCTCAGCGATGGTGTTGAGGATCAGCTCGTCGGAGACGTTGTCGACGATTTCGACGGTCTTGAGGTTGGAAGCCTGGATCTTCTCGATGTGCGAGCCGATCTGGGCGCCGACGCGGACGAGCTCTTCGCCGGTCTCGGTGTCGATGATCGGCGCCGCGGCAAAGTGATCGGGCTTGAGCTGGGCGACGGGAATCTCGCGCACGTCATAGAACGTGCGGAGAATGGTGTCGGTGGTGCTGAAGTCCTCGTCGATGGCGCGGAGGAAGGTGGTCGCCGGGATCTTCGTGGACTGGTCAATGCGCATGACCAGCACGTCTTTCTTGGTGACTTCCAGCTCAATCCACGAGCCGCGCTCCGGGATGATGCGCGCCGAGTGCAGCGGGCGGTCGCCTTCCGCCGAGACGATGGAGAAGTCCACGCCCGGGGAGCGATGCAGTTGGTTCACAATGACGCGCTCGGCGCCATTGATGATGTACTCGCCGCCGCCCATGAGGATGGGGATTTCGCCGAGATAGATGTCTTCCTCGGGGATTTCCGCCACATCCTTGCGCACCAGGCGCACGCGAATGCGGAACGGCAGCCCGTAGGTCAGGCGCAGCTCCTTACATTCGAGCGGCGTGTAGCGCGGCTCATCGAGCTTGAAGTGGACGTACTCCAGTTGCATGTTCCCGTCGTAGCTCTCGATGGGGAACACTTCGCGCAAAAGCGATTCCAGCCCGATCATGGGATCGCGCTGGTCAGCTTCTTTTTCCAGCTGCAGGAAGCGTTTGTAAGCCTCCTGCTGCACGCGCACCAGATTGGGGATAGGAAGAGCATCTCCGCGCTTGGCATAGTTGCGCACGGTCTTCAGCAGCATTGACCTCTCCGATCAAGCTTAAGCGTAAGGACTGAAAATACAGGACGTTAGGCCGCTCCCAGCACCGACTGCCTCCGGCGATAAGCCATGTAGTATAGCTGAACCCCCAACGGCGGGCAAGTCGGGGGGAAAGGGGGTGGAAAGTGCGTGTAAGCATTTCCGGGGAAAATGCTTACCGCAAGTGGTGCAAGCCGCCGATTATACGGCCGGTGCGGTCGTGCAAAAAATTCATGAGCGCAACCGGGGCGAACCGAAGGGGACGCCGCGCGGAGCGCGGTTCAGGATGGTGATGGTGGAACGATGCGAGTCCCTCAGGTTATTTGCCCCCGGTCATTGACCGGGGGCTGAATTGGCGTTCGTGAATGCCACGGCAATTACCCCCGGTCACGTGCCCGATCCGTTTATCCCACTTCCACCGGCGCGCTGCCGTTGCGGGCGGAGGTGTAGATGGCGTTGAGCAGTTCGATCGACGCCCGGCCGTCGGCGCCGTCGCAGACCATCTTCGCGCCGTCGCGCACCGCCGCCACGGCATTTTCGATCACATCCTTGTAAGGATGCGCCGGCTGCAGTTTCTCCTGCCGCTCTTCGCAGCCCGCCAGCCAGAACCATTCGCCGGCTTCCTGGCGGGTGGTGAGGATGCCGCCTTCGGAGCCGTGCACTTCGAGCCCGCTGTACACGCTCTTGGGGAAGGTGGTGGTGCCGAGGATGGTGCCGACGGCGCCGTTGGCGAACTCGATGAGCGCCAGCCCGAGGTCTTCGGTTTCGATCTGATGGTTGTAGATGCCGTACTTGCCGATGACTCGTTTGGGTTGGCCCATGAACCAGCGGAGCAGGTCGATTTCATGCACGGTCTGGTTCGCCAGCGCGCCGCCGCCGTCCATTTTCCACGTGCCGCGCCACCCGCCGGCGTCGTAGTATTCCTGGGTGCGATGCCATTTGAGCCGGGCCTCGCCCATCAGCAGTTTGCCGAAGTAGCCTTGTTCGATGGCGTGTTTGACCCGCACATACGGCTGCTCATAGCGGCGTTGGAAGTCCACCGCGAGCATTTGGCCGGATTTCCGCCACGCGGCGATCATGGCGTCGCATTTCTCCAGACTCACCTCCATGGGCTTGGTGGTGATGACGTGCTTGCCGGCTTCCAGCGCCTGGATCGCCAGTTCGCCATGCAGCCCCGAAGGCGTCATCACCAGCACGAAGTCGACGTTTTCATCCGCCAGCGCGGCTTTCACTTCGGTGTGCCAGGCGCACTGAAATTCTTCGCCGACTTGCTGGGCGCGCTGGGCGTTGAGGTCGATGACGCTGACCAGTTTGGCGCCGGGCGTCTGGGTGATGGTCTTGGCGCGGACCTTGCCCATGCCCAGCCCAATGACGGAAAATCCCACGGGTTTCATCGATGGTTTACCTATGCATGAATGAGGGGAAGCAGTCTGCTGACACTGATGCGGCAAGCTAGCACCCGCCCCTGCGTGCCGCAAACTGCTCCGTGGGTTGCAGGTCGGGGGAGGATTCACCAAGCCCGCGGACGCCCTGTCCGGGATTCCGACCTCGACACCGCCTCGGGGCCGCTAACTGCTTTTGCGCATTTTGACGGCCCCTGCGCAACCACTAGAATCGTCCGACTAGGTCTTATTTTCAACATCCCGCTAAGCCCCGAAACGGAAGGGAATCTCACCAATGGCGAAGCAGAAGAAGTCGAAGCAGACAACAGCCAAAAAACCCGCAGGCAAGAAGGCTGCGGGCAAGAAGGCGCAGCAATTCATCTACCACTTTGGCAAGAGCCGCTGCGATGGCGACGGCACCATGAAGCCGTTGCTCGGCGGCAAGGGCGCCAACCTGGCGGCGATGACGAAGATCGGCCTGCCGGTGCCCCCGGGCTTCACCATCACCACCGAAGTCTGCACCCACTACTACGACAACGGCCGCAAGTATCCCAAGGGCCTGTTCGAAGTCGACGTCCCCAAGGCCGTCGCGTGGATGGAAAAGGAAACCGGCAAGAAGTTCGGCGATCCCAAGAACCCGCTGCTCGTCTCCGTGCGCTCCGGCGCCCGTGACTCCATGCCCGGCATGATGGACACCATCCTCAACCTGGGCATGAACGACACTGCCGTCGAAGCCGTCTCCGCCGCCACCGGCAACGCCCGCTTCGCCTGGGACTGCTACCGCCGCTTTGTGCAGATGTACGGCGACGTGGTCATGGGCGTGCAGAAGCGCCATGAAAACGAGCATGAGCCGTTCGACGAAGTGATGGATCACCTCAAGGAAGAAGTCGGCGCCAAGGAAGACACCGACCTTTCCGCCGAGCAGCTCAAGGAACTGGTCAAGCGCTTCCAGGCGCTCATCAAAGAGCGCACCGGCAAGGCGTTTCCCAATGACCCGATGGCGCAGCTTCAGGGCGCCGTCGGCGCGGTGTTCGGCTCGTGGATGAACGAACGCGCCATCATCTATCGTCAGAAGTACAAGATTCCCGACGAGTGGGGCACCGCCGTCAACGTGCAGGCCATGGTGTTCGGCAACATGGGTGACGACAGCGCCACCGGCGTCGCCTTCACCCGCGACCCCGCCACCGGCGAGAACGTCTTCTGGGGCGAATACCTCATCAACGCCCAGGGCGAAGACGTCGTCGCCGGCGTCCGCACCCCGCTGACCGTTCAGGAAATGGCGAAGGACCCCAACATCGGGCCCGCCTTCAAAGAGCTGGAAAAAGTCCGCAAAACGCTGGAGAAAAACTTCGGCGACGTGCAGGACTTCGAGTTCACCATCGAACGCAAAAAGCTCTACATGCTCCAGACGCGCAACGGCAAACGCACCGCGCTGGCGTATGTCAAGATCGCCCACGACATGGTCAAGCAGGGCCTCATGAAGCCCGAGCACGCCATCAAGTCCGGCGACCCCGAAGCCCTCAACCAGCTCCTCCAGCCCATCTTCGACCGCGGCGACTACGAGCGCGCCAAGAAGGAAGGCAAGCTCATGGCGACCGGTCTGGCGGCCGGCCCCGGCGCTGCCTCCGGCAAGGTCGTCTTCAGCGCCACCAAGGCGGAAGAACTCGCCGGCCAGGGTGAACACATCATCCTCGCCCGCATCGAAACCAGCCCCGAAGACCTGCGCGGCATGATCGCCTCCGACGGCATCCTCACCTGCCGCGGCGGCGTCTCCAGCCATGCGGCGCTCGTCGCCCGCCAGATGGGCAAGGTCTGCGTCGCCGGCGCGGGTGACATCAGCATCAGCTACAAGAACGGCACCATGACCTGCGGCAGCCTGACCCTCAAGGAAGGCGACTACCTCTCCATCAACGGTTCGACCGGCGAAGTGTTCAACGGCAAGATCAACACCGCCGACAGCGAACTGAAGCAGGTGCTCGTCAGCAAGACCCTCAAGCCCAGCGAATCGAAGGTCTTCAAGTACTACGACTTCATCATGAAGCTGGCGGACAAGTACCGGAAGCTGGGCCTGCGCACCAACGCCGACCAGCCCGATCAGGTCGCCAACGCCATCGCGTTCGGCGCGGAAGGCATCGGCCTGTGCCGCACCGAGCACATGTTCTTCGAAGGCGACCGCATCATTGCCGTGCGGCAGATGATCCTCGCCAAGAGCGTCGACGCCCGCAAGGCGGCGCTCGCCAAGCTGCTGCCCCATCAGCAGGGCGACTTCGAAGGCATCTTCCGCGCGTTGGCGGGTCGCCCCGCGTGCATTCGTCTGCTCGATCCGCCGCTGCATGAGTTCCTGCCCCAGGCGGACAACGAGAAGGGCCAGAAGGAAGTTGCAGACCAGATCGGCGTGCCCGTCGAACAGGTGCGCCAGATGGTGCACGAACTGCACGAGTTCAACCCCATGCTCGGCTTCCGTGGTTGCCGGCTGGGCATCAAGTATCCGGAAATCTCCGAGATGCAGGCCCGCGCCATCTTCCAGGCGGCCGCCAAGGTGCGCAAGGAAGGCATCAAGGTGCATCCGGAAGTCATGATCCCGCTGGTCGGCTTCAAGAAGGAGCTGGACCTGCAGGTCGAAATCGTCCATCGCGTGGCGAAGGAAGTCATCAAGGAAACCGGCGTCAAGCTCAAGTACTCCGTCGGCACCATGATCGAAGTCCCGCGCGGCGCCCTGACCGCCGACGAGATCGCCCAGAGCGCCGAGTTCTTCAGCTTCGGCACCAACGACCTGACCCAGACCTGTCTGGGCATGAGCCGCGACGACAGCGGTTCGTTCCTGCCCGCTTACCGTGATGCCGAGATCATGAAGGACAACCCCTTCGCGTCCATCGACACCACCGGCGTGGGTCAGCTCATGGAAATCGGCGTCACCAAGGGCCGCAGCATTCGCAGCGACCTGAAGTGCGGCATCTGCGGCGAACACGGCGGCGATCCCGCGTCGGTCATGTTCTGCCACAAGATCGGCCTGAACTATGTCAGCTGCTCGCCGTTCCGCGTGCCCATCGCCCGCCTCGCCGCCGCCCGCGCCGCCCTGCTGGATCCCAAGTAAGTCCCGCAGCTCGCAGTCGAGTCGGTCGACCACCTCACTCCCACCCAACCCACGGCACTCCCGTGGGTTGTTTTTTTTGCCACAGATGAACACGGATGAAGCAGGGGAGAGATAAAGGCAGGGATAAAGAAGCTGATTGAGCAGAGGCGAAGCCGCACATGAGCGCAGCGAATGTGGGGGTTGATCCCTGGGTTGACTCCCTGGGTTGACTCCGGAGGTTGATTTTGGGGGTTGATTCCGGGGGCGAAGGGTGAACGAATCGCTCGCACATCTGCTCATCCAACCGGTACATTCAACCGACTCAAAGGAAAGCCGGAACTCCGAAGTTGACGTTCCCGTACCGGCTCAGTAACTTGTTGAAATTGAGACTAAGTTATATTTACATCCAAGACGGGCTTTCCCATGTTCAGCTCCAAAGCACTGAATTCACAGCATTTGTCGCATCTTTCCCTGGGCATCATGGCCTGCGTCCTGCTGGTGCTGGGCTCCCTGCGGTGTCGGGCAGATGAGGCCAACTCGCAAACCGAACCGGCTTCGCGCGCCGCCGAACCCGCCTCCGCCAACCCGCTGGAATGGGAATACCTGACCGGCAACTGGTTCGGCCTGCGCGACGCCTTGCGCGAGCAGGGCATCGACCCGCAAGGCTCGATCATCATCGACTGGTCCCACAACTGCCGCGGCGGCCTGCGCACCCGCAGTTCCACCCTGCGCCACCTGCTGGACCTGAACCTCACCCTCGACCTCGACCGGCTCGTCGGCGTGCCGGGGGGAACCTTCTTCGTCCAGTTCCTCCATCACCACGGCCCGGATTCCTCCACCATCGACACCGGCGACTTCCAGGTCTACTCCAACATCGACGCCGACGGCCGCACTGAACTCGCCCAGCTCTGGTATCGCCAGGACTTCTTCGACGGCCTGCTGGGCGTCAAGTTCGGCAAGAGTGAAGCCAACGATGACTTCGCCTTTGTCGACCACGGCGCCGCCTTCATTCACTCCTCGCCCGGCGTCAGTCCCACCGTGCTCGAGTTCCCCACTTATCCCGACACCGCGGTCGGCGTCATTCTCTTCGTCAACCCCACGGATTTCCTCTACGCCAACGTCGGCCTGTTCGACGGCGCGCTGCATGAAGGCCATCTCACCGGCGAACACGCGGGGGAAACTTTCTTCGGCCAACCTGCCGACTGGTTCGTCATCGGCGAACTCGGCGTCACCTGGGAATTTGCCGATGGCTGCGTCGGTCGGCTGGGCGTCGGCGGCTGGGGGCACACCGGCGACTTCACCACCTTTGCCGGCCAGAACGAATCCGGCACCGCCGGCTGGTATCTCGTGCTCGACCAGACGCTCTACTGCGAACAACCCGACGACGAAACCAACGCCCAGGGCCTGGGCCTGTTCTTCCAACTTGCCGGCGCGGATGAGGAAGTCGCCGAGGTCGATCTGCACTGCGGCATCGGCGTGCAGTACGTCGGCCTGCTGCCCAGCCGCGACGACGACATCGTGGGCGTCATGGTGTCCTACGTCCACTTCAGCGCCCCCGCCCGGCAGGTGGCTGCGTTCACCCAGGACTACGAGATGGCGTTCGAGCTGTTCTACAAGCTGCAACTGACGCCCTGGCTCGCCCTGCAACCCGACCTGCAATACATCAAAAACCCCGGCGGCAACCAACTGCTGCGCGATGCCGTGGTCGCCACGCTGCGGATCGAAGCGACATTCTGATGTCGCTTTTTTTTTGCCACCGATGAACACAGATAAAGCAGGGGAGAGATGAAGGCAGGGATGAAGATGAGCAGTGATGCAGGTTTGCTGAAGTGATCGTGCGTGTGATCTGCATGAAATATAGAGCGCCTGGACGCTCACCGATGAGCCGCAGGCGAATCGGTGGGATACACGACCACCCCCAGCGCGCAGCGCCATCCCCATGCGCCCCAAGCCGCGGATGAGCGCAGCGAATCCGGGGGTAGCTCCGGGGGTAGCTCCGGGGGTAGCTCCGGGGGTAGCTCCGGGGGTAACTTCGGGTTAACTCCGGGGGGGGCATTCCGGGGGGCGCTGAAACTACTGCACCCCCGACTGCCGCGCCTGCACCCGACCAGTATCATGCCTCGACTTCCTCGCCTTCAGGAGTCGTGACGCATGTCCCGTCGTTACCGCATCGGCATCATCGGCGCTGGCGCCCGCGCCGGCGGGTTCGCCAAACAACTGCATCAAACCATTTCCCGCGCCGAGCTGTTTGGCGTGCATGACATCGACGCAGGTCGGCTTAACCACTTCATCGAAAAGAACGAACTGGCCGGCGCCCAGCCATTCACCGATCTGGACGCCATGCTCGCCCGCACCGACCTGGATGCAGTGCTGATCACCGCGCCCGAGTTCGTGCATCGGGAGCTGACGGTCAAGGCGCTGCAGGCGGGTAAGCCGGTCTATCTGGAGAAGCCGCTGGCGCATACGATTGAGGATTCCGTCGCCATCCTCGAAGCTCAGCGGCAGACCGGCGTGGTTGCTTACGTCGGCTTCAACCTCCGTGCCGCGGCTGCCTATCTCAAGCTGCGCCAGATCGTCCAATCCGGCATCCTCGGCCAGATCATCCACATCGCCGGCGTCGAGCAACTCCATGTCGCCCACATCGCCAGCTTCATGCGCCGCTTTCACCGTCACAGCGCGCTCAACGGCGGCCTGCTCAACACCAAATGCTGTCATGACCTCGACATCATGCGCTGGCTCATCGGCGTCGAGCATCAGGTCGTCAAAGTGTCCAGCTTCGGCGGCCTGAACATCTTCACCCCCGACAAGCAGCCCGCCACGCATTGCCATTTGTGTCCCGCTTCGGTGTACGACCGCTGCCCCTATGCCGCCCCCGAAAGCGACAAGCTGCGTCGCGGCACGCTCAAGCCGCTGGTCAGTCAGAACCAGGACCACTACCCCGGCGACCTGTGCGTCTACACGCCGGACAAAGACCTCGTCGACAACCAGACCGTCATCATGGAATGGGACCACGGCGTGCGCGGCAGCTTCCAACTCCAGGGCTTCCAACATCAGGGCACGCGGATGACCCGCATCTGGGGCGAACGCGGCGTGCTGGACTTCGACGGCCTGCGCGAGCCGCATGTCACCATCACCGACTCGGCGCATGGCGATGTCGACACCGCCCACTTCGCCATCCGCACCGGCGGGCACGGCGGCGTGGACAACCTCATGATCGACCGCTTCCTCGACGCCATCGAACGCGGCGACGCCGGCGACAGCGGCATCCGCGAAGGCCTGGCGGCCTCCATCATCGCCATCAAAGCCGACGAGTCGCGCTTGACCGGGCAAACCGTCAGCATTCCCATGGAACTGTACGACGGCAAGTTGGCCGTATGATGCGGGTACACACCCTTTCGGGAGCCCGCCGATGCCCCTGGAAATCCGCCACCTGTGCCCGTTGCTGCAGGTGTTCGACATGCCCACATCGGTGCGGTTCTACTGCGATGTGCTGGGCTTTGCCGTGGCGCTGACCTCTGAGCCGGGCGAGCATTTCGACTGGTGCCTGCTGCGGCGCGATGGTCTGGAGCTGATGCTCAATACCCGCTACGAACGTCACGCGCGCCCGGACGCTCCGGAACCGGCGCGGGTCGCGGCGCACGATGACGTGACGCTGTATCTGAGCTGTCCGGATGTCGATGGTGCGTATGCCCACCTGCGCGCCCACGGCATCGACGTCCAGCCGCCGGTGGTCCGACCCTACGGCATGAAACAGGTATATGCCCACGATCCCGATGGCTTCGGCATCTGCTGTCAATGGCCGGCGACGGAGAGTTGAGCGTTCAGCGGGCTGCCAGCATCTTCGTCATCACCTGCGCGGCAAAGCGCTGCGCCAGCAGCCGTTGACCTTCGGCATTGGGATGCACCCCGTCGTCGCACAGGTGCATGTCGGCGGCGCCGAACAGGTCCGGGCCATGGACGTAGAACGTGGCGCTGTCGCCAAGGGCGCGCCAGGTTTCGACCGCCTGGCGGGTCATGCGGCGATAGTCGTCGACGATCAGGCCCACCTTGTTGACCTCGGCATTCTCGTCATGGCGGGAATGGATGAAGGAGCAGACCGCCAGCGGGATGCGGGGGAAGGCGGCGCGGAAGGTGTGGAGCATGCCATAGATGCTCGCGCGGTAGCTGCGTTCGTTGAAGCTGCTGCCGCCCCAGATGTTGCCGCCGACGCAGATGCTCAGCAGCTCGCAGGGCAGGTTGGCGATCATGTGCCCCACGTAGGGATCGAGATGTTCCTGCCCGCCGTAGCCCAGGTTGGTGTGATGCAGATTGAACTGGCGGGCGACGAGGGCGGCCCAGGTTTCGCTGGGGCCGGCGGCTTCCTTGGCGTGCGTGATGGAGCTGCCGTAGGTGATCCAGCGGGGGCGCGGGTCGTGAGCGGCCAAGGCGCAGGCGTCATCATCAATCTCCAGTTTCTGGATCACGCACGGCACGTATTGAGTGGTGAGATACAGTTCGAGCTTGCGCGCCCGGCGCGGCAAGCCGGCGCGGGCCGCGAAGTCGCCAAAGTCGATGACGCCCTGGGTGGTCGGCGCCTGCACGCGCCCGAGCAGCCGTCCATCGCCCAGCAGATCGAACGACCACTGCAGTTGACCGTCGACCGGCTGGACGTGCAGCCGCAGGTGCGTGGTGTCGCTGAGCGTGACCAGGCGTACGCCGGCGGGGGCGCTGGCGCGGGTGACCAGGGCATCATGATGCAGCGGCAGGTCCGCCAGCGGCAGGCGCAATGGCTGAGCAGTGCCAGCGTCATAGCGCACGCCGACCGCGCCTGCAAAGGTGATGACGCTACGGTCAGCCAGATCGAGACAGCGCATGGATGGTTCCAGTGGAGAGCGGGGGATGGCGTTGCCGAAGTGTAATGACCCGGAGATGGCGCTGCGCGCCCAAGCCGCGGATGAGCGCAGCGAATCCGGGGGTACTCCTGTGGAATCACCAAGCTCTGCGCCAACCCCCGCGCTCAACCGCCACATTTGCTGCGCTCATGTGCGGCTTGGGGGTCGCGCCGAGCGTCAAAAAAAATATATGAAAATCCTGATATCCCCCTTGCGGCGGGTGGGGGGCAGATGTAGGCTCATTTTCATCTGACAGGTTCTCCTGTCCAGGCTGCGCGTGGCAAACGCACGGCCCTGGCGGGAGTGAAAAGGGAAGCGAGGTACGACGCCCGATCGGTTTTGCCGCCGATGGAGCGTCAAATCCTCCGCGGACGCGCCGCCGTGATGGGAGGCTCGCAAGGAGCCAGGCGCTGCCCGAGACGCCACTGTGTTTGTGCTCGCACAAGCATGGGAAGGCCGGGCGGCGACAATCCCTAAGCCGGAAGACCTGCCTGCAGATGACCAGAAGTGTCCTCGCGAACGGGACGCTGCGGGCAGGTCGGCCTTCACCCCGGGTCGGCATTTTCTCCCCTCAGCAATCAGCTCCCTTCCGAGGACGGAACCAAACCGTTCGGGGTTGCGGTCCCGCGCGCCATCGGGACCTGGGAGCCTGTCATGTCGTTTGCTCTGTTGTGCCGTTGTTCCTCCACCTGCAAATCCCTGCTCACCACCGGCGCGCTCGCCTGCGCGCTGAGCGTGCCGACCGTCGCGCAAGCTGCCGCTGACGATGCGCCGGCCTCCACCGCGGACACACCCGCCGTTGCCAGTGAAGAAGCGGCGCCCGCCGACGCCAAGGTGCAGACCACCCAGGCGGTGGTCGTCAGCGCCACGCGCGTGGAAACCCCCGTCGAGCAGGTCGGCTCCAGCATCACCACCATCGACAGCAACGAACTGGAACGCAAGCAGCCCGTGCGCGTCATCGACGCCCTGACCAGCGTGCCGGGCCTGCAGGTCCGCAGCAACGGCGGGCTCGGCGGCAACACCAGCTTCTTCATGCGCGGCACCGACTCCGACCACACCATGTTCCTGCTCGATGGCATCCCCATGCATGACGTGTCGAGCACCAATGGCGCCCACGCCATCAATCACCTGTCCGCCGACGGGCTCGAACGCATCGAAGTCCTGCGCGGCCCGCAATCCACCCTCTATGGCTCGGACGCCATCGGCGGCGTGGTCAACCTCGTCACCCGCAAAGGTTCGGGCAAACCCACCTTCACCTACTCCCAGGAAGTCGGCTCCTTCGACACCTACATCGAACGCGCCGGCTTCAGCGGCGGCGATGACTTCCTCAACTACCACTTCAACCTCACCCGCATCGACGCCAACCCGTATTCATCCCGCAACACCAACACCGAAACCGATCCCTACCAGAACACCTCCTTCGGCGGGCGGGTGGGGATGGACTTCTCGGAAAACTTTGCTGTGGATCTCGTCGGGCGCGTCATCGACGCCGACGTGGAGTTTGACGACGGCGTGGTGGGCGTGTCGCAGACCGAGTATCAGCAGTACATCTTCAAGGTCGAGCCGCGCCTCGTGCTCGCCGACGGCAGGTGGGAGCAACGCCTGTCCCTGTGGGTCAATCGCGTCGAGCGCGACAACACCGGCATCGGCTTCTCCTATCCCTCCGACTTCAACGGCACCAACTTCGGCGTCGACTGGCAGCACACGCTCTACCTCACCGAAGCCCACACCGTGACCGCCGGCTTCGAGTATGAAGCTCAGGACGCCAACTTCTTCTCCCCCGCGTCGCCCAATCGGCTGCGCGCCAACACCCGTAATTTCGCCTTCTATCTTCAGGACCAGATCAAGCTCCTCGAAGACTTGTTCGTCACCCTGGGCGTGCGCGTCGATGATCACCGCGACTTCGGCACCGAAGCCACCTACCGTGCCGCGGGCGTCTACCACCTGCGCGCCACCGGCACCGCCTTCCGCGCCAGCGTGGGCAGCGGCTTCAAAGCGCCGACCCTCTCGGAACTCTACGACACCAGCTTTGGCAGCAATAACCCCAACCTCCAGGCGGAGCATTCGGTGGGGTTTGACGCCGGCGTCGAACAACAGCTCTTTGGCGACCTGCTGGTCGTCGGGGCGACGTACTTCCAGAATGAAGTCAGCGACAACATCGTGGCGGTGTTCAACGGCATCGGCTTCGTCAACACCAATGTCGAAGACACCCGCACCCGCGGCGTGGAAACCTTCCTCACCATCACCCCCAGCGAAAACATCCACCTGCGTTTCCATTACACCTACACCGACACCGAAGCCCTCGCCGCCGCGTCGTTCGGCATCACCCAGGGCGCCCGGCTGCTGCGGCGCCCGCTGCATGCCGCCGGCGCTGACCTGAGCTTTGATTTCCTCGAAAAGCGCGGCAACGTCACCGTGGGGCTGATTTACGTGGGCGATCGGGACGACCTCGACCCCGCCACCTTCACCACGGTCAACAATCCCGATTACCTGGTGGTCAACGTCAGCGGCAGCTACAAGCTCTGCGCTCACGCCGAGCTGTTCGCCCGCGTGGAGAACCTGTTCAATCACAACTATGAGGATGTGCTGGGCTTCAACAATTCACCGGTCGCCGGCTACGGCGGGGTGAAATTTACCTTCTGACCGCGGCCGCGCGGCGGGGACGCCCCCGGAATATTTCCCAACCGGAAGTATTCCGCTTCAGTCCCTGGAGCGCCCCGCCGCGCGTCTTTTTGAGCTGGGCAGACCGCAAGATCATTCGTCACCGAGAAACACCGAGAAACACCGAGAGCACCGAGAGCACCGAGTAGAAGATGAGCAAGGCCAACGCATGTACCGTTTTACGAGCCCCGCGCGTGAGAAAGGGGTTGCGGCGCAGCCGCAGAGTCTGGCGTGGGGTCAGCACCCGCTTGCTGACGCGCGCGGCTCGTTCAGCAATGGATACATGCGTTGGCCCGGGGAAGAGGAGTGATGCAGGCTGACAGCGGCAGGACCACTGATTTTCTCCTGCGTTTTCTCTGTGTTCTCTGTGCCTCGGTGGTGAAAATCCGCCGGCACGAACGGGATGGATTTTCGCCATGAGCCAATGGATCGAAAAAGGCGGGCCGTTGATGTGGCCCCTGCTGGCGTGTTCGATCCTCGCGCTCACCGTGGCGTGGGAACGCACGTGGTTCTTTTTTCGCTGGAAGCTGCGCCTGCGGCCCAATGAAGTAGACGCCATTCTCGCCGACGCCCGCAGCGGCGATCTCCGCAGCGCACTGCGCCGCGCGGACGCCTGTGCGGATCCGACCGCCCAGATGCTCGCCGAGGGTTTGCGGCATCTCGATGCCGGGCTGACCGAGTGCATGCAGAACCTGGCGGCGCGGCAGATGGATCAGTTGCGGCGCGGGTTAGGACTGCTCGACACCATCATCACGCTCGGACCCTTGCTGGGCATTCTGGGCACGGTGACGGGCATCATTTCCAGCTTCGATCTGCTGGGCGACAGCGGCGTGCAGGAGCCCCGCGCGGTGCTGGCGGGCATCGCCGTGGCGCTGATCACCACCGCGGCAGGTTTGACGGTCGCCATCATCGCCCTGATTCCCTACAACTTTTTCAACGGCCTGGCGCAGCGGCACCGACGCCGGCTGGAGGAAGCGGGCACGCAACTGGAACTGACCCAACGGCGCGCGGCGCGGGAGGGTCAACATGCAGCTTGAGCAGACCATGCCCGCCAGGGGCGCGCGGATCGAAATGATCCCCATGATGGATGTGGTGTTCCAACTGCTGGTGTTCTTCATCTACGCCATGCTGGCGATGGTGCTGCATCGGGGCATGAAGGTGAACCTGCCGTTCGCTTCCAGCAGCATGAATGATCGCCAGGAGTATGTGGCGGTGAGCATCACCAAAGCGAATGAACTGTTCGTCAACCGCGTGCCGACGACGCTCGAAGGTCTGCCGGCCGCGGTGCAGCAGGCGCGCGAGGCGGCGCCGACAGACGGCACTACCGCGCGCGAGCCGTTGCCGGTGTTCATCAGCGGCGATCGGGATGCCGACCTGGGCATCGCCTTGCAGGTGTTGGACCGGTTGCGGCAGGCGTCGATTCATGAGGTGGCGTTTGAAACCCGGGAGCAACCTGGCCAATGACCCGCACCAACTACGCCCTTGCAGCGCTTTTGTCGGTGTCCCTGCACCTGTCGTTGTGGTTCACCGGCATCAGTCGCACCGACGCGCGCCCGGCGTTTGAACTGGGCGATGCGGCTGTGATGTTGTACCTGACGCCCAGCCCTGACAGCACCCCCAGCGAAGCGACGCAGCCGGAGGTTTTGCCTGAGGAAGTGACGCCGGTGGAGCAGCCGGTGATGGAGCCGGTGGTGGACACGCCGATCGAGCCGCAGCCGGTCGCGGCCTTACCGCCGATGCCGCAGGCGGACGATGGCTGGTTGCCGTTGCCGCCGGTGGTGGAGGAGCAGGCTCCCCCGCAGCCGCAGGTGCAGCCGCAGCCGGTGGTGCAGCCGGAGCCACAGGAAGTGGAGCCGCAGCCGCTGGAACCGCAGCCGGCGGTGGAAGCTCAGCCGCGCGTGACGGAGCAGCCAACGCCCGCGCCTCAGCCGGCGCCGCAGCAGCCCGAGGTGAAGCCGGCTGCGCAGTCAGCGGTCGCCAGTGCCGCCAGCGTGCAGCAGGATGCCGACCAGCAGCAGGCGGGCGTGGAGGCCGAGGCGCTGGTGAGTCATCTGCATCAACCCAGGTATCCGTTCCTCTCCCGGCGGCGCGGCGAGGAAGGGCAGGCGCAGGTGCTGGTGCGCGTGGAAGCGGACGGCCGGGTGACGCAGGTGACGCTCGAACACAGCAGTGGATTCGATCGCCTCGACCAGGCGGCTCTCGACGCCTGCCGCAAGTCGCGCTTTGTGCCCGCCACGGAGAACGGCCAACCCGTCACCTCCTGGGCGCGCGTGCCGTTTGTGTTCTCACTCAAGTAGGACGCGAACGCTCCGCCTCATTTCCACCGGCGCGCACGCTTTAACCATTCATCCATAGACGCGGACACACCGCTGCGCTACCATCCGGCTCGCCCGCGGCAGCGTGCTCGTGCGGCGCAGCTTCGCGTTCGTGTGTTCCCCAGGAGTTCCCGCCATGTCTTTCGATCTGACCGGCAAAGTCGCCCTCGTCACCGGCGCCAACCGCGGCATCGGCAAAGCCCTCACTGAAGCCCTGCTCGCCCACGGGGCGGCCAAGGTCTATGCCGCGGTGCGCCAGCCCGCTTCCGCCCAGCCGCTGGTGGATGCTTTGGGTCCCCAGGTCGTGCCCCTGCGGTTGGATCTCACCAGCGACAGCCAGGTGCGCGAGGCAGCGCAGCAGGCGACCGATGTGCAACTGGTCATCAACAACGGCGGCATCCTCAAGGCCGCCGATCCGCTGGCGCCCCATGCCCAGGCAGCGCTGCAGCAGGAGATGGACGTCAACGTCTATGGCCTGATGCGCGTGGCGCAGGCGTTCGCCCCGGTGCTCAAAGCCAACGGCGGCGGTGCGTTCGTCCAACTCAACTCCGTCGCGTCGCTCAAATGCTTTCCCGACTTCACGACGTACTGCATGTCCAAGGCGGCGGCGTATCTGTACACCCAGGGCTTGCGCAGCGCGCTGGCGGCGCAGGGCACGCAGGTCTACAGCATTCACCCCGGCCCCATCGCCACCGACATGGCGCATGACGCCGGCCTGCACAGCATCGCCGAACCCGCCAGCCAGGTGGGCGAAGCGCTCATTGCCGCCTTCAAGTCCGGCACGCATCAGGTCTGGACCGACACCTTCTCGCGCCAGATGGGCAGCGCTTACCAGAGTTTCGCCCAGACCATGATTGAGGCGGCAGACAGCGCGGCATGACCGCTTCGTGCCGCGCTCCGTGCAGCCCGCACTCCAACGCAGCGACAGGCGATGCAGGGGGGCGACGCGAAGAGCATCAGGCTGCGCCCCGTGCGTGTCCAGCGCGCTCAGAACGCGAGCGGCGAGCAATGCGCGGTGAGCAGCCAGGGTGAGAGGTGTGACAGAAGCGGCGTGGTGGGGTGGAAAAAAAACCTCCGCCGCAGGGCTCCGATTCCTGCGGGCGGAGGTGCGCCACGGCATTCAGTTTTCAGTGCCGACAAACGCTGCCCGAGGGCTGCGTCCCACACGTCGACATGGGTATCCTACGTCTGCCTTCCAACGACTGTCAACGCCAATCACATGGTCATGTAAAATGATATAAAACATTAATTTGTAATATTTTGTATTTTTTCCAGAGGGCTTCCACAGGCTATTCATGCACAACGTAAGCTGATCGACAGCAGCCCTTTGCGGTTACGCTGACGGCGGTGGGGAAGAATCGCAAAATCGCCCGGTGAATTCAGGGTTTGAAATCGGAGCAGCGGCAACCGATGAGCAGAGAGGTGACGGTGGCGGTGGGGGCGTTGATCGCGCAGCGGGAAGGGCTGTGGCGTTTGCTGGTCGCTCAGCGGCCTCACGACACCGTGCTGCCGGGGCTCTGGGAGCTGCCCGGGGGGAAGGTGGAGCCCGGGGAATCGCTGCAAGATTGTGTCGTTCGGGAGTTTATGGAAGAGTTGGCGCTGGGGGTGCGGGTCACCGGGGCGCTGGAGCCGATTTCGCATGCTTATGCGCATGCTCAGGTGACGCTGCATCCGTTCCTGTGCGCGTGGGCGGCCGGGGAGCCGCGCTGTGTGCAGGTGGAGGCCTATCGCTGGGTGAGTGCCCAGGAGCTGGCGTGCTTGCCATTCCCTGCCGCCAACGACGAGCTTATGCGCAGGCTGGGAAAACACTTAGAGCAGCTATCGGGCGGAGTGGAAGCGGGCTGAAACGCGCCTGCAGGGCGGCATTTCGTTGACTGTGGCTTGGCTGGACGTAAGCGGGTCTAGCTCTGTGGGTCGATGCCCGTCCTCCCGAACTGGTACGCCGGGCAGCCGGCAGTCACGAAGCATCACGAACATAACCTGTTTTATCAAAGCAGTTTGAGATAAATCTGGTGTAATTCAGATGGCTGGCACTTAAAATGGGCTTGACTGTATCGGTATGTTTTTAATATCATATCGATACAAAGTGGAGCCAGCCGGTGGCCAAGCCTCTTGCCGCAACCAAGCACTTTCGACTGACGCAGGACCTGCGCCGGCGGGTGCAGACCATGGCGCCCGGCGAGCCCATCGACAGCGTGGACCGCATCAAGCAGCAGTACCAGGTTTCGCAGGCGACGGTCTCGCAGGCCTTGCAGCGTTTGCAGCGGGAGGGGTTGATTCACCGACCCGCCGGCTGCAAGCGGATGCTGGTGTGCGAGTATCGCCCCAAGGCGTTGTACCGCGTGGCGTTGGTGCGCCCGAGCTGGCCTTCGCCGGACTTTGACGCGGTGGCGCGGTCGATCGTGGCGGGGGGCGAAAGCCGGGGCTGGCGGTTTGATACGCATGTCACCGCGGACGATCTGACCGAGCTGGATCTGGAGCGGGTGCTGGGCGATGCGGATGGCGGGGTGTTTCTCTCCAGCCGGGATCGCTTGCCGGACCATGTCGCGTCGGCGTTGGTGGGAACGCGCCGGCCGACGGTTTGTGCGCTGGAAGTGCCCGCGCTGCAGGGAGTCAGCGGGGTCAATGTGAACGATCTGGAAGTCGGGCGCCTGGCGACCCAGCATCTGCTGGATCGGGGGCATCGGCAGATTGTCTGCGTGATCAGCGAGCCGCCGTCGCGGTCCATTCGAGAGCGGGCGGAGGGGTTTCGCACCGCGCTGCAGACGGCACTCAAGCTCGATCCTGCCCAACTCGACGACCGGGTCATCGCCTGCGGGGTGCGCTATGGCCAGAACAGCATCCAGGTCACGCATCAGGCGTTCCGCCAGTGGCTCATGCGCAGCGATCGTCCCCGGGTGACCGGCGTGGTGTGTGTGGCGTGGACCGGCGCGCTGGCGGTGATGACCGCCCTGCGCGAAGTCGGCAACTGGCAGACGCCCGGCGACGTGAGCGTCATCACCTACGCCGGCGAATCGCTGCATATGCCTTACCTCAATCCGCCGCTCTCGGCCGTAGAAGCCGATATGGGGGCCTACGGCCGAGCGGTGATTGATCTGCTGCAGGAACGGCTGACTGATGCGACCGCCGGGCCGCGGCATCTGCGCATTGGCCCGCGCCTGGTGGTCCGCCAAAGCACAATTCCCGTTCAGGAGTCGGTCCATCCCTACGGCGTCTGATTGTCAGCCGCCACGGAGTTCAAGTCATGACTTGCTCAACTCATTCTCCACGTTCGGCTGGTTTCACCTTGATCGAATTGCTGGTGGTCATGTCCATCATCGCGCTGCTCATCGGCATCCTGCTGCCGGCGTTGCAGAAAGCGCGCGAAGCAAGCCGGGCGGTGCAGTGCCTGAGCAACCAGCGCCAACTGGGCGTCGCCAGCATCGCCTACGCCCACGAGGAGAAGAATGTCTTCGCCATCCACATCGGCTGGGTGGCGGCCCACAGCCGGTTTTACTACTGGGATCGCCTGATCTCGCGCCATCTGGGCTTGTCGGATGTCAGCCACACCGTCAATGAATCCAACCCGCCCAGCGCCAAGTCGCCCGTGCTCACCTGCCCCAGTGAAAAGCTGGGCGCGGAGGTGCCCGCCGGTTTCCATCGCCGGTCGTACACGCTCAATGAAATGAACATCGGCACGCCGCGCTACGGCATCGTCATGGCGTTTGGCGCTTACAACGCCAAGATGAATCCGATTCGGCTCGACAACGTGGAACGTCCCTCGGCCGCCATCCTCGCCGGCGAACGCCGCGACACCGCGCCCACCGCCACCACCACCACGCAGAACCTGCAATGGTTCCAGGCTTTTGGCACCCTCGTGGCCCCGCACACCACCACCATCACTTTCGCCAACACCCCGCAGTTCGTTTATCCCGACGACACCATCGTCCACCATGGAAACGCCATGGCGACCCTCCTGGTCGATGGCCATGGCGCGCTGCTGAACCCCGCCACCTTCCACACGGCCGCCACCGGCTACATGTGGAAGAACCGCAACCGCGACTGAGGCGTTGTCCCTGATTTCCCCGCCGCCCGTTGCCGTCGTTTCGCCCGCACCCCCAGCCTGCCCTCACTTACCGGAGTTTCGCCATGTTGCGCGCCCTTGCCCTTGCCCTGGCTTTGACCATGCTGTTTGACGCGCGGCTCATGGCCCAGCAGCCGGAAAACCTGCAGGCTTTCCTCGATCAGCAACTGCAAGCAAACGCCAACCCCATCGTCATCCCGCCGGGGCAGTACCGCCTCACGCCAACCAATAAACAACACCTCCGCCTGGTGGGCGTCAAAGATCGGCAGATCATCGCCGACGGCGTGGAGATCATCTGCACCCAGACCACCCGGGCCCTGACCATCGAGCGCTGCGCCAACCTCACCATCCGCGGCCTGGTCATCGACTACGACCCGTTGCCCTTCGTGCAGGCGCGTCTGACCGCCATCTCCGCCGATCGCAACACGCTCGACATCGAAATCTTCGACGGCTACCCCGCGACCATCGCCAGCCCCAGCAAGGTCGAAATCTTCGACCCCGCCACCGGCCTGCTGCGCACCAGCACCTACTTCGGTCTGCCCCTCAAACAAGTTGAAGGCAACCGCTGGACCCTCACCAAAACCGCCAACTACGCCAGCGCCGGCGCCAAGACGTATCAGCATGAACAAGTCGGCGACATCGTGATCGTCAATGCCCAGCATCAGCCCGACGGCTCCATTCCGCACGCCCTCATGGCGTCCGGGTGTCAGAATCTCGTGCTGGAAAACGTCACCATCTACGCTTCGCCGGTGTTCGGCTTCTTTGAAACCGACTGCCACGCCAGCGTCTATCGCCAGTGTCGCGTCATGCTTCGGCCGGTCGATCAGGACCTCGCTCCGCGCGGCTTCCGTCGCCTGCGCAGCCTCAACGCCGACGCGTTCCACTCCAAGAACGCCGGCGTCGGGCCGCAGTACCTCCAATGCGTCGCCGAGCATCAGGGCGACGACAGCTTCGCCATCAACGGCCACTACCACTTCATCGCGGGCAGCGCCGGCGACACCCTGCGCGTGCTGGGCAAGATCAACGGCAAACTGGACCTGGCGGCCGGCGCGGTGGTGGAACTGGTCAGCTACGACGGCGTGCGGTTGCCCGACGCCAAAGTGCTGGCGGTGACCCGCGACGGCAGCATCAACGAGGAGGAGAAGCAGTTTCTCGCCCAGCAGCAGATGCATGAGCCCTACAAGCTGGCGCGCAACGCGCTCAATGACGCCTGGCGCGTGCAGCTTGATCGCGCGGTGGAGCTGCCCATCGGCAGCGTCATCGCCGACGCCGGCCGGATCGGCAACGGCTTCAAAATCATCGGCTGCCAACTGGGTTTCAACCGCGCCCGCGGCATCATCGTCAAAGCCAGCGGCGGGGAAATCCGCGACAACGTGATCGCAGGCTGCTGGGGGGAAGCCATCAAGATCGCCCCCGAGTGGTGGTGGCTCGAAGCCGGCAGCAGCAATGATCTGACCCTCGCCAACAACACCATCACCAACTGCCAGTGGCTGGGCATCGCGGTCTACGCCATCAACGGCAATCGACAGGTCGCGCCGGCCGGCGCCCACCGCGACATTCGCATCACCGGCAACCGGATCAGCGGCGGCCCCGCGCCGGCGATCCTCGTCACCTCCACTGTGGGTCTGACGCTGGCCGACAATCAATTGCAGACGAATTCATCGCGCCAGATCCTCCCCTGGGCGGCGGCGCCGTTCGGCATTCAGGACGCCGGCGGTGAACCCATCAAGCTGATCCATGTCGAGCAGGTGCAGCAGTAAGGCGGCGACGCAAATAATGTCTGCCAGCACCCGCCCACGGGCGTGAGCGGCTCGGAAACACCGTAATTCCTTACTCCGCCGCGCCGCCGCTGCCCCTCGGCGGGTGGCTTTCCATTTCCACAAAATGCGCCGGGTCGCCCGGATGTCACGGTGACACGGAGGTGACATGCCGATGACATCCGCAAGTTACAATTCATCAATCAGTTGCCGCTGTATGTCACATACGGCAGGTGACATGAAGTGACATTTGCGCGCTTGCCAAGGAGGCGACCATGCATGTCAGCCGCGCCTGGTTGCGGGTCATGGTGTTGTCGGGATTGCTGCTGGGTTGGCTGGCGCCCTGTGCAGGAGCGCAGAGCCCGGTGGTGGAATTGCTGCCCGACGACCAGACGGGGTTGTTTGAGATTCGCGTGGACGGCGCGCCGGTGGTGAAGACGCAGTGGCGCGCGTGGGGGCCCAACTGGCGCTGGGTGTCGACGCGGGTGACGCAGGCGCTGCCGTGGAGCGATGTGCCGACGTTTCAGGTGCAGTGGAATGACTGGAAAACCACGGCCGCGCTGCAGCGTGAAGTGGACAGCGCGCGGGTGCTGCGCTGGGTGATCGACCTGGACTGCCGGGCGAACGTGGGGGAGATCGTCGGTGCGGGCATCAGTTTCGTGAATGCAGTCCATTCGCCCGCGCGGCAGGGCCATGACGCCGCGCCGATTCTGCTGCCGCAGCGGATGGGCTGGGAATGGGAGCTGACGCCCGGGCAGGTGGTGCGGTGTCAGTTTGCCGCGCCGCTGACCCAGCTTTATTTCGAGCGGAATCAGCCGGGGGAATGCCGTGCGTTGTTTGTGCCCAATCCGCTGAGCGTGGGTCGGCAGCGCCTGGTGATGACGCTGACCTTGCCGCCCGGTGCGGTGATCGCGCCCTCCCTGGAACAGCGCTATGGTCCAGCCGATCCTGACCACTGGCCGCTGCAGGCGCTGGACCCGCATGAGTCGTTCATCGACCTGTCGGACCTGAACGAAAAGCCCGCCGGGCAGCGCGGCCTGGTGCGAGTGGACGGCGCGGAGCTGCGCTTCGCCGACGGCACGCCCGCCCGCTTCTGGGGCGCCAACCTGCAGGCGTACACCCTCTTCATGACCGACCGTGACCGCATCGCCCAGCATGCCCAACGTATGGCGCAACTCGGCTTCAACCTCGCGCGTCTGCATCACCACGATTCGGCGAACTGGGTGACGAAAAACCTGATTGCCGAGGGCGACACTTCGCAGGAGCTCGATCCCGAAGCGCTCGACACCTACTTTTACTGGATCAAATGTCTGCGCGACCAGGGCATCTATGTCTGGATCGACCTGCACGTGGGTCGCCCCTTCCGCGAAGGCGATCAAATCCCCGGCTGGGAGGAGCTCGCCAAAAACCGCAAGAGCAAAGGCGCGGAAGTCAAGGGCTTCACTTTGCTCAACCATCGCCTGCGCGACCTGCTCAAGCAGTTCAACGAGCAACTGCTCACGCGCGTCAATCCCTACACCAACCTGGCGCTCAAGGACGATCCCGCCGTCGTCGGCCTGTTGCTGACCAACGAGAATGACCTGACCAATCACTTTGGCAACAGCTTCCTGCCCGACAAGAAAAATCACCATCATCAGGAGCTGTTTGAAACCCGGCGGGATGAAATCGTCGAGCAGCGCGAACTGGACCCCAAACTCGCATGGCAAACCTGGAAGCCCGGCGACAGCAAGGTGGTGCTCAACGAACTCGAAGCCGACTTCTACCGTGAACTCATCGAACACCTGCGCAGCATCGGCGTGCAGAACGCCATCGCGCCCGGGCAGCAGTGGGGCGGCAACGCGCTGTTTGGCCTGCCCGCGCTCACGGTGGGCCAGCTTCTGGATGTGCACACCTACACGCATGGCGAATGGCTCAGCGGCAACCCGCGCTACGTCGCCGATTGGCCGCATTGGATCGCTGCGGCGCAGTTGGCGGATAAGCCGCTGACCATCACCGAGTACAACAACGAAGACAACGCCAATGTGCTCGATCCGTTCACCGTGCCGCTGGCGATGGCAGCCTTCGCCTGCTTCCAGGGCTGGGACGCGCCGATGCTCTATGGCTACTCGCAGGATGCGCTCAACGGCTACAGCCTGAGCTTCTGGTCCAGCTACAACCATCCTGCGGTGATGGGCCTCATGCCCGCCGCCGCCGTGATGTTCCGCCAGCAGCACGTGCAGCCGGCGCGCAAAACCATGGTGCTGCAACTGACGCCTGACCAGATGCTGCGTCAGGACCTGCGCCCGACCACCGCGGCCGCGCTGCGCACCATTCCCGAACAGCATCGTCTGGTCATCGCATTACCCGCCACCGATCTGCTGCCCTGGCTCGTCCCCACGCAACTGCCAGCCGGCAACGTGGAACTGCTCACCGATCCGCAGACCGATTGCATCCCCCTTGGCGAACACGTCGTCCGCAGCGACACCGGGCAAATCACCCGCGATTGGCAACAAGGCATGCAGACCATCAACACGCCCCACAGCCAGGCAGCCATCGGCTGGATCGGCGGGCAAACGCTCAAACTCGACGATGTCACCTTCCAACTGCAGACCCCCAAGGCGGCCGTGGTGCTCACCAGCCTTGATGGTCAGCCGCTGACGCAATCGCAGCGCATCCTGCTGACCGCTGTGGGCCGGGTGCGTGGGTTCAACCAGGGCTCGCGCGGCTACCGCTCCGAGCCGATCGTCGGCTCACTGTCGCTCAAGCACACCGCCAACGAACTCACGCTCAGTCCAATGTGGAATCTCACCGCCACCTCCCAACCTGCCCCGCAGACGCTGGCGCGCGACGCCAAGGGAAACTTCACCATCACGCTGCCCCCGCCCGCCGGCACGCACTGGTGGTTGCTTGAACCGGTGCGGTGAGCCGAACGCGCCACCTGCTGCGGCGCAGTTGGATTACCATCACATCACGTTCCAGCCGCAAGTCAGGAGCATTGGCGCCCGCGATGTCGCTTGAACTGTACATCACCCCCCACGGCGAATTGCGGTTGCATGATGCAACCAACGATGCCGTTGATGAGGCCGCCACCCCCGCGCTGTCGTCGGCGGCGCAGCGCCGTTTGCTGGACGCCTTTGCTGCGGGTTCCGGTGCGGGGCTGCTGCATCTGGCGACCGTGTTGCTCGAAGCCCGGCTGCCGCCGGCGCTGGATTGGGCGCGCGGGGTGGCGCGGCAAGGCGTGGCGGCGCTGTGCCAGTCGGGCGTAGCAACGACGCCCACGCCCATTCCGCCGCCTGAGGCACCGACGCTCGTCCGTTGGGTTGAGCAGGCTCCGCCGCTGTTGGGCAGCGAGTATCTCGATGCTCAAGTGCTGACCCACGCGTGGCGTGCTTTGGATGAACACGTCCGCGCTGCGGCGCAGGCGGCGGGGGCGACGGTGTCGGGTTGGCTCGAACAGCAGCAGCCCGCCTGGCGCGCGGTGGGGCGGGTGACCTTTCACCTGGCGGAAAACAAGAGCAGCGACACCCATCCCTTCGCATTCCTGGCGACCTACGCCCAGACGCTGTCCGCCCAGGGCGTCGTGCAGCATGTGCCGTTGCTGCGCGCGGTGCAGGAGCAGGCGGGGGGCACGGAGCGGCAGCGGTTGCTCAACCTGCTGACGCCGCTCGAACGTGCCGCCGAGCGGGTTCCGTGGGTGCGCCAGCTCATCGACGAGGGCGCGCTCTTTCAACCGCTGGCGTGGACCCCGCCCCAGGCGTATGCCTTTCTGCAGACGGTCGAAGTGTTACGCGAAGTCGGCCTGAT
This sequence comes from uncultured Phycisphaeraceae bacterium, assembly GCA_964605235.1. Lineage (GTDB taxonomy): Bacteria > Planctomycetota > Phycisphaerae > Phycisphaerales > Phycisphaeraceae > CAZSBB01. Next base: position 29,291 of record CAZSBB010000007.1, read on the forward strand.
CGTCCGCACGCCCGACTGGTGGAGCGCCCGCCGCCCGCCCCGACCCCAGGTGCAGGTCCGCATCGGCAACGCCAAACAAGCGGTGCTGAGCGTTGAGACTTTGCTCGATATTTCCATCCACGTCGCGCTGGGCGATGAGCAACTCACACGTGAAGAATTGCAGGCATTGTTTGACCAATCCACCCCGGGCGCGGGGCTGGTGCGTTTGCGCGGACGCTGGGTGGAACTGGACCGTGACCAGCTCGCCGCGGCACTGCAGCATTGGCGCCAGGTGGAAAAAACCTCCGGCGACGGGGTGAGCTTTCATGAAGCCATGCGCTGGTTGGCGACCGGCGGTGATGCCGCGCCTCCTGCGGACGCCGAGGACGCGCTGGCTCCACCGACGACCTGGGTCGGCATCGAGCCCGGCCCCTGGCTGGAACAGGTTCTCACCCAGCTCCGCGATCCCGCTGCGCTCGACGCCGCCGGCGAAGTGCCCGGCCTGAACGCCACGCTGCGCCCGTACCAGCGCGTGGGCGTCGGTTGGTTGCGTTTTGTCACTTCGCTGAAGCTGGGCGCCTGTCTCGCCGACGACATGGGGTTGGGCAAAACCATCCAGGTGCTGGCGCTGCTGCTGCATCTGAAACAGCAAGCCCAAGCCCCGGCCGACCAGCGCTCGCGCGCGACCGCTGCCGACCATCCGCCGCCGAGCCTGCTGGTGGTTCCGGCCTCGCTGCTGGCGAACTGGCGCAGCGAGTTGGACCGCTTCGCCCCCGCGCTGGTCGCGGTCACGCTGCATCCCGCCGAGACCAGGGTGGATTTGAAAAAGCCGGATGCCGTCCGCCGCGCGATCGCCGGCTGTGATCTGGTCATCACCACCTATGGCATGGCCACGCGGCTGGAACTGCTGCGCACGCGGTCCTGGCGCCTGGTCATCCTCGACGAAGCCCAGGCGATCAAGAACGCCGGTTCCCGCCAGAGCCGCGCCGTCAAGCAACTGCCCGCCGACGCCCGCCTCGCGCTCTCGGGCACGCCGGTCGAGAATCGCCTGTCCGACCTGTGGTCGTTGTTCGATTTCCTCAACCCCGGCCTGCTGGGCAATGCCGCCGACTTCAAACGCTTCACCAAACAACTGGCGTCCGACCCGCAGCGCGGCTACGCCCCCCTGCGCCGGCTGGTGCGCCCGTACATCCTGCGCCGACTCAAAACCGATAAAAGCATCATCGCCGACTTACCCGCCAAGACCGAGATGCAGACCTACTGCGGGCTGAGCAAAACGCAGGCGGCCCTCTACCAGCAATCCGTCCTGGAACTGCAGGAGCAACTGCACCAGGTTGCCGGCATCCAACGCCGCGGCCTGGTGCTCGCGTTCCTGATGCGCTTCAAGCAAATCTGCAATCACCCCAACCAGTGGCAGGGCGCCGGCGATTACCACCGCGACCACAGCGGCAAGTTCCAGCGCCTCGTCGAACTGACGGAAGAAATGGCGCAGCGCCAGGAGCGCGTGCTGGTGTTCACCCAGTTCCGTGAGATCACCGACCCGCTGGCGCTGCTGCTGGGCGAGGTGTTTGGTCGGCCGGGGCTCATCCTCCACGGCGGTACGCCGGTGAAACGGCGACAGGCGCTGGTGCGCGATTTCCAGCGCGACGACGGCCCGCCGTTCTTCATCCTGTCGCTCAAAGCCGGCGGCACCGGACTGAATCTCACTGCTGCCGCGCAGGTGATCCATTTCGATCGCTGGTGGAATCCGGCAGTGGAAAATCAGGCGACTGATCGCGCCTTCCGCATCGGTCAGCGCCGCCACGTGCTGGTGCACAAGTTCGTCTGCCGCGGCACCGTGGAAGAAAGAATCGACGCGCTGCTGACGTCCAAGCGCGAACTGGCGGATGCGGTGCTGGATGCGGATGCCGGTAAAATGCTGACGGAGATGAGTGATCGGGAGCTGTTGGATTTCGTGGCGTTGGATGTCAACAAGGCCGGCGAGTTGTGAGTCGATCGGTTGGCCGGCTAAATCCAGTCTGCGGGAAAGGATGCCCCGATGAGTTGGTATTACTTCCAGCCCAAGCCCTCCGTGGGCGAGCTCCGCGCCAAGGCGCGGGCAGCGCGGGAGCAACTGCAGCGTATGGGGCAGCAGCTTGCTCCAGTGGAAGTGGAAGGGCGGAAGATCGCTCAGACCTTCTGGGGCCAGGCGTGGTGCGAGAATCTGGAGGCGTACCGCGATTTTGAATATCGCCTGCCGCGCGGGCGCAGCTATGTGCGCAACGGCAGCGTGATCGACCTGCAGATCGCCTCCGGCCAGATCAAGGCGCTGGTGCAGGGCAGCTCGTTGTACAACGTGTCCGTCGACATCGCCCCGCTGCCGGCGCCGGCGTGGGCGGCGCTCAAGCAACGCTGCGCCGGGCAGATTGCGTCGTTGCTGGAACTGCTGCGCGGCGAGTTTTCCCAGCATGTCCTGAACCAGCTCGTCGATCTGGAGCAGGGCCTGTTCCCGCAGCCTGCTGAAATCCGGATGCAGTGCAGTTGTCCGGACTGGGCGGTCATGTGCAAGCATGTGGCGGCGGCGATGTACGGCGTGGGTCATCGGCTCGACGCCCAGCCGGAGTTGTTTTTCACCTTGCGCCAGCTTGACCCGGCGGAACTGATCGCCCAGGCCGCGAGCGCCGAAGCGCTCACCGCCAACGCGACCCGCGCGCCGACGATTGCCGTCGACCAGTTGTCACAGGTGTTTGGCATCGACCTGGCGCCTGCCGCGCCGTCGGTCATCACCGCTCCGCCAACAGCCGGGGCCAACCCATCCTCCACCAGTGCAACGGTGCCGCAGCAGCCCAGCGCCCCAGCAAAGGTGACTGCGACCCAAGCCGCCAGAACTAGAATCAGCAACCCGAAATCCGCCAAGCCCAAGCCCAAGCCCAAGCAGAGCAAGGCTCAGGCGAACAAGACCAAGGCGCGGGCGCAGGCCACGGCGAAAACGCCCCAGACCCGGCGAAAAGCTGGGAAAGTCGCGGCTGTAACCAAGCCCCGAACGCGGGCGAAAAGCAAGTCGACTTCATCGCGCCCGCCTGCTCAGTAACCTGCCGCCACCCGCAGGTGTAACCCTCGTTCGACCCACTGGCACAAGCTGAGCCGATTGCTATGATATTGGGCTGTATCGCCGGGCGTTTAGCTCAGTTGGCTAGAGCGCATCCTTCACACGGATGAGGTCACAGGTTCGAGTCCTGTAACGCCCACTTGGCAACCCCGACACCATTTGCCAGCACATGGCAGGTCGTGTCGGGGTTGTTGTTTTCCAAGGGGTTGCGCACATCATCGGGATTTGCTGGCGTCTGCTGACTTGTCTGTGCAGACGCTGACTGCTGCGCCTTTTGCTGCGCTTTCTGCTGCGCCTGTGCGTCGGCCTTGCCGGCTCCGATTGCCCGCTGAAAATCGGCGTCCAGGTCGGCGCTCATCGCGTAGTGCTTGGCCGCCACCGCCGGTGAATTGCCGATCCAGCGGCAGACCGTCGCCAGGTCGTATTCGCGCATCAGTTCCGTTTCTCTGCTGGCGCGCAGGTTTTGCCAGAGACGCGGCCAAGGCTCTACTCCTGCCCGCCGGATGATTCGTTTGAATTGCGTGCCCAGGTTCTGGGCCGGGTCGCGGTAGCGCGTGACGACATGTTCCGCGCCCTCGGGTGCAGCGTCGAAAGCGTCCAGCAGCAGTTGCCGCAGGCGGGGGAACAGCGGGACCAGTCGGACGGCGTGCCCGTCCATGTGAGCCGTCTTGGGCGAGCGTACCCGCAGCGTGCCCCGATCCCAGTCCACGTCGGCCCAAGTCAACGCCAAATGCTCCGATGGGCAGCGCAAACCACCATAGCGCGCCAAGCCGATCAGCAGTCGCCATTCCACATCGGGGCAGGCGTCCAGAATGGTTTCGATGGTCTCCAGCGTGACGAACCGTTTGCGACCTTCATTCTGCTGCGATCCACCTTTGACACCCTCGAAGGGATTGCCGTTGGTCAGTTTCCAACGCTGGGCTTTGCGCCAGATCGTCCGTGCCGCGATGACCCGCCGCGCCACTGTGGCGGCGCTCAAGCCTTCATGCTCCACCAGCCAACGCCGCCAAGCGTCGGCGTCCGCTTCGGTCACGTCGGTCAGTAAACGCCCCGCCGTGAAGTAGTCCAGCAGGTTTCGGGTTGTATGCCCGTAGAAAGTACGGGTAGCGGTTTTACCATGCAGGCCAGATCGCGTGATTCGCCCCAGGAAGTCGCCCAGTGTCGTGCGCGTCACGCCTACGCCGTGAGCCAACCCGACTGCTCGCAAACGCTCCAGCAACCATTCATCCGCCCCGGCAAGCCACTGTGCTACCTCGGCGTCATGCACCCGGTTCAGTTGCTTGTCGGCGATGATCGCCTCCACCTTGGCGAGGACCGCGCCAGCGGCTTTGGCGTTCATGCGCCCCAGCCTGATTGAGCGCCGCTTGCCGTTGGGGGTCAGGGAGAAGTCGATTCGCCGGAGTCCCCGATATGTCACCAGTGATGCCATAGGGCTATCCCTTCCGTTGCCGCGCATGCTTGGGCGCGGGTTTGATCGTAATGCTCAGTCCCAGATACGCCGCCAGTACTTCGGCAGTTTCGATGGATACGCCGCGCTCCCCGCGCACCAGTCGGGACAGCACGCTTTCGGCGATGCCTGTTTCTTGGGCGATCCGGTAGCGCGTCTGTTCGCTGGCAGCCAGGGCAGTTCGTAATGCGTCAAGGATTTGTGACATGCCTGGCATCCTACCGCCAACCTTGCTAACAGGCAAGTATATTCTGTAGGTCAGTCGCGCTACAGTCAGGGCGCTTGCATCATCGACGGCAATCTGCCCCCGCACGCCTGCCCGTTGCAGGGGAGCCAACCGGATTGCCGGGATCATGGCCGCACCTTCACCACGTCAGAGCAAAAGTCGGGTGATTGATCGTCCGTACCGTCCGCATCGTCCGCAAGTGACGCTTGGGTGTCGTCAGGGGGGATTGAGTGCGGACGGTTGATCGCAGGTTCGGACAGTTGGTCAGCCTCGACCGTCCGCAACAGATCGCCGTTGCCGAGGTCCACGGGGGGTTCATCGGACGTTCGGACGGTCTGGACGGTTGAATCCACCTGTTTCCAAATACTCAGTCGCCGTGTCCGCTTCCTGCTGTTGTCGCGTTCGTGTTCCAGTTCAATGCCAATGGAGCGCAGGGCAGGGACAATCCGGTTGAGACGCCCCGAAATGCCGCGCGCCGTTTGGGGCCATTGCGCGGGTAGGCGCGGCTTGCCGTCGTCGCCCTTGGGTGTCAGCTCCGCCAGCAGTTCCGCTGACGTTCCCGACCATCGGCCGCACTGGTCGATCAGATTGCGGATAGCTCGCGCCACCGGATCGGCATCCACCACGTCGCCGGCAATCCTTTGACGTTGGCCCACGAACAGCGACAGCGCCTGCCCATCGGTCAGTTCAGGGCACGCGCGATCCAGCGCCGCCAGCACTTGGGCAAAGTCCGCCATCCGGGGCATGGCCTCCAGTTTCACGCCAGGCAGCGTCGCCAAGGTCCGCGCCACCGCCGACAACAATCCAGCCAACAGACGGGGACGGGCTGATTCATAGGCTGCCATCAGCGTGGCATCGGTCTGGCGGTTGTGGTCTGCAATTCGCTCCAGGTCCACCAACAGCAGGCGTTCGCCCAGGTCACCCTTGAGCGCGCCAGCATCAATGCTGGTCAGGATGATGCAGCGTTGAAAGGTCAGCACGGCTAAGCCGTCATCGGAGTACAGCTTGCGTTTCACCCAACCATCACCGGTTACTGCTCGGCAGAGCGCATCGCTCCACCACGGGACGATCTGCGAGATGTTGTCCACCGCCACCACCCATGATCCAGCAGCCGCGATAACCCATTGCTCCATGTCGCGTGGTTCGGAGCGCAGTGGGGCGGGGGACGGATCAATCAGCCCGACCAGCAGCCGCGCCGCCGTGGATTTGCCAGTGCCTTGCTCGCCGCCCAGCATCAACACCGGGTGCGGTATCGCGGGGAAGCACGCCGCCACCAGCCAGCCGACCAGCAGCGGCCAAGCGTCGTCGGACACGTTCAACAGCTTGCGCAGTTCCAGCAGCGCTGCCGGGTCGTCGAGTTCCGCAGGTTCCGGCAGGGCAGCAGTCAGGGCAGTTCGTCGAAACAGGATCGGCGCTTGTTCCACCAGTTCCCAACGGGATGGATGAATCACCAGCGCCCGCCCGCTGGTGTCGCCCAGGTCAAGAACCAGCGCTGCCGGCTCGGCAGTGCAGGGCGTGTTCGCGTCGGTCAATTGGGTAATGCGCAACGCCATCGGCTCCGGCGCACAATCCATCGCCATGCCTTCCAGGGTCATCAGCGCGTCGGCCAGTGCCGTTGCCGTGGGCGTCCTGCCGACGGTTTCGCGGTAAGCCTTGGCGAGCGCCGCTCGCAGCGCGTCCCGACCACCGCGAAACAGCTTCGCCACTTTCGGCCCTTCATGCGCCACCGCAAAGGTATCGCCGGTATCCGTCACACCAAGCCGAAAGCGTTCAAGCGCCAGGTCCACCAGCGCGTCCGCTTGCGAACGCTTGGCCGGCTTGATCGGCTTGGCGTTTTTGTCGAGCGTCGCCAACAGGTCAGCGCCGGCGGCGCGGCAGGCATCCGGGGCTGCCAGGTTCAACCCATCTGCCAATCGTGCTTGCAGCCAGGCGCGCACGTCCTTGGTATCCGCCGGCGGCAGGGTCCACCGCACCGGCGTATTCCATCGGCTTGCAAGTTGTGCCGCGATGGCTTTCGCGCCGTCTCGCCCCGGCCACGCGCCGCTGTCCTTGCCGTCACGCTCACCAACTACCAGGACGTCCCGGCCGTCCAGCAGGTCCGACAAGTCGGCAGCGCCGGCGCGGTTGCTCGGCCTGCCTACTGCTTTCAATCCCAAGGCGCAGCACGCGGCCACGTCGGATGCACCCTCCACGATCAGGACCGGGTCGGGCAGGTTGTGAAGGTTTTCAGGCAGAACGATGCCGCGCTTTGCGCCGGTCGATCCTGCAGGCGCTCCCTTGCGGCCATCTTCGGCGCGGAGACTGATACCCACCACCCGACTGTCGCCGCGATGCTCGGCGATCGCCCAGGCGCTGGCGGGGTAGTTGTCTGACCAGTCCGCACCGCCGGCGTGCATTGCTCGCAGGTCGGAAACCCCTGCCCAGCCAGGGGCCAGCTTCGCCCATGCATCAGCGGGAACGCCTGTAGCACTCGCCAGGGCTTCCAGGTGTTGCGGGGTCATCTGTGCTCGCAGACGCGCCATCGTTGCCGACATACTGACGTTTGCACAGGTAGGCGGCTTGGGCTGAGGGCGCTTGGTCCGTTGGGGTATGCGGTCGTCGTCAAAGGCGTAGAGCGTGCCGCCCTCGCGATCTGTGCCCACCATGTGCATCCCGCTGGGCGTCTCGCCTCCGCACATGCACCGCAAAATATCCCCGGCAGGGGTCCAGGCGCACCATTTGGGCTTGCCGCACGCAGGGCAGGGTTTGGCCTTGGTTACTTCAGTCCAGCGGGTCATGGCTTGCCCCCCTTCATGCTGGCGACAGCGGGGCAGCCGGCGGCAATCCAGTCGTTCAACTCGGCAACGTCCCAGCGTCTCAGATGGCGCAGCTTGACGCCCCAGGGGGCTTGGCCGGCATCACACAGCCGCAGCCAAGCACGCACTGACATGCCGCAGCGGGCGGCAGCAGTCGGGGCGGGAATGAGACGGGGGTTAGCCGCGCAGGCGCTCGGGCGCGGCTCCGATCCGCCGATGACCTCGGCAGTGGGTGTGCAGTCTTGAGACATCGCAGATCCTTTCCTGGGCGTTATTACCCAATGCCAGGAATGGTCCGCGCGCGCCAGGAAGGATCAGGGCCTGTCAGTAGTGAGTGCAATTATTCCTGAGCGTAAGTCGTTAATTAAACGAATTTTATTGTCAAAAATGAATAAGTCGGGAATAATTCGAGCAGTCCATTCACGATTTTTTCCGTCGCTTGCTAACGCGGTTCAAGGTTCTTCGGACTTCTTTTTCATCCATGCCGATCTCTCGTGCAAACTCCACAATGGTGAGATGATGGCTCTGGTATGCCGCCTTCCAACGGGCGGCCAGCTCCGCATCAGCCGCTTTGTCCGTGTCGGTTGGTCTTCCCCTGCGATACGGTCGTCTTTTGCCACGCCGAGAACTGGTTTGACCCACCTGCAAACTGGCATCCGGACAGGCAATGACTGAATCCATGTCGGTGATGTGGATGCCAGGATCAGGAGTTTGGTTCTGACTCGCAGGGGCTTGATCTGAAGATGTCGAAACCGGGGTTAGTGTGTGCAGTTGTTCTGTAGAGGCCCAGTCCGCCACACGGCTGTTTTGTAGACCACATGATGATGGTGCAGGCTGATTCACAATCAGGCCGTCTGTGCGCTCATTGGTCTTGAGCTGAACCCGCAGAAAACGCCAGGCACGTTTCACACAGTTCATCCAATCCCTGAGCGCTGCAGGATCATCCAGCACCGCTTCTGCTGTCCAGCGGGCTCCAACATCAAGCTTGCTTACATCGCCGTAGCGAGAGCCAAACAGGTCGCCCCCCGGGATATCTGAACCATCAAGCGTCCCCCGCAGCAGCAGTCCAAGCAGGACGATAGCTTGCTGGATTTCAGGGCTTCCGGCGGGATCGGCAGCGCGCAGGCTCAACAACGCGGCCGTGGCTCGATATCCTGGCGACATCATGCTCAAGGTTGGTTTTTTGTGACACCAACTGCCATTGGCCAACTGGATCGAACGCCGGCCACCACGCCTCGCCGTCTTCGACTTGGCATTTTTCGGTGTGACGGCCCAAGCGGCCAGAGCCTCTTTCAGGCATTGGCGCGATGAATACTTCGTTTGCAGATGTTTGATACCCAGCCGGAATGATGCCGGGGTTTGCCGCAGATGGTTATAAATCTTCGTCAGGACGCGGTCGTCGCTCAGCGTGTAGCTGATCGCCATGTGGTCGACTCCATTCGGTTGAAGACTGGCCATCCATGGCGCTATCTGTGCTTGCCGGCGCAAGTTGCCTTGAACTGGCATTGTATGGCATGAGCGACGGCAGAGCACGGTTGTCGCTGACACGAAACCACCTGCTCCGTCATCGACACTGGTTCTCAGGTTTACCACCAGAATCTGCCGCGCCACGGTCGCCATGGTGCTGAAGGGAGTTGCATCTTCACTCATCGCAATCGCTAATTGCTCGTAAGCCTCACCCATGTTTCGAACCGACCGGTGCCAGGACTGCTCACAGGCGGCTTCGAGTTGCCGAAAGGCTGGCTCCAGTTCGCCGAGATTCAGCGCCTCATCCCGGAGCATCTGTTCGTGCGCCGCACTGCGATGGCGTCTGCGAGTGCCTCAGCGTCAGGCAACATATCTTGAGCCAGACGCCCTACCGCAGTCCCGCAACTCTGTCTCTAAAATCGCTGAGCGTTTCGGATCGCTCCAGGGCCTCCCGCGCCTTGTCGAAGTCTCGGCTCTCGAACGCTGTCGAGACCACACGGGTGATGAAGTCGAGCTCAGCTTCGACCTCTTCGAGCAGTATCTCGAAAGCCGACGACACGTTGGACGGATTGGGACCGGCGAGCATGTCGCAGGTGTAGAGGGTGCCGACATGGCCGGCTATGGCGTTGATCAGGCCATCGAGCTGCTCCGGGAATTTGCCGAGGAAGTGGTTGGTAGTTCCATCGCCCGGTGCTCGCGGTCCCGCAGTGCCTTGTGGGCCTGGTGATGGCCTAGGTATCGGCGCCGACGACGACAGCGAGGGACTTGATCCGGTGGAATGCTACTGGCTCAGCGTTTGGACAAACGGGGGCCGGAACCGAGAGACTTTTACGAGCAGGTATATCCGCCGTCCTACGAAAAAAGCTGGCCGGTCGCCCGATGCCCCGCCGCGTCCTTCCCCACCGCGTTGCTTCAGCCCACCCCCTCGTGGAGTGCGACCCCGCTCAGCAGTGGCCGAGTATGTTCGGCAACAGTTAGGTTGTCAAGTTTTCTCCAACTCGTGAATTTGACGCCCAGGCCGCCCCCCAGAGATACTCTATTATTCGCCGGCAAACTGGCCGGCCATATGGGTAGACTTCCGATGAGCAGCGATCCCGTCAACACCGGCATCATCATTTCCAACGCCCAGCAGGCCTTCGCTGCTGAGGATCGTGTCGGTTTGCACTTTGGTGGTAAGGGCACGCACTCAAGTCGTACCATAATGCTCGACGAGTTGACGGGGCTTCTTCGGGCCGGCGGCGCCGATGCGGCACGTGCGGACTATCGCCGCCTGATCGTCGAGGATAACTGCCTCGGCAAACGCACCGCGGCGACCCGCCGACTCACTGACCAGAGGTTGTCAGAGCTTTATGCTCTTGATGGTCGGGTTCTTCTGTTCCGCGTCATGCGCCGGCTTTGGGCTGACGACGAGCGCGGCCGGGCGCTACTGGCCCTGCTCATGGCGCTGGCTCGTGATCCTTTGCTCCGCTTCACCGCGATGCCCATCATGCGGTTGCGGCCGGGCGAGGAACTCGGACGCCAGGCGCTTACTGACGCGCTCAACCGAGGCACGGGCTCACGGTTCAACGAGGCCGTGCTCGACAAGGTGGTCCGCAACGCGTCATCATCCTGGACGCAGTCGGGCCATCTGCAGGGTCGGAGCCGCAAGAGTCGGTGTGCGGTCAGCCCCACGCCGGCCGCGGTCACGTTCGCCCTTGTGCTCGGCTACGTGTTGGGGGCGCGAGGCGCCGTGCTGTTCGAGACGCTCTGGTCGAAGGTGCTGGACGCTGGAACCGAGGAAATGATCTGCCTGGCGATGGACGCTAAGCGCATCGGCTACCTTGACCTGAAAGTATCCGGCGGAGTCGTGGAGGTCTCGCTTTCCCGACTACTGACCGAAGAGGAAAGGCGGTTGATTCATGGGACGGATTGAAGACCTGGCCGGTCGCTACCAGGGCCATATCTCCGCGCCGTGGCAGCGGAATCTCGCCGGTGCCCAGCGCACCATTTTCGTGGTCCACGATAAGACCGACGAGCGGAAGGTCCGGGCCAAGTTGGGCCTCTTCGAGATTGCCACCAAGGCCGCCGGCCACGGGTGGAAGGTTATTGATCTCACCGGCACCTTCGCCCACTGGATGGCAGCGATGGACTATCGCGAGGCCTACTTCGAAGAACCCTCCGACCTGTCCCTGAAACTCCAGAGCGATTTTGTGCAGTACGCCGCGGCCGAACTGCGCAAGGTGCTGACCGCGGAGGATGTAGATGCCGACACGGTGGTGGCCGTGCATGGCGTGGCGTCCCTGTTTGGCTTTACGAAGGTGTCCCTGGTGCTCAAAGAGGTTGAGCACGACATCCGGGGGCGATTGGTGCTGTTCTTCCCCGGCGAGTTCGACAACAACAACTATCGTCTGCTCGATGCTCGCGACGGTTGGAACTACCTGGCCGTCCCGATTACGTTGCATAGTGGAGTACTGGAATCATGAAAAACCGCGAAATCTTCCAACGCGATCCAGCCGCGACGAAGCTGGCCAACGATGGCGTCGCCGCTGTCGGCGAAGCGATGACGGCCAAGGAGCGGGAGACCCTTCGTTACGAGCTTGAGCACTTCGTGTGCGAGGGCCAGTACAAGGCGGGCATGATCCGCATCCTGGAGTCGTACTTAGGTAACGTGGACGCGACGGTCCAGCCGGCGGCCTGGATTAGCGGCTTCTACGGGAGCGGCAAATCGCATCTGGAGAAGATGCTCCGGCACCTGTGGGTGGACACTAAGTTCCCGGATGGCGCCACCGCCAGGGGCCTGGCGCAGTTGCCCTCTGACGTGAAGGACTTGCTCAAGGAACTGAGCACGCTGGGGAAGCGCTGCGGCGGGCTACATGCGGCGGCCGGCACGTTACCCTCCGGGGGCGGCAATAGCGTCCGCCTCACCGTCCTGTCGATCATCTTCCGTTCCAAGGATCTCCCAGAGTCGCTGCCGCAGGCCCGGTTCTGCCTGTGGCTTCACAAGGCCGACATCTACGAAAAGGTCTGCAGGACGGTTGAAGCCGCCGGGAAGGACTTCCTGCGCGAGTTGCAGGATTTGTACGTCAGCCCCGTGCTCGCCAAGGCTCTACTCGCGGCCGATCCCGACTTCGCCCCCGATGAAAAGCAGGCCCGCGCCACGCTGCGGGCGCAGTTCCCGGTGGTCACCGATGTGTCCACCGCCGAGTTCATCGGCTACGTCCGCGAGGTGTTGGCGGTGAACGGCGAGGTGCCGGCCACTGTCATTGTGCTCGACGAAGTGCAGCTTTTCATCGGCGACAACACCCAGCGGTCCACCGACGTACAGGAGGTCGCCGAGGCCCTATGCAAGCAAATGGACAGCCGCGTCATGCTCATCGGCGCCGGGCAGACCGCCCTGGCCGGCAGCGTTCCGCTGCTCCAGCGACTTCGCGGTCGGTTCACCATTCCGGTGGAGCTTTCCGACGTGGACGTGGAAACCGTCACCCGCCGCGTGGTGCTCGCCAAGAAGGCCGACAAGGTCAAGCCTGTGCAGGAGTGCCTCGATTCCCACTCCGGCGAAATCGACCGGCAGTTGGCCGGCACCGCCATCGCCGTCCGCACCGAGGACCGCGACGTTATCGTCGAGGATTATCCGCTCCTGCCGGTGCGCCGCCGCTTTTGGGAGAAGGCGCTCCAGGCGGTGGACGCCCCCGGCACCACGGCCCAGCTTCGGACGCAGTTGCGCATCGTCTATGACGCCGTGCGCGATACCGCCGAAAAGGGCCTGGGCAATGTCGTCCCCGCCGACTTCATCTTTGAGCAACTCCAGCCCGACCTGCTCCGCACCGGCGTGCTCCTGCGCGAAATTGACGAGACCATCCGTAAGCTCGACGACGGCAGCGCCGACGGCAAACTCGCCCGCCGACTTTGCGGCCTGATCTTTCTGATCCGCAAGCTCCCCCGCGAGGCCGCGGCCGACATTGGCGTCCGCGCCACGCCGGATATGCTCGCTGACCTGTTGGTCAGCGACCTCGGCAGCGACGGCGCCATGTACCGCAAGCAAGTCCCCCGCATCCTCGACAAGCTGGTCCACGACGGCAAGCTCATCAAGCTCGAAGACGGCTACGGTCTGCAAACCCGCGAGAGCAGCGAGTGGGACCGTGAGTTCCGCGTGCGGCAGACGAAACTATTGGCCGACGTGTCCGGCATCGGCGGCAAGCGGTCTGCGCTCCTTGGCGCGGCTCTTGGGGAAGCCGTCGGTAGCCTCAAACTGGTCCACGGCAAGAGCAAGGAGCCGCGCAAACTGGTCCTGCACTTCGGCGATACTCCGCCGGCGACCAAGGGCCACGAAATCCCGGTGTGGGTCCGCGATGGCTGGGGCGAGACCGAGGGCACTGTGCTCAACGATGCCCGCGGCGCCGGTGTCGACAGTCCCATCGTGTACGTCTTCGTGCCCAAGGCCAGCGCCGACGACTTGAAGAAGACCATCGTCGATTTCGAGTCCGCCAAGGCGACCATCGACTTCAAGGGCGCCCCCAGCACCGCCGAGGGCCGCGAGGCCCGCGACGCGATGGGCGCTCGCATGCGTGAGGCCGAGGCCCGCCGCGACGAAATCATCGGCCAGGTGGTGGACGGCAGTAAGGTCTTCCAGGGCGGCGGGACCGAAATGTTCCAACTCAACCTGGTGGAGAAGGTGAAGTCCGCTGCCGAGGCTTCGCTCGACCGGCTCTTCCCGAACTTCCGCGATGCCGACCATGACCGCTGGGATGGCGTCATCAACCGCGCCAAGAACGGTGACGAGGATGCCCTCAAAGCCGTGGGGTTCAGCGACAAGCCCGAGAAGCACCCCGTCTGCTCCGCGATCCTGTCTTCGGTCGGGTCGGGCAAGAAGGGCAAGGATGTCCGCTCCGCGTTCGAGGACAGCCCCTACGGCTGGCCGCGCGACGCCGTGGACGCCGGCTTGATCGTACTCCACACAGTCGGCCACCTGCGGGCCATCCATAACGGCAATCCGCTGGCACCGGGGCAGTTGGACCAGGCGAAGATTTCCGTCACCGAGTTCCGCGTCGAGTCGGCCACGCTCGATGTGGCGCAGAAGATCAAACTGCGGAAGCTGTATCAGACCGCCGGCATCGTCTGCAAACCCGGCGACGAGGGCGTCCAGGCGGGTCAGTTCCTGGCGAAGATCGCCGACCTGACTCACTATGCCGGCGGCGATCCGCCCATGCCGGCCCGCCCGTCCACGGTCCACATCGACAATCTCCGCGCCCTGGCGGGCAATGAGCAACTCACGGAAATCCTCGCTCAGCACGACACCCTTGCCAAGCAAGTGAAGGAATGGGCTGCCGCTGCGGACCTGGCCGCGAAGCGTAAGCCGGCCTGGGAGACGCTGGGCAAGTTACTGGCCCATGCTGCGTCGCTGCCCGAAGCCGCCGACCTCCAGAAGCAGGCCGACGCCGTGCGCGATGAGCGGCGTCTGCTGGATGCCAGTGATCCGGTTCCCGCGATCCACAAGGCGGAGGCGGCGCTCCTGCGGGCCGCGGTTAACAAGGCGCACACCGAATACGTCGCTGTGTTCAACCGTGAGAAGTCCGCGCTGGAGGCCAACGAGAACTGGAAGAAGCTCACGCCAGCGCAGCAGAAAGCCATCCTGGCCGGCGAGGGCATCGACGGCGTGCCGACGCTCGACGTGAGCGATGACGCGGCCCTCCTGGTCTGCCTTGACGAATGCCCGCTCTCATCCTGGAAGACCCGGACTAACGCGCTCCCGCAGCAGTTCGCCAACGCGGCCATCGCGGCGGCGAGGTTGCTGGAACCCAAGACGCAGAGCGTCCGCCTCACGAGTCCGATTCTGCGGACCCCCGAAGAAGTCAAGGCGTGGGTGGTGAAAACGGAGGCCGAACTGCTTGCGAAGCTGTCGGCCGGTCCGGTCGTCGTCTCTTGAGCGGAGTGCTGCGATGGCCAGATCGGCGCATAAAAGAAGGGAGTGTTTGGGGCGAGGGGCTTTCGCCTCTACTCGCCGACCCTTTACTCCCATGATTTCGGAGTTGCATTGTCTTACTGATTATCGGCAAAGCCGGCCCGGCGGTCAAGCCTTTTCCTGGAGTGGCCAATGCGCGTGATTCCTGTGGAAAAACTTGAAGCCGCCAACCTTGTCCCTCACGAGCGGTTCTTCGTCGAGCTGTGGTACAGCATGACGCACGACCTGTCGCTGGACTCCTACCGGGTCAAGTGCATGAACGCGCGTTGGCTCGTGCGCGAGGTCCGCCGCGAGCTTGCTATCGGGCTGGTCAACGATCAAGAACTCAAGGCACTGTGCGACGAGTTAAGCGAGGTCCTCGTGGCTGACTCTATCGTCAGCACCAAGTTCCAGTCCCACGCTGATGCTCTGCAACCACTACTCGCTAAGCCCCCGAAGGCCGAGAGCAAAGATAAGCGCAATGCCTCGCGTGACTGGTTGCGCTTCTGCTGCGCCATGCGTGACCTGGAGGTCGCCCTCGACGCCCATTACTTCCCGTCGCTCTGCGAAGCTCTCCCCGCGACAATCGGCAAGGGGAATCAAGCCGAGATCAAGAAGCTGACTTCGGCGCTTCTCAGCGAACTCGTGGCGCAGGGCTGGCCGCTGGAGTCACTATATGGTTGGCATCGCCATTTCCTAAAGGCTCCACCGACCTATTCGTTTGCTCAGAATCTGGACTTCATGCTTCGCCAACTTGTGCGCGGGCCTCAAGCGTTCCGCGTAACATTGCGGCTTTCTGGATCAAGCAGGCTTGCGGACATCCCCGCATTCCACGACTTCCGCCTCATTCGGGAACTCACCATTTCTGATTCGGAGAGAAGGCGTATCAAAGGGATGGTGCCGGATAAGTTCCTTCGCCCCCACCGGTACGTCACTTTCGCCACCGCCACCGTGGAGAGCCTCGACGAGACCTCGGCGGCAGTGGAAGCACGCATGAAGGTTGAAGACCTGCTTGATCTCCTACGCTTTGATTTTGAGCATCGCGTGGTGAAGGTAGACCGCCGAACGCTCGTGCAGCGTCAAGGCGACGGAAGAATCGAGCTTCTGGAACTCCGCCATATCGTTCCGAACCCCCGTCTTATGAGCGACCTGGAGGACTTCGGCCGGCTCGCAAAGCAGGTCGATGCTGTATTCGCCAAAGAGCACGTTGCGGCAACCTCTCGGCGGCAGTTGCAGACCGCTATCAGGCATTACCGGTTTGGCAGTGATGCAGAGGGCTACCGTGACAAGTTCACCGCATGGTGGACTGGACTGGAGGCGCTCACCAGCCTTGGGGACGGCAGGTCCATTGGCGACCGGGTTGTGTTCAATGCCAGTCGGGCGATGCTCTTCGACTACCTCCACCGCCTGCTTCGTGATCTGCTCGGCACCCTTCGCCACCTGGATGTTGTCATGCCCCCCGATTGTGCCGCACTCACAGGATGCACCGAGATTGGCGCTCTGAGTGTGCCGCAGTTAGTCCAGATTCTTCAGTCAAAACAGCACGCGGATGCAATGTGGGGCACCTGCACTGCGCACCCGGTGCTGGTGTTCCGTGGCCACGAGTTGCATGGCTGCCTGTCCGATCCGAAGAAGCTTCGCGCACGACTCGACGAGCACTGTCGCCACCTCGAATGGCACCTGTCGCGACTCTACCGCATCAGGTGCTGCCTCGTTCATGGATCACCAGTCGAGTTCCATCTCGGCCTGTACGCAGCCAATCTGGAGTTCTACTTGAAGGAAACCATCCGCTTCGTGCTCACAACGCTCGTCGAGTTTGACCACGTTGTCAGCCTTGAAGAGTTGTTCCAGCGAGCCGCGAGCCGTTACGACCGGGTGATGACCCTGCTGGACGATAAAGGCGCTGGAGGTCCAGCCGTGGCGACTGCGGTTTTCTCCGGCGTCGTAAACAGCGAGCCGGCTAACGCCGGGGGAAGGTAGCGCATCATGCCCGCTCTGCCGACTGATCTTCGCAACAAGCTCGAACGCGCCATCATCGCTGCCCGCGACGTGGCTGAGGTCGGCGCCAAGGCCGCCCTCGAAGCCCTGGCCGTCCACCACCACGAGCCCTACCCCCACCAGAAGTCCGAGCAGCGGCAACTCCGCGTCCAACTTCGCGCCCGCGCCCGGCAACTGGGCGACGCCCAGAACTCACAAGGCCAGATCGCCCTGAACCGCATCGTTCACGAGTGTGCCTACGAACACTGGCATCGCATGCTCTTTGCCCGCTTCCTGGCCGAGAACAACCTGCTCATCGAGCCTGACAGCAAGATGCCCATCAGCCTGGCCGAGGCCGAGGAACTGGCCCGCCATGCCAGCCTCGACACCTGGACCTACATCTCCCGCTGCGCCCAGCAGATGCTGCCGGCCATCTTCCGCCCCGATGACCCCGTCCTCCAGGTCACCCTTGCCACCGAGCACCGCGTCGAACTGGAACGGCTGGTCAATGACCTGGCCCCCGACACCTTCACCGCCGACGATTCCCTCGGCTGGGTCTATCAGTTCTGGCAATCGGCCGAGAAGGACAAGGTCAACAAGGCCGGCAAGAAGATCACCGGCGACACGCTGCCAGCCGTCACCCAACTCTTCACCGAGCACTACATGGTGCTCTTCCTCCTGCACAACACGCTGGGCGCGTGGTGGGCCGGCCGGAAGCTCAGCAACACCGACCTCGCCGAGGCACAGTCCGAAGCCGAACTGCGGCGCAAGCTGGCCCTCCCCGGCGTGGAGTGGGAATACCTGCGCTTCGTCCGCGGGGAAGATGGCGAGTCTGGGCCTTTCCGGGGGTGGCGGCCTGCCGCCGGCACGTTCCCCGGCTGGCCGCAGCGCGTGGCCGACCTCAAACTACTCGACCCCTGCTGCGGCTCCGGTCATTTCCTCGTCGCCGGCTTTGAGGTGCTGGTGCGCCTGCGCATGGCGGAGGAAAGCCTCACGCTGCCGGCTGCCATTGATGCAGTGCTGCGTGACAATCTCTTTGGCCTGGAACTCGATGCCCGCTGCACCCAGATCGCCGTCTTCAACCTCGCCCTGGCGGCCTGGAAACCTACCGGCTATCGCGCCAACCTGCCCAACCCCCATGTCGCCTGCACCGGCATCTCCCCCGGCGGCACACGCGACCAGTGGCTCAGAATCCTCGAAGGCCACGGCAACCTTGAACTCCGCTTCTTCTTCGGCCAGCTTCACGACCTCTTCCGCAAAGCCCCCACCCTCGGCTCGCTCATCAACCCGCACCGCTTCCTGGGCAGCGGCATGCTCGACAAGAAGGGCATGGAAACGCTCCTGCGCCACCTGCAAACCGCCATCGCCGACGACCCCCGCACCACGCCCGAGAAACACGAGATGGGCATCGCCGCCCAGGGCCTGGCCAAGGCTGCCGAACTGCTCGCCGACAAGTACACGCTGGTGGTCACCAACGTGCCGTACCTGGGCCGGGGCAAGCAGGATGACATCCTCAAGGAGCACCTGGAGACGCAGTACCCGCTGGGCAAGGCGGACCTCGCCACGGCGTTCGTCCTCCGCTGCCTGGAGTTCTGCGACAAAGGCGGCTCGACGGCACTGGTCACGCCGCAGAACTGGCTCTTTCTCACCACCTACACCAAGCTGCGTGAAACGCTGCTGGATCGGCGGGAGTGGAACATCGTCGCCCGGCTTGGACCGGGGGCGTTCGAGACAATCAGCGGTCACGTGGTCAACGTCACGCTGCTGGCCCTCTCGGCATCAACCCCCGCCGACACCCACATCATGGCCGGCATCGACGTGTCGGCCGCGAAACAGCCCGACGAAAAGGCGGCCCTGCTCCGCGGCGACCAGCCCGCCGACATCGCCCTCGTCCCCCAGGCCGAGCAGCTTAAGAATCCGGATGCGGTCATCGCTCTTGAGGCGATTGAACGGACGTCACGACTATCGAGCTTCGCGGATGCTTACCAAGGGACCGGTCTTGGGGACATCGAACGATATCGCTTCACTTTCTGGCAGTTGTATCGTTTTGCGCCTTGCTGGGACCTGCACGTCAGCTCGCCGGTCCATGGGTTTGACTTCTCAGGTATGCACTACATCTGTAAACGTCGACACATGGACGGCTCTATCGACGAGTCACCGCTCATATCCATCCGCGGTCGCCAAGCATGGGGTCGTGATGGCGTGGCTGTGGCCTGGTTGGGAACGCTACCTGCGTCACGCTACATGGGAACAATCTATGACAATAGTGCCACAGTGATCATCCCAAAGGTCAGAGAACACCTGCCTGCAATCTACGCATTCTGCAAGACTGCCAATTTCAACACTGAGGTGCGCAAGATCAACCAGAAAATGCAGGTCGCGAACGCAACGATGGTCCAAGTTCCTTTCGACCTCGCTCACTGGCAGAAGGTCGCGGCGGAGAAGTATCCGAACGGCCTGCCCGAGCCGGAGAGCGATGATCCGACGCAGTGGCTCTTCCACGGCCGGCCGGAGGCATCCACGGCCCCGCTCCAGGTGGCGGTGGCGCGGCTGTTGGGCTACCGCTGGCCGGCGGAACTCGACGAGCAGATGCGCCTGAGCCGATGGGCGCGGGACTTGATCAAGCGGTGCGATGAGTTGCTCCAATACGCAGACGATGATGGCATCGTCTGCATCCCCTCCGTGCGTGGCGAGGAACCCGCCGCCGCCCGGTTGCTGGCGTTGCTCTCGGCCTGCGGCATCAATCCGGGCCGCAACCTCGATGAGTGGCTGCGCGACGAGTTCTTCCGCGCGCACTGCGAGCTGTTCCACCATCGGCCGTTCGTGTGGCACATCTGGGATGGCCGGCGGCGCGATGGGTTCCATGCCTTGGTCAACTATCACCGCCTCGCCGAGGGCGACGGTAAGGGCCGCAAGGTGCTGGAGTCGCTGACCTACAGCTACCTGGGCGAGTGGATCGGCCGGCAGCAGGATGGTGTGAAATGTGGCGAGGGTGGCGCCGACGACCGCCTGGACGCGGCGATGGAATTGCAGAAGCGGCTGGTGTCGATCCTGGAAGGCGAGCCACCCTTCGACCTGTTCGTCCGCTGGAAGCCATTGGCGGAGCAGCCCATCGGCTGGGAGCCGGACATCAACGATGGCGTGCGGGTGAACATTCGGCCGTTCCTCGCCAGCGATCTGCCCAATGGCAAGAAGGGCGCGGGGGTGTTGCGCTGGAAGCCGAACATCAAGTGGGACAAGGACCGGGGCAAGGAGCCCAAGCGCCCGATCCGCGAGTACCCGTGGTTCTGGGGCTGGGACGGCAGCGTGAACTACGCCGGCGGCCCGCTGTCGGAGTTCACCGGCGAGCGGCACAACGACTGTCACTACACGACCGAGTTCAAGCGCCAAGCCCGCCAACAGGCCGGGGGCAAAGCGTAACCCTCAGCGAGGCCAACCCATGAGCATCAATATCGGGATCATCGACTCTCGTGTGCGGAAGTTGGCGGAGGACCTGGCGGCGGAGTTCGAGACGCGGCTGAACATCAAGAACGACGAGGTCAAGCAGCGGTCCACGGCCTTCGTGTTCCTGGTTGTGAAGACGGTGCTCGACCTGCCGGATGAGGAGGCGCTGGATTGCCTGACCGAGGGCGGGAATGACTTCGGTGTAGATGCCTTGCAGGTGGGCGATGTGGAGGATGGCGAGTTCGTGGTGACACTCTTCCAGGGGAAGTACAAGCAGGACCTGGCTGGCGACGCCAACTTCCCACAGAACGGCGTGGAGAAGGTGATTCAGGCGATCCGGTACTTGTTCAACCCGGATTCCGAAATCACAACTAACCCTCTGTTGACCAAGCGCGTCGAGGAGATTCGGTCGCTGGTGCGCGATGGCGAGATTCCCCGCGTGCGCGTGGTGCTGTGCAACAACGGGTTGAAGTGGCCGGCCACCGCGCAGCAGTTGATCGAGCGCGCGGGGTTCCCGCCCGAGCAAGTCAGTTGGGACTACGTCAACCACGACGAGGTGGTGCGCCTCATGCAGGCCGCCAAGCAGGTGGACGACACGCTCCGGCTCGCGGGCAAGGCGATCATCGAAGACTTCGACTACTGCCGCGTGCTGGTGGGCAAGATTCCGGTGCGTGAGGTGGAGTCGCTGTTCAACCGGCACGGCGATTTGCTCCTGGAGCGGAACGTTCGCCGCTTCCTGGGTCTGCAAGGCAACCGCGTGAATCAGGGCATCGCCCACACGCTTCGCACCGAGGCGGAGCGCGGCAACTTCTATTTCTACAACAACGGTGTGACGCTGCTGTGCCGGAAGTTCACCTACAACGCGCTTCAGGGCGAGAACTATCAGGTCCGCGTGGAGGGCTTGCAGGTCATCAACGGCGGCCAGACCTGCAAGACGATCCAAGGCACGCTCTCGGCTCTGACGGGGATCGAGCAAGGGTTGGAGAAAGCCTTTGTCCTGGTCCGGCTCTATCAACTCCCCAGCGAGTCGGCGGACCTGGTGCGCAGCATCACCTACGCCACCAATAGCCAGAACCCCGTGGACCTGCGCGACCTGCGATCCAACGACAGCAAGCAGAAGAGCCTGGAAACGGCGATCCGTGATCTTGGGTTTGCCTATCACCGGCACCGCAGCGAGGCATCGCTGAAACCCACCGACATCAGCAGCGGCACGGCGGCGGAAGCGGTGCTGTCGGTATGGCGTCACCGCCCACATCAGGCCAAGTTCATGGGCCGGGAGCATTTCGGCAAGTTATACGACTCGATCTTCACCGATGACCTGAACGCGGCGCAGGTGGTCATTGCCACGCTCGTGTTCCGTATCGCCGAGAACAAACGCCGGCGTCCGCCGGCAGGCGCGCCCGACTTCGTGGCCTATGGTTCGTGCTTCCTGGCCATGCTGATGGGCCAGTATCTCCTGAGTGACCTGGGCCTCACGCTGGCCCAGCTCAATCACCTTAAGTTCGCTGATGCCAAGGCCAAGCTGGAGCAGAACGAGGAAGCCTATTTTGCGAAAGCCACGAAAGCCGTGGATGCAGCCCTCAGGAAACTCTATGGCGGGCAGACGGTATCGCTGCAGCGTCTGGCTGCAACATTCCGCCGCGGCGACCTGATCCAGGAGCTTGGGGTCACACTGTGACTCGCCCAGCAAACACTGGCGACGCTCCGGTGGCGCCAAAGTAGTGATAAGGACGGAACATGCGATGGCGGATACAGCCAAGACAGCAGTCACTCTTCTCGAAGCGTTGCAGGCGTCGCTCGCCGCGGCCTCCCGTCACGCCCCCGGCGAGGTGGCGCCGTCGGTCATCGTCTGGCCGGACGCCGACGGCCAGTGGCAGCCGCTGATTCCACAGCTTCGGGCGCTCATGCCGCATCTGCTGGTGCTGGGCGACTACAAGCCCGAGGAGCGGTGCGGGCCGGCCATCTGGCTGCGCTGCGTGATCGAGCGGACGTTGCCGGAGGTGCCGCTGCCGGAGCGCGCGGTGCCGGTGATCTATCTTCCGAACGTAAGCAGGCAGACGCTGCGGTCGATTGAGGAATGCCCCGAGCCGCTGCTGCCATTGATCGAGTTGCAGTACCGCGGCAACGTCTGGTGTCAGCGCAACGGGAAGGACTGGACAGTCGAAGCGTTTTTGGTGTCCGAGGACTCCGCGATGGAGTTGGATGTTGCAAAGGATGGTCACACGCGCCGGGCCACGCTGGGCGCTCTGGCTCAACTGGCCGTGACGCCGCTCTCCCGCCTGCGGGGCAAGCGGCTGGAGGCGGAGGACTTCGACAAGCTGATGATCGAGGACACCCCGCGGAACCTGCTGGAGTGGATGAGCGATCCGCAGGGCGTGCGCGAGAAGTGGGATGCCGGCCAGTGGGCGGCGTTCCGCTCGCGGTGCAAGGCCGAGTACAAGTTCGACCCGGAGACCGACGGCGAACTGGTCGCCGGTGAACGCCTGGGGATGCGTGAGGCGGAATGGTTGGGCGTCTGGCAGCGGTTTGTGGAGGCGCCGGCCCTGTATCCGGGCCTGCCGGAGCTGCTCCGCCGGGCCAAGCCTTCGGGCCTGATGTTCGTCAAGGAAACCTGGCCCCGCGAGAACGACGAGGCCGAGCGGGCGCTGCGCAAGGACCTAAATCAGCTTGTCGGCAAAGCGCCCGCCGAGGCCCGTGTGCTGGTTGCCGGCCTGGAAGCCGAGCACGGCCCACGCCGGCAGTGGGTATGGGCGAAGCTCGGCGAGAGTCCGCTGGCGAAGGCATTGGCGCACTTGGCGGCACTGGTGACGCGCACCACGACGGGCCTAGGCGGCGACACGCCCAAGGCAATGGCGGACCTGTATGCCCAGAGCGGCTATCTGGCCGATGACGCAGTACTCCGGTCGCTGGCCGAGGTGAAGTCGGCCGAGGACTTCGAGGCGGTGTCGGTTGCAGCCCGCGCGCTGTACCTTCCCTGGGTGCAGGACGCGGCTGAGCATTTCCAGAAACTCGTGGCCAGCACGCCGCTGCCGGCCAAGGGCAACGGCGCCGATGGCCTGGTCGAGGCCGAGGCTGGCACATGCATCCTGTTCGTGGATGGTCTGCGCTTCGACCTGGGCCAGCGTCTGGCCGGGCTGGCACAGGACCGCAAGCTGCGCGTGAGCCAGGGCCGACGATGGGCCGCGGTGCCCACCGTCACCAGCACGGCCAAGCCAGCAGTGTCACCGGTGGCGAGCCAGCTTGCCGGTCATTGGCTCGGTGAGGATTTCGCTCCGGAGGTGGATGATACGGGCCAGCCCGCCACCACCGACCGCATCAAAAAACTCATGGCCGCGGCGGGCTATCAGTGCCTTGCCGCCTCGGAAGTCGGCCAGCCGCAAGCGGGGCGGGCCTGGACCGAATATGGCGAGTTCGACAGCCTGGGCCACAACCTCCAGGTGAAACTGGCGAACCGAATAGATGAGCAGCTTGAACTGCTGGTAGACCGGATCGAGGCGCTGCTGGCGGCGGACTGGCAGCAAATCCGCGTCGTCACCGATCATGGCTGGCTGTTGGTCCCCGGCGGCCTGCCCAAGACTCCACTGCCCAAATATCTGACCGAGAGCCGATGGTCGCGGTGCGCCTCTATCAAGGCCGGCTCGCACATGACGGTGCCGACAGCCGGCTGGTATTGGAATCCAGCCGAGGTGTTTGCGTTCGGCCCCGGCGTCTCCGTGCTCGGTGGCGGTCACCATGAATACACGCACGGCGGCGTGAGCTTGCAGGAGTGCGTGGTCCCCGACTTGGTGTTCAGTTCGGATGTTGCAGCCCCGGAAGTTACTGTGAACATCACGGCGGTGCAGTGGCTGGGTATGCGGTGCCGCGTGACCGTCGAGCCGGCCGGCGTGTCGGCGAAAGCGGACGTGCGGACCAAGGTTGGCGACGCGGCGTCCAGCATCGTGACGCCTAAGGCGGTGGATGCTCAGGGCAAGGTCAGCCTGCTGGTCGAGAATGAATCGCTTGAGGGCACGACCGTCAGCGTCGTGCTGTTAGATGCTTCTGGCCACGTCGTTGCCAAGCAGGCGACGACCGTTGGCGGCGAGGAATAAACATGGAACTTGATGCCCTGGACAAAATCGCAGCATCGGCCTTCGACGGTTTCCTGGTGCGGAAGGACTTGGTCCGGCGGTACAGCCGGCAGTACCCGGTGCCGACCTATGTGGTCGAGTTCCTGCTCGGCCGCTACTGCGCCACGGTCAACGAAGCCGAAATCGCCGAGGGCTTGCAGGTAGTGGAGCGGCAGCTTACCGACCGGACCGTGCGTACCGGCCAGGAGGAGTTGTTCAAGGCCCGCGCCCGCGAGAAGGGGTCGGTGAAGCTCATCGACATCGTGAAGGCCAAGCTGGACTCGCGTAACGACTGCTTCCTGGCGGAACTGCCCAGCCTCCAACTCAACGATGTGCGGATCGACGATAGGCTCGTCCACGAGCACGAGCGGATGCTCACCGACGGCTTCTATGCCGAGGTGACGCTTACCTACGATGCGGCCATCGCCCAGGAGAAGAACGGCCGGCCCTTCGCTATCGACAGCCTGCGGGCGATTCAGCTATCCAAGTCCGACGTGCTTAACGTCATGGCAAAGGCGCGGGGGCAGTTCACCACGCAAGAGTGGCGGGATTTCCTGATCCGGTCTATCGGCCTGGAACCGGCGGTGCTATCGGAGCGGGCGAAGATCGTCACGCTGCTCCGCATGGTTCCCTTCGTGGAGCGCAACTACAACCTGGTCGAACTTGGCCCGCGGGGCACCGGCAAAAGCCACCTGTTTCAGCAAATCTCCCCGTACTCGCACCTGATCTCCGGCGGCAAGGCCACCGTCGCCAAGATGTTCGTCAATAACGCCAGCGGCCAGCGCGGCCTGGTCTGCCACTACGATGTGGTCTGCTTCGACGAGGTGGCCGGCGTTTCCTTCGACCAGAAGGACGGCGTCAACATTATGAAGGGCTACATGGCCTCCGGCGAGTTCTCCCGCGGCAAGGAAAGCATCCGGGCGTCGGGCAGCATCGTCATGGTGGGCAACCTCGACGTGGACGTGGAACAGCAGCAGCGGATCAGCCACTTGCTCGCTCCGCTGCCGCCGGAGATGCGCTACGACACAGCCTTCATGGACCGGTTGCATTCATACGTGCCGGGCTGGGACTTCCCGAAGGTCAATCCCCACGAACACCTGACCGGCCACTTCGGGTTGGTGAGCGACTTCCTCTCCGAATGCTGGACCCGCCTGCGCGAATCCAGCCGCGTGTCGGCGCTCCAAGGGCGGGTGAATTGGGGCGGTGCCCTGAGCGGCCGTGATATTGAAGGCGTGACCCGCACGGTCAGCGGACTGGTCAAGCTGTTATTCCCCGATCCGAGCATGCCCGTGCCAGATGAAGACCTTGAGAAGATCGTGCGGCTGGCCTTGGAATGTCGACGGCGGGTGAAGGAACAACAGAAGCGGGTACTCAAAAGCGAGTTCCGCAACAGCCACTTCAGCTACTTCATGGGCGTGGACGGCGTGGAGCAATTCGTGTCAACGCCGGAGCTTCACAGCGAGGACCGCATCGAGAGCGACCCGCTGCCCCCCGGTCAGGTGTGGGCGATCAGCCCTGGCGGGCAGGATGCCTCGCCGGGCTTGTACCGCATCGAGGCAACGGTTGGGCCGGGCGGCGGCGTGAAGATTCTCAATGCACCAGTGCCACCGGCCTTCCGCGAGAGCGTGCGGTATGGTGAGCAGAACCTCTACACTCACTCGAAGGAACTTGTTGGCGACCGCGACCCCCGGTCCCACGAGTTCTCCGTGCAATTGCGCGCCATCGACGCCGACAAGGCCGGCGGCGGGCTGGGCCTGGCGGTCCTGCTGGCCCTGTGCAGTGGTTTGTTGGAGCGGAGCGTGAAAGGCGGCTTGATCGTAGTGGGCGCCCTGAACCTGGGTGGCTCGGTGGAGATGATCGCCAACCCGGTAGCCATCGCCGAACTGGCGGTGGAAAAAGGCGCGGCGACGGTACTCATGCCCATCTCCGCCCGTAAGCAGCTTTTCAACCTGTCCGACGACATGGCTACGAAGGTCAGCATCGAGTTCTACGCCGATGCGGCGGACGCTTTCGTTAAGGCGGTGATTGAGTAAGGGACGATGCGGGTGGGTAACTAGTGCGAGCGGGTTATAACGCATCACGCTGCCCATCGGCCACGGCATTCAGGCGACCGGCCAAGCCAGCCAGGTAGTTTTCAACGGCTTGCCGGGAGGGGTCGGGCAGGCTACCCGAGGTTGAGTATTGGATGACGGCACGGATCCGGCTATAGCGGTCTGGTTTGCGGGCTTCAAGAAGTCGGAGCAGGATGCGCTCGCTGCCCCGTTCCACGTGCTGGCGCGCCTGCTCTTCGAGCCAGTCAGTGTAGCGTTCATTGGCTTCCTCAAACGCCTGGGCGTAGTCCTCACATTCCCGGAGCGAGCGGTAGTGGGCCGTCCGCGTGTAGCCGGCCTGCTGACAGGCTGAGGTGACTACCCCCAACTCGGCAAACGAGGCAAGGAAGCACTTCTGCTTGGCGCGCAAACTTTTGTACCGAGGATCACGCAGCCAGTGTGAGGGGGGGTGTGGTTCTTGGCCATCTTGTAGCTCCTGGCGCACCCATCAAGATTGCAGAATCCATTATATTAAACAATCATCTGAAATAATGGATTTACTTGATTCTGGTGTATGCCGCCGATCATTCCGGTGGAATCAGCCACGAAGTAGCCGTCGCACCGCCTCAGCCCGTTCGGCGTCGGTCAAGGGCAAAGCCATGATTGCCCGAACCTGCTGGGCGAAGTCGCTGTCATCTGCTGCGCTTTTTGCTGCGCCTGCGGGGGCGATTGCCGGTTTTTCTGCAGTTTCAGCGGAGGTGTTGCAGTCCTGTAACGCCCATTTTTTCCCCTCTCCCGGCTCAGCACCGGGAAGCACCAAAGCGCAACCCCGCGAAATCCCCGAAAAACGGCACTTGGCCGTTGCGGGTGCGTTTGGCTGCACTCGTCTGCGTGCAGGTGCTGCACCGGTTCGTGCACCGGATTATGCAGCGCTGTGCCGTCGTGCCGGACTGCAGACCGCGTGCAGCCCAATGACCCATCACCGCGGTGTGGCCAGACCAAGGTCTTGCACATCGGCTGAGATCAGACACCCTGCGGCGTCAACACCACCGCCAGGGCCTGGTCGGGTTGTTCGGTCAGGAGTTGGATTGCTGGTTCAATCTCTTCGAGCGGAAACCGGTGGGAAATCAGCGGCGCCACCCGCAGGCGGCGGTCGCCCAGCATGCGCAGCGCCAAACGCAGGTGGGTCTGCGTCGTCCAGCGGACGAAGACAGGGGGATAATCGATTTCGCCCAGTTCCCACCGCGGGTCGTGATAGCCCGGGCCGGAGCGGGCGGAACTGTGCAGATCGAGGTTGCCCATGCCCGCGCCCCAGCGTGAGGTGGTATTCAAGCCGCCCACCAGCGTAATGTGCCCCATCGCGTGGCCGTCTGGCGTGACCTTCATCATGGCCTTGACCTGCTCCAGCGCCGCCGTGCCGTCGCCGCCGATCGCCATCACCGCCGCATCAAAGCCGAGTCCTTCGGTAAACGTGCGGCAACGCTCGGCGAGATCATCGGCCGTCGGATTCGCCACGGCGTCGGCCGAATGGGCTGCCGCCGTGTCCAACCGCCCGGCGAACATGTCCCAGCCCATGACATAAAGCCCGCTGGCGCGCCCGAGCTGAGCGGTCAGTTGGCCGACGGTACCCAGGCCCACCACCAGCAGGAACTCGCCCATCTGCACCGGAGTCCGCCGCAGCGCCTGCATCGCCGTGAGCACGAGGTTCATTCCCGACGCTTCTTCATCTGTGACCTGGTCGGGAATCGGCGCGCAGAGCATCTGCGGCACGACGGCGAGCGTGGTGTGCAGCGCGCCCGGGCCAAAGCAGGCGACCCGCTGCCCGGGCACGAGATGTTGCACGTTCGCGCCGACGCGGAGCACTTCGCCCGCCGCCTGGTACCCCAGCGGTCGCGGCGTCTGCGGGCCGGGCGCTTCGCCGCGGCGGATGGCGCGCACCCCATTGAGCTGAGTGCCCGGGCTGATCATCGTCGCCGTGACGCGGACCAGCACCTCGCCGTCGCGCAGCCTGGGCGTCGACTCCTCCAGCATGATGCCGCGGCCTTGTTCGTTGAGGGCGACAACCATCCGTTTTTCACTGGTGGCTAGCATGAATGCTCTCAGGGGTGTTCAGCGGGAACTGGACGTGAATCAGTTGGCGTTGTCGCCGTACCAGGGGGATCGGTTGGTCGACACGCTGGTGTCGGTCAGGATCTGAGTCAGATTCAGCGTCTTGACATGCGCGTCGACATAGAGCGTGTTGGCCGCCTCGTTATGGCGGGTGTAGTAGAAGAAGGGGCTGGGATAGGCCTCGAACCAGCCGCGGCGAACGGGGTCGGAAGTGCGCTCGATGTCGATCATCATCAAAGTCGACGACGGCGGGCTCTTGAGTTCCCGCTTGACCTTGGCGAATCCTGTTCCCGGCTGCGCCTTGTCGCCCCCCACGCCCCAGCGGTTGTAGCCATAGGAGACATAGGTCGCGGAACTGTGTCGATTCGCTGCGGGGACCACCGGACAGTGGAGGATGCCCTTGGTGCTGACCGTGTTGCCGGTGGATTGGTCGTTGGTGTATGGGCGCAGTTGCACGCCCCAGCGCATGGCGGTATTGGCGTCGCCAGGCGTCAGTTCCACCACGATGGGCGGGAAAAAGCCGTTGCAGTCGTTGCGGTAGAGTTCCACCGCCAGACCGACCTGCTTGAGTTGCTGCGCGCAGGCCGACCCGCGCGCCATCTCGCGGGCGCTGCGCAGCGCCGGCAGCAAAATGCCGATGAGCAGGGCGATGATGCTGATCACCACCAGCAGTTCGATGAGGGTGAACGCCGGCCATGAGGTGCGCCGGCTGACGGGGTCGTTCGCCTCGCCCTTGCAGTCCGCCGACGGTTGCGGTTGATCCATGATGAGCTCATCCTTTCCTGCGGTAAGCCGCAGCCCAGTGATCAGTCGGCTGGAGGAATATCGAAGCGCACGAGTTCATCATCGGCGCAGAAGAAGATCGAAGCGTCCGCCAGCGCCATGCCGTAACGCATGCCGGGATAAGCGCCCAACCGTTCGATGGCGTAGGTCGCCGGATCAATGCGCACGATGCTCTGCCCGCTGATGGCGTAGAGCATGCCGTCGGCTTCCCGGGCGCGCAAGCCGAAGAGCGTTCCCGGGCCGTAACCCAGTGGCGCCCTGTGCAACACCCGCCGGGCCTGGGGATCGAAGACCACCAGATGTCCCTGGTCGAAGGTGGTGGTGCAGTAGAGCAAACCCTTGACGAGAACCATCTGTTCGAGCGCCGCCGGGTCTGGCAAGGCGTCGACTTCAAACTCGACCTGGCGCGTGCGGAAGTTCCACAGCATGATGCGCGGGCGGCTGGCGGTTGCCTCAGACGCCGAACCGCCGCGCCAGGTGGTGCCGATGCAGACCAGGTCGCTGCCGGGCAGGGCGACCATGGAGGCGATGCTCTGCTCACCGAAGAGACCCTCGAGGACCTCGGTGCTGGGCCCCTCGGGGTTGAGGATGGTGAGCACACCGCCGGTCGAGCCATAGTGCGGGAGTCCGCCCACCAGCAGGTGCTCGCCGTCGGGCGCGACGATCAGGCTGCCGGGTCGCCCGATATGACACGAGCCCAGGTAGCGCGGATTGCTGTCCGGGGTGTTGCCGAATCGCCAGGGGCGGGAAGGGTCCCACACGGTCAAACGCGAGCCGCCATAGGAAGCCATGAAGAGCCGGCCGCGATGCCAGGTCCAACTATAAACCTGCCCCTTGCTGCCCACCGGATCGCCCAGAATCTCCACGTCATTGACGGCATTGCTGGGACCAGGCATCAACTTGAAAAGCGTGATTGGGCTTCGCGTGGTTCCGTAAATCGCGCCGTCGGGTCCCTCCTCGACGGCCCAGAGCGGCGTCGATGTGCCTTGGTACTCGAGGGGCAGGCGCTGGGGCGACTGTCCCGGCTTGCCCCGGTAAAAGTAACCCTCGGGCCCCGAGCTGGCGTCAACCCAGATCATGGTCCCATCGGCGAGCGTAATACGATCAGGCTCAGGATTGCCCTGAAGGTTTTCGTGAATTCGCGCAGGCACCGGCTCCACCCGCTCCGCCAGGCTGAGCCCGTCCACGCGGTAGCCATGATCCTTGCCCGGGACATAAACGTAGACCTGCCCGTCTGCGCGTTTCTCGGCGGTGCCCCATCGACTGACGCTGCGGCTGCGCAACTCGTCGTTGAGGATCTGGGTCGACTCGCCCGTGCGCGTGTCATACGCCCAGACCGCCGGCAGGCTCGGCCCGGCGTTGCAGTAGACATAAGGCCCCTGCGTGGTCAGGTTGCGGATGTACATCTGGTCCGGCGAGATCCGCCCCAGATCGCTCAGCGCGTGCGTGCGCGTGTCGATGCGGATCAGCTTCGCATGGGGATACGTGCCGCCATACAGATATCCGTTCTCGCCTTCGCTCAGCGACCAGATGACGTCTTCGGTCTCGGTGGCGCGGCCAAGAAAATCGAGCGTTTCCGTTTGGGGGTCAAAAACAAACACGTCGTCCGTGCCGCCGCCGCCGGTGGTGAGATAGAGCTTGTCATTGCTCGCCCAGATCATGCCCCAGGGATTGCCGTTATGTCCGGTGGCGGTGTACTGCCTGCACGCGCCGGTCTGCGGATCGATCGACAACAGAAACCAGGGCGTTCCACGAAACGCCTGGTAGTAACGAGGCCGACCGGCTGCGTCCTTGCCCAGCACATGGTTGTAGATCGCGTTGCGCTGAACCGGGGCGCCCAGTTTCGTAAAGCGCTCGGGATGGACCGCCTCCCCGGCGGCGGCATCCGTCACTTGTGCCTGAGCCATGCTCGCTCCCCATATCAGGCTGCATATCGCGCCTATCTGCCCCATCCTGTAGAACGCCCGGGCGATGGCGTATCGCTGCGGGTTTCGCCCTGGCGCTCTTCTTCCTTGCATCGTCACAACCACCTGCTTTCTGCCAAGCCCGTACGGTTTGCCACGCTTCCTGGCACGCCTACTGCGCGGGGGTAAAGTCGATGATCAACCTTGGCCGACGGTTGACGCCGCCGCGGATCGGCGCTTCGCTGCTGTGGAACTGGATCAGGCTGTCACGCTGCTCATCATCGCAACGCAGGAGCAAGCCGGCATTGTTCCCGGCAAGCCATTGGGCAACCATGTCGCCGGGCAACGACAGGATGAGTTCATGATTCGCCGGCGTCTGATCGTCGAAGGCGAATGTCGCCACGGCTGGCATCACACAGGCGGCCGTCGCATCGCTCAGACCCGGGCCGCCGATCCAGGGCGTTGAGGCGCCGCCGCCGCCGCCATGGGCGCGATGGTTCCAGGTGGCTTCGCCCGCAAGCGCCGGACCGAGTTCGCCTTTGCCGCCGCCGCGCCCTTCAACCCAGGCGCCATTGCCCGTGGCAATCCGGTAAACGCTGACGGTACCCGCACCGGTGGCCGAACTGATGGTCAAATGCAAGGCGACGCGCGTGATGGCGACCGCCTGGCTGGCGTACTGGTCCGCGAGACCCGACAGGTCGAACCGCAGCACGGCCCGTCGCGGCTTGCCGCCCGCGACGACCAAATGCATGAACGCCCCGTAGTTTGAGCTGCGCGCGGTGTTGCTGCCGCTGAGCAACGTGGTGTCGGACGTGCCTACATATTCACCGGTGAGCGCGTTCTTTTGCCCGTCCTGCAACGCGACGGTTTCCGCCGCAGCCGATGGAACACCCGCCGCAGTCGTGAGCAAAGTCGCCAGCAGCAGGCCGATCAGCAGGGGGCGGTTCGTCATGAAGCGGTTTCCAATCCAAGGGGGCGCCGGCGCAGCGCCGGGTCAATCAACAACTCTACGCCAGACGCCACGGCGGAGGCTCACATTCTCGCACCAGCACATCCTGACCAGGCGCCGGCGTTGACGGGGCCTGAATCCGAGTGGGAAAATGCCTACCGCCGCGGCGGTTCCCAAACAAGTTTGGGGTCGTGGATGTATGATAAACTCCGGCACCAGCCTGTCAACCCTTTTTCGTCTGGGGTGAGGGGCTGGGGCCATCGCGACGGGCGTAGCCGCGTTTAGTCTGGAAAAATTGCGGCGAAGCGGGTTACAACCTTGCGCTGCCATTGTTTTGACACACACCAGCGGTGATGAGTCACTTGATCCCAGGAACAGAATTGCGATGAGTTCCAGTTCCTCGAGCCGATCGTCGGCGGGTCCATCGAGCGGGGCCAAGCCCAGGCCGCGCCCGACCATGCGGCAGATCGCCAAGGGCGCCAAGGTTTCGCCCACGACGGTGGCGCACGTGCTGAACCGCACGCAGGGCGCCTACGTCGCCGAGCCGACCCGGCAGCGCGTGCTTCAGGCGGCGCAGGCCATGGGCTACCAGGAAGCGTTGCTGTCGCAGTCGATCAAGGCGCCCCTGCGCCATCTGGGGGTGGTCGTCGGCGACAACGATCAGGCCCGCGCCGATGCCATGGAGATATTCGAGGGCATCCGCCAGGAAGCGATCACCCACGATTACATCACCGTCCTGCTGCCCATGGCCCCGGAGGTGAGCAGCAATTACAGCTCGGACAAAGCGGTCGAGTCGATCCTCCACTTTCATCGCACCAAGCTCATGGATGGCTTTGTGATCGACAAGTCCTGCTTTCTGAGCGATCCGATGCGCGCGCTCGACGCCAGCGGGGTGCCGGTCATCACAGTCAACGGCACGCCGACGCGGCACCTGGAGTCGCAGAAACCGATCCTCTCGGCGGTGGTCGACAATCGCGCCGGCGGGCGCATGGCGACGGAGCACTTGCTCGCTTGCGGGCACCGGCGCATTGCGTTGCTCACCCGACCCTGGGCGGCCTATCCGGAGGGTTACCGGCCGTACCAGGTGTCGCAGATCGTCCGGGGCTATCACGACGCGCTGCACGCGGCGGGGGTGGCCCAGGACCCACGCGGTCTGCTGGATGCGCATGCCTGGGACAAGCGGCAGACCTATGCCGCCGTGGATCAATTGCTGGCTCTCGACCAGCCGCCGACGGCGATCGTCGCCAGCGACGACGCGATCGCCCTGATGATCATTCACGCCCTGCTGCGGCGCGGGCGGCGCGTGCCCCGCGATGTTTCAGTGGTCGGTTACGGCGACTGGTCCCAGGCCGCCCGGCTGTGCGAGCCAGATCTCACCAGCGTGCATACCGACCTGCGGGCGACGGGGGTGCTGGCGGCGCGCATGATTATTCAACGACTGGCGGGCGCTGACCCGGTCGAGCCGCAGGCCGTGTTGACCCCGAGGCTGAACGTACGTGGCTCGACCGCGCCGCCGCCGGCGCCCACCGTGCCGCCGCGCAAGCGCCGCAAGGCATGATGCACGGAAGGGGTCAGCCCGGCTCGACCCCCGCGGAGCTCATCCTTTCTGCTTTGACGCTGCTGCGGACCAGACTTTGACTGTCGCGGGCGGTGATGGCTCGCCGCTCAAGCCCGCGCAGGCGATCGGGCTGGATCAGTTCGCCTCTGCCTGCGGCCGTACAGCGCCTGGTCGGCATCACGCGCTTCAATGCCGCGCCGAGGGTGCCGCTGCTGGCGTTCTGGCGGAGGCGGACAGCGAACCCCAAATGCCGGGAATTGCAGCGCATGCCGACCGTTATCTGTTCGCGCCTTCGAGTTGCACCACCGCGAGGTATTCCACCCGTGGTACGGTGAAGCGGCAGACGCCGTCGTGATAGGTAAAGTCCAGCGCGTTGCCCTCGGGGGCAAGGGTGACGGCTGTGGGTTTGGCGCAGCGCACAGCGCAGGCGACGTGGTGCGTGGGGCCTGTCTGTGGAAGTCAGCATCGACGAGCGCGTGCTGCTGGTGTACACCACGATGAGCCGGCGCGATCGGGTGGTTCGTTGAGGACGGGGTGGCGCGGTTCAGTGACTGGCCCCTCCGCCCGCAGCACACGCCGCCGCACTTCAACCCGGCGACGACCGCTGCCCCGCCGGCGTGATTCGCGTCGTCGCATCGTCCGACGAAACCGAATGGTCGCTACTGCAGACGGCGGAAGCTTCCGGGAGACTGCCCGATTACGCGGGTAAACGCGCGGGTGAAGCTATGGACGCTGGCGTAGCCCGCCTGCTCGGCGATGGCTTTGAGGCTCAGGTTGCTGCCGCGGATCAGGTCCGCCGCGGCGATGATGCGCATGTCCACGAGAAACTGCTGTGGGGCTTGTCCAAAGGCCTCCCGAAAACACTTGTTGAAGTGGCTCTCGGAGAGGTGGCTCAGTTCCGCCAGTCCCGTGACGGTCCAGGGGCCCATCGGCTCATCCATGACGCGGTTGACGATCGTGATCAGGCGCTCGTCGTAGTGCTGCGGGACGTGTTGTGCCGCTTGACCGGCAATCGCCTGGCGCAGGGCGTAGGTGGTCAGCAACACGGCGCCGGACTCGGCGACTTGTCGGCTCAACGGGGCGCACGAGCGGCTGGCATGCCCGATTTCGTGCGCCAACGGCGTCAGGTGGTCGGGAATCGTCATGGCGATCACATGCCGCGCCAACTGGAACTGGTAGCGGGGATGCAGATTGACCTTGACCACCAAATGGCACATGCGACCGCGCGCTTCATACCCGTGCGGCGTGAGCGGGGGAATCAGCATGGCGGTGCCGGCGCGCACCGGCCGCACCGTGTAGTCGTCCTGGATGATGCGCACCGCACCCTCCAGCACCAGGTCCAGTTTGCAGTGGGTGGCGCTGTGAATCGGCACGCGCCCATAGCGGGGGTGGTCGGCATATTCGATCGTCACCACCCGGCGCACCGGCGAGGGGCTCCAGTCCTGGGTCATGAGGGGATCCATTTCGGTGTAAGCGATTCAGACAAAAACGCACCCGCTTGTAGCAAAGACGCTGGGGGATGGCTCCAAGTATATTTTACACAACAGGATTGCGATGCACTGGGCATGGACGGACGCCTCTTGCCCTGCTCGCCGGTAACAGGGTCATCGTGGATTCAGACAAGCAGCACCCCCAATTCTCCGCGAAGGACAGACCACATGCCCAGGAGCCATCACGGGTTCACGTTGATTGAGTTGCTGGTGGTGATCTCGATCATCAGCCTGCTCATCGCCATCCTGCTGCCGGCGCTGGGCAAGGCGCGCGAGGCCGCCGACGCCATGCAGTGCATGACCGGCCTGCGCACGCTGGCGCAGGTGGGCAACATGTACGGCAGCGACAACAAGGGGTACATGGCGTACGCCGACAACTGGGGGCAGGGCGCGGCGCCCAGCAATCCCTACGCCAAAGTCAAGGCGATGTTCGGCAGTCCCAACAACCTCATCTCGCCCACCGAGATGTGGCAGGCGGAGGGTTACATCCAGGTGCAAGGCGGGCCGGGCGCCTGGAGACCCAATCCGGCCTTCAAATGCCCCGTCATCAACCGCAAGTTCGGCGCCCGCGGCTGGGACAACGGCTACGACTTCGGCATCGGCATGATGGAGTCGCACCGCACCTACAGCAGCCTCATGACCAGCTTCAACGCGCCGGGCTTCACCCCCAACTACAACCTGGTGGGCCCGTACCCCATCGACCGCATCTACAAGCCGTCCAGCACCGTGATGATTGGCGACACCCGCGTCGTCGTCGGGGCTTCCGCGCCCAGCGGTTATGACTTCAAGCCTGTGGGCGGCAACGACCGCGTCATGCTCCTGGGCACCTGGGCGCCCACGTTCATCACCCCCGGGCTCTACACCATCAACGCCACGGTCTCCCTCAGCGACATTTCCAACAAACAGTTCTATCACCCCAACCAGGCTTCAGCGCTCGCCTACTTCGACGGGCATGTCGCCAACTACCTCTTCGATTATGACCGTGATTTCACCGGGCCGGACCCCGAGCCGTTCCAGATCATGACTTCCGCCGACGGCTCGGGCGTGTTCAAGCCGTACTGAGTCATGGTTGTTTCACCAGGTCTCGCCGCACTGTCGGGCGGATCGACTGCCGGACCACCCATGCTGCAAACCCTTTCCATCTCCGCCAAACCGGGTGGAACCAGTCCGGTCACCACCTACAGTCTGCGGGTGATTGAACTGCGCCCGTATCAACTGCTGTGCCTGGTGTGCATGCTCGGCGAACAACAGGCGGAGCTGACGGAGCGCCAGCCGTTCGCTGCGCTCAATGCCGAGCCGTTCTGGCGGGACAAGCACGCATTCCTGGCCCGGGCGCTTGAGGCGATGCGTCAGCAGCCGGACATGCCCGTGGTGCTGCGCTGCAATGCCGGCGGGGTGTTCGCCTTTCAGGACCCCGGCCCGGACGCCGACAGCCCCGAAGGCG
Source organism: uncultured Phycisphaeraceae bacterium (assembly GCA_964605235.1). Lineage (GTDB taxonomy): Bacteria > Planctomycetota > Phycisphaerae > Phycisphaerales > Phycisphaeraceae > CAZSBB01. Next base: position 66,004 of record CAZSBB010000007.1, read on the forward strand.
CGGAGTTCAATCAGCGGCGCGATCTGGAAATCCTGCGCCAGCTTGACCTGGCGCCCGGCGCCACGCTGCCGGCCCGGGCGCTGCTCTACCGCATGCAAAACCATCTCAAGACGGTCAACGGCGTCTGCGCGCCGGCCTCCTGTTCCAATTGCTCGGCCTGGCAGGGCTGCCCCAAGGCGAAGGCTGGCTTCTACGAACGTGGCAACACGATCAATATCGACCAGATCATCCCGGTGCGCTCCGACGAGCAGCGGGCGCAGTCGAAAGTCCAGTCGCTGGAGGCGATGAGAAAAGCCCGCTCGATTCGCATTCGCCCGCACCTGCTGATGTGCGCGGTGTGTCAGTACGGCATGGGCATCCGCCCGCCGTTTGACGCCGACAATCTGCCCGAGATGCTCCGGCTGCTCAAGGACCAGCCCCAAACGCCCATCACGCTCGTGCCCGGCGCTGACTGGATGATGTGCGGCCCGTGCAAGCGGCGCGATCCGGAGAAAGGCTCCTGCGTCAACGTCTCGGGCCTGGGCGGTCTGGCGAACGATCTGCGCGACCTGAATGTTCTCATGCTCCTGGGCCTGAAGTACGGCGACACCTTGCCCGCCGATGAACTCTACGAGCGGCTCTTCCGGCTGATTCCCCACACCGCACCGACCTGTTCCATGGATGCCGCCAAGTACGGCAAGACCAGCATCTGGTGGGACGTCTGCCGCGATCATCCCCACGGCAATCCCTCCTATGCCAAGGGGTCGGGCGAGTTGGTGCAACTGGGATGGATTCCCCAGCCGGCCCCGGCGTCCATCCACCCACCGTCCGTTGACCCATCATGAGCCGTTCCACCTTTGAGTTTGCCGAGCGCGTCGCAGTGGTGGCGCCGCTCGAGCGGCGCGAAATGCTCGACCTGGCGGACATGCTGCGTGTGAAGTTGCGACATCGCCGCGGCGGGGCGTTACAGTTCGTCAGCCCGACCGAGCCGGGCGCGAAGGTCATCCGGCTTGAGTGTCTGGACCTGCCAACGGACTGGCCCGACCGTGACCCGCGCATGACCGACGAGGGTTATCGCCTCGACGTCACGCTTGGTGGGATCACACTGTCGGGCGCGAGCGTACGCGCTTGCCATCACGCCGTGCGGGCTCTGCTCAACGGCATGGACGAATCCGGCCAAATCGCCTGCGGCTCCTGCATCGACTGGCCCCGTTTTCCCACCCGCGGCGCCCACCTGTATGTCCCCGCGCCCGAGGACCTCGATTACTTCGAGCGACTGCTGGATTACCTGGCGGGCCTGGGCATGAACACCGTCTTCCTCGAAGTCGGCGCGGCCGTGCAGTCGCATCGGCACCCACGCATCAACGCAGCGTGGAACCGCGTGGCCCGAATGGTCCGCGACTATCCCTTCGGACAGAACCAGTTCGCCAATCGCCACGACTACCACGGCCGGGGCAAGGACTCGTTTCACGGCGACAACGGCGGTTGGGGCCAATGCCTGAGCCATGACCAGGTTCGCCGCATCCTGCGCGCGGCGCGCCGGCATCACATCGAGATCGTTCCGGAAATCCAATCGCTTTCGCACTGCTACTGGCTCTGCCTGGCGTATCCCGAGATCGCCGAGGTCGCCAGCGATCCCTACCCCTGCACCTACTGCCCGTCGAACGCGCGGACGTATGAGTTGCTGTTCGACGTGATGGACGAGTGGATCGAACTGTTCGAGCCGCGGCAGGTCCACATCGGGCACGACGAATGGTACTTCCGCGCCATCTGTCCGCGCTGCCGGGAACACAGTCCCGCGGATCTGCTCGCCCAGGACGTCAACCGCATCCACGCGCATCTGCAGGCGCGCGGCGTACAGTGCGTGATGTGGGCTGATCAACTGCTCAATCCCGACCTGCTGCGTACGCCGCGGATCAAGGAATGGGGCACCGGCCGGATGATCCAGTGGGCCGGCGGCGAGCGCGAGTACGCCAATGACGAGGGGCAGTACATCAGCCGGGCCTGCCACCAGGCCCTGGCCAGCATCCCCAGGGACATCGTGCTGGCGGACTGGTATTACGTCATCTCGCCGGACACGAGCAGCTACCTGTCACAACAGGGCCGGCAGGTGCTGTTGGGCAATTTCAACCCGAGCTTGCTGGACGCTCAGCCCGAGCCGCTGCACGCCCCGAACGTCCGCGGCGGGTTCATCTCCACTTGGGTGCAGGCGTCGTTCACGGCCCACGCCCACGACAACTGGCCACTGCAGGCGCTGGTGACCGCCGATCTGCTCTGGCAACGTCCCGGTCCGCGGGAACCGTTGTCGCGGCGCATGCCCGAGTACCTTCGCCAGTGGTCGCAGCGGCGCCAGGATTTGATTGCTCCGCACGCCCGCGCGGTCAAGGGCGAAGCGCGCACCGCGGAGCTGGCGAGCGTTCCTCTGCTGATCCGCGCCGACGCCACCACGCCGGTGGTGGTCCATCTGCCTCAGCCTTGCCGGGCGGTACGGCTGCTGCTGGCCCTGGAGAGCGCAGCGTGTCTGGATCACGTCGGACCGCTTTACGATTACGGTGACGTACAGGCGTACTTGCGTCACATGGAGGTCGTGCGTTGCCGACTGGTGCACGAGATGAAGCCGGGGCTGGAGGCGGGTGGCGATCTCTCGCTGCACGCGGGCATCGAGGTGGGGGTGCGCTGTACGGAGTTGGGCATGACCAGGTGGACCCATCCGACCCTTGCCGACCCGGTGCCCTTGCCGGATGGCGGATTCGCCTTCGCGTTTCAGTGGAACCACCCCGCGCCGACCCGGCAGCCGGTCTGCCGGATCGAGCTTTCGCCCGGCATCGGGTTGAAGCGCGGCTCGGTCATCTTGTTTGCCGCCTGGAGCATCGCCTGACATGAGCCGCACCCAGGAACACGCACACCGGGACCGCGCCGCGGCGCCCGACTGGTGGCCCAGCCTGCCCGAGGAGGCCCAGCGGCTGATGGGTTCGCTCCCCGGGGTGAGCCTGGAACAGATCGGCGTCAGCGCCGGCGGTCGGCCGATCCTCGCCGGGTCGCTGGGCGCAGTCGACCTGCTGCCGGAGGCCACCAGCATCTCGCTGGCGTCGGCGCGGGCGGCGCGAGCGCCCCGGGCGTTCTATGGGCAAGGTCAGCGCCAGCGCCAGCACGTGCTGTTCCTGGGCGCGGTCCACGGCACTGAGTTTGAAGGCACCGTCGCCATGCTCAACGTGCTGCACGCGCTGGTGCATGGACAGGATCTTCGCGGCCGAAACTGGCCCGAACTGGCGGCGCTGCGCAACCGCTTCCGAATCATGGTCGTGCCTTTTCTCAACATGGATGGCCGGATGCGCTACGCCGACGTCCGCCACTTCTGCCCGTTTGATCGGGAGCAATACAACCGGATCACGATGGGACAGTTGCGAACCGGCGCGGCGCCCAGGTGGCCTGACGTCAAGCGGCATCAACCCCAACCGCTGGACCAGTACACGCAATTGGGCTCCTACTTCAACGACGCGGGCATCAACCTGGTCTACGACGACTTCTTCGGCGAACCGCAGCCGGAGACCCGGGCGCTCATGGCGCTGTGCCGGCGGGAGAGGCCTGACGTCATCATCCAGTCGCACACCAACCACGGCAGCCTGGTCGAGCACGCCATCAGCTATATCCCGCGGGACTACCAGCTTCGACTCGCGCAATTGTCGGGCGCGGTGTCCACACGCTGCGCCCGCGCGGGCCTGTCGCGGCGGATGGTCGCCAGCCCCGAACCGTATTGCGGACAGGTCTTCTACCAGTCCGACGCGCTGCACCATCATTGCGGGGCGCTGCCCGTGTTGCTGGAGTTTCCCTGCGGCGAGCCGGCGCCGCCCGGCACGCTGGACGAGATTCTCGATGTGAGCATGGCCGCCCTGACCGAGTTGCTGACCTTTGGAGCATTACATGGCTTTCGTCCGCCCCATGATTGACCTGTTGACGCTCGGCGTATGCCTGTCGCTCACGGGCGCGGCGGTTCATGCCGACCAGCCGCAGGTCGCCCAGACCGACCACAGCATCAGTGTGCGCTGGCCGGAAGTGGACGCCTGGCGTCAGGCGGGCCAACCGCTGCAGGCGACGGTGGAGTTTCACCACGCCGCCGCCGGCTCCACGCCGCGCCGTGTTGAATTGGACCTGTTCGATCCGGCGACCGGACACGCCACGGTGTTCTCGAAGCCGGCGGGGGCCGCGTACCAGCGTCTGAGTCTGACCGTGCAGCGCGGCCCGGAGCGCCTGCTGCAGGTGGATGTGCCGTTGCCCCAGAGCGCCGGCAGCGGACCAGCCATGCCGTTGCGCGCCGAGCCCGTGGTCGTGGAACGGGGCGCTGACGCCGCAGACTTGCTCGCGCCGCATGTACTCGCCCCGGACTGGGCCCGCATTCGCCCGGTGCAGTGGGACCAGTCAATTACCGCGGTGGAATTGGTCAAGCACCGGCGGCTGGTGGCGTGCGATTTCAATCCGCCGATCACCTACGCACTGGCGCTGGTGGCCAACCAGACCGCCCATCCGCACGACCGCGCGCGCAAGAGCGTCTACATCTCGGCGACCAATCCGCTGTTCAACGCCCAGAGCGGCGAAATGGAGTCGCGGCTGCATTTCCTGGTGGAACTGCCGCTCGATCCGCAATGGATCAGCGCGCCGGGCAACACCTCGATTCGCATGGACCCCGCCGCCATTCGCGTCCACCTGGATTGGCGCACCGTGCAGATCGGCCAAGAAACGACGCGCATCACCGGGGAACGCTCCGGCGGACTTTCGCAGGGCCAGTACCAGGCGCTCGTCGGCGACGACGGCAACCTCTATTTCGCCATGCCCTATCGCGGGCCGCTGCGGTTCAACGTGGCCAAGGCGGCATTCGAGATCGCGCCCGTCGACGTGGTCCAGTGGTACACCCAGCGGATGCGGGAACCGAAACGGAGACAGGAACTGACGGAGCTTCACCGCGATCTTTTCGAACCGCGCCCGGACATCGACTCCACGCTGTTCGCGCATCAGGGCCGGGTCTATGTCATGTTCGGGCGGTACCTGCGGCTGAGACACGGCAACCGCCCGGAGATGATTGACCTGCTGGCGTCAGCGCTCATCTCCATTCCGCAAGGTGACTCGTGGTACGACCCCGCAGCGTTCGGGCAGGACATCAGGCTTCATGCCGAGGGCTTTCCCGGCAGTTCACTGTCGCTCTATGAGAGCATTCCGCCGGTGTCGGATGAGCGGCTCAAGATCCGCGAGTTGTCGGGCATGGGCCATCAACTGGGGTTGTGGAGTTACGACTACGATCGTTTCTGGCGGCTGGAACTGGACAGCGCTGGTCAGACGCGCCAGGTTCTGCCGATCACGCACCTGGCGGGGCGACGGATTGTGAAGTTCGCACCGACGGCACACTGGCATCACCACGGTGGTCAGCCGCTGGGTCTGAGCCTCGAGGTGACGCTGGAGGGTCAGGAGCAGCCGGTCTTGGCCTACCTGCCCGCCGACGCCGATGTATTGACGACGCACGCGCCACCGAGCGGTGTCGAAATCTTCGACACCGGCACGGCCCCGGTGTGGCAGCGCCACATCGCCTACGCCCGCGGCCGAGGTTATGGCCAGTCCGGGTTTCGCAAGACCAGCCTGCAAACGGACGGAACCGCCGGGGAAGGCTCGCTGGGAATCACCTGGGACGCCAGCGCCGCGATACGCCAGGCCCTGGTCGCGCGGCAAGCCAGGGATGCGTCGGCCACCGCGAGCCTGTCGGCGGGGCCGGGATATTTGCTCGTCCCGCTGCCCGGCAGCGCCACGCAGTTTCTGGGCGCCGCCGACTATCCCTCGTACTACTTGTCGGTCTATACCCTGGCCCGCGATGGCACGGTGCATCGGCGACACCTGATGACCGGGCCGGAGGATGAGCCGCGCGCGGTGACGACGGGCCTGGGACCCTACGCCGCCGCGTGGACTCGGCGCGGCGAAGGCTGGAACCTCTGGATCGCCGGCTACACCGGCGTGCTGCGGTTGCCCTGGCCCGCTGATGGGTCGATTCCGGCGCGGGTGCAGACGCAAATGCTGGGAACCTATCTGGAAGATGCGGTGGCGCTAGACGGTGCGGCGCCGGGTCCGATCCGTTGGCACAATCGCGTACTCCCGGGCCTCGGGGGGAAAGTCGTGATCACCGGCTACAACCAGGTCGCACGCGGCGGAACGGCCTACAGCAGCGGGGTTCGCTGGCTGGCGGCCGAGCCGGACGCCAAGTGGCACGCGCTGTCCCGGCTGGCGCGGGGCCATCATATGGCGGGGCTTGCTGCACGCCTGCGCATCGACGCCGCCGGAGCCCCGAACCTGGACGTACTGGCGGTCGGTGCGCCGGACCAGGCTTCGACCATCACGCTCAGCGCCGAGGACCAACCCAGCCCGATCCAATCGCGCCTCTTCGTCATGTCCGACCGCGGCGACCGCCTGTACGACCACTTCAGCCTGACGCTGGCGGCCGCCGGGGACACGGTTGTCGCCGTTGAGGAGGTCGCCACCAGCGCCTCGGGGCTGCATGGTCTGCTGCTGACCGACGATGGCGTTCTGCTGAGCCTGGACCTCGACACCTGGCGATTTACGGACGCGGTGCGTCTGCCCGGGCGCGCGCTTTCGAGCGATCGCGCGCTGACGTTGGTGCCGTTGACCGATGGCGATCACGCGCTGTTCATCAGCGGCGGCAGCGCGTTGGAGGCTTTGCTGCTGCATGTCCACATCGCGCCTTCCGGTGAGCTTCAGGTGCGTCCGCTGGCGAAGCTGGCGTTGGACCGCCCCGAAGCGCTCAAGGGCGCGCGGGCGGTGGTCGGGTCCACGCTGGTCCTGGGGCCGCCGGCCATGCGCGACGATGCCACCTTGACCGTCCTGCCGAGCATCCTGTCAACCCCGGCCCCCTGAGCGCGTGGCTCTGTCCCGGAGTGCGTCACCAGAAATGCACAGGTATCACGTGACTTCGACCAGCGAACCATCCACCGTGGTGCTCGATGATTTCAGCGGATTCCTGGCGTCGGGAATGGCCCGTCCGGTGGCGTCGGGTTGCGTGCTCAGCCAGGAGCGATCGCCCTTCGACGGCGTCTGGGCGCTGCAGTCAGGCATGTCAGGCGCCCGGAGCGGGCAGGTGCTGTTCGCCGGCCATCATCAGTGCGTTCCCGTCCTGACCTTTCGTCCCGGCGTCGTCGGCCGATACGCGATTCACCTTTGCCTGGTCGGCAAGCGGGCGTTCTCCTGGCCCAAGGCTGGACGGTCATACGAACATGACGGATTCGGCGCGTTCGTTCGACTTGCCGGGGAGCCGACCTACACCACGCTGATCACCGAGCGCAATGAACTGGCGCTCGAAGAGGTCTATTTCCGAACCGTGGATCTGCGCCACGATGCCGCGCTCGAGATCGCCAATTTCACCCTGAACACAGGCCTGATCGCGGTCAAACTGGTCCCGGCTGCGTCAGGTGCTCCGTCGCCGTCCAGTCGCCGCCTGATTGGCATCCTTGATTTCGCCGACGATGTGGACCTGTGTCACCCGCGGACCCTGGCGGCGCGCGCCGCCGTTGGGCGACACGCGGACCTGGGATTTGACACGATCATGTGGAAGGCGAGCAACGGCTCGACGTGCGAGTACCGGACGGCGATCGGCCAACAGCGCGAAGACGCAACGCCGATCGCCCAGTTGATGCGCGAATTCGACCCGCTGCGTCAGGCCGCCGATGAAGCCCGTCGCCTGGGCGTGCAGTTGTACGCCTGGTCGCGGCTGATGCGCGATCCGAATTTCAAGACGGGCCAGGCGCCGCCGACGGCGTTTCACGCGGCTCATCCGCACATGATGCAACTTCACCGCGACGGCCGGGAGAGTTGGCAGTTGAGCTTCGCCTTCGCGGAGGTTCGCCACTATCTCGTGAGCGTGATGGACGAGATGGCGAGCTTCGGCGTGCATGGGCTGTTCATCGACCTGCTGCGCCATCCGCCCGTGGTCCGCTTCGATCAGCCGCTGGTTGACGCCTACCGCGAACAGCATGGGATTGACCCCCGGACCCTGCCCGGCGACGGCACGGAACACTGGTTGCGCTTCCGCTGTCAGCCGTTCACCCAGTTCCTGCGCGAGCTGCGGCTGGCGCTGGATCAGCGCCCCGGGCGACGGTTTCCGCTGACCGTTCGCGTGATGGACCAGCCGTGGCGGAATCTCCAGGCCGGGTGTGACGTGGACGCCTGGATCGAGCAGCGATTGGTCGATGGCATCATCGTCGCGCCGCACCTGCCGCTGGGGGACAACTATCCCGAGCGCTTGGATCTGCGCCCGTTCGTGGCGCCGGCGCTGGGTCAGGTGTCGGTGTTCGGCCAGGTCTGGCGCCAGAGTTCATCCATGCTCGCGGAAGCGCTGGCGGCCGACCTGTACGCCCAGGGCGCCGCCGGTGTGGCGTTGTACGAATCGAATCTGGCCGTCACGCGCTCCAGCCTCCGCACGCGCTGCTGGCGGCTGCCCCGTCCTGACTGTTGCCGAAGTCTGCGGTGATCATCTGCCGCCCGCGCCGTTGCCGCGGCGCACGAGGGAACCACAAAATGGGCCCGCTTCAACCATGACCAACGCGAACACGATCTCCGCGACGCCGACGCCGACGCCGACGCCCTGGCCGGGCATTCCGCCCCGTTACGCCGGCAACGAAATGGCGAACCTTGCCGACGCACTGCAGAGCAACGTGCTCTGGTACCTGCGCAAAGACGGCTGGGCCAGTCGTCTGACAACCAGGGCAAAGCAGGTCTTCGCTGTTCCGCACGTGGCAACGACCAGTTCCGGCACCGCCGCGATTCATGCCGCGCTGGCGGCCGTGGGCGTCGGGCCCGGCATGACGCAGGGCAGGCAGCACGTGACGTGCGGCATGAAGATGATTTTCGCGCCCAACAGCGTCGTCGCCCGCACCTGCTCCGGCAGGTTGATGTCGCAACAGTTGAGAAATGATTCCAAGGCATCCGCGGCGCCGAGTTCGTATCGCGCAGTCTGAAACTATGAGAGCGATCCGTCCGCACGGGAGGCGTCGTGATGGAAGGTGGAGTCAATCGAAGCTGAGGCGCCGGATGATTCGCGAACGATGAGCTTCACTGGAATCCGCACGGCCTGGTTTTCCAGTTGGTGGCCGTTGATCAGCGTGTGCAGGAGATTGACCGCCTCCTGGCCCATCGCAACCCCGTCCTGGCGGACCGTAGTCAAGCTCGGGGTGGCCAGGGCCGCAGCCATCGAGTCATCAAACCCGACCACCGCCACATCCTCGGGCACACGGGCGCCGTGGCGGAGCAGAGTTTGGATCATCCCCAGCGCGGTGGCATCACAGACGCAGAAGGCCGCATCAAAATCGACCTGGCGTTGAATGTTCGCCATGGCTGCGGATCGGCCGCAGGCAACGTAGTCCGCATCCTCCGCGGCATGCAATCGAAACACCAGCTGGGGGTCAAACTTCAGCCCCGCGGCTGCCAGCGCCTGTCGATACCCCTGCAGGCGTTCCCGGCAATAGCTCACCGTCTCACTGTTGCCTACATAAGCAATGCGACGATGTCCCGTGGAGGCCAGATGAGCCACCGCCTGTTGGGCCCCAGCGATGTTGTCGAAGGCAATCGAGACGGAGCGACGAGCCGACTTCTCCAGCACGACATGCGGCACCTCCAGCTCCGAGAGAATGATCTCGCGCGGATCATCGTGCCCGGTGGCACTGTCCCCATAAAACAGAACGCCGTCGTAGCGGGATTCCCGGAACAAGCGCGTGAATGTGGTGCGCGCTTCCGGTCCTTCCTGGTAGGAACAGATGTTCAGGTCATAACCCAGGCTCTGCGCCCGTTGGCCGACGCCCTGAAGAATGCGCCCGGTGATGGTGCCGGTGAGCAGCGGCAAGTATGGCACCGCGATGGCGATGGTGTGCGTCCGGCGGGTGCGCAGCGAGAAGGCCGCAGCGTGCGGGCGATAACTCAACTGGCGTGCCGCAGCCAGAACTTTCTGCCGGGTGGCTTCGCTGATAGCTGCTGTTGAAGGCTTGTTGCGCAGCACCGCCGCGACGGTGGAGCGCGACACGCTGCACATCCGGGCGATGTCCTGCTGTGTCGGCGGATGAGCTCGTGGCGAGCGCGTGGTCATGTGGTATGGTTCATCCTTTTCCGATGCGTCGGCGGAGGCGCTCACGGCGGCGTACCATCGCCAAAGTAGTAGAAACGCGAGCCGCCATTGCTCGACCGGTAGTCTTGAGTGTACGGCGGATTCACGACGGCAGTGTTGAAGCCATGCCGCCACTTCTGCCACTGCGTGTGCCCGTCGGCATAGACGACATTGGCGCCCAGATCGCCCAGTTCCAGATGATTGAAGCGCCATCCATCACCTGAAACGTAGGTAATGCGGTCGGCCATGAGAATCTGCTTGCGCGGCAGCATGTCGTCGGTGCGCACGCCTGAGTTCTCGGGCGGGCGGTCCGGGCCGGTGTTCCACTTGACCGCACGCCCGCCTGCGACGCCGGAATAGGTCGTGGCAAACACCTGGCCCAGCGTGGCGGTGCTCACAAAGCCCACCGGCACGGTGGTCGGGCAGGCGAAGATCGTGTTGCTGGTGACTGAGGACAGCGACTGGTACTGCTGATACGTCGGCCACGGCCAGTAGGTCGGAAACGCGGAGTCCGGCTCCACGGGACTGGTCGTCGGGCGCACCGCATAACTGACCGGAAGACGCAGCCAGTTCTCCTGATACACATGCATCACAATGCCAATCTGACGCAGGTTGGACGCGCACTGGATCACCTTGGCTCGTTCACGTGCGCTGCGCAGCGCCGGGAGCAGAATGGCCAGGAGCAGAGAAATGATCGAGATCACCACCAGCAGTTCGACGAGGGTGAAGCCGAAGCTCGTCGCCGGCGCTCGGCGGGTTGTGCCCGAGGTCGATCCGGCCAGATGACGATCGGCGTCAACATTGTCGCGGATACTGAAGGACACGGATCGGTTCGGGCTGCATCGAGTCGACATGTGATGCTCCATGAAGGGTTGCCGGGACCTGCAGGCGGACCGCAGTGTTGACAAATATCACGTGTTATTATAGGATTTCACGTATCATTGTCAATCTTAAAAAGCCATCGCCGCACAGCACACTGCGAGAGGAACTGGGCATGAACAAGTGGATGCTCCTGGGTCTGGCGGTCGCGCTGATGACGGCATCGGCGGCATCGGCGGCGCCGCTGGATGCGGTCGGCGAGGTTCAGAGTTGGTCGGTCAAAGGCGACGCGCTTGTGAGGGTCGAAAACGGTCAACTGATTATGGATGGCAAGGGGCAGTTGACCAAGACCATCATCATTGATCTGAACCAGCATGCCGGATTTGAAGCCCGGGTGATAGAGGCGAGCAGCCTGTACAACCTGAGCGTAGGTGTCGGCCGCAGCAACAGTGTGATCCTGCGCACCGATCGACCGGCCCGCCGTGACGATGCCCTGGCTCCTCACCTCAGCGGCAGGCAGCACGTCACGATCTCACTGAACCACACGGGCAGCGGCAGACTGGTGGTGGCGTTCATGCGGTTCATCGCCGCAGCGCCGTCCGTGTCCATGCCGGCTCCCGAAGTGGATGGGACAGGACAGGAGCGCACCGCGATTCGCTTCGATGCCCAGGAACTAAGCCGTTGGACGGTCAAGGGCAGCCTACGCGCACACGTCGAGGATGGACGGTTGCTCATCGCCGGGCGCGGCACGATGCAGCGCACTTTCGTGGCCGATTTGAATGCATTTCCCACACTTCGTGTCGCGGTCACCCGAGCCAGTTCGATGTTCAACATGGGCGTCACTGTCGCATCCCAGCCCCGACAGGTCATGCTGCGGGACGATCGGCCGCGCACGCTGCAAGATGCGGTTCCAGTGAGCGACCGCGCATCATTGACGCATAAGACCAAAGTCACGCTCGATGTCATCTTCACTGAAGGGGAATATGAAGTGTCGGAGTTGTGGTGGCTGGCGCCGACGCCGCCACTGGGTCCGCCGGCGCCCCCAGAGGCGGATGAGCTGCGTCTGCCGGCACCGCACGATCCCACCGACCAGACGGCAGTGGTCTATGTTCCGCACGGGAGCACGACGCTGGCGATCTGGCGCGCCACCGGCGGCGTCGCCGGCGCCTGGGATCGGACGACTTCCCGTCGCGTCGTGCGCTACAGCGCCGACATTTACCGCGTGCTCTCCCAGGCGGGCGATGAGCAGGTTGCATTTGAGGCCAACGACCAGGTGACGTCGCTCCAGGTCGCACCGGATGGCCGGCGCGTCGATCTGGTCTGCGTGAACGCCGCACTTCCCGGCGTGCGCATTCGCAAGACCTATCGCGCACATCAGTCCGAGAATGTCTTCGCCAAGCGCATTGAGTTTCAATCCGATCGCGACTGGAACGGACTGGTTTACTGGGAATCAGTGGTGAATCTTGACCCGGACTTCCGTCGTGGAGGAAGGTACAACAATCCGGACTACCATCCGCGCGACTTCGCCTTCTTTGACGCTGCACAGATCATCACCGACACCAAACAGCCCTATCGCCAGCAGGTCATCTTCTACAATCCAGCGCTCGAGCGCACGGTCGGACATCATCGCATGATGATCGACGACAAACCCGTCGGCGCGCAGGTGGCAATCCCGGAACATCAAGATGATCGAGCCCACTTCACCGCCACCGGCTGGCGGTTCTTCGCCATGGCGGATCGACTCTGGAGCGGCAAAAGCCCTTCCGCCGAAGTGCACCTGGCCATCCTGCCCGGCGACATGATCGCCTACCACCGACTATATATGGCGCTTCCGGAGGTCACACAGAGCAACACTTTCGCCGCTCTGCCCAGGTGGATTGACGAGGTCAAGGGCAAAGGCATCAACGCGAACCACGGCCTGCAAGGCCTGCGCGAGTGGAACGATATTCTTCAGGAAGGCTATGGCGTCCAGATGCTCATTGGACACATGGATGTGTCGGACTACCCCACCACGGGCGAATGGGAAGTGAAGTGGGGCGGCTGGCAGCGCAATGAGCAGGTGATTGGCAGCGCGGCACGAATCCACGACTTGATCCGAGCCGTACGCCAGAACGCGCCGCGCCTGAAAATGGCGGCCTACACCTGGTACCACTCTGTCTTCCCCGACAGTCAGGTATTCAAGCAGCATCCGGACTGGTTTCATCGCCAACGCAACGGTGAGCACCGCGTCGACCAGAACGGCATGGTGGAACGGTTGTATACGCCCGAACACCTGGCGTGGCTCCGGGATCGTACGCACGCCATCATGCGCGATTTCGACCTCGATTACTTCTACATCGACGGCGGCGGGTTCGGCGAGACGCAGGTTGACTGGCCCTCCCTGCGCGTCATTCAACCCACCGATGGCGCCATGGTCCTCGCCCGCGCTCTGACGGTCGCCCCGGACAAGCCGGCATGGGTTAATGCCGGCAACGGCCTGTACCAGTGGTGCAACCCCATGAGTTTCTATGAGGGTTTCATTGATGTCAGCGAATGGCGTGCCATGTCCATCAAATTGATGGAACTCAAGCTCTATCAGCAGCCCGGCACCTTCGTCATGCCCATCCACTGGAATGAAAGCGATGCCTTGCGGTATGCCAACTACTGCACGCTGCTGGGGCTCAAGGGCGCGGTCGACATCGTGCGCAAGTACCTGCCCCTGGTCAATATGAACTACGAACTGCATCCGCTGCTGATGCAGGACATCGGCGTGCGCCCACGCTGGTATGCCGCGGAGAATGGCGATCTGGAAGCCTATGCCCTGGGTTTCGATCGCCAGCAACTTCTCATCTCCATGCTCAATCACACGCAGGAAGACGCCGACCACGTGGTCGTCTTTGACCCTTCGCTGACGAAACTCGAACCTGACCGCGAAACGTACACCTATCGTCTGCGTCCGGAGCCCCCGGCGATGTTTCTGTACAACCGACTGTCGGAGCCCGAAGATCAGCAGCTGTATGAATCGCAGAACTGGTCTCCGATCGCCCTGACGGCGCGAAGCCCGGTCCAGACATGGGCTTCTCCCCGCGCGGCATCACGGCATCCCCTGACGATCCGCGCCTACCTCACCGAGCATCTGGCCATCACGCAGACGCCCGGCCTGATCTGGTCCACCAGCGGTCACCGCAAATACTTTCCAATGTCGCGCACACGATGGGGTCATGTCGTCGGTCGGCGCGACGGCGACGTCATTCGCCTGGCCGTACATTGCCAGCAGCGCTGTGAAGTGGCCGTCATCATCCCGAGCGATTGGATCGGCGTTCGTGCCGCGGTCGCGGGTGCAGCGGTCGAGCACCGCATGGCAATTCCGGATTTGGCGATCGTACCTGTGCCGGCGGGTGATCATGAAGTCGTGGTGCGCCGTGCTGCAGACTTGCCCGCCATCGAACTGCAGGGCGGAACGATCGAAGCCCCCTCGGCTGTCCTGGCCGGTCAGCCCTTGGCGTTCACCGTACATCTGCCCCGGCCCGCCGTGGCGGCGACCCGCATGTTCGTCAACGTCAGCCGCGATGCCACCCCGATCTACACCGGCCGGGCAGTCGACGTGCCCCAGGGCGCTCAGGCCGTCGCACAGCAGCTGGAGCTGCCTGAGGCGCTGCTCAAAGGCGATTACGCCATTCGCGTGAGTCTCGAAGGCGCCATGGGTTCTCTGGACCAGCCACTGCAGGTTGAGCTGCCGCAGATCGATTATCCCAATGGCTGGCGGGATTCGTCTCCCGAAACGATGACGGTGCAGCGAGTCGACAAAGATATCCACGGGTTCCGCGTCCTTCGCCGTTTCAGCGACGTATCGGCGGCGGGGGGCACTTACACGTCGGATGTCGATGCGCATGCCTTCACTGTTCACGTTCGCGCCGGATCAGGATATATCGCGGGATTCGCCAGTGCCGGACTGGAATTCGCTTCGGTGCGCGAGGTGCATGCAAACGTGGGGTTGGGCACGCCGCCGGCTCGCGAGACGTTTGACGCCGAGCCTGAGGCTCACCTGACCTTCAGCGTGGATTACCACACGCCGCAAGGCTACGCCAAACGCGTGTATTTTGCGGCATCGCGGCCGAACGACTCCGCCAACTCGAATGGGCCTGCCTGGGGCGTCAACAGCAATGAGGCGGTTGCCCATCCCGAGATCCAACGCATCAACTGGCGGCAACGCTACGTAGCTTTCATCAGGCCCATGATCGATCTCGCCGAGTATGCTCCCCAGCATTGGGACGGTCGCGTCATCATGGGCGTGCATATGCAGGCGTGCCGGCCGGAATCTGGATTGTTCTTTCGGCTTCGTCCACAGACGCGCTTCACCGGCACGGCATTCTTCATTGATCCAGCCCACCTGGGTGAACAGGTCGGATGGAAGACCGGCACCTACCGCACCGTGACGCCGATCGTGGCGGGCGCAGGGTCGGCGGCGGCATTCGACGAGAAGACCATGACGCTGCGCGCCCGCGCCGCCGCGCCTGCTGGTCACGCGTTCGCAAGGCTGCTCAACGAAGAGACGTTCGTCATCACGGCGAAGGCGAGCGGTACTGGTGACACCGCTCTGGTGGCCGACTATGTTGCGCCCGAGGGGGTCGCCAAGCGCGCCATCTTCATTATCTCTGGACAGGATCCGCAAGCCATCGGCAGGCGCATCCAGCAGCTTCCGCCATATGCGACATTCACAGGTCCGATGGACGTCGTTGATCTCCGAACGCAGCTCGGAAAGGGCGATGAATATCAGGTGCCATTTGGCGTCTACGCCCCCGCTGGCTGGGAGACGGACTGGGGAAAGAAACTTCTGCTGGGCGCGGGTGCGATTGGCGAATCAAACTTAACCATACAGCTTGTTGATATGGAGAGTTTCCGTCGGTTCTGATCCTTCGTCCCGGGCCGCCCAGTCCTTGCCCGCCGTCTTCGGAGCATGTCGCACGTGGATCATTCCGCCGTTCTCAGTCACCGAGCTCAACGTCTGCACCAGGTGCTTGAGGAGCAGTTCTATGACGACCAGGGCCTGATGTACTCGTACTTGAACATCGAGACACGCCGGCCGTTTGAGGCATCCGCGGTCGCGCGCTATCCCATCCGCTTCGTGGGCATGCCCCCGTTGCATGAATGGTTCAGTCACGAGAACACGAACATGGTCGCTGGCAGCTATCTCTCCGCATTGTGCCATCGGGCTCGCGTTGCTCCAAACGCGGAAGTCAATGCCATGATCGACCGGGCGCTGGACAGTGTGCGACGCGTCTGTGACATGAGCGCGCGATTCAAGGAGCCGGGCTGGCTCTGCAAGCCATACGGCGGCAAACCTTCGAATGAATCAACCAATGACCAGTACGGCGGCGTGATTGCCGGGCTTCGTGATCTGGCGCTGTTGGGCGAGCATCCACGCTCCGGCGCGGCCCGGCGACTTGCGTTGAGCCTGTGCGACTACTGGATACGCCACAATTACGTGTGTCCCCATTGCGGCCGCAGTGAGCAGCGCTGGATGGGGAAAACCCAGTGGGGGTTGGTCACGATGGCTTTTGTGCGTGTCGCCTACGAGCTCAGTGGCGATGAGAAGTACGCACAAGAAGCCCAGCGGCTTTGCCGACTGGAACTATGCGATCAGATTGAGCCGCGCAGTGGCAGCTTTCTCAGCAGCCCATACCCGGATCGTCCGCACATCGGCGTGCGCAAGCTGGCGGCCTATCACCACCTGGTGGTCGAGTATCTCGATGTGCTCTGCGATGCCTGGCCACAGCGTCGCGCGCACTGGCGCCAACTCCTGCACGAGTTTTGGACAAAAGACATCCATATGGGGCTGGACGACGACGGCCTACTGCTTGGTTGCTACGAAGTTGACTTGGCGACGAATCAGTGGCAACCCGTGCGCCCGGGATATCTCTTTGTTGATGGCGCCACGCCAGAGACGGTCCACTTCCTGAGTCAACACTGGATCGGCTCGTACAAGGCGGGCAGCATGACCTGCATGCTGGCTTCGTCGGCGGTGAAGATCGGACGATGCCTGCCCGAACTACGAACCATCTGCCGTGACGTCGCGCTCAAGGTGCTGCAGACGATGGATGAGCAGCGCATGACATTTGTGATTGACCCCACCGCAAGTCTGTCTTCGCCGGAAGCCGGCCCGGTTCAACGCAAAATGTTTGATGGCCGTGCCCCGACGCATTGGCTCCGCGCATATTGGCAGGGCCGTCATCTGGGATGGTGGGCGTGAATGCGCCACCGAAGCAGGATCCGGCTCCTTCACTGAACGGGCCGACAAGCTGCAAGCGCAACCATTAACCCGCTGACGTGGTATTCCACAACCGAAGGGAAACACTTGAAGCCGAAATCTAAGGTAGTGACATTGCCGCCGCAACAGTTGCCGGTCATCGATCATTATGACGTGATCGTGGTCGGCGCGGGTCTGGCAGGCTGCTGCGCGGCCATCGCGGCGGCTCGCTCAGGTGGCCGCACGCTGCTGATCGAGTCCATGCCGTTCGTCGGCGGGAACGGCGCCACCGGACTGCCTATCACCACATTCTGCGCAGCGGGCGCACAGCCGCCGCGCATCGTCGCCGGCATCGCCCAGGAACTGATGGAGCGACTGCGCCAGTGCGGCGGGTTCGACAGCGACCTGGACCGCGACGACTGGATGGCCGTCGACAGTGATCGGCTCCAGATT
The DNA here is from genome assembly GCA_964605235.1 of uncultured Phycisphaeraceae bacterium. Classification (GTDB taxonomy): domain Bacteria; phylum Planctomycetota; class Phycisphaerae; order Phycisphaerales; family Phycisphaeraceae; genus CAZSBB01. The sequence continues at coordinate 83,625 of CAZSBB010000007.1, forward strand.
GTGCTGGCGCAGATGCTGGACGATGCGGGCGTAACGCTTCTGTGCCACTCCCCGCTATTGGCGGTGCATCGTGATGGCCGAATCCTCGAGCATGTGGTTGTCTTGGGCAAAGACGACTTGCGGGCCTATGGCGCAGCGTGCTTTGTCGACTGCAGCGGCGATGCGGCGCTGGCCTACAAGGCCGGTCTGACCACGCCCATGGGACGCGCTCGCGATGGTCGAACGCAACCGATGACTCTCACCTTTGATGTGGCGGACGTGGATGAGCAGGCCTTTGCTCGTTTCGGCGGCTGCGCCGCCATGGCTAAGCGTTGGAACGAACTGCGCGCGGCGATGAACTGGCGCAACCCGCGCTCCGCACTGTCATGTCCCACATTCATCCCCGGGCGGCGCGGCTATGCGTCGTTCAACGTGACGCGAATCCTGGTTGAGAAGGGAACCGATGCCCGGCAGCTTACCGACGCCGAACGCGAAGGACGCTATCAAGCGGAAGAGTTTGTCGATCGGTTTCTCCGCGTCCATGTGCCTGGGTTCGCGCGGTGCTGGCTGGCGCGGATCGCCAGTCGGGTGGGCGTGCGTGAGACCCGCCGCATCACTGGTGAGTATGAGTTGCAGGGACAGGATGTGATCGGTTGCCGCAAGTTCGATGATGCCATCGCGTGCAACAGTTACCCCGTGGACATTCACAGTCCCACGGACGGGCAGACCCAATACGATCACACGCAGATTGCCGTGGGCGCGTACTACACCATACCGTACCGCTCGCTGGTGGCGCGTGATGTGGACAACCTGCTGGCGGCGGGCCGATGCCTGTCAGCGAGTCATGAGGCACAGGCCGCGGTGCGAGTCTTGAGTTGTGCAATGCCGATGGGGCAGGCTGCGGGTGTCGCCGCCGCCATGGTCGCCGCCAGGGGCGTCCCGGCGCGGTTGCTGCCCGTTGAAGACCTTCGACAAGCCTTGCGTGCCCAGGGCGCTATCGTGGCGTAAACCCTCATGATGGGCGTCTATGTGACACAGGAGTTCGGCGCCAACCACCTGCCACACTTGGGCAACATACGCGCTTTCGTCCGCCATGGATCGAGTCGCGCCGGGATGAGTCTCGTGTCCGGCGTGATCTGTTGATCCTGCGCTGACTGGGCCACCGATGGATGCGATATCACATCCTGCCCCGGATCACCGGCGTGACCACTAACCCGGCGTCGAAGCCAAGATGTACCATCGGCTCATCCCGCACCCACTACGCACCGGCCACGAACTGGGCATCACAACTCAACATGGACCTGCCCGCCGACGACTTCCATGGGCGCGCCTTCGGGGTGATGTCAGGCGCGCCCGCCCTTTGTGGGGAACTCCATACGCTTATCTGATTGTTTGAGCCAATCTACAGGTTAGCCTAATCCCCTTATTCAAAATACTAATCAATCTCCAATCAACACAAGAGTCAATTATATTTTTACCAATTCGATTAGTCTGGGAGATTGCACCAGGTAAAACGACACGTGAATGATCGTAAACATCTTGCGTCATGCTGCCTTCGCAATTAAATTGCATGGTAGTTCGCCTGCCGAGTAAGTTGTCGTAGCCTGTCGTTCAGATATCCGACTTGCTGTCGCAGGGGCTTGGGGTCCATCCGGGCATTATTGAATCACAACATTGTCGAGCGCGCGGCACAGCGGGCATGCCTGTTGTTGCGCCTGTGGAACATTGAGAGATGCAAGGCCAATCGGTAAACGGTTTTACGGACATCAAGCATCACTGGTGGCTGTTAAGACATCTTTTTCAACCACGAACCGGTCCGAATCGTCGGCAACGTCGGTTGCTCAAAGCGCGCAGAGGTGCGGCTGGTCGGGTGCGGCCGGCGACATTGGAGGCGCTCGAGTCGCGCATTCTGCTGTCCTCGGCGCCGGTGGTTAATTCCGACGCTTTCTCGGTCAAATATCTGACAGACGGATACAGCACCACCGTTCTGCAGCCCCTGGTTGAAGAGTTCACCTTCGAGGCGACGGCGGATGCGCTTGGATTCACCCCTGATTATGTGGTGTTTGAGTTGGGTGATTTGACCTTCACCGACGCCCGCGCGGGAGATGGCTGGTCGGCGGCGTTCGACATCCACAGTCTGGATGCTGGTCAGCACCATCTGCGGGTGACCGCCTATCACAAACTCAACCTGCCAGACGTCCCTGAGGGTGGGGCCCTGAACTTCACCTATCAGTCGCAGGGTGTGGTCGATGTGCTGGCGTTGCCTGAGTGGATGCTGGATAGCCAGTTGGGCGACGACGCACCCGGTGACTATGTCCTGAAGTCCACCATCACGGCAGCAAAGTATGATGCGTTGACCGGCTATTACTTTGCAGTGGATGTGGTGAATCTGCATGAAGGAGCCACGCTGCCAGATGATTTCAAGTTTGCTTTTGATACGCCGTTTGGCTCATTGACACTGCTGGATTTGTCGAATGCGTTCACCGGCGTCGAGGTGACGACTCGCCTGGCTTTCAGCCGATCTTTGAGTGGATTGGTGACTGTATTGCCCCAAGCCACCGAGGTCGAGCTGAGCAGCTATGTGTTGGATATCCCGATCTTCAGTTTCGACGTGGAGCCGAATGTCACGCTTTATGTGCCTGCTCAGCCCTCGCAGTTTCTCAAAGACGCCGGCGTATCCTTGTCGGGCCAGATCAATTGGGGTCTGACTCCTGAAATTGACCAGACCACCCTGGACCTGACCGGTGGTGTGGGCGCGGGCATCACCATCCAGAATCTGGGTTTTTCCGGCCTGGCGGTGCCGTTCGCCAAGGCGGTCATTCCTGTGCCCGCGTTTCCCGCCGTGACGGTGGATCTGGCGGTGGGCCTGGCGGTGGGCAGCAAATACGATCTGACGCTGAACTGGCTGCCTGATCAGGAAGTTGTCTACAACTCCAAGTTCACGACGACCATCGGCCTGCAAGGCAGCGCCGCCGCGGACTTACTTCAGGGACTGGGCAAACTGACTTTGTCGGTGCTGGGCGGGGTGGAGCTTAACCGAATCGCCAGCACCGACCCCGGCACCCATCAGATCACCTATCGCGCGCCCGCCCGGGCGACCTTTGAGGTTGGTCTTAAGACCAACATGCTCTGGGGGTGGGGCCCAAGCACTTCGCTGTGGAAGGGCCAGATCGCCAGTGAACCATGGGACCTGATCAATTCCCAGGCCGTGCAACTGGACCCCATTGTGCCGGATCTGCCCGCGGAGCTGTTCAATCCCAGTACGTATCTCGACGACGCGCAGCGGCAGGTATTTGCCGTCGAATTTGCCGACGAGCAGCCGCCCCAGTCAGTACAACTGCACTTGTATGATCCACAGCGTCCCGATTGGGACGCGGCGCTTCCTTTCGTGGCGCTCGATGTCGACCACGATGGCGTATGGACCTACACGGCTGATCCGACCTTGGACTTGGCGGCATTTTCCACGGACGCGGTCTTTGTGTTCATCGCCAGGACCGCCGACGGGCAACTCATCAATGCTCCTGCGCTGCCGTTGCGGCTCATCCATGAAGCCGCCGCGCGCCAAGGCGATGTCGCCAGTTTCAATTTACGCCAGATTTTCGGCGGGTTGACTTTCAACTGGAACCCCACTGATCCCGGCCTTGTGACCGTCGCGGGGCAATCCCACCCGCTGCGCGTCAAGACCGATGCCCGTGGCGATCGCCAGCTTTATTACCTCAACAGCCAGAACCAGGAACAGTGGATCGGCACCGCCTTCATGCACCGCGATGTGCCCAATGGCGCTTTCGCGCAGACCGGCCGGTTTTACTTTGCTCCGGCGCCGGGCTTCGCGGGCGAACTGGATATTCCACTTTACATCGATTTCGGGCTGGCGAATGCCACCACCGCTCAACAACGGCGCCTGCGGCTGACCATCGCCCAGGGCTACACCACCGCCGGCGCCAACTCTGTTCGCAATGACGGCAGCGCCGTGGCGATCGCATCGGTTCAGCAACGGTTGCGTTATCTGGGCATCACCGGCGACGCCAATACGCCGCTGGTCGTTGACAACCTTTCAGGGCCGCAGACCGTCGCGGCGATCCGGCGTTTCCAGGCCATGGTCGGGTTGCCGCAAACCGGCATGGTTGATGAAGCGACCGAAGCCCTCCTCGATGCCGCAGTGCAATGGTCCACCGCAGCACCGGGGCTGATCTTCAATGGCACGTTCATTTCCGCCGCCGGGCAGGCCGCCATTCCCGGCTGGAACGCCGGCAGCGCCAGCCATCGCGCCTTGATTGAGCAAGACGGCCAGCAGCGCCGCTATCTCCGCTTCGATGCTCAGGGCTTTCGACGTGAAGCCAATCGTGTCGTGGTTCCGGTTGACGCTTGGGGCCTGCTGCTGGACCTGCGCCTGCTTGACGGCAGCGTCGGCGATGATCGCCTGCGCATCACGCTGGCGGGCGCTGCCGGTCCGGTCGTGCAGGAACTGACCCTTGCGGAGCTTCTGGCAACCCCTGGCGCCGACGAGCAGTTCACGACGGTGCGGGTGGAGTTGCCGCCAGCGGCTCAGGGGCAGACCGGCACGTTGAAGCTCGAATTGGTGGACGGCGGCGATCAAACGCTCACGGCGGTGCTTGGGGTGGACAACCTCCGCCTGGCGTCCAGCGGTGAAGAGTTGCGGCAGTTGGCGGATGCCGTGGAGCAGTGGGCGGATGAAGTCGACCAGGCCCAGTCCATCCAGGATGCCGAAATCCAAGCCCAAACCTCCCGCGCTCTGCCCGGGGTTGGCGGTCAGACGCGCGAGCGGCTGTCAATCGCCGAGGTGATTCGTCAGGCTCTGGCGGACGAACTGCGCAAACTCGCGGACAAGGCCAAGACGCTTGACCAGGTTGAAGCCGCGCTGGAACAAGTGCGCATCCCCGGGTTGAACCTGATCATCGACGCCACCTTGGACCGCGACGCGCTGCGGCGGGGCGAACTGCGGCTGGTGCTTGACCTGACCGCCTCCCACACCACCGCCGAGACATTGAGCTTTGCCAGCGATCCCGAACGCGATGGCGGTTTTGCCCTGGACGTTGCCACACCGGTGGACCTGCAGACGACATTGACCATTGACGACTTGGTTCTGGCGCTCAATCCCCAGCCGGCCGAAGGCGAATCCACCTTCGACATTGACGTCGCGGCCCTGACGCTCCAACTGGCGGCGCAGACGGATGACTTGGATGCGGCAGCGCGCATCGGCTTCGGTGAAGCGCTGGTCGAGAATGGCCAGGTTGACTTTAATCTGAGCCTGGTCTGGAACATCGCCGACGCGCAGTTCCATGTCGCAGATGCCCGACTCGACGCCATGTTGCCGGTGGCCAGTTCCCTGGGCGGACTTAGTCTGGGCAGTGGGGTGGCAACCATGACCACCGGCGCCGGCGGTTTGCTGGCCGGAGATCTCCGGTTCGACTTCGATGGTGACTTCCACCAGAACTTTGACGCCCTGAACCAGATGTCCGCAACCCAGATCGTTGACGGCCTGGAGCAAATGGCGGGGCGCTTTACCGACCTCAGCGGGCTGCTGGGCCAGCCGTTGCCCTTTGGGCAAAGTTTTCTGGTTGGCGATGCACTGGACTTCGGCGCCGCCCTGGCGGATCTGCTGTTGCATCCACTTCAATCCGTGCGGCTGACAGCCAGCGGTTTTGCTCCGCTCAATGGCCGGTTGACCCAGGACCTGACGCTCCAGATTCACCTCAATGGCGCTGCTGATCCCATCACTGTCACGCTCACTGCCGCGGCGACCCAGACGTTCACCTCCACTCAGGAGCTGACGGACGCGCTGAACGCCGGCTTGGCGCTGGCGTTTGCCGACACCGGTTACCAAGCGGCGGTGACGCTGGCAGGCGGGAAATTGCTGCTGGACTTCACCGGCGCGGTCGAGCAGGTCCGAATGCGCAATGGTGCAGCCCTGGGGTTCGATGCCGACCAATCGGCGCAAGGACTCGCCTTTGCCAGTGTCCAGGAGATGGATCGACTGCTGGATCAGGCGTTGGGTCGTCCAGTGGCGGTGAACTACGACAGTCAGTTGCAGCGGGTTACCTTCACCTTGCCCGACTTCCTGCACCAGGCCGCCACTTGGGCGGCGCCGCTGACATTCGATACCGACCTGGGGCCGTTGGCTGCAATCACCACCGATGGCACTGCACAGGTCAGCGCGGTGATTGGCGGCGGGCTGCAGTTCGGCTTCGATCTGCTTCCCTTGGGCGCCGGTGTGCCGTTGTTGACTGCCCAGACCTTGCTCCGAGAACTCAATGGCGGCGCCGGCGTCCTCCACCGCGCTGCGGATGCGGGCGCCGCTGATCTGCACATCACGCTGTCGGATGGCTCGCAACTGGCGCTGGACTTGCGTTCGCTGGGCGCTAACGCCTCGCTCGACGACCTGCGCCTGGCGCTGGATCAGCAATCCAACCAGCGCCTGGTATTGGGGTGGACCGGGCATCAGTTGACCTTGACCGACACCACCTTCGCGGCGAATCAGAGCCGCGCCGCGCAGTTCAGCGTTGCTCCTGCCGAAGGCTCCCCGCTGGGGCTGAGCCTGGGCTTGATCGGAACCGATGATGATGGCGTGGGCGTGCTGACCGGTAAGGCACTGCATGGCCAGACCTTGGCGGATCGGCTGTTTGTGCAGCTGGCGGACTGGGAAGGTCAGGTTCAGGTGCAGGCCCCGCAGTTTGACGCCCAGGCGATGCTTGGCCCGGTGGCGCTGGGCGTTGACGATGGTTCCCTGCAGGCAACCGTCGCCGCCGCCTTGCAACTCAACGGCGGGCAGCCGGTTTTCCTGTCACAACTGGCATCGGCGCTGTTGGACGCCGATGCCCCGCTGATTGACCTCACTGTCACGGGATCCGCGGCGCTGGCGCTGCCGGTGGTGCTCAGCGGCCTGGAGGAACTCGTTACGCTTGAACAGGACGCTGGCGTGTTCGTGACTTGGCCCACCATGTTTGACAGCCAGACCAGTCAACTCAGCACCGACAGTCTGCGCGTCGTCACCCGGGGACTGGAGAACGTCAAGTTCTTCGAAGGTCTCAGCCTGGATGGCCTGACAGAACGCACCTTGCTGGTGGATTTGCCCGATTGGGACGTCAGTGCGCCCGGGTCCCTGCACCTGACCCACCAGGATGGCAGCACGAGCACAATCGACCTTTCGGGGCTGGCGGACAACACCAGCTTCGTGCTGGCGGATTTGCAGCAAGCGGTGCGTGAGCAATCTCAGTCGCGGGCTTTGCTGTCAATTCATGACGATGGCCGCCGCCTCGTGCTGACGGATTTCACCAGCGGTTCGATGGCATTCCAAGCGGGGGCGACCAGCGGAGCCGCCAGGCTAGGTCTCGCTCACAGCGATCTGACCGACGGTGCTGCCGATGGCGCCATCACCGGCGACGCATTGGTGGCCGCGGGCCTGCTGGCGGGTTTGACGCAGGTGGCGGACCTGCTGCACCGCCTGCGCGCCGATGGTTTGCTCAATCAGGATTTGCCTCTGGTTGGCCAGAGCATCAATGAGTTGCTCGCTTACGCGGTGGAGTTTGACGCCAAGCTGGCGGATTACCGCGCCGCGCCCGCCGCCACGCTGCAGCAACTGGAAGCCGACCTGCAACGCATCTTTGGCGCCGGCGCTGCCCTCTCGCTGGCGGGCTCGAAGATTCTGCGGCTGGACCTGCCCGTGCAGTCGGCCGCCAATGCTCAAACAGCTTTGGCGCTCGACCTGTCAACGGGTGAACTGGGCGATCTGTTTGGGCTGGATGCTGGGGGTCGCCTGGCGGTCAACGCCACCGCCGGCTTGAATCTGGCGCTGGGCATCGACCTGCGCGATTCCGCCCAGCCCCAGGTCTTCCTCTTTCCCGACACCGACCTGGAACTCACCGCCGCACTGGCCGCAGACGACTTGAGTTTCAAAGCCAACCTCTGGAAGTTCACCGGCCAACTCACCGGCGCCGCCAATCTGGGCGCAGCCCTGACGGTACGTCTGGAGGACTTGAATCACGATGGCCGCATCGACCTGATCTCCGAGTTGGTGAATCAGTTCGGCCAAGTGGTCAATGTGGATGCCGCCGGGGTCGGCTCCGCCCAATTCGCGGTGGAGATCCTTGGGGCCGCACGCGGCCAACTGGCGGTGGATATCGACCTGAGCCGTCCCGAAAACTGGGCGCAGGTGACCCAGACGCCGGATCTGAGCAGCCTGCTTCCCGACTTCTCCTCGTTCTCCACCGGCAGCGGCGCCCTGCTCATGGCGCTGCAGGAATTGCTCGATGGTGAAGTGCTCGGTGTCGAACTGCCGTTGATCGGTCCCGCCCTGCGCCAAGCGGGCCAGATCATTGGTCCCCTGGTCGAACCGATCGCCTTCGTGGTCGGAGGCGGTGATGCCCAGGAAGTGCGCGATGCCCTGTTTGATGCCTTAACCACCAATGGCGTCAATGCTCTGCTCTCCCGCGATGGTTTGCCAGTGCTCGACACCCGCGATGTTCAGATCGTGCAAAGTGGCGACGACACGCGTTTCCTGTTGACCCTCGGTGGCACGGACACGCTGGCGAATCTTGATCTGGACAGCACCGCCGCGCTGCCGGGCCTGGGCCTCGAACTCGAGGGCCAGCTCAACGTTGACGTGTCCTGGGCGCTGCCTCTGGGCATCGGCTTCAATCCCAACGATGGCGTGTACCTGTTCCTGGATCCCACGGTGGGGGATGACTTGTCGCTGGCTCTGGATGTGACGTTGCCCAACGCCACCCTGATGGGCGAACTCGCCAACTTCCTCTCCGTACAGGTGCAGGACGCCGGCACGTTGTTGCATGCCGCCTTTTCGGTCGATCTGCAGGACGAAGGTGATGGCGACGGCAAAGTATTCCTGCGCGACATTCTCAGCGGCAACCTGGGCGCTGACTTCACGGTGGTGCTCAACGATGGCGTGGGCCAGCCGGACAATGATGACGTCGTTCTGCAACTGGTCGCCGGCTTTGCGAACGACGGCGGCAAACTGCCCCAGTTCCGCGCCACGCTGGGCATCGACTGGGACGCCACCCTCAGCAGTGCCGGCGGCTCGCGCTGGGATGGATTGCCCGACATCACCTTCAGCCAGGTGCAGTTGGGCGTCGGCAGTTTCCTGAGCGATCTGCTGGGCGGCGCCATCGGTCGGATTCAACAGGTGCTTGAGCCGGTCCAGCCGATCATTGACTTCCTGACCGGCGACATCCCGCTGCTCGACAAACTGGGCATCCACCTGAAAGTCATGGATGCCGCCCGCTACTTCGGTGAAGGTTATGACACCGCGCTGGCGTTCGTGGAACGCCTGGATGACCTGCTGGACCTGGCGGCGAAGCTGGATCGCCTGCAGGTCTCCGCCGGCAACGAAGTGTGGATCAATTTGGGCGATTTCTCCGTGAATGGTCGGCAAGCCCAGTCGGCGCGCGCGGTGGGCCAGCTATCGCCCAATGTCACCGCCAGCGCCTTCACCGCGCTGGGCGCGCCGGCGCTGGACCTCGAGGGACTGATCACCGCTGCTGACAACGCTCTGCCCGGCACGGTGCTGCAGAACGGGCTGGACCTCAGCGGCGGTGGGTTCCACTTCGAGTTCCTCGAATCACCGGCGTCGGCCTTTCGTCTGCTGTTGGGGCAGGACGTGTCGTTGGTGGAGTACGACCTGCCGACCGTGAATCTGTCCTTTGGCTACAGCCAATACATTCCCATTGCAGGTCCGTTGGGGGCGCGCATCGGCGGCAGCGTCGGCATTCAACTCAACCTCGGCTTCGGTTACGACACGCTGGGCATCCGTCATTTCCGGGATACCGGCCAGGCCGGGGATCTCCTCGATGGCTTTTATGTCAAAGATCGCGCTGGCGTCGGCAGCACCGGCAAAGATCGCGATGAAGTCATTCTGAAGGCGGGGCTCACCGCCTCGGCGGAACTCAATGCGCTGATCGCCAAAGCCGGTGTCGGCGGCGGTGTGTTCGCCGAGATCGGTTTCAATCTCAATGATCCCAACGACGACGGCAAAGTGCGCTTCGACGAGATGGCGCGCATCATCGACCACAACCCGGCGTACCTGTTCGACGTGCGCGGCGAGCTGTATTTCGAACTCTTCTGGTACGTCAAAGTGCTGTTCTTCAAGAAAGAAGGCAGCCTCGCCCGCGTCACGCTCTTTGATTTCAATGCCGAACGTCCGCCGCTGCCGCCGCTGCCGGAAGCCGCCCGCGTCACCGCCGCGCCGCCCCAGTTGTTCGAGGTGATTGATGGCCAACTGCTGTTGAACATGGGCGATCGCGCGGGGCTGAGGCTCAACGGCAACACCCAGGATGGGGATGAGGATTTCGAGGTCTCTCAGCGCAACGGCAGCCTGTATGTCAGCGCCTTCGGTCTGGACCAGCGGGTGGATCAGCCGGTCACCCGCATCATCGCCAATGGCGGCGCCGGCGATGATCGCATTGTCATTGCCAGCGGGGTGACGGTGGCGGCGACGCTTGAGGGTGGCGCGGGCAACGACTGGCTGGTCGGTGGCGACGGCGCCGACACGCTCCGGGGTGGCGCCGGTCAGGACACTTTGATCGGCGGGCTGGGTGATGATCAACTCGCGGGCGGCTCGGGCCATGATTTGTTGCGTGGTGGCTTCGGCGCTGACGAACTCTGGGGCGATGCCGGCGACGATGTGCTGCTCGGGGAAGCCGACAACGACCGCCTGTGGGGCGGTGCGGGCCAGGATCGACTCGAAGGCCAGGCGGGCCATGATGTCCTGCTCGGCGGCGACGATGACGATGTGCTCGATGGCGGCGCGGACCACGACCTGCTCTTTGGCGGGGCCGGCCGCGATCAACTACTCGGCGGCGCCGGCAACGATATTGCCATCGGCGGCGAGGGCGATGACCAGCTCGAAGCGGGGCTGGGTTTGCAGCATGTACTCGTGGGCGGGGCTGCGGAACTGGTTTACCAGGTCCTTGATCCCGACACAGATCCGCTCGAGATGCGCTTTACCCAGGATATGGATGCCGCGACGGCTGCCCAGTGGACCGGCAGCTTTGATCTGCTGACCGATGGGGGCGCCTATCCCGTCATGCTCACGCCTGGCTCAGGCAGCGACGCCAACCGCATCGCAGGTGGTCTGGGCGTGGACTGGATCTGGGGTGGAACGGGTGCGGACGTCATTAACGCCGGTGGTGGCGACGACGTCCTCATCGGCGGTGATGGCGACGACTCGCTCAACGGCGAGGCGGGCAACGACGTAGTGCTGGGTCAGAACGGCAACGACAATCTCCATGGTGAAGGCGGGCAGGACCTGCTCATCGGCGGCGCCGGGGCGGATTTGCTCGACGGCGGCCTGGGCGCCGATGTGCTGTTGGGAGACAACGGCGAGTATCACCCGGACACCGTGCTCGAAGCCGCCGTCTGGGGTTCGCAGGACTGGCTGATCTACCCGCAATGGCCCGGCGCCTGGACCCCGCAACGCGCTGCGGTGCTCGGGGCCGAGCAGGGCGAGGGCAATGACCGGCTTGATGGCGGTGACGGTGATGACCTGCTCTTTGGCGGCGGCGGTGATGACGAACTGGTCGGCGGTCGTGGCCAGGACTTGTTGCTGGGCCACGCCGGCGCCGATCGCATCTCCGACAGCAGCGGCGCGTCAGTGGTCGAAGGCGGGGCGGGCAATGACTGGATCACCACCGGCGATCTGGCGGACCAGATCGATGGTGGCGAAGGCGACGACTACATTGTCAGTGGCGGCGGCGACGACACCGTCGACGGCGGCACGGGCAATGATGAGATCAACGGTGGTGCAGGGGACGACTGGCTTGATGGCGGTGAGGGGAACGACACGCTGCGCGGCGAAGCCGGCAATGACACCCTCATCGGCGGCTGGGGCATGGATTGGATTCTCGGCGGTGATGATGAGGCCGACGCTGCGGTCAATGTCATCTGGGGCGACCTGATTGATCTCAATGCTGACGTACCTCTCGGCAACCACGCCGATCGCATCACTGGCGGTCGCGGACGCGATGTGGTCCACGGAGGGACGGGCGCTGACCAGATCACCGGCGGCCTGGGTGATGACGAACTCCATGGCGATGCCGGCGATGATCGCATCTTCGGCAACGTCGGTGCGGACCAGTTGTTTGGCGGCGCCGGTGCGGACTCGCTTAATGGCGATGCCGGCGACGACCATCTCCTGGGCGGCGACGGTGACGACAGCATCTGGGGTGGCGAGGGCGACGACCTGATCCTGGGCGGCAACGGTCAGGACCAACTCTACGGCGGCGCAGGTGCTGACCTGCTCTCCGGAGGTGATGCGCCGCAGTGGTCCGGCGTCATCATCTCCGCGACTGCCTGGATCGCGCCTAACCGCATTGACGCCTATTTCACCCGCGGCAGTTTTGCCGGTCGCAGTCAGACCAACGACGATCCCGGCGATGGCCAGGACACTCTCTCCGGTGGCGGCGGCAATGACTGGCTCTTCGGCGGTGGTGATCGTGACACGCTCGACGGTGGCGCCGGCGAAGACTACCTCGATGGCGGTGCGGGCGATGATTTGTTGTTGGGCGGCGCCGGGGGCGACCTCCTGCGCGGCGGCGCCAATGATGATGAACTCCACGGCGGTGACGGCTTGGACCAACTCTTCGGCGACGCCGGCTCCGACTATTTGTTCGGCGATGCCCGCTCACTGACGGACGACCTCGATCGCCGGCAGTTGCTTGATGGCGGTGAAGGCGCCGACTATTTGTTCGCCTGGTATCCCACTGCGGATTTGCACGATGAATACACGTTGGGTGATGAGCTGCGCGGCGGAGCGGGCGGCGATTATCTCTACGGCAATCTCGGCAATGACCTGATCTATGGCTACGGTCCGGTGGAACCACTCACCGGCGCCATCCGCGACGGCGACAAGGACTTCATCCATGGCGACTACCTGGCGGGGCCGCTTTACCTCCGCAATGAGCAGGCCGCGACGCTGGGCGGTGCGGATATCCTCGTTGGTGGGCCGGACACTGATCAACTGTTCGGCGGTGGCGGCAATGATGAACTGTACGGCGGGCGCGATGGCGACTGGCTTGAAGGTCAGGACGGTCAGGATCGACTGTATGGCGGTCATGGCGTCGACACGCTGGTCATGGACCTGAGCGCTGACTATCAGGTGGATGGCGATATCCTCGATGGATTCGGCTTCGATCTGCCTGCGCTCCCATTGCTCCGCTCTCAGGATGACGCACTGGACCTGTTGCTGATTCAAGGTGATCAACGTCCGGACCTGAATGACCGCATCGAGGTGACGGAACAATCCAGTGGCCAATTGCAGGTGAATTACAACGGCCAGGCCTATCAGCTCGTCTGGAAGGACGACGCCGGCACGCCGCTGGTGGAACAGATTCAGATCGCAGGCCTGCTGGGTCATGACCGCATCAGCGTGGATTTGTCCACCGCCACCATCGCGGCCTTGGCCGGACTGACGGCCGGTGCATGGGTCACAGATCTCGCGGGGGGGCCGGGCAATGACATCATCTTCGGCACCGCTGGACGCGATCTGATCGACGGCGGGCTCGGGAGTGACGACCTGTACGGCCTGGGAGGGAATGACCAACTTTGGGGCGATCTGGGTGGTGGCGATCGTTGGGCGGATCACGACCGCCTGTTTGCCGGCCAGGGCGATGACGACCTGCTCGGTGGCCAGGGCGGCAATGAATTGTACGCCTGGTCCTTTCATCCGCTGGCGGACCTGCTGCCGGCAACGCCCGGTCTGTCCTGGTCTGACCGGTTGTACGATGCCGCTGGCAACCTGCGCCTGCTGGCCGATCCGGGGTTGGAAACCTTTGGCGTGTTCCTCGATTCCACCGGCGCGCTGACCAACCTGCCTACCAACGGCGCTGCCCGGGAAAACACCGGCGTCAACCGGATGCTCGGGGCGGAAAACCCCAATCGCAGTGACGTGCTCTACGGGGGCACCGGGCTTGATTTCCTCTATGGCAACGGCGGCGGCGGAATCACGGGCGATCAGATCATCGGTTACCTCGGATCCCCGTTTGCCGCCGATGGACAAGCCATTCCCGGCACCGAAGGACAGGAATGGAAAGCCTACGCGCGCGCTTCGGATCGGGTCTGGTATGTGCCGCTGACCGATGGCAATGATCAGGTGCGTCTGGCGCTGGACACCGACCCGTCCAGTCCCACCTACCTCCACCATTTCCTGGTGCAGACCACACTCGACGACAGTGGCCGGACGCTGGGCGACACACTCAAGCTGCGGTGGAACGGCATCAATGCCCGCGAGGAGGGCGACGCCGGCGTGCTGCGCACCAACGATCAAGCGCGCGCGGAACTGTTGCTTGATCCCAACCTGCACGGCGATCCGGTGACCGGTCAGGTAGCCGCCGCCGCTGGCGAGCGCGCGCTGACCAATTACCTGCTGGCGCCGTCGGTGGCGGCGCTGCTGGGCAGTGAGGAGGACTATGTCGCCATTTTGCTGGATGCCGGCGCCGGCGATGACCGCATCACGATCAGTGGAACCGTCGGCAAAGCGGTGTGGGTTGATGCCGGCGCGGGTGACGACCAGGTGACCTTTGAAGAGAATCGTGCCGTCATCTACCCCGATGCCACCGATCAAGGTGTGCTGGGTTCGATGTATCGCAACGACGACTGGACCACCGCCGCCACGCTGGGCGCCGGGGCGCTCAGTTCCAGCCATGTCTTTACCAATCTCACGATCGACTACGCCGACCTGCAGGTTGGCGACTGGTATCGCATCAATCTCGGACAAGCCGGCCGTGCGGGCGATCTGCTGTCAGGCATGGTGCGCTCGGATATCGGCGCGGGCAACCTGGGTCTGGAACTGTTTGCGCTGCCCGCCGGCTTGGCGTCCCTTGACGTCGCCTTGCGCGCCGGAACTGACGCCTTGGATCTCGCGGGGCTCGCGGCAGGCGAGTACCTGCTGCATGTCACGGCGCCGGTTGGCGACGGGGGCTTGGGGGAAATCACCACCTACGACCTGGAATTGGCTCTGCCTTACGATCGCGATCAGACCGAATACGTCAGCGCCGTCTATCCCGTCGGGCGGCTGGGCGAGATTGAGCAACTCACCGGCCTGACCCTGCATGCTCCAGGTGATGAGGACCGCTTCCAGTTCCAGTTGCCGCAGGTCGGCACCCCCGCAGATGCGGTTTTCGCGAGTGTTGCAGGCGGCGGCACTGTTACGCTGACCTTGCTCAATCCCTCGGGGTTCCTCGTCCTGGATGCGCAGGGCCAACCCATCACCGCCACCGGTGCGGCGCCGCGTCTGGAACTGACGGACCTGCCGCATGGAGATTATGTCGTCAGCGTCACCTCCAGCGCGGGCATTCAGCGCTACACCCTCAATTATGCAACCGCCACCATGGAGCCCGCTGGCAACGACAGTCAGGCCCAGGCCTATGTCCTGCCTCCGCTCGGTGGCATGGCCCCGTTACGTCATCAAGCCCTCGCCGCCGATGCCGCTTCGTGGTTCCGGTTCAACCTGGCTGCCACGGGTCAGCCGGATCAAGCCTTCCTGCTGCGGGCCTTGGAAAGCGTGACACCGGGATCCACCCAACGCCGCGCGACCGATATCGTGCTGGGCTTGACGCTGCGCGATGCCGCCGGCGCTGTGGTGCGCCAGCTCGATATGCAGCCGCGCACCGACCTGGTGCTGGAATTGCAGGACCTGCCGGCGGGCGACTACTACCTGGAAATCGACTTGGGTGATGGTCAGCAGTTGGGCACCCGCCAGGTGACTTTCGATCTGTTGAGCCTGGCTTACGACGTCCAGCAGCGCACTCTCGACCTGGCGACGGTGCAGACCGTGGACCTGCGGTGGATGCCGGAGGTCTCGCTGCGGCATGTCACCCTCGGCGGTGCGGGCAACGATCAACTCGTCGGCGGCAGCGGTGAAGACTGGTTGCTTGGTGGCGCCGGCAATGACGTGCTGGTGGGCGGCTTGGATTATCAGGCTCAGGATTTGTTGTTCGGCGGTGAAGGCGACGACCTTTTCCAGATTTGGCCAGACGATCTGCCAACCAACAATGCCGGCCTCGCCTACGACAACGGCAGCGCCGATCGGTTCTTCGGCGGCGCCGGTCATGATCGTGTGGTCTACCAGGGCGGCGATGTGGAAGCAGGTGTCCCGGTGCGCGATTTCCTCGCCATCGGTTACGACCGCTTTCTGGGCCGTTACCGCCTGGCGGCATTGGTCTACGATCCGACACTGGAGAATGGCCAGCAACCCGCCTTCCTGCTCGATGAACACGACGAGTTTCTGATCCGTTATGCCTACTTCCGCGCCGACAGCGTGGAAGGCATGACCATCGACACCCGTGCCGGCGACGACGTGGTCCACGCCGACCCCGGTTTCGCTCTGGCGCAGCAAACCTGGGGGGTGGCGTCCGGCGATGTGCAGGCCGGGGCCGTGGTGTTCGCGGACCTCGAAATACTTGGCGGCGCCGGTCGAGACTGGCTCTGGGGCGGCGCTGGCGATGACCGCATCACCGGTGGAACCGGCAAGGATTTTCTGGCGGGCGGGCCGGGCAACGACCGCATCCAGGGCAACGCCGGCGATGATGAAATCGCCGGCGATTATCCGCACCCCGGAGGCGACAGTGACGACCCGAATCCTTATCCATTCCCCTACGGTTTCAGCCTGATTCCCCGCGGCACGCCGGATGACCCCCAGGCGCTGACCAGCGGTTTTGTGCACCAGACATTCGGCAGCAGTGATCGTCTGGGTTATCGCTATGAACTGGTGCTGCCGACGGCTGACCAAGCCACTGCGCCGCTGACCGCCTATCTCGAAGACGAACTCCAGCTTGGCGACGCACCGGCGCTCGACGGCGTAGCTGCCGGTCAGCAACTGTCGCAGATCATCCCGGTCGGCGATTTCAATGGGGATGAATTGGATGACTTCCTCGTCACTGGTAACGCCGGCGACAGCTACTTGTTGTATGGCCCGGTTCTGCCGGAATTGCTCTTCCGCACCCAGGCTCGTTCGGACCGTGCTGATGAGCTGCGCCAGTTGGCGGAGCGCGGCAGAGCCGGGGTCAGCTATCTGACCGACTACGATGACGACGCGCTGTTGGCGGACGAAGCCGCGCTGTATCGCATTGAAGGTCTGGCGGATGTCATCTTTGCCGCCGATCTCGGCCGCCCGGCGTCCACGCAGGGTGACATTGATGGCGATGGTCGAGGCGACCTGGTCTTTTACCAGCGTGACAATGTTGCTCAAACCTTGACCATTCGTGCCTATCTCAGCGGTCAACAAGCCGCCGCGCTGCCCCGCGTCCTGTCCCACAGTGTGCCAGCCGACTGGCAGGTGACCACCAGCTATCCCGCTCTCGCCAGTGCGGAAACGTCGGTCGATGTGGCGGTCGTCTCGCTGGGAATGGGTGATGTGCTGGCGGACATTGTGGTGGTGGTCGGCGCCGCCCTCGGCGCTGTCACGGGTCACGTCTATGGCGGCACGATGATTACCGGCGGATTTCCGCAACACTACTCACTCAACGCGGATGCGACGGACCGTGCGGCGATTGCCGCCGATCCGACGTTGGGCGGGACCGGCTGGAGCCAGGTGACCGCGCCTAGTGAACTGCAACTGATCCCGGTGGGTGATGTCAACGGTGATGGCGCGGGTGATCTGGTGGTGTTTGACGCCCGGTTTGCGTTGTTGTCCCACGCCGAGCAAGGGTCGCGCTCGGTTGGCCGAGCTTACCTCATGCTCGGGGTGGAGTATGCCGGCAAACCCGGCAACAGCAATACCCTCGATGACAACGCCACGCGCATCTGGCAAGGCGTCAACCTCAGCGGGGTGGTGGCGCTGGGCGACCTCAACGGCGATGGCCGCGATGAAATCGGGTTACTGCAGGATGGTACGAGCGCCGATGACCCCGGCGGCCTGTTCGTCGTCTGGGGCGCCGGCTTGATCCCACAGTACGCCAGCGCCTTCATCGCCCCGATCATCACGATCGCCGATGCCCCGACCTTCATGGACCCGCAACAGCGCGCTGGCCACACGCTGGACCTCATGCTGCCCTCGGCCTGGTTGCGCGGTGCCGCCACGGTCGAAGGTTGGCAGGCGACCGCCGCCGACTTCGATGGTGATGGGCAGTCGGAACTGGTGGTTCTGGATCCGCAGACCAACCAGGTGCGGGTATTTTCCGGCACGGTGCTGGCGGGAGCGACCCTTGCGCAGCCGTTGACGCTGGAACTGGATGATCCGGCGCTGAACGCTTTGACCTTGTGGGCGGAGGGAACGCCGGCGAGCCTGACGGACTTGCCGCGGGCGCCCAATATCGACCTCAACGGCGATTTCCGCGCGGACCTGGTGCTGGCGGCGGCGCTGGCGGACCCCGTCTTGATTGCCGATGTCAACGGTGATGGCCAGGCGGATTTTGAAACCACCGATTTGCAAGTTCAAGCCACACTCAATCCCACCGACGCCGGCCGAGTGTACGTGGTCTTTGGCCAGTCGCCGCACCTGCAGGAGTTGCCCTGGATCAGCACAGATGTTGAGCCGTTGACCAATCGCTCCCTTGCCGGCCGCGACCTGTTGGTGGAGCCATCCAACGGCCAGCCGTTTGTCTACGGCAACGCCGGCTTGTATGGCCAGGCGGACCCGCAGGGCTATCGTCTGTACAGCCAGGATGCGGCGGGACAGTGGTTCCGCTTCAGCATCGCCGGTGATGGGCAGATCGGCAATCAACTGCGCTTGCTGCTTGAAACCGAAGGCGGCCAGGTCAGCCGTCCAGCCACCGCCGCGCAGGTGCCGCTGGGCAGTGTGAGCAATGTGGTCAGTGATATTCAACGGCTGGTGCTCACCGCCGGGGCCTGGAGTTTGGTGGACAACTATGCCTCCAGTGGGGCAGTGCTGCGTCAGGCGACGGATGAGCAACTGGCGTTGACGCTGGACCTCCAGTCATTGCTCCCACTGGTGGAACGCCCGGATTTGCTGGCGCAAATGCTGCTGCAGGTGTCCTTCACCCGTGCCGCCGGCCAACCCGCCGCGACGGTGTGGGCGGAAGTGCTCAACAGTGCGGCCGACGTGTCCGGTGAACTGCAACTCGATGGACTCAGCTTGCCCGCCACGCGCTTTAATCCCGTGTCCGCCGAAATTGCCGGCAACGTCACCTCCGGGCAATTGGCAATGGACCTGGCGCCCGCCGTGCGCGAAGCATTGGCGGCCGGGCTGACCCGCCTGACTGTCCGCCTGAGCACCTCCGCACCTGATGCAATCGCGCTGAACAAGAACCTCAAGGTCATACCCAGCTTCAACGACCGGCCCGGCCTGGTGGCGCAAATCTACAGTGCCGCCGGCCGGCTCATGTCCTACACCGCCGCCAGCGTATTGGATCTGCGCGATCTGCCCGCTGGCGACTACTACCTGCAGGTGTTCAATCCTCACCCCGAGGTGTTTGATGACGCCCAGTTGGCGTTCCGCATCGAGATTGCGCCTCCCCGGCTTGGTGATGCCGACCCCCAGCGCGATCAGGATGATCTCCGCGGCGGCGAGGGACAGGACACGCTCGATGGTGGGGGGTTCGCGGATCGCATTTTCGGTGGGCGTGGCCTGGACTGGTTCGTGGCGGAGAGCTCCGAAATCCGCGATTGGACGCGCTTCGCCGGGGAAGCCAGCAACGGCGTGTGGAATGAAGCCGCCAAATACACCACCGCCAGCCGCTCCGCGGAAGCTCGCCGCGCACCGTATGCCGGCGATGAACAGAGTCAGCCCTATCACATCGACAATCCGGCTATTGAGTTTGGTTCCGTCGATCTCGAACGTCTCGTCGCCCAGGCATTGGGTCTGGGACTGGATATCGAATGGGAACCACTCAATCCGGAAGCCCCGCGCCGGGTCGCCCGCCGTCCCATCGTCGCCACCGACATGACCACGCTTCTGGAACTCGACCTGCGTGGCCTGACCGGCAGCCTGGTTGGTCTGGAGCATGCCACCAACGTGCAGATTCTTTCCCTCCCTGACAGCAACCTTGACAGCCTCGAACCGCTGTCGCGCGGCTATCGTGTTGGCCGGGCGGATGAAGGTGAACTGGGCTTGCGACATCTGCGCCTGCTCAACCTCGACGGTGCTGCGCCAGGCAGCGCCGCTGGTCTGGGCGTTGACCTGGGAAGCCTGCTGGCGACACTGCCCCAACTGGAATACCTCAGCGCCAATCTCACCGCGCCGGCCGTGATTCCCACGGATCCGGTCACCGTGATGAGCCAGACATGGACTGGCGACGACCTGCGCTGGCTGAACTTGAGCTACCGCTACAGCAATGATGTCGCCGCCCTGATGGGCTTGACCTCCCTCGAATATCTGGCGCTGGATCACAACCTGATTGACGATGTGGCAGCACTGGCGACGCTCACCGGTCTGCGGCAACTCAACCTCCGGCAGAATCGCATCAGTGACATCGGCGCGCTGGCGGGCATCTGGACCCTCGACGACAATTCCGATCGGTTCATCGCCAGCGACCTTTGGAACACCACCGCAGATGAGGCCTGGTTCAACGACGCTGCGCACCTCCTGCCCGCCGACAGCAACGAACGCGCCCTGTATGACTTCGCCGGCTTGCCCGATGGCGTCTACGACATCTACGCCACCTGGCGGGCGGACCCGCAATTGAGCACCGCTGCCGTCCTCGGCGCCAGTCCGCGTCAGGTCATCACTGATCTGCAGGACGTGTTCAACCCCAGCCTGACTCGCCCCCAGACGAGCATCATGTATCCCGACGCGCCGGGTGATGTAATCATCGACACCGACGCCGGCACCATCACGGGCGATGACGACAATCCCTACACCTTCTATGGCCAACCGTTCCAACTGGCGCTGACCATCGACGAGGACCAGACCGTTGGCATCCTGTCGTTCCTCTTCGAGGGCGATCTGACCATCGGCTCCGACACTATCATCGCCCGCGGCACGCACGCCGTCTCCATCCAGGCGACCGGCGACATTTTTCTGCACCCCGACGCTCGTGTCAGCGTTTCTGCGGACAATGCTACGCCAGGTGCTGGCGGCGGCGGCGCCGGCGGCGCCGGTGCGGGCGGCACTGGCGGCGCCGGAGGCGCGGGCGGCGCTGCAACCGCTGGCGGCGCGGGCGGCAGCGGCGCACCGTCGATGAAAACACGTTCCGCATTCCATATTTACTTTGGTTCGCCGCAGGCAGGCGGGACCGGGCAAGCTCAGAATGCCGGAACCGGAGGCAACCTCGGAACGGCGGGCGGCAGCGGTGCAGGTGGTGGAGTTGGCCTGGGAGGCATGGCCGGTGGAGCCGGTGGAGTTGGGGGCAGCTATGGTTGGGGTGGAACCAACGCGCCGGGCGGCGCCGTGAACATGCCGGGAGGTCACGCCGGTGTGGGCGAAGGCATCCTGTCATATGGTGGTTCAGGGGTCGATGGTCAGAACGGACAAAACGGGCAGGACGCGCCTGCGGCCAACGCCGGCGCCAATGGCGCAGCCGGTCAACATCAGGCCGCGCGAACACTTGATCTGACCGCCGGCGGTGGTGGCGGTGGTGGTGGCGGTGGCTCCGGCGGCGGCGGTGGCGGTGGTGGTGCCAGCGGGGCGGCCGGCGGTGGTGGTGGTGGTGGCGGATCCAGCCCGGAAAGTTGGCAGTATTACTGGGTTTTTTCCAGGGAGTGGCATCGTGCCGGCGGTGGTGAAGGCGGTGCCGGGGGGAGCGGTGGCGCCGGCGGGATTGGTGGTTCCGGTGGTGCTGGCGCAAGCGGTGGCGTCGGCGGGGCAGGTGCAGGAGCGATCGAACTGGTGGCTAACGGTCGCATCATCGCCAACGATGTGACGCTTGACGCCATGGGGGGCCGTGGCCTTGAAGCTCAACAGGCCAGCGCAGGCAGCGCTGGTGGCATGCCTCTGCAGGGACAGTTGGGCGAACAAGGTACGGATGGTGACACAAAAAATCTCAAACAGGGCGGGCTTGGCACTCGGGTCATTACCGGCGGTGATGGTGGCCATGGTGGTGATGGCGGCGACGGCGGCGTTGGTGGCTCCGGCGCTGCAGGCGCCGCTGGTGGACTTGGCGGCGGTGGCGCGGGCGGCACCATCAAGCTGTATGCCTCCATCGTGGAGACGAATCAAGACACCGTCGTCAACACCGCCGGTGGCGTCGGCGGTTCCACCGGCGCTTCGGGCCGCTTCATCCTGGCCGACAACCTCATCGATCCGACAGCGCTGAACGCGAACGCAGCACTGGCGGGGATTGATCTGACCAGCACCCGTCTGGACGCCTTCGCTGGCGCCATGGCAGCCAACCCGTTCCTGGGCGGCGTCAACACGCCGATGATTCCTGATCTGAGCACTGGGCCTGAAGCCTTCGGCCTGCTCACCGATGGACTGACGGGCAACCTGATGCGTGCCAGCGACCTGCTCTCCACCGATCTGCTCGACCAGGCCGTGGGCGCGTCCATGGCTGCCATCCGCGTCGACCGCGGCCCCGCGGGCTACGACGATGACTACCGCGGCTTTGACATGGTGCTGCTGGTGAATCTCACCGATCATCCACTCGACCTGCCGGAACTGGGTATCGACTACGAAGCCACGGCCCTGTTGGTTGGCGGCGCCTTTGGCGATCCAGTGTTTGGCGATGGCCTTGACGATGTGCTGACCCGACTGCCGGCAGGCGCGGTGTATGCCACACTGATTCCTGATCGGGGCGATGAGGTCGCGGCCCGTGTGACCTTCAGCTTCGACGCTCAGGGAGCACGCCCCACGCAGAGCGCGCTGTTGCAGGACGGCGATGTCATCTTCCTTGACCGCCTGGCGGGCGGCGCCATCATTGACCAGACGCTGGCGCCCAACGACCTGACGCGCCTGAATCAGGCGTGGGAACTGGCGGGTTCCGTGCAGGTGCAGGCGGGGCAGCCGGTGCAGATTGATCTGCGCCAGGATGCCGCCGCCTCCGGATTGCTCGCCGCCGATGCCGTGATGCTCCAGCGTCAAGGCTCGCCGGCGGATTCACTCCAGTGGCTGGACCTGGGCTTCAATCCACTCAACTCGGCGGCGCAGGACTTGCATGCGGCCGATCTGCAAACCGATGGCGTGTCGGTGGAACTCACGGCTAATCTGCACGCTCCTCAGTTCACTCCCGGCGCTTCCACCGGCTGGTTTTTCTTTGATACTTCCGGCGGCTACAACCATGCGCTGCATGCCTTCGATGGCGTCTGGTCCGATGCCGACGGCGATGCGTTGACGCTCTCGGTGCGCAGCAGCACCGAAGCCGTGACCGCGGTGCTGGCGAACGGGCAGATTGAGATCGCCGCCCCCCAGGCTTTCGTCGGCAGTGCCTGGATCACCGTCACCGCCGAGGATGGCCCAGCCGGTGCCGGCGATTATCGCGGCCGGAGTACCGAGCAAACCTATCTCTACATGCAGGGCGTCAGTGGCGTGGCGGGCACGCTGACGGAAATCACCACCGGCCAGCCGCTGGCGGGCTTTGCGGTGTATGTCGATCTCAACGGCAATGAAATCGCCGATGCGAATGAACCCATTACGCTGACGGACGACGACGGCCATTACCAACTGGTGGGTCTGCCCGGCAACCTGACGCAAGTGCCGGTGCGCGCCGCCGCCGCGGTTGAAGCCCCGGCGACGCTCGCTGTGGTCTCGCCGGGACTGGTGACTCCCGATGTCCAGGTCCAGCTTGATGCCGTTGTCGACATCACGCTTAATGGTTTGCCCTTCATCGACCAGGTGCTCGACGAAGGCACGCATCTCAACCCCGTGGCGGTGCTGAATCCGCCGACCGGTTACGCCAATCCGACCTCCCTCACCTGGCGCGTGGTCAATCAGGACACTGGCCAGGACGAGTTTATCGACGCCTACGTAGCGCCATCGCCCGGCACCGGCACCAGCGGACGCATCCTGCTGCCCAACACCAATCCCCCCTTCGGCGTGAACCCCCAAGGTTGGGTCAACGGCGATTTCACGCTCGAAGGTTGGTTCCAACTCGATCGGCAATTCCTCAATCCGGGACAGCCCGTGCAGTCGGTCTCGCTGCTGACGCTCACCGGATCACCGGCGGGCGGCACTGCGGCGGTAATCCTAAGTGTGGATTCATGGGGCCGTCTGCGCCTCAACGCCGGCGATGGCACCGGCCGCAGTTACTTCACCTTGCCTGATGCCGTGCCCTGGAATCAGTGGGTCCATCTGGCGGCTGTGGTTGATGACTCGGGCACGGTCAGCCTGCTGGTCAATGGCGAGCCCCAGCGTGTCCTGGTGCCGGTGCCCACGACCGGAGCGTTGAATGTGACCCGGCCGCTTGGTTTCATCGGAACCGGCGGTATTGCCGGCGCCCCGCTGGTAGGCGTGCACGATGTGCGCATCTGGGACAGCGCCCGCACCGCGGCGGAAGTGAGCGCCGGCATGCATGCCGATCCTGCCGGCGCATTGGACTCCCTGCAGGCGTGGTATCCCGCCGACGAAGCCAGTGGCGTGGTGGTGCTCGACCACTCGGGCAAGAATCGCAATGCAACCATGCAACTGGGCGCGGTTCGGCGCAATGATGGAATCCTGCTCCACAATGAAGGCCGCTACGAAATCATCTTGACCGCCGTTTTTGGTGGCCAGAGCTACACCGCCTCCCGCTCCGTCACGGTGCGCGATGTTGCCGCCGAACTGGCGATCGCGGCGACCAGTGCCGCAGTTCAGCCCGAGGGTTCCACCTTTTCCTTCGCTCCGACCTTATTTGACGATCCGGGCCTCAACGACGTGTACGACTATCAATGGTCGGTCCAGCGGTTGACCGACAGTGGCGGGCAGACTTACGAAGTGGCCATGCCGGAACTGGAACGGCGCGGCATTGCCTATGCTTCCGATCCGGTCGCGCTCGACTTCAGCGCGACGCTGGCGGATGAAGGCGCCTATCGCGTCCGACTGACGGTCACCAACCAGACCAACGGGGAGCGCGTCAGCGCCTTCACCGATGTGCAGGCGACTGATGTGTTGCCCGTCATTAATCGCATAGATGTCAGCGGCAGCGAAGCGCTGCAACCGCTGCTCGAGGGACAGGTGCTTAATCCTGCCGCTTCCCTGGTGTTCCTCGCGGATCCACCGCTGCCGGCGGTGGACAATAATCCCGACCAACTGACCTATGCCTGGACGTTGGCGCAGGCCGGCGAAGTGCTGTTCACCAGTTCCACGGCTTCGCTGGTGGTCAATGCACTCCCGGCCGGCGAATATCAGCTGGTGCTGGTGGCGCGCGATGACGACGGCAACGAAGTCACGCAGACGCGGACGTTCCGCCATAATGCCGCGCCATTGCCGGGCATCGCGGCGCCGCAGGGCCTTGAGGTGCTGCTGGGACGATCCCTGACCTTCCTCGGGCAGTATGCGGATGTGGACGGAGATGCGGAGAATCCCGCCGCCCGGCAGTGGACGCTGCGGCGCGATGGCGCCGTGGTGTCCACCGGCCTGCAGGTCGACGGCGATGAACTCACCGTGACCCCGACCCTGGTTGGCCAGTACACGCTCGAATACACCACCACCGACAACCAGGGCGCCGTCGGCAGCAGCATTCTGGCGTTCTCTGTCCTGCCCGTGCCGACGCCGAGCTTGATTGTGCCCCAGGCTTGGGTGAGTCAAACCACTCAGGTGCTGGCGCAGTTTGCCGGCTTTGACAGCGCGGTGGATCGGGTGAATGTCAGTTGGCTGGTCCAGGCCGGCAATGAAGTGGTGGCGCAACAGCAGGCCGCGAATGTACCGGCTGATCAACTGCCCGCTTTGGTGCTGGTCGACGGCTTGCCTGCAGGCGCCTATGACGTGACGCTGCAGCTCACGGCGGTGGTGGATGGTATGACGACCACCACCTCGGACACGCTGGTCGTTCATGCTCGACCGCCGCTGCCGGTCATCGAAGTTGCCCAGCCCGACGCCGGCCTGTTCAGCGCCAGCTTGTTCAGCGCCAATCTGACCGGCTTTTCCACCCAGGCTTTCGCCGCCACCGAGGCGATCACCCGCCTTGAAGGTCACGCCGTAAGTCTCACCGCGCTGGCGCTCGCTCCGGATTTGCAGGAAGTGGTGACCTACGCCTGGCAGGCGCTCAACCCCGCCGGCGCGGTGATCGCCACCGGCAGTGGGGAATCGTTTGTGTTTACCCCTGCGGACCAAGGCGATTACCTGGTGGTGGTGACCGCCACAGACAGCCAGAACCTCTCCGCCAGCGCGCAGCAACTTATCACCATCAGCAACGCAGATCCCGAATTGACGCTCACCGCTACG
Source organism: uncultured Phycisphaeraceae bacterium (assembly GCA_964605235.1). Lineage (GTDB taxonomy): Bacteria > Planctomycetota > Phycisphaerae > Phycisphaerales > Phycisphaeraceae > CAZSBB01. Next base: position 109,822 of record CAZSBB010000007.1, read on the forward strand.
CCGCCTGCCACGCTGGCGGTCGGTACGCTCTGGAACCTGGCGGGTTGGGTGACGGACCCCGGCGTTGACGACATTCACCATCTGACGGTCGACCTGGAGCGCCAGACCAGCCCCGGCAATTACGAGTTGGTGGAACACCTGTTGTTGACTCAGGTGAGTGATTTCGCCCTGCAGCGTTTCGTGAGTGAAACCGGCGCCTACCGCCTGACCTTGCACGCTCAGGATCTGGATGGCGGCGAGTCAGCCGTGGAGTTGTTCTTCACCGCCGCGGCGCAAGCCGACCAAGGCGTCATCGCCGGGCGCGTGTGGTCCGATCTGGACCGCGATGGCATGCAATCATTCGCGGAGTCCGGACCCGATGGCGTTGAGGTCCGACTGCTCGATGTCGCCGGCTCCGTGGTGCGAACCACCACCACGCAGGCCGGCGACTATCACTTTGCCAACCTGTTGCCCGGAACCTATCGCATTCAGGTGATGGCGCCGGCGGATCACCGGTTCAGCCCGCGCGCTGCCGGTGAGGATCGCAACCTCGACAGCGATGTGGATGTTGTCCTGGGCCGGAGCGCCTTCGTCACCTTGAATGCCCAGGACCCGCCGCGGCTGCTGGATGCGGGCTTGTATCCGCTGCGGCCCCAGGTGCAGCTGTCGGGTGCGGGACAGAGCATTCAAGCGGGCGACGAATCGCCGGCGCTGGCGGATCACACCGACTTCGGCGGCGCCACCCAAGGCGATCCGCCGCTGACGCGCACCTTCACCGTGCAGAACACCGGCGACGCGCCGTTGCTGGTGCAGAACCTGACGCTGCCCACCGGCTTCTCCCTGCTGGAACCGCTGGTGACCTCCCTGGCGCCCGGCGCCAGTGACAGCTTCACCATCCAACTGGGGACCGCTGCGGTCGGATCCGTGCAAGGCATCGTCACGCTGCAGACCAATGATCCTCTGCTGGGCGATTTCACCTTCACCATCGCCGGCACGGTTGCCGCACCCGGTGTGCAACGGGTCTACGCCGACGACCTGCTGGCGGTCGCAGGCGGGACGGTGGCATTGGAGCTGCATTACGACACCACCCCAGCCGATCCGAGCACCTTTGGTCTGGGCCTGCGCATCCATTACAACGCTGACCAACTCACCTTCCAGGGTTTGACGAACCTGCTGCCGGTGGGAATGCTGGGGCAGGACCTGGAACCCCAACCCGACGACGAGGATTTCGATCACGATCCCGGCACCGACCACTTTATTCTGGTGTCCTGGCTCGATGTCGCAGGCGCCTGGCCCGGTGGGGCGCTTCCGGCAACTTTGCTCACCGCCCAGTTCACCGTCAACCCTGACCTGCAGGCCGACGACACGGCGACGCTCAACTTCACCGCCAGTTCCGTCGCGCCCGGGCATACCTTCGCTGGCGCACCGGTCACCATCACCGTCCAGAACCTGACGCTGGATGTCGATCAGGATGGCCAGACGGATGCCCTGACCGATGGCGTGCTGATCGGCCGCTACCTGTTTGGCTTCCGCGGTCCGGCGCTGGTGGCGGGCGACCCGTTTGGCAATCTTGCCCAGCGCACCGACGCCCAGCAGATCGCCAGTTATCTCGACAATGCCGCCGCCCTGCTGGATGTGGACCAGAATGGCGCGTTCGACGCCCTGACCGATGGCGTACTGATCGCCCGCTATCTGTTCGGCTTCACCGGCGCAGCCCTGGTGGCGGACAACCCCTTTGGCGCCGGGGCACAGCGCGTGGAAGCGACGGCGATCGCCGACTACCTGCAGCAGTTTGATTTCAAAGCCGAGCCTGCCCAGGTCCAACCCTTTTCCGCCGAAAATGAGGAGGAAAAGGACGCACCGATTGCCATTCTGCTTTCCCAGACAACGCCCTCCGAGCCGGCGGCGCCAGTCGACGCGCCTCCTCCGCCAGCGCCCACCGTTTCCGCCGCCGTGCTGTCCGCAGCCGCAGCATGGCAGTCTGGTCAGGCCAAACTCCAGACGATCACCGTTGGCTCCGGGCACCTGGCTCCCTCCGCGGTCCTGCAGTCCGACCAACAGGCGGCCCGACGACGGGTCAAACTCTACCTGACGCCAGTTCCAGTGGCTGAACAGTGGTGAGCCGATTGTCATGAACCAGAGCATGGTCCATCTTGCCCGGAAACGGATTGGAATCTGACGTGCGGTGGAGATGGTTCAAAAACTGGATCAAGCGTCAACGCCTCCGGCGTCGCCTGACTGCTGCACGACGCCCACCGACGGCTTTCTTTAGCCAGCTCGAAACGCGTCGGCTGCTCAGCGCGCAGATTCTCACCGCGTCGGCGGGTGACTCCAACGCGGCGCTCGACCACGATTCGGTCGCAGTGGAGGTGCGCTACAACGTCCGCACCGATGCCACCCTCCCCGGCGACAACACGCTCTTTGGTTTGGGCCTCCGACTGCACTACAACTCCGCGGCCCTGACCTTCCAGGACTTTTCCGACGTGCTGGCCGACAGCCTGCTCGGTCAGGATGTAACCCCACAGGAAGATACCGATGATGCGGATGGCAATTCCGATACGGATCGCTTTCTCCAAGTCTCCTGGCTGGACCTTGGCGGCGGTTGGCCCGGCGGGGATTTGCCGCAGGTGCTTTATCTCGCGCATTTCCTGACCGCCGCCGATTTCGCCGGCACCCAGATCGGCTTCTCCGCCAGTTCCGTCGCACCCGGGTACGACTTTGAAGCCACGCCGCTGGTGATCCAACTGCAGCCTCGCATTCCCGCACTGCTCGTGCAGGGCAATGCCGTCGCCATCACCAATGGTGACCTGATCCCCACTGCGACGGACCACACGGACTTTGGCTCCACCACCGAGACCCTGGGCGGCCTCACCCGTGTCTTTACCCTCCACAATCCGGGCACCGCGGACCTGCTGCTGAGCAACCTCACGCTTCCCGATGGCTTTGTACTGCTCGAGCCCTTGTCCTCCGTCATCACACCCGGCCAGTCAGATACCTTCACCGTCGGCTTGCCTGACACTGCTTCCGGTACCTTTGCGGGTCAGGTCACCTTCAACACCAATCTTCCCGATACGCCTGAATTTTCGTTCGGCATCACCGGCGAAGTTGATGCGCTCATCGCGCCCGACCTGACGAGCACGGTGAAGCCGACGCGGCTGTCGAGCCAGCTCAAGGCGGGTGACAAGGGGACAGTGCAGGTGATCGTGGGCAACGCGGGGAACATCGCCAGCAACGGGAAAGCGGACGTGGAGCTGTGGGCGTCGCAGGACGAAGTGCTGGGCAACGCCGACGACGTGCTGCTGGGTCGGCAGGTGAATCAGTTGCTGCGTTTGACGGAGCCGCGCAACGGGCGGGTGAGCAGTCGGACGTTCAGCTTCAACGTGGTGGTTCCCGGCAACGCGGAGTTGCCGATTGGGGATTACGTGCTGATCTCGAACGTGGTGGCGGGGGCGGGGATCGATGAGCCGCCGGCGAAGCAGGGGAACAACGCGCAGGTGAGCGTGGAGCAATACACGGTGCAGGAGGCGTTCGTTGACCTGACGAGCACGGTGAAGCCGACGCGGCTGTCGAGCCAGCTCAAGGCGGGTG
>CAZSBB010000007.1:113488-151711 GCA_964605235.1 uncultured Phycisphaeraceae bacterium
GGATCGATGAGCCGCCGGCGAAGCAGGGGAACAACGCGCAGGTGAGCGTGGAGCAGTACACGGTGCAGGAGGCGTGACAGGTTGGACTTCCCAGCGAATCGCTGGCGCGCTGAGGGTTGCTGAGCCGGGCGTCGTAGAACTGCGGCGAGCATGGGCCCAGCACGCCAACTCGATCACACGACCGCCCCCGGAGCTGGCATCGATGCCGTCGTACCCGCCGAAGGCGTCGGCGTGCAGGCAGCCCCGGAAGCCTTTGCGACCTGTTGCCGAGCCAACGCCCGAACGCTCATCCCGTCCAGGCAGTGCTTCCGCCGAGTCAGTTCGTCATGCTCCACCGTCAGCATCCTGATCGGCCCTCCATGGGCAGGCAACTGTGCCCACTGCCACAAAGTCGGCCGCTGAGGTGGACCCCTTTTGCATGCGCGTCACCACCACATGGGCCACCAACCCAGCCCCGAGCAGACCCTGCCCTGAAATCAGCTGAAATCACGCAAGTTATTAAATAAAAGACAATTATAAACTAAACCAATACGATAATTAATGTTGAATTAAGAAATATAGTTGCAAATCTCACAATTGTTTCCTAAATTGTAAAAATAATGACCTCCGTCAACTTCAGCGAGCGCGCGATTCTTGGCTTCCTGGCGCAAAGCCCGGGGGCGACGGTGCAGCGGCTGGCGGAGCGTTTTGAATTGTCCGGCTCCACGGTGGCGAACATCTGCACCCGCCTGCTGGATCGTCATCTGGTGGTGCGCACGCCGCCGGCGACTGACGCCAGCCGCATGCGCGGGCGACCGGCGGTGGCGTATCGGTTGGCGCTGCCCGGGCCGGTGGTGGTGGTGCAACTGGATGGTTCGCAGCAGTCTGCGACGTTGTTTGACCATGAAGGGGAAGCGCGCCAGTTCGACGAATCAAGTCTGGTTCGCGTCGACAATCTTGCGGATGCCCTGAGTTTGCTCAGCGAGATTGTCGCCCGGTTGGCGTCGCGGCACGGCTGTCGGGTGCAGGAGCTTGCGTTCGTGGCGGTTGCAGCCAATGCGCTGCGAACCCGTCGAGGCACCTTGAGCAGTTCGGTGTTGCCCTGGCTGACCGAGCAACTGCCTGCCGCGCTCGGTGAGCGGCTGCAGGTGCCGGTGCGCATTGCCGCCTTGGCGCTTCAGACCGCCGAGATGCCATATCTGGATGATCCTGCCGTGCAGACCATGGTGCGCTGGCACGTGGCCGACGGCGTGTCGAGTCATGCCGTGGTGCGCGGTGGTCTGGCGACGGGCCACAACAATCTGGCGGGCGAGTTGGGGCATGTGACCCTGGACCCGCAGGGGCCGCGGTGTGGGTGTGGCAAACGCGGCTGTCTCGAAGCGTTGGTCAGTGGTCCAGCGATTCACGCGCTGGTGCAAACGCGCTTGCGGGAAACCGCGCCGAACACCGGCCTTGATCCGCAGTTGATCGCGGGCGCCTCGCCGCGGCTGGCGCTTGACGATCTTTACCGGCAGTGGGTGGCGGGCGATCCCTTCACCCGCGAGTTTATGCATCCGGTGCTGGATCGGCTGGCGTGGGCCTTGTCGCTGATTCTCAACCTGCTGGACCCGGACGTGGTGCGCGTCGATGGCTATGTGCTGCGCGATCGTCCCCACTGGCTGGCGGAACTGCAGACCCGCGTTCGGCCGCTGGTGCTGCGCGGCGACAGTCGGCAGATCGTGGTGGAAAACGCCCGGGCGACACACCTCGATCAGCATCGCATGACCGCCTATCAGGCGCTGATTGAATCCCCCGAACTACTGGTTCCCTGAGTTCCCGCCCATGAAGATTAGCACGCTGCGTCTGCGCGACCACCACTTTGGCGACGCCTGGTCCAGCCAGGTGGAAAACCGCTGGAATTATGCCGATTTCCTCGCGGACCCGCACTGGCGCCAGGACTGGATCAGCATCGACGGCGTGGTGCATCACCCCGGCGTGGAACGCGTGTACTGCGGCATCACCAGCTTCGCGGGCGACATCTTCTGGGCGTGGGATCGCCGGTCGGAAAAGTGGGTCGACTGCGGCTTCGCGGCGGTGGGGGATCGCTACGACGCCAAGTTCCATCGCGCCATGCAACTGAGCGCGGGCGGCCAAACGCTCTTTGCCGGCACCGCGCTGCTGCACGATATCGACCGCTACTGGGATGCCCCCGGCGGCGGGTTGTATGCCCATGACATTGCTGGTGGGACCACGCGCAAGCTGGGCATTCCGCTGCCGCATCATTACATCCAGTCGATCGTGCTCGATGAAACCCGCAGCCGCATTTACAGCCTGCATTTCACCCCCGAGCGTCTGAGCCTGTTCGACCTGCGCACCCACACCGCCCGCGATCTGGGCCCGCTGGGCTCGGGCATGTTCATGGCGCAGGGCGAGAACCTGGTGCTCGACGACGCCGGCGGCGTGTGGTCCGGCTGGGGCGCGACTCGCGCCTGGCAATCGCATTGGGGGCCTGATGCGGCGCGCTTGTGCAAGTACTGTCCCGATGCAGACCGCATCATCTACTTCAACACCGGCTTGCCGCGCCGCGATGGACAGTATGGCTATGCGAAGGTTGAAGGCCTGTTCAACCTCGGCGTCGGGGCGCTGCACGCCTCGGGCGACAACGGCTCGCTCTATCGCATCGACACCGCCACCGGCGCTGCCTGCTACCTGGGCACGCCGATTCCCGACCGCCCCTCGCGGCTGACCAATCTCGTGCGGCACACCGACGGCTTGGCGTACGGCATCACCGGGCGCGGGGGCGACTGCCGCATCCTGCGTTTCGACCCGCGCACGGATCGCTATGAACTGATCGGCGACCGCATTGTGGATGCCGCCGGCGAGCCGCTGTTTCAGTGCCATGACCTGGCCCTTACCCCCGACGGCGTGCTGTACGCCGGCGAGAACGATGTCCCCCATCGCAGTGGTTACCTGTGGGAGATTCAAGGATTCATCTGAAATGCAAACCAGGCTGTTTTTCACCAATCAGATCGACTGCGAAGCCACCCAGCCGGCGATTCAGGATGCTGCGCTCGGCCGCCGGGCGCTGCTGGGTTACGCCCAGGTGCTCGAAGCCCATCAGCTCAAGGGCACGTTTTACTGCATTCCCAGTGAAGCGCGCGCCAATGGCGAGGTTTACCGCGACCTGCGCGCCCGCGGCCATGAAGTCGGCCTGCATGTGCATGCCGCGGACCTCGGTTACGCAGAGTTCCTGGGCGTCTATGGCCCTGACGAGCAGCGCGAAATTCTCACCCGCTGCACCGATCAGCTCGAACAGGACCTGGGGTTTCGTCCCAATTCCCTCTGCCTGGGCTATGGATCAAGCAACGATTACACCCGCCCGGTGCTGGTGGATTTGGGTTACCGCCATGGCATGACGCAAATCCCCGGCCGCATCCTGCCCGAGTGCGCTTCGGTGGCGGCAGGCGCGCCAGTCGATCCCTACTACCCGCATCGCTGGAACCGCGTGCTGCGCGGCGACCTTGATTTCGTCGAGCTGCCCAACACCTATGACCAGGACTCCCGCATGTGGGGCGGCAAGCATCCCATGGACCTGCGCATCGAGCTGGTGGACGCCAAGAATCACTTCTACACCATCAAGAAGCAGATTCAGCGCCTGCAGCGCGAGCAGCCGGCGGTTTTCACCATTTCCGCTGTCACGCACAACACCTTCGAATACAGCGATCCCAGGGATTTTCGCCGGCAAACGCTTGAGGGCGTGATCGGCCACGTGGTGCGGCTGGCGAAGGAACACGACCTGGAACTGGTTCCCGCCACGCATGCCGAGGTTGCCCAGGCGTTTCGCAGCCGCGTGGCGCTGCCGACGCAAACTGACCAATTGGCCCTGGATCGCCGGGGTTACGCCTGATTCTGTTTTGGAGGATTCACGATGACCAGCACTCCCCGCAGCGTGCCGTTTCTGGCGCTGGGCGGACGTTTCGATCAGGATGACGTGGATGCGGCAGCCAAGGTCATGGCCGCTGCCGCTGCACCTGGCGGAAACTTTTTCCCCTTGCCCGAGGAAACGGATTTCCAGAACGCCTTTGCCGCTCACGAAGGCGCCAAGCACGCGGTGGCGGTCAACTCCTGCGGCACCGCGCTCGATGCCTGCATGATGGCGTTGCGCATTGGTCCGGGTGATGAAGTGATCACCACGCCATTGACGTTTGTGTGCTCGGCAACCTGTGCGGCTGCGCAGGGGGCGAAGGTGGTGTTCGCGGATGTGGACCCCGCCACGCTGTGTCTGGACCCGCAGAAGGTGCGGCAGAAAATCACCGCGCGCACCAAAGCCATCATCCCCGTGCATTTTGCCGGGCACGCGGCCGACCTTGACGGCTTTGCCGCCATTACGCGGGAGACCGGCGTGCCGGTGATCTACGATGCCGCCCATGCCGTGGGCACGCAATACAAAGGTCAACCCATCGGCGGGGCGGGGCTTGCCAGTTGCTACAGCTTCCAGTCCAACAAGAACATCACCACGCTGGGCGAAGGCGGCGCCATCACCACCGACGACCCGCAGTTCGCCGAGAACGTGCGCCAGAAGAAAACCTTCGGCTACGTGTATGGCCCGAAGCTGCGCGTCGCGTCCATCGGCTTCAATTACCGCATGACCAAGCCGCAGCTGGCCGTGGGGCTGACGCAGATCGCCAAAGCGCAGTCTGTCATTGCCGCCAAGCTCGCCGCAATGCAGCGCATGCAGGAACTGCTGGCGGGCGTGGAGGGCATCATCCTGCCGGCGGGCATCGCGCCAGGGCATGGCGCGCATCTGTACATCATCCGCACCACCACCACCGACCGCGATACCTTCGCCCGTCATCTCAAGGAACGCCATCAGGTCGGCACCGCCTACCACTATCCCATCGTGTGGAGCTGGGAAGCCATGGCAGGTGTGCCGCAGGATCGCACGGATTGTGAACTTGCCGACCAGGCGTCGCGTCAGGTCGTGAGCCTGCCGGTGTTCGCGCAGTCCACGGAAGAAGATTTGCAACACATCGCCGGGGCGGTCAAACAAACCATCACGGAGCTGGGCCAATGAGCACGCGACCGGATGAATTGCGCTGGCTTTGCGTCGGCACGGGAGACCTGGTGCGCAAACGCTCGGCGGCGGCTCTGGCGCAGGCGCCCGGCGGCCGGCTGGTCGCAGTCTGTGGCGGGTTGGACCGCGCCAAAGAGATCGCCCAGCCCCATGGCGCGCAGGCGTTTGCTGATCTGACCACCGCGCTGCAGCAGTCGGGCGCGAATGCCGTGTACATCGGCACCCCGGTGCATCGGCATCTCGATGAATCCCTGCAGGCGATCGCGGCCGGGCTGCATGTGCTGGTCGAAAAACCCCTGGCGCTGCATGGCGCGCAAGCCAACCAGATTGCCGCCGCCGCCCAGCAGCGCGGCGTGGTGGCGGCCTGTGCCTACTACCGCCGGCTGTTCCCGCGCTACCAGATGCTGCGCCAGATGCTCGAACACAAAGAACTCGGACGCATCGTGCAGGTCCGTACGGTCAATGCCGCCTGGTTCAGCCCCGCGCCGGAAGATGTCAAATACTGGCGCGTGCAGAAGGACCGCAGCGGCGGGGGCCCTCTGGCGGATGTCGGCACCCACATGCTCGATCTGATGATCGGCCTGTTCGGCCAGGCGCGCAGCGTCTACGCCCACTGCGACACGCTGGTCCAGAGCTACGACGTGGAAGACAGCGCCTCGATCCTGATGACCCTCAGCAACGGCGCCCACGCCAGCGCGCACTTCGGCTGGAACACCCGCACCTGGTGTCATGAGTTTGAAGTCGTCGGCAGCGAAGCCCGCGTGCTCTGGCGGCCGGCGGACACCGGCGATCTGGTCATCACCCGGGGTCGGGACATCACCACGCTGCCTTGCCCCAATCATGACAACGTGCACCTGCCGCTGGTGGCGGATTTCAATCAGGCGGTGCTGAATGGAGGAACCCCCGCGTGTGCCGCCAGCGATGCGGTGCGCACCAGTCGTTTGCTCGATGCGATCTATCGCAGCGCTGCCGAGCGCCAGCCGATCACACTGGATTGAAACGCCAACCCCATGCAGTTTGCCCCCGCACCCGCCAATGACTTTGCCGACTTCATCGCTGAGTATCACACGCGCTGCCTGGCGCGGGTGCCGATGATCCGCGCGGTGGCGGGCAAATGGGCGTTTGCCGATCTCATCCCCGGCCTGAGTGATTTCGACACCCGCTTCATCCTCAACGACGGCATGACCCCGCGCGACTGGAGCGCCATGTCGCTGGCGGTCGGGCAGGTGCATACCGAACTGGCGCAGGAATTTCCCCGCTGGGCGCGCAACCTCGAACACCTGCCGGGCGTCAACCTCACCATCAATGAGTTGACCCATCCGCTGCTGTATTACCCGGAGTTTTCGCAGTGGACGTTTTACCGGGGCGCTGACGAACTGCTGCAGAAACTACGGTCCACGCTGGAGCAGGTGGCGTGGTCGCCGCGCGCCGAGTTGTATCACCTCAAACGGCTGGCGATCTTTTTTGGCCCGTATCAGCGCGGCATCGACCCGCCGGTGAACCTCGGCCCCTGGGAAAGCAAATACCCCCTGCACAGCCGCTTCATGCACTACTTCGCGCCGCCGGTGCAGGCGCTGGTGTCCCTGAAGCTGCGGCAAACCATTCGCGGCAAGTTTGAAGCGCTCCGACTGGCGCGCGACCTGTTCCCTCATCCGCAGGTGATCGACCAGTTGTTTGAAGTGGTTGACCAGCACTATGAATGTCCCATGCTGTACCAGGAGCCGGCGTTGTCGGAACTGGAGCAGCAGTTGGAACGCTACCTGTCCGCCGCGTGGGCGACGCTGGGCGACCGTGTGACGTTGATAGCGGTGTCGCCGGAAGATTCGCGCGCGGACCTGTCAGCCAAGGTGAAGGCTGTACCCATTGATCCTTTCGAGCTTTTCTTCGCGGTCGCCAAGTTCGGGCGGTTGATGCAGGGCCGGCTGCTGTTTTACGCCCGCGAAATCGCCTGGTTTGAAACGGATTTCCTGATCGCCAATGAGCTGGGCCGCATTGTGGGCAACTTTTATCATCAGCCCTTGCTGGCGTACGGGCTGGCGCGCTACGGGGAACGCCTGGAGCCCACCGGGGTGCTGGAGCGTTTGCGCGGGGCATTGCTCAATGACGCCCAGGTGGCGGGGATGCAGCGTTTCGCGGCCGTGGCTGGCGCGCCGTTGGTGGCGGGGCAGTACAAGCAGCACGCCCGCGCGGCGGCGGAATGCTATGCCCCCGTGCTGGAAACACTGGAAACGCTGGCGGCCGACATGCTGCGGCGGGCTGAAGGCGCGATCGCGCCGCAGGAGCCAAGCCAGGAGTCATCAGCATGAAGCAGGTGCGGCTGGGATTGATCGGTTGCGGGCCGCGCGGCGTCAAAGTGCTGCGCGATGCCGCCATGCTCCCGGAGGTAACCGTCACCGCCGTGTGCGATCGCTATGCAGCGCTCACGCAGACCGCCTGTGCCGCGATCAACGGGCAGGACGTGCGCTGCTTCACCGATCATCAGCAGCTGCTGCGCGACGCGGCGGTCGATGCGGTGCTGGTGGTGGTGGAGCCGGAAGCCGCGGCTTCATTGTGTGTGGATGTGCTGGAATCAGGTCGGCATGTGTATTCCGAAGTGCCGCTGGGTTTTGCCCTGGAGGATTGCTGGCGGCTGGTGGTGGCGGTGGAGCGCACGGGTTTGCTTTATCAGCTCGGCGAGCAGGCGCGCTTCTGGCCGTTCATCCGGCGCTGGCGGCAACTGGTCGCCGAGGGCCGCCTGGGCGAGATTGTGCACGCCGAGGGCCAGTATCTGCACGGCATGCAGGATGATCGGTACTGGATGGACGGCGACACCGGCGCCCGGCTGACCCTGGAGCAGGCGCGGGAGCATCCGCACAAAGTCCGCAGTCGCATCTGGAATCTGATCCATCCGATTCTCTACCTGCCGCATGAGCTGAGCCCGCTGCTGTACGTGCTGGATGATGAAGTCGTCGAAGTGCTGGGGATGTCGACGGGTTCGCCCAGCCGGGTGCATCCGTGGTTTCCGCATCCGGATTTGGAAGTGGCGTTGATGAAGACGCGCCGCGGCGCGGTGCTGCGTTTGAGCGCGGGGTTCACCGTGCTTCAGCCGCGCCGGGAGCGGATTGGCTGTCACTGGTACAACGTGATGGGCACCAAAGGCAGCGTGGAATCGCCGCGCGCTGATGGCGACGCCATGAAGCTCTGGTTGCCGGAGGGTCAGGAGCGCGCCCAGCCGCAGGCGATGGAGTGGGACTATGACGACACCGTGCCGCGAGCCGTGCGGGATTCCGGGCACGGCGGCGCGGACTACTGGCCCATTCGCGGATTCGTCGACGCCATCCTGCATGACCAGCCGGTGGAGCTGGATGTCTACCGGGCCGCCCAGACCGCAGCGCCGGCGATTCTCGCGGCGCTGTCCATTGAACGACGCAGCCAGCTGCTGCCGGTGCCTGATTTCCGTCCCAATAGCAAACGTGCCCAGGGCCAAGCGCCCGTGCAACAGGACGCGCCATGAGCCAGTGGCAAACCCATCCGATCCTGTGCCTGTACCACACGGCCAATCAGCCGCTGCGGCGGTATCTGCGCGAACTGCTGGCGCAGCAGGGGTTTTTCCAGTGCGATCATTTGGAATTGGATGAGACGGTGGACCTTGCCGGCGAACTGTTGGGCCGCGCGGTGGTGCTGGTGTCCGCTGAGCAGGTGATGTCCGCCCACGCCCAGGCCTTGCGCAGCTATGTGCGCGGCGGGGGCGCTGTCGTGCTGATCGCCCCGCCGGATGAGCTGGCTGTCGCGCTGGGGTTGGAACTCGCGGAGCCGATTTCCGCCAACTATGGCGTGGCGCCGTTTGCTTACGCCCGGCTGTTGGATCATCCCGATGCCGACCTGCACGCCGGCACGCTGTTGCAGGTGCCCACGCCCACGCGGTTATGCAAAATTGTCGGGCAGCAGACGGTTGCCGGTCTCAGCGCGCGCTTGGATGTGCTGTCGAACTATCCGTCGGTCATCACCGTGGGTTGCGGTCAGGGCGAGGTCGGCGTGTTCTGGTTTGAACTCGGAGCAGCGGCGGTGTGGCTGCGGCAGGGTGATCCGCAGCGCGCCCTGGGGCCTCGTGCGGGTATCGCGGAACTCAAGCCCGGCTACCTGTTCGAGCGGCACATGGACCCGCACCTGCGCCAATGTCCGCAGGGCGATGTGTGGGCGGATGTGCTGACCCACATGATCCAGCGCATGGCGGCCGAGCGCCTGCCCTTGCCGCGCGTCTGGCATTTCCCCCAGCATGCCCCGGCGGTGACGCTGCTCGATGGTGATTCGGATCTCTACGACTGGGACAGCTACGCCGCGCTGGCGGAACCCGCGCGGGCTGCGGGCGTGCCGTACACGCTGAACCTGATGGCCAGGCATCTCGATGGCATCAACACCGCGAAGCTGGCGGAATACTGGGGACTTGGGCAGGATTTCCAGTTGCACTACTGGCCCAGCGACGGCGTGGTCAACGTGGAAACGATGCGGGCTGCCATCGCCCAGCAATCGCGGCTGTTTGTCCAGGTCACGGGACGACCCGTCACGGGGGGACGGGCTCACAGCGTGGTTTGGCCGGGTTACACCGACGTCGCCGCCGCGCTGGCGGAGCATGGGCATCAGCTCGAAACCAACATTTTGCCGTTCCGGGGCTGGCAGTATGGCTACCTCGGCTCAGCGCGGCCGGCGCGTTTTCTCACCACTGCCGGACAGTTCCTCAACGTCTATCAGCAGCCCACCGTGTTCATGGACGATCCCATGTCCAACGACAAGTCGCTGCTGCCCGCCTGCACCGCCGAGCAGGCGTATCAGATCGTCCAGCAATACTACAACGACTCCATTCAGCGCTACCATGGCGTGATCTGCACCTGTCTGCATCCGGTACCGCCCTTGCCGGCCTATGACCACTACCATGCCGTGCAAGGCGCCATCCGTCAGGCGATCATCGATGTGACGGCCGGCGGCATCGTGCCTGCGGTGACCACTCGGCAATGGGGTGCTTTCGTGCACGCCCGCGCGCAGCTTGACCTGGGTTGGCATGCTGGACGTTGGCTGCTGCACGCGCCCGCCGCCATATCCGGCTGCACCGTGCTGCTGCCCCGGGCAAATGCGGTGGCGGTGCGCACGCTGGACTTGAGGTCTGGTGCTCAGGTGGAGTTGTGCTAAGACAATCGTGGCCAACCAAAGGATGCGTCGATGAGCAGGTATCGTTGGGTCAAAGTGCTGGATCCCGCGCCGTTCGCGCCGCGCGATGGCGCTGGCCTGCTGGCGTATGACGGGGCGCTGTGGCTGCTGGGCGGTTGGAACAAGCGCGAACGACATCGCGCTCTGTTCCCGCGCACCTGCAGCAATGACGTCTGGCGTTCGGTCGATGGGCAGCAGTGGGAGATGATTCGCCCCAATTCATTCCTGGACGACAGCTTTGATGCGGCCGCCGACTGGGAAGGGCGGCACACCGCCGGCTACGTGGTGTTTGACGGGCGAATGTGGATTCTCGGGGGCGACTGTAATCAGCGGCATTACCAGCCGGATGTCTGGAACTCCATTGATGGTCTGCACTGGACGCGCGTTTGTCATGGCGCTGCCCTGCCGTGGGGCGAGCGGGCGCTGCATCACACGCTGGTGTTTGACGGCCACATCTGGGTCATGGGCGGGCAGGCGATGCTGGCGTTTGTGGATGGGCCTGAAGCGTATTACCAGGACATTTGGCGCAGCCGCGATGGTCGGCATTGGGAACAGGTGCAGCCGGCGGGGCCGCACTGGTCGCCGCGCGGGATGATCGGCCACTATGCCGTGCTGCACGACCGTATGTGGATCCTCGGCGGCGGCACCTATGACACGCCCAGCCGCCCGACCCGCTTGTATTTCAACGACGTCTGGAGCAGCGCCGATGGCGTGACGTGGACCTGTCATCTCCCGCACGCGCCCTGGGCGCCGCGGCAGTACCACGAGATTGCCGCGTGGGACGGCCGGCTGTGGGTGCTCGAAGGCTGGGACGGGAAAAGCAATCGCAAGGATGTCTGGCACTCGCGCGACGGCGTGGTGTGGGAAGAGCTTCCCGACACGCCGTGGAGCCCGCGCCATGCCGCCAGCGTGTGCGTGTTCGACGATGCGCTGTGGGTGATCGCGGGCAACAACATGGAGCCCGATGTCTGGAAGCTGGTGCGCGCGCAGTAGCTGTTGCGATTTACCGAGTGTTGTGCAGGATTTCGAGGGTGAAGTCGGCATACTGCTTGGGCTGGCGAATCCCGCCGACGATGGTGAACACCTCCGCGTGGCGACACCCGCAGGTCGGACCCCACTGCGGCCAATCCAGCAAAGTCGGGTCCGGCTTCTGGCAGGCGTGCAGCGCACAGCACTCGAGCTTCTGCTCCCAGAAATCGCTGATGTCGATGAACGTGTCGAAGTGCTTGTACGCTTCGCCCAGATCGTTGACGCCCAGGTCGTGCCAGTTGAGCAGCAGGCCTTCGTAGCCGGCTTTGATGGCTTTCCAGTACGCGCGGGTGACCAGCGCCTGAGTGGCGAAATGCTCGACGTTGTTCATCGGCCCGCCATGCGTCAGCACGGCTTCGGCATTGTGCTGCAGGATCAGATCCGTCACCCGCTGCACCGCCTGGGGATCTTCCTGAGCGGTGAGAATCGTGGGCATGCCTTCCGGGACGCACTCGGGCCGCACGGCGCCGTAGCCCACCACGACTTGATGCCCAGCGCTGTTGCGGTAGTGCTTCTGCGGATAATCCAGATGGATCGGTTCGGTGCCGAAGTAAGCGGCGCCGGCGGCGGCTTCGCGCTTGCGCTGGGGCATCATTTCATGCCAGGGCGGCGAGCGCCGGGTGATGACGCCGTTGGCGTCGCGGGTCGCCCAGTCGCCGGACATGTTGTTGGTTGTCATGACATAACCAATGGCATAACCATAGGCGCGGTACTTGGACAACGTGCCGCCAATGTGCAGTTCCAGATCATCCGCGTGGGCGCCGATCGCCAGCAGTGAGCGGCCGGTCTTGCGATCGTTGCGGAAGCGGGAAGTGTCAACCGAAATGGGTTGCTTGCTCATGTTCGAATGCCTGTTGAGTGGGTGAATGGAAGTATGCGACCGGGACTACACCGCGTCCTGACGCGGCAGGAAAAGCGGCAGCGGACACCAGGCCTCCAGCAGCAGGTTTCGCCGCACCACGGCACTCACGGCGGAGGGACGAATCGGACCCAGCAATATCCGCGCTGCGACCGTGGCGGGCAGGCTTACCTCAGGCAGCGCGCCGGGAGCGGATTGCGCCCATGCGGCGTCAGGCTCGACATGCAGCCGAATGGGTTCATGACCTTCGATGCCGACGACAACCTCGCCGGGGATCATCGTTCGGGTCGCATGGGCGCAGCGCAGACAAGCATCGAGCACTGCCGACCAATCCACCACCTGCCACAGGTTGCACGAAGTCAGATGAAATCCTTCGCACACCTCGCCCAGCCGCTGCAGTTGCGCCAACTGCCACGGCGACGCGAGCAGATGCAATGCTCGGTTGCGGTTTTCCTCAGATCGGCTGGCCGCATAGGCCGCGAGGATATCCGTCGTGTCGTCGGGCGTCATGGACGCCAGTTCGACGATGGTGTTTTCATCCTGATGCTGCACGATGAGATAGCCTGCCACCCGCATGCCCGCAAACGCCAGCAGGGGTCGGCTCGCCCAGTGGGTCAGGGAGTGGACGAAGGCGTCACGGTCGCGCAGGAAGCGCGTCGGGTTCTGGTCGTGCAAAGCGTGGGCGGCGGCGACCTGTGCGTCATTGGCGGGGTCGAGTTCCACCAGCGTCAGCGGCTGCGGGTTCCGCAACGCATGACGCATGCTGGCGGCAGTGAATGTGAAGTCGTACACCTGGCCCGCCCGTTCCCAGCCATGGTTGGCGTAACGCTGCCGCTGACCGCCCAGCACACTCAGATGGTATTGCTGGTCGCGCAGCTCGGCGTTGATGTGGGTCAGCAGGCGCGACATCAGCCCTTGCCCGCGCCAGTCAGGATCACACGCCACCGCGCCAATGCCCGCCACGCGCAGTTGCCGCTCACCCAACTGCAACGTCATCGGGTAGACACCCGCCGCCGCGATGAGCTTTCCTGATTGACGAATAGCGCGGAAGCAGGACATGTCCCGCACCAGCCGCGGGGCGTAATGCTCGAAGCGTGCAGTCCCTTCCTTCTGGTAGGCGCGGTTCACCAGCGTGAGCAGTTCCGCGCGGTCCGCAGGCAACAGCGTGGTCACGCCGGCATCCGTGTTGGTAAGCGACTGCTGAGCGATCATCTGATTCGGCATGGGCACATTCCTGAGCGCTATTGCTTTTCCTGCGGTTGGGTTTGCCGCCACAGCGAGGCGTCATCAAACCAGATTTCCACGCCCTCGCCGCTGCGCGGGGGCCAGCGGGTCTGGTCCGCCAAACGCAGCCACAGTTGGTCGACCCCTTCCGGGGGGGTGAACTCCAGCACGACCGGTTGCCACTGGCCCTGCGTGTCCTGCGTGACCTCCGCGAGTTGGGAGGTTTCCCACAGCCGTCCGGTTGCCGGCTGGGGCCGACGACTTTGCAGGCCGATGCTCACCGCCCCGGCATTGCTGGGGTTCACCCGAAACCACGCGCGGTACTGATACCGCACGCCCGGCTCCACAGGAATGGCTGTGCTCGTGCTCCAGCGCAATGGGCCGTTGGCGCCGCGGCGGATGTAGACGGATTTTTCGCCGGTGCGGGCCTGCTCGTGATCCCACACCAGCACGGAGCCGGTGCTGGGCTCGCGTTGATTGCCTTGCAGCGCGCGCCAGCCGGTGGGCAAGTTTTCGCCCAGCTCAAACGAACCATTGGGCAGGTCCACTTGTTCCCAGGATTCGGCGGTGGGAGCCGGGGACTCCTCCGCCAGACTCATGTTGGACCCACCGCACAGGCTGGCGAGCAGCAGGATGCAGAGGAAAGCGCGTTGCATCAGGGGTTCTCCTGATTGGGGATAAACACCGGCGCCATGCGGTCGACGACGCCGAGGGTCGCCTGGCCGGTGGGGATGAGGCTGGATTGTTCCCGCGCCAAGCCGCGCGGCCGCGTGCGCGCCAGGTTGAGCCGCCACGGCTGCGCCGGCGTGGGTGGCGTCATGCCCAGCGCCTGCGGCGTCAGGCGAATCTCCACGCTCCATTGGTCGCGGTCACGTGCAACCTCGACCTTGATTCCTTCTTCCCAGCCCAGCCCGTCCAGACCTTGCCGGGCGCGATCCAGGCCAATCCACTGGCCCGCAGGATTGACCACCAGTTCGTAGTAGCTCTCGCCATGCGCCAGCGCCAGGTGGACGGCATCATCGCGCAGGATCATGGTGTCGTGACGCACGCGGCCAACCGCACGCACGCTCGCCATCTCCGGCTCCGTGCACAGGACATGCACCACCACGTCCTGCCCATCCCAACCCAGCGCTGCACTGGTCGGCGTGACGGCAACATCCCGGCCCAGCATGTCAACCAGCGCACGATGCGGCAGGGCGGCCGGGTCATCATCCTGGGCGAATCCCGCCTGCGCCAGCGGTTTCAGTTCCAAGGCATCAACCCGTGCA
This sequence comes from uncultured Phycisphaeraceae bacterium, assembly GCA_964605235.1. Classification (GTDB taxonomy): domain Bacteria; phylum Planctomycetota; class Phycisphaerae; order Phycisphaerales; family Phycisphaeraceae; genus CAZSBB01. Next base: position 128,082 of record CAZSBB010000007.1, read on the forward strand.
TTCTGCGCCAGCACCCGGTTCAAACCATCGGTCACGCTCGCGCGAATCAACGCAATGCGCTGGGCGTGATAGCTCTCACCCGCCAATGGCGTCGCGGCATCGAGCAACGCGAACAGTTGCTGCACGTGCTCCGGCTGCAGGTCCGACCAGTGCGCCTCAACCAATTCATAAAACTGGCGCATCGGCTGCTGGGCCGGGCCGAACATCCGGACGAAGTATTCGTCCAGCAGGGCGTGCAGGTCTTGATCGACGTCCCACATGAGCCGGGCGGTCAGGTAAATGTTCAGCAGATTGGTCGGCGTGGGCTGGCGAATGCGGAAGGCTTCGATGTATTCGCCCTGCGATATGCCGCGCAACTGGCGCAGGTCTGCCACGATGAGTTGGGGATACAGCACCGGCAACCCATGCCACGGCCGGGAGGGCCATTCCTGCAGGTAGTACTCATACTCATACAGCAGGCAGTCGCTGGTGATCCTGCTCCGCCAACCGGCGCGGATTTCCTGAATCAACGCCTGCTGCTCGGGCAAGCGAAACGTGCTGCGATTCTGAGCAATGCCCACCACCACATTCGGCGGCAGGCGCTCAATATGCAGCGGCGGCAATTGATAGGTGGTGTACGCCAGACAGTGCAGCTTGCGGTCGGGATGGGTCTTGAGCAATTCGGAGGCGACGCGCACGACATAGCCCCAGACATAGTCGGACAGCTCGCCGCGCCGGCCGCGCTCGGGGGTGTCCAGTCCGCGGCAGAGGTCGCATTCGCATAGCCGGGTGAAGCCATCGGTGGGCATGACCGACTGCATCGGCACGTCGTAATGATCGAAGACCTGCCGCAGGTAGCGGACATGGGCGGCAATGAGCTGCTCCGAGCGCAGACAGGGAACCCCGCGCTCGGTCTGCCGTTTGCCGCCGAGCAACTGGTACATCTCGGGATGAGCGCGCTTGGTTTCTTCGCGTTCGATCACGCGCTTCAGGCCGTGCGCGACGGAGTCGTTGGGACCAAAGCCCATGGGGTCCATGCCCTGGTTGACGCCCAACTGCAGTTGCCAGCGGATTTCCTCATCGCGGCTGGCGAAGAAGTTCGTTCCCATCTGGTAAATGTTGCGCAGCGCGAAGTGGGGCGTGTACGTCTGATTGAGCTGCGGCAGTTCCACGTCCTGCCGTGGTGGAATGAACTCCCCCAACGGGCCGGGCATGTACCAGCGAACGCCCAGGGCGCGCAGCACATGGGCGACCGCCTGGAATGAGCCGGCGTTGTCGAGATCGAACTCCCACAGGCCGGTGTCGCGGGCGTCGTGCTTGCGCCACATGGAAACGAAGGGATTGCCGAAGGTTTCGCCGGTGATGGCGTCCCATTCCCGCAGCACACGCGGGGCGTCGGTGGGACTGTGTCCCCAGGGCTCAACCGGCACGAAATCCCGGTCCGCGCCCAGCAGCGCCAGCCAGTTGTCGCCCGACGCGATGCGGTACGCGCCATGACGCAGGCCATCGGTCGAGAGCTGGCGTTGCTCGGTGCCGGCGCTGACGCCGATGTAGATTTGCAGTGGCCAATCGGAACTGGGCGCGTGGGTGATCGGCAGTGTCGCGCCGGTCATTTTCTGCAACACGGTTTGCAGTTCCGTCGCGGCGAGTTTGACGGTGCGCGGAGCTTCGGGGGCGATGATGATCTGCGCGCGCGGCTGACCCCCAGCGATCAGCAACTCCGCAGCACTGGTGGCAGGCATGAAACCTGACAGCACCAGCATCAGCCCGAGGATGAGCTGGCAACAACGGCTCATGGCGCGACCGTCAACTGAAGGAACTTGAGCTTGTCGTGGAAACCAGCACCGGAGAGGGATTGCGTTTCGCGTTCCCCGGCAATCAGCCGCAGACGGCCCACATTGATGTACCACGGCGCGGCGGCCGTCGGTTGATCGCCCGCAATGCCGTCGAGTGGTTCCAGGTCATAGCGCTCCGCGCCGGCGGCGGGCAGGCGGATTTCCAGGCTGTAGTAATCCGCGCCCACATGGCCTTTGACCTGTGCATGGCTTTCCCAGCCGAACTCCAGCCCACCCATGCGGCTCAGATCGGTCACCGCGCCCACCGGACTGATGCCGATCTGGTAATGCGAATACACCGGAGTTTCGATCATCACTTCGATGCCGTCGTAGTGGAACCAGTTCAGGTCGCCGTCGCGGGTGTGGCCGATGTTGACCTGTCCCATCAGCGGTTCGTCGCAGCGCACGCCCAGGACCAGCGCGCCATCCTGCCAACCCAGCTTGACCGTGGTCGGCACCGTGGCGGAGCCAGATTCGCCTTCCTTCAGGGCGCGCTCCAGCGTGTACGTCGGCAAGCTGCGCCAGAACGGCTCATCCAGTTGCCCATCCAATTGCAGCGGCGCGGCGAGCGGGGCGGCGGTGATGGAGCGCACGTCTTCGCGGTGTTTATCCAAGGCGGCGCGCTGCGCCTTGAGCGGTTCCATGTATTGGATGATCAGGTTGATGCGTCGGCCGAAGACGGTGTCGCCGGCGGCGGCGCGGGCGGCGTCAATCAACGCGAAGGCTTGATCGATGCTGTCCTGGTGTTTGGGCAGCTCTTTCCAGTTGGTTTGCGACCAGGTGAAGAAGGCACGCATCTGCTCGGCCGCTGGGCCGTAGAAGCTGGTGATGAACTCATTGACGATGGCATCGACATCCTGATCCGCATCCCACAGCAGGCGTGCGGTGACGTAGGTGTTGAGGTAGTTGGTGGGTGATGGATAGATTTCGATGTACTCGCCCATGGAGATGCCGCGCAGGGAGCGCAGGTCCTCGGCGATGAGGTCGGTGAAGTAGACCGGCACGCCGCGGTAGATGTTTTTCCGCCAGCCCTGCAGGTAGTACTCATATTGATAGAGCGGGACGCCGGAGGTGATTTTGGCAAGCCATTGCTGCCGGAGATCGCGGATGCGGTCGCGTGTGGGGTGGTCGCCGAACATCACCCGCGCCTGGGCGATGCCGACGACGACATTCGAGGGCAACGAATCGAGCTGGCGCGGCGGCTGTTGATAAGTGCTGTACGCCAGCGCCTGAATCTTGTGCTGCGGATGCATGCGAGCCACGCCCTGGGCGACCCGGGCGACGTACTGCCAGACGTAGTCGCTCATCGCGCCGTTCCAGCCACGCTCCGGGGCAGCAAAGGCCTGGGCGGCTTCGCACTCGCAGAGAAAGGTAAAGCCATCCGTCGGCCCCACTGAAACCATCGGCAGCTTGTAGGTGTCGAACAGGTGTCCCAGGTAGCGCACGTTCGCATCCACCAGCGGCTGGGATACCAGACACGGCACGCCCGGCCCATCCTTGCCCAGCAGCGAAGTGGTGATCGGCGCGTCGTTGCGCTGGGCGAAGTATTCCGGATGCGCCTGCTGAGTTTCTTCCCGGCGAATGACGTTGGCGGTTCCGTGCGCCACGCTGACATTGGTGACGATGCCCAGCGCCTGATAGCCCTGATTGGCACGCAGCCGCATCTGCCAGAGAATGCGGTCCCGGTTGCCGCTGTAGAAGTTGTGCCCCATCACGTAGAGGTTGCGCAGGATGAAATCGGGGCGCGAGGTCAGCTCCAGCGTGGGCAGCGTGATGGTGCTGCGTTGCGGAAAGACTTCGCCCAGTTCGCCGGGCATGTACCAGCGGACACCCAGTTGATGCAGCAGATGATTGACGGCAAAGAACGTGCCGGCGTTGTCGAGATCAATTTCCCACAGGCCGGTGCCGTCCTGGGTCTGATCAACCTTGCGCCACAGGTGCAGCAGGGGGGACGAGAAATGCTCGCCGGTGATGGCGTCCCACTGCTGGAGATACGCGGGGATCGCATCTTTGTTGCGGGGCCAGGGCTCGGGGAAGGTGAAGTCACGGTCCGCCCCCAGCAGCGCCAGCCAATGGTCGCCGGTGACGATGCGGAACGCGCCGTTTTCCAGGTCATCGACGCGAAGCTGCAATTGCTGGGTCTGCGCGCTGGGGCCGACGTAGATGCGAAAGGAGTTGTCAGCAGGAGGCGCGGAAACAATGGGCAGCGTGGCGCCGCTGATCTTGCGGATGTAGGTTTGCAGTTCCTCGCCTGCGAGTTTGATGGTGCGCGGCGCGTTGTCCGCGACAATGATGGTCGCGCGCGGCGCGCCTTGCTCCACCAGATAAACCTCGGCCCGGCTCAGCGCTGGCTGAACCAATATGCCAATCAACAGCGCCCAGATCACAGCCGGCTTGTGCCGCATGGCGTTTGCCTTGAAAAGAAGGGGAAATCCGCAGAATCGTCCGCGCGTCACCAGGTGTTCGCGCGCTGGTCGTACCAGGGCTCGCCGATGAGGTTGGTGCTCAGGACGCCGGTGGAGTAGTGAGTCGTCACCCATTCGCCGGAGCGTGCGTTGGTGGCGCGCCAGCCGAGTTCGAGGCTGGGGCCGGAGGTCGCGTGGCCATCGGCATACGCACGCACGAGTCGGCCGTCATAGGTGAAGGCGGCAATGGTGTCGCTGGGCCAGGCGTCCCAGTAACCATCGTGATTGCCCGCCACGAAATGGGTGATGTGAAACACCTCCGTCAGCAGCGCCAGCTTTTCCAGCTTGGGCTGCGGAGTACTTCCATTGAGATTCAGATTCCAGTGCGCGCCGGTGGCGAAGGTGCCGCTGGCCTGGCCGTTGTCCCACGGCATGCCGCCGCGGGTGTTGGCGCCATAGCCGGTGTACTGCAGGTTCTGCGAATAGCGCGCCCGACCGGGGCTCCACAGCACGGTGTTGCTGGAGAGGTAGCCGGGCTTGAGCAGGGCGTTGGTCCAGCGATCGAAATTCCCCCCGCCGCGCGCCAGCGGCAGAAAGCCTTTGGAATCGTCGGCATACAGATGCAGGGCGAACATGATCTGCCGGGCGTTGATCGTGCTCTGCACCGCCTGAGCGGAAACACGTGCCCGCGACAACGCCGGCAGCAGAATGGCGATCAGCAGGCTGATGATGGAGATCACCACCAGCAGTTCGATCAGTGTGAAAGCGCGGGGGCGGTCAGACATGGGATTTCCCTTCCTGAGTCATCAGGTCGGCGCGGGGCTGCGCGGCTGTCGGGTTAGCGCGAAACGGCCGGGTGGTCTGGCGAATCATCAGCTGCGCATCAATGGTGGTGGAGGCGGGCAGGCTGCCATCCGTGGGCCATTGCAGCAGCAGACGCGCTGCCGCCTGTCCCATCTCCCGGCGTGGGATGCGCACCGTTGTCAGCGCCGGCGTGAAGGTCGCCGCTTCCGGCACATCGTCGTAGGACGCGATGCCCACATCCTCGGGCACCCGCAGCCCAGCGTCCGCCAGCGCTGCGATGACTTCCATGGCTTTGTAGTCGGTGTCGACGAAAAACGCGTCGGGCAGATCGCCGCTCTCAATGATTTCGCGCGCTGCCCGATACGCCTGCCCCGGCGTGATGCCGGCATCGCGCACATGCCGGGCGTGCACATCCAGGCCATGGGCTTGGAGCGTGGCGGCATACATGCTGAACTTGGGGTTCACCGGCAGCTTGAGATAGTGATGCTTGAGGCGACCGATGTAGCCGATGCGCTGGTAGCCGCACTCGACCAGATGCGCGCACGCCAGTTGGGTGGGTTGATGCACATCATGCTCAACACCCGGCAAACCGGGCAGCGACAGATAAGCATCCCACACCGTCACCATGCGGACCTGATCGTCGAGCAGCTTCGTCACCAGATGCGGGTCCGCGCCATGCGGCGAACGCACGACCACCGCGTCGTCCGCGCCCAGTTCGCCCAGACAGGCCTGGGTGAAGGATTCGACATAGATCACATGCGTTTGCCGGGCGTCGAGCACATCGAGAAACCCGCCGATGAGGTCGGTGGTGATGTGCAGCGTCTCGCGCGGCAGCTTCGCCAGACAGTCGGCGTTGAGCACCACGAACAGGCGACGCACCGGCCGAGCCTGCGCGGCTTCGCTGGGCCGAGTGGCGCCAGCGCGCACATACGTGCCACTGCCTTGCTTCTGCACCACGATGCCGTCGGACTCCAGCAGGCTGTAGCTGCGCCCAACCGTCAGGGGGCTGACCCCCAGCGATTTCGCCAGCGAAGACATCGCCGGCAGGCGCTGGCCGGGCCCGAGCTCACCCGAGTGCACCGCCTTGCGGAGCGCGGCAGCGATGCGCTGGTAAATCGGGGCGTTCGTGCTGTCGACGGCTTCGAGGGTGATCATCGGGTCCGATTTCCTGGTGCGTCGGCCTAGTTTCAGTTTAATCAAGCATAAGAATTGACAGTCATGTATATGATTTTTACAGTATTACACATGATTTAGTCAATGTCTTTTACCACTTTCGGCGCGAGAATCTCGTATTTCCGTGTCCGGCTTCCCCGCAAGCCCAGCTAAACTGCCTCGGAGCGCCCGTGCCAACTCGCCACGCGAATCCCGACCCCGGCTCAACCGACAGCGCCTTTGAGGTTCCGGAAATTCAACTCCAACCCGGCGCTCGGTACGCTGCGTCCACCCGTCACTGGCAGGGCATACCCAGCATTGAACGCGCCGCCACCGGCCGACTGTGGGTCACGTGGTACAGCGGCGGCCAACAGGAAGACAACGACAACTACGTGCTGCTCGCCAGCAGCGACGACGACGGTGCGAGCTGGCAGCAACCGGCGGCGGTCATCGACCCGGCGGGCATGACCCGCGCGTGGGATCCGTGTCTCTGGCACGACCCGAGTGGGCGGCTGTGGTGGACCTGGGCCCAAAGCTGTCCGATGCGCGGGCAGGCATGGGACGGCCGGGGCGGCGTGTGGGCCAGCATCGCCGCGCAGTCGGGTGCTGCTCATCCAGACTGGACTACGCCGCGCCGGCTGTGGCATGGGGTCGCGCTGAACAAACCCATCGTCACGCGCAGCGGCGCGTGGCTGTTGCCGGTGGCGCTCTGGTGGTTCTTCGATCAATTTGCAGAGCTCGCGCCCTACCGCAAGCCCGGCGTACTGGCGTCCACCGATCAAGGTGAAACCTGGCACTGGCGCGGCAGCGTGGAGGTAGACGAACGCAGCTTCGATGAGCCGATGATCGTGGAGCGGCAGGATGGAACCCTGTGGATGCTCATCCGCACCCGTACGGGGATTGCCGAGAGCTTTTCCATGGATGATGGCGTCAGTTGGTCCCGCGCCCGGCCGAGCATGTTGGCGGGGCCTTCCAGTCGTTTTCATCTGCGGCGCTTGCCTTCCGGTCGCCTGCTGCTGATCAACCATCTGGGCAACCCCATGCGGCAGCGTTCCCATCTGACCGCGCTGTTGTCCGAGGATGACGGGCAATCTTGGCCGCATCGCCTGCTGCTGGATGAGCGCGAAGGCGTCAGCTATCCCGACGCGGTGGCGGGGGACGACGGGCGGCTGTGGATCGTGTACGACTACCAGCGTTTCGCAGCCCGGGAGATTTTGCTGGCGAAAGTGACCGAAGCCGACATCATCGCCGGCCGACTCACCACCGCTTCCGCGCAACTGCGGATGCTTGTGGACAAGGCGGGAACATGACCGAGCCAACCCTCCTGCAGTTAGGCCAGCGGCGCGAGCTGATGGTCGATCGTTACCTGATCGACCAGACCCACGGGCGCGTTGCTCAGCACCTGCATCAACCCGTTCCGCGCCAGATCGCGCTCCACACCGATCAACCCTGGGAAGGCAACATGTGCGGCATGGTGACCGTGCTGCGCGATCCCGCTTCCCGGCGCTTTCGCATGTACTACCGCGACGGCGATTACCGGCATCTGGCGAACATGAACGTGGCCCGCCGGGCGGTCGTCTGCCTCGCCGAAAGCAACGACGGCATCCACTGGACCCGCCGCCTGTCCACCCGCTTCCTGGTCGAAGGGCAACCCACCAATATCGTCCTGCAAGGCGAAGGCGAGTTGAGCATCGGCACCGTCGGCTTTTTCCCCTGGCGCGACACCAACCCGCAAGGCGCGCGGCACGAGCTCTACAAAGCCATCAGCTCCGACAACAATCGGCCGCCCACCGGCCTGTACCTGTTCACCTCGCCCGATGGCATCCACTGGACCCGCAAGCACGAAAAGCCCATCTTCACCGCAGCCCTCAGCCAGCGCATGCGCTTCGATTCACTGAATGTCATCTTCTGGGATGCAGGCATTCAGGCCTATCGCCTGTACTACCGCGACTACGATGCAGACTCGAATCGCTGCATCCGCACCGCCACCAGCCGCGATCTGTGCGAGTGGTCCGAAGCCCACTGGTTGGACTACGGCCCCGACGCACCGCTGACCCAGCTCTACACCAACGCCGTCGAACCCTACCCGCGCGCTCCGCATCTGCTGGTGGGCTTTCCCGTGCGCTATGTGCATCGGGACTGGTCGCCAACCATGGAGCAGTTGCCCGAGCTGGAGCATCGCAGCTTTCGACGCGACCATGCGGTGGGGTCGCGCTGCGGCACCGACCTGACCGACGCCCTATTCATGAGCAGCCGCGACGGTCAGCATTTTCACCGCTGGGATGAAGCCTTCATTCGCCCCGGCCTGCACCCGACGGGCAACTGGGCGTACGGCGACAACTTCCCCGCCCGCGGCCTGATCGAGACGCTGTCTCCCGCAGGTGTGCCCGAACTGTCGCTGTTCACCATCGAAAACTACTGGCGCGACAGTTGGATTCGTCGTCACACGCTGCGCCTCGACGGCTTCGTGTCCTGGCGCGCTGCGTATGCCGGCGGCGAATTGCTCTCGCACCCGCTGACCTTCTCGGGCTCACGCCTGCGCCTGAACCTGGCGACCTCCGCGGCCGGCTGTCTGCGCGTGGAAATTCAGGATGCCCAAGGTCTACCGATTCCCGGTTACCGGCTGACGGATTGCCACGAGATCGTTGGCGATACCCATGCCTACACCGTCACCTGGGCGGCTGGGCCTTCCGTCGAAGCCTTGGCGGGGCAGCCCATCCGGCTGCGGATTCAGATGGCGGATGCGGACCTGTTCGCGCTGCAGTTTGGCGACTGAACGGTTCCCCCCACGAGCAGCCCAGCGCGGCCATCACCACTTGATCGCATTGAGGTCCGGCGTGGCGGGGTGCCACAGGTCCACCGGCTGCACGGTCAGCTTGCGGTTGTTGGGTCGATCATATTCCGCCGGCAGGGGAGTAACCCGGCCCGGACATCCCATGACCATGCTGTGCGGCGGGACATCGCGCGTCACCACCGCGCCGGCGGCGATGAAGCTCTGGGCGCCGATGCGCATCCCCGGCAAGATGGTGCAGCCGCCGCCGATGACCACCTCGTCCTCGATCGTAGCGCCCTTGGGCGTCGGCATCGGATCGCGCCGGCCGGGCAGGCGATCGTTGAGAAACGTCGTCCCCGGACCAATGAACACATGGTTCCCGATGCGCGTTCGGCTGGGAATGTAAACATGCGACATGATGCGCACGCCGGTGCCCAGTTCGATCAGTCCTTCCAGCGTGGAGTGATTGCAGACCGTGCAGTAGTCGCCGGCCGTCACCCGCGCCCGAATGATCGTGTGATGGCCGGATTGAAAGTAATCGCCCAGCGTCACATCGCCATAGATGATCGTGCCCAGCCGCAGGATGCCATGGTCGCCGATGACCGCGGGGCCGGCGTCGGCGTGATACCGATGCCCGACCACCACCCCGGCTTCGACCAGCGTGTGAGGGCCCACCTGGGCGTTGTCGTAGCTCGTGCTCATCGCGTGTTCTCCAGAACTGGCGTTTGCGCCAGTTGACTGAGCATCTGCACCGCCGCCGTCGCCAGGCAGTCACCCGCCGGCCGACGGTACGGCAGCAGGCTGGTGGTGTAGCGGCAGAATTGGCTCATGTATTCCGCGTCATCACAGTTGGGACCGTCCGGCACGTAAGCGATGCTCGTGTCATTCATGTATCCGCAAGGCAAAACCAGCGGCAGGGGGGCTGCCTGCTTGATCTGCCGCCCAATCCCCAGGAAGGGCTCACACGGCATGCCCACGATGCCCACATCGCCGATGCGCAGCGCCGCCATGTGAATCGACACCTCGCGCGGCGCCTGGTCCAGACGCTGCTGCGTGTGAAAGGACAACGCCCATTCCAGCCAGCGCTTCACCGGAGCGATCAGCGCCTGGCGGTACGGCACGGTCATGTTGGTCGGGAAATTCAGCCCGTCGCAGGCGCGCGTGCTGTCCAATTCGCCGGCTGCACAACGCTGCAGAAAGCCTTCCACTGCCGCCAGCCGCGCCCGCAATTCCTCGGCCGGCGGCACATCCTTGAACGGCACCGCGACCCAGCGCCACACCAGGTCCAGATCATCACGCTCCGACGGCTTCAGCTCGCGCGCGATCTTGATGAACGTTTCCCCCAGGCAATGCCCGTAGCGTTCCGCATCCCGGGCGTTCTCCTGGGCAGTCTTGGTGGAGAGCAGGCCCTTGCTGTTGATGTCGCCCGCGCAGCCCTGCAGGAAAGCGGTGGGCACGTTGCCGAACGCTGCCGCCAGGTCGTCGCAGGCGACCTGCGGAAACTCGCCATGCACCACCGGGTGGTCGCAGTGGAAAGCGGTGACCGGATGCGCGGTGAACTGCGTGAGGAAGCAGACGGGCTGATTTTTGCCGTTGAGAAAGCCGACCACGAAGGCGTCGTCATCGATGTCGCCGTGAAAATCCACGCCCAGCGTCAGGCGGTCTTCCTCGCGCATCAGGTAGGTCGATCCGTCGGCGCGGCGACCCTTGCGATTGTGCGAGATCCGCCGCTCGTGTCCCCGACCATAGCGGACCTGCACCGCCTGCAACTGGTTGGGCAAGCGCTTGGCCGCCGCGACGTAGCTGTGCACCAGCTCCGCGCCTTCGGGCGTCAGCTCTTCATCGGGCAATTCCACATCATGCTCGGACAACCCAAAGCTGTACTGCTGGCGATTGAGCTTCACCGAGCAATGGTTGTGCGAGGAGAACACCAGCACCCGGGCGCGGTCCAGCCCCAGCGCTGCCGCGACGTGTCGGCGGAGGATGTTGCTGAACCGGTAGTAGTGCGTCATCAGGTGGCTGGTCAGCAGCACCAGTTTTTCATCGCCTTGCTCCAGCAGCACGATGGTGCTCTTGAGCGGCATGAAAATGGTGCTGGCGGTGTTGCCCAGCAGGGTCCGGCCCTCGCTGCCGGCGCGCGGCATGAGGGCAAAAGTTTCGGCAGCAACTTTCAACATACGCAGCTCCTGATCACGCCATGTCACCACCCCAGTCGTCGGGGAGCAGCATGGCGGGGAGCATCATCGTTCCCCTTGATTGATATTTCCAATATTATTTATGTCGTAATTTGATATCTTGATAGTATTAAGCGATGGACCTGCGCAGCCTGGAACAATTCGTTGCGGTGGCGGAAGAACTGCACTTTGGTCGGGCGGCAGCGCGCCTGCACATGGCGCAGCCGCCGCTGAGTCAGGCGATTCAGCGGCTTGAAGCTCGTCTGAGTTTGCAATTGTTCGAACGCAGCCAGCGCCGGGTGCAGCTCACCGACGCCGGCCGATATCTGCTGGACGAAGCCCGGCGGCTGCTGGCGCAAGCCGAGGCGCTCGATCATTCGCTGGGCGCGGTGGCGCGGGGCGAAGCCGGGGAAATCCGCGTGGGCTACAACGCGCCGGCGATTCATGGCTTCCTCGCCCGCGAGCTGCGCCGGTTCCGCGCCGACCAACCGGGCATTCGCCTGAACCTGCGCGAGCTGACCAGCGATGAGCAGCTCCTGGCGCTGCGTCAGCAGCGCTTGCATGTGGGCTTCCTGCGTTGGTTTGGCGAAGCGGTCGACGGGTTGGAAGCGCAGCGGGTGTTTCGGGAGCGGTACGTGCTGGTGATTCCCGAGGATCATGTGCTGGCGAAGAAGGCGCGGGTGGCGCTCAAGGATTTGCACACGGTGGAGATGATCCGTTTTCCGCGTGATTCAGCTCCGTCGTATCAGGATTGGCTGTTGCAGACGATTCGAGATGCCGGGCTCGAGCCGCGCGTCTGTCTGGAGGCAACCAGCGGCTACGCGAATGTCGCGCTGGTTTCCGCGGGGCTGGGCGTGGCTTTCGCGCCCGAGTCCATGACGCGCTGGCCCTACCCCGGCGTGGTGGTGCGTCCTTTGGCGGATCCGCTGCCGGAGATTCACACGCACATGGTCTGGTCAGCGCAGGCCGCTTCGCCCGCAGTGCTGCGGTTTCTCGAATACATTCGCCAGCGCGCTGAGCAAACGCAGTGCTTTCGTTCACGTCGGCGCTGAGGAGCGCATGGCAACGCAATGCCGGTGATTTCACAGCGTCAGACACACGATCGCCGCGGTTGCCGCCGCCATGGCTGCCCGGCCCCATTTGCCCAGACGATGTCCCCAGAAAACCGAGCCGGCCGCCTGCACCAGCAGCATGACGCTGACGGCCGTGACCGGGAACACCACGATGCCCGGCAGATCGCGCAGCGCCCATGGACGCAATCCTGAACCCAGGAAGCCGCACAATCCCGCCAGCATGCCGAAGCGGATTTCCACCGCGCCGATGCGCGGCCGCTGCAGCACCCACGCCCCCGTGGACAGCACCGCCGCCACCAGAAACACCACCACGATGAAGCATGCGCGGTCGGCGTCATCCGCCATCGCGCCTGACGCGCGCAGGATGGTTTCCCACATGCCCTGACCCAGAAAAGTCACCGCCAACCAGCACACCCACGCCCGGCTGGTGGGCTTGGACTGGTCGTCAGGATGCCGACGGGTGCGGTCCAGACCCACCATCACCATGGCGGTCAGGGTCAGCAGCAATCCGCTGCCGCGCAGCAGCAGTGGTGTGCTCACCGGCCACAGCGCCATCTCATGCCAGAACAGCAGCGACGCCAACACCGGCAGCACCACCGAACACCGCGTCACCGTCCACGTCACGCCCAGATGCCCCAGCCGCACAGCTTGAATCGCTCCGTAACCCGCCAGCCAATAGAACACGCCCGCCAGCAGCGACACCCAGTTGAGCTGCGCGGTCAGCTTGGTGAAATCCGACTCGCGCTGCAGCACCAGCAGGCCGACCAGCGCCAGCAACCCGCCGGTGATGCGGCAGACGGCGTTGAGTCCCAGGGGATGGGCCTGATGCGACGATCCGCCGGCAAAGCAGAGCGCCATCCCGGTCATGAACAGAATCGACAGGAGAAGAAAAAGCATGTTGATCCTGCTGACGTCGGGAACGAATTCGCGACGCCGATGGGTGCTGCGCGAAGGTGCGGAGCAGCGGTGGAGGCGATGTTCGCCGGATGAATGGCCGGAGACTATATCGACCTCGCGCCGCCACGCCAATCAACCGCCAGCCCCGGTGTGCACGGAAAACTGGTTCCGGTGGATGTTGCAGTCATTCACCAATGCCGTCGCGCAGTGCAAGCGGAGTGCCCGAAAAACAGCGGAAAATTCAGGAGATTTGTGCGGTCGGTGGGGGAGGCGTCAGCCCACGCATCACTTGCGGCGCATGGCGTGCAGGGCGTGGAGGGAGAATTCCGTCACATGCTTGGCGACTTCATCCCAGTCGCCGCTTTCGAGCACCTGCGGATGCAGTCGGCGGATAAGCACCCGGTTGTACAGGTACATCACGCATTGCGAAACGACGCTCAGCGCCGCGTACTGAATCTGTTTTTCCGACGCTTTGGGGCCGAGGATTTCCCGGACGATGCGCCGCAGCCGGTTGGTGCGTGGCTGGATGAGTTCGTCCATCACGGCATCCAACGCGGCGGTGGGCTGGGCGAATTCATGCGTCAGAATCGTGTCGCACCAGGGCGGGCGGGATGCCGAGCCGATGTCCTTGAACATGTGGGAAATCAGCAGCGCCAGCCGTTCCTCCGGCGACAACTTTTCCGCTTCCGGGCTGTCGAGTTCATCCTGCGGTGACTGTTGCAGCAGATACAACGCATGCCGCACCACCTCGGCGTAAAGCTCGAATTTATCCCGGTAGTGATAATTGATGGCGGCGCAATTTACCCCGGCCCGCGTGGTGATCTCTTTGATGGTCGCGGCATGCAGGCCCTGGGATGCAAACACCTCGCCCGCAGCCTCAATCAGCTTGCGACAGGTTTCCTGCGTCGCTGCGTTGTTCTTGATATTCGCCATGACCTGTTGCCCTCCAGTGTACCCACATCGGCATTTCATGTCTGCGATAATTCAAATTCATATTTAAAATTCTATTTGACAATTGAAATACACATATTAAATTTATCGAGCAATGCCCAAGCCGCCTGTCGGGTCCACGTGGCGCCAGCCAGCGCCGGCATGCGGTTGAACTGGGTTGGAACTGATCAAGGCTGGGTTGTGATCTCTCTGGCGGCTTGGCCAGACCAGAGGGGTTGTCGCTCGGCCGAACTTTTTGACGGAGTGTGGAACATGGATGGGCAATCAAGGTCAGCCTTGCTCGCAATGTTGCTGACGGGTTCATTGCTGGCGCTCGGTGGTTGTGAGCATGCCGACCAACCTGCCGGCGCTGCTGCCCCGGCGCCGCCGACGCCGGTCACGGTGGTGACGATTCAGCCGCGCGATGTGGTGCTGCATACGGAACTGCCGGGGCGCACGACCAGCTATCTGGTGGCGCACATCAAGCCGCAGGTCAGCGGGCTGATCCAGAAGCGGTTGTTTGTCGAAGGCTCGGACGTGCAGGCAGGCGCGGTGCTGTACGAGATTGACCCCGCGCCGTTCCAGGCGACCTATGACAACGCGCTGGCGACGCTTGATGCGGTGCAGAAGGAAGCCGACCGCGCCCGCGCTGCCCTGGCGGCGAGCATTGCCGGCGTCGCCCGACAGGAAGCCACGTTGTCATTGGCGAAGATCAACGCTCAGCGCTATGAGGACCTGCTCAAGGACCGCGCGGTTTCGACCAGCGAGCGCGATCAGGCCGCCACGGATGTGGATGTCGCGCAGGCGACGTTGCGGGCCGCCCAGGCGCAGGTGGAAAGCGATCGGGCCGCCATCGCCGCTGCCGAAGCCGCGATCAAGCAGGCGCAGGCGGCCGCCCAAACCAGTTTGATCAATCTCAACTACACCAAAATCACCGCGCCGATCACCGGGCGCATCGGGCGTTCGCAGATCACCGACGGCGCCATCGTCACCGCGTATCAGGATGTGCTGGCGACCATCCAGACGCTGGATCCGATTTATGTCGACGTGCCGCAATCCACTTCGGAGGTCATGCGTCTGCGTCGCAGCATGGCGGCCGGTCAGCTCAGCGGCAATGAAGAACAGCGGCCGGTCAAGTTGCTGTTTGAAGACGGCAGTGCCTATCCGCACGAAGCCTCGCTCAAGTTCCGCGACATCACCGTGGACCCGACCACCGGCTCGGTGATCCTGCGCATCGTCGCGACCAATCCGCAGAGCGATCTGCTGCCGGGCATGTACGTTCGCGCGGTGATCGAAGACGGCACCCGCCATCGCGCGCTGATGGTGCCGCAGCAGGCGGTCATGCGCGATCACAAAGGCGAGCCGCTGGTGCTGACCGTCGGCCCTGACAACAAAGTGCAACAGCAGAAGATCGTCACCGACCGCGCGATTGGTGATGAATGGCTGGTCAGCGCCGGCATTGCCGCTGGGGACCGGGTGATTATGGACGGCCGGCAAAAGGTGCGCCCGGGCAGCCTGGTGCAGATCACCCCGACCCACGAACAAGCGCAGGCCTCCGAGCATGCCGTGACCCAGACTGTCGCCGCCGCGCGGCCGTGACCTGACTCTGACCGATTGAGGTAAGCCATGCTATCGAGATTTTTCCTGGATCGGCCGGTGTTCGCCTGGGTCGTCGCCATCGTGCTGATGGTCGCGGGCGCGCTGGCGATTTACTTCCTGCCGGTGTCGCAGTATCCGCCCATCGCGCCGCCTTCCATCTCCGTGGTGGCGATGTATCCGGGCGCCTCGGCGGAAACCGTCGAGAACACCGTCACCCAGATCATCGAACAGAAGATGACCGGCTTCGACCGCATGCTTTACATGTCGGCAGTCAGCGATTCCTCCGGCAGCTCGCGCATCGACCTGACCTTCGCCCCCGGGACCGATCCCGACCTGGCGTGGGCGCAGGTGCAGAACAAACTCCAGCTCGCTGAAGCCAGCCTGCCGGACGTGGTGCAGCGGCAGGGCGTGGTGGTCAGCAAGTCCACGCGCAACTATCTGCTGCTGATCGGCATCGTTTCCGAAGACGGCTCCATGGACGGCATCGACCTGCGCGACTACGCCCAGTCCACGCTGGAAAAAGTCGTCTCGCGCATCCCCGGCGTCGGTGAAGTGCAGGTGTTCGGCTCCCAGTATTCCATGCGCATCTGGATGAATCCCGACAAGCTCATGGAGTACCAGCTCACCGTCGATGACCTGGTGGCGGCGCTGCGGGCGTACAACGTGCAGGTGTCCGCCGGGCAGTTTGGCGGTTTGCCGCAGGTGCCCGGGCAACGGCTCAACGCCAGCATCGTGGTGCAGAATCTGCTGAAAACGCCCGAGGAATTCGCCGCCATTCCCATTCGCACCAACCCCGATGGCTCGATGGTGCGCGTGGGCGATGTCGCCCGCACGGAGATGGGCAGCGAGTCGTACAGCAGCGAGCCGTTTTTCAATGATCAGCCTTCCGTCGTGCTGGCGGTGCGGCAGGCCGCCGGCGCCAACGCGCTGGAAACCGCCAACGCCATCCGCGCCAAGATGCAGGAGATGGCGCCGTTTTTCCCGCCGGGCTTGCAGGTGGTTTATCCCTACGACACCACGCCCTTCGTCAGTGCGGCAATTCATGAAGTGGTCAAGACGCTGTTTGAAGCGGTGGTGCTGGTGTTCCTGGTCATGTACCTGTTCATGGGCAACATGCGGGCGACGCTGATTCCCACCATCGCGGTGCCGGTGGTCATCCTGGGCACCTTTGCCGTGCTGGGGTTGTTCGGCTTCAGCATCAACATGCTCACCATGTTCGCCATGGTGCTGGCGATCGGCCTGCTGGTCGACGACGCCATCGTGGTGGTCGAAAACGTCGAACGCATCATGAGCGAGGAAGGCCTGCCGCCGCGCGAAGCCACCCGGCAGTCGATGGATCAGATCACCCCGGCGCTCATCGGCATCGGCCTGGTGCTGTCGGCGGTGTTCGGGCCCATGGCGTTCTTCCAGGGCTCCACCGGCGTCATCTATCGGCAGTTCTCCATTACCATCATCGCCGCCATGATGCTTTCGGTCGTCGTGGCGCTGGTGCTTACGCCCGTGCTGTGCGCCACCTTGCTCAAGCCGGTGCCCAAAGGTCACGAACCCGCGGAGTCCGGCGTGTGGTTTCTCCGGCCGTTTTTCCGCTGGTTTGATCGGGTTTTCGATTTCGCCCGCGTCGGCTATCTGGGCGTGGTCAGCCACTCGCTGCGGCGCAAGTTCCGCTTCCTGGTGGTGTTCGTGCTCATCTGCGTGGGGCTGGGTTACCTGTTCCGCCGCATGCCGACCGCTTACCTGCCGGATGAGGATCAGGGCATCATGTTCGTGCAGGCGATCCTGCCGCCCAACTCCACCATGGAGCAGACGCGAGCGGTGATGAAGCGCATCAGCGATTACATGCGCAACAATGAAAAGGATGCTGTGCGTTCCTGCCTGGCGATCAGCGGGGAGAACTTCTCCGGCTCGGCGCAGAATGCGGGCATGGCATTCGTGCAGCTCAAGGACTGGGCCGACCGCGATGAAGCACGCCTGCGCGTGCGGGCGGTGGCGCAGCGGGCCATGGCGGAATTCTCTCAGTACAAGGATGCCGTGGTGTATGCCTTCCCGCCGCCGGCGGTGATCGAGCTGGGCACGGCTGTGGGCTTTGACTTCCAACTGGTGGATCGCGGCGGCAAAGGCCACGCCGCGTTGATCGACGCACGCAACCAGATGCTGGGCATGGCCGCCCAGAGCGACGTGCTCACCAAGGTGCGGCCCAACGGCCTGGAGGATGTGCCGGAGTACCGCGTTGATGTGGACTGGGAAAAAGCCGGCGCCATGGGTGTGGGCATCAACGCCATTCACAGCACCATCGCCTCGGCGTTCGGCAGCGCGTATGTCAATGACTTCATCCAGGGCGGGCGCGTCAAGCGTGTGTTTCTCCAGAACGACGCGCCGTTCCGCATGCTGCCCGATGACTTGAAACGGCTGTACGTGCGCAGCAACTCGGGCAACATGACGCCGTTCGCTTCCTTTGCCGATGGCTACTGGAGCTACGGCTCACCCAAGCTCGAACGCTTCAACGGCTTCCCATCCATCAACATTCAGGGTGAATCCGCCCCCGGGCGCAGCTCGGGCGAAGCCATGCAGACGATGGAGGATTTCACGCACCAACTGCCCTCCGGCTTCGGTTTTGACTGGACCGGCCTGAGCTATCAGGAACGCCAGGCCGGCGCCCAGGCGGGACCGTTGTACGCGTTCTCCATCCTGGTCATCTTCCTGTGTCTGGCGGCGTTGTACGAGAGCTGGCCGATTCCCATCGCCATTCTGCTGGTGCTCCCGTTGGGGTTGATCGGCGGCGTCATCGGCTCCACCTGGCGCGGGCTGCCCAACGACGTGTACTTCCAGATCGGCTTGCTCACCACGCTGGGGTTGACCACCAAGAACGCCATCCTCATCGTGCAGTTCGCCAAGGCGCGCGTGGCGGAAGGCATGGACCTCGCCGCCGCCACGCTCGAAGCGTCCAAGCTGCGTCTGCGCCCGATCATCATGACGTCACTGGCGTTCGGCATCGGCGTCGTCCCGCTGGCGCTGGCGAGCGGCCCGGGCGCCGGCGCGCAGCAAGCCATCGGCACCGCGACCCTCGGCGGCGTGGTCACCTCCACCTTCCTGGTCACCATCTTTGCCCCGCTGTTTTACGTGCTGATTCAGAACACCATCGGCCGAGGGGAACTCAAAGCTCTCCAGGCCCAACGCCAAGCGGAGCCCGTCGCCCATGATGTGCCGTAATGCCATTCGCTCCTCCCTGCTGCTGCTGGCCGGCGCCGCGCTGACGCTGACCATCGGCTGCACCATGGAACCCAAGTACCAGCAGCCCACGCCGCCGGTCGCCCAGCAGTGGCCGGAGGGGCCTGCGTATCCAGCGGCTCCCGCTGCTGACGCGACCTTCGATGCTTCCGCGCTGGACTGGCAGACCTTCTTTGCCGACGAGCATCTGCGGCAGCTCATTGCCCTGGCGCTGGAGAACAACCGCGACCTGCGCATGGCGGCGCTCAACGTGCAGCGGGCGCGCCTGATTCATGGCATTGCGAAAGCGGAACTGCTCCCGACCGTCAGCGCCGGCGCTGGGGCTGACAAGCAGAGCCTGCCGGGCGATCTGTCCAGCGGCGACCGCAACGAGAGCAGCACTTACTCGGTGAACCTGGGCATCACCGCCTGGGAAATCGACTTCTTTGGGCGCATTCGCAGCCTCGCCAAAGCATCGCTGCAGGAATACCTCGCCACCGACGAAGCCCGGCGCGGCGTGCAGATTCTGCTGGTGTCCGCCATCGCCAACACCTACCTGACGCTCGCCGCCGACCAGGAAAATCTGGGGCTGGCGCAGACCACTTTGCAGGCGCAGCAGGACACGCTGGAACTGGTGAAACGCCGCAGCGAGCATGGCGTGGCGCCGGAGCTGGACATCTATCGCGCCCAGACACAGGTGGACACCGCCCGGCTGGCGGTCATCCAGTACACCCGGCGCATCGCCCAGGACCGCAACGCCCTGACCCTGCTGGCGGGCGCCGAAATATCTGCGAATTTGCTGCCCGTCACGCTGGATCAAACGGTGGTGACGCATGACCTGCCGGTGGGCGTGCCCTCGCAGGTGCTGCTGCGCCGGCCGGATGTCATCGCCGCCGAGCATCGCCTGCTGGAAGCTTATGCGAACATTGGCGCCGCCCGCGCTGCCTTCTTCCCGCGCATTTCCCTGACCGCTGCTTTGGGCACCGCCAGCGCGGAGCTGTCGAACCTGTTCTCGGCGGGGCAGGGCTTCTGGCGTTTCAACGCACAGGCGACCATGCCGATTTTCGATCAGCGGGTGTGGCAGGCCGCCAAGGTCAGCGAAACCGATCGGCAGTTGGCGTTGACGCAGTACGAGCGCGCGGTGCAAGTCAGCTTCCGCGAAGTGGCGGATGTGCTGGCGATCCGCGGCACGGTGGATGAGCAATTGGCGGCCCAGCAATCGCTGGTGGAATCCGTCGCTCAGACGCATGAGCTGGCGCAGGCGCGTTATCTCAAGGGCGTGGACAGCTATCTGGGCGTGCTCGACGCTCAGCGTTCGCTGTATGCCGCGCAGCAGCAACTGGTCAGCGTGCGACTGGCGAAGCTGTCCAATCAGGTACAGCTTTATGCCGCGCTGGGCGGTGGCTGGCAGCCGGCGGCGACGGAGTCCCCGGCCGCGCCTCAACCATAACGCCGGGTTTACGGCAGCACGTGCAAGGTGTAATGCTGCTGTGCGGTTTCGCCGGCGTCGTCGTAGGCTTCGATGGTGATGGGGAACGCGCCGGCTTCCGCGGCGCGGCCGCGCACCAGGCCGGTCTTTTCATTGAAGCTCAGCCAAGTGGGATGTTCCAGCAACCGATAGCGCACCGGGCTGGCGCTGTGATGGAAATCCGCGCGCGGGCGGTAGGTGTATTCCGCGCCGACCAGCTCTTCCACATCCGGCTGCGACAGGAAGGTCAACCCCGTCAGGTGCAGGCTCCACACATCATTGAGCAGCGGCCAGGCGTTGCCGCCCACCACCCACAGACGCTCATCATGCACATACGGCGACAGCTCATGCCGGGGCGACCAGCAGTTGGGCGTTTCCAGTGCCTGCCAATGGCTGCCATCGCTGCTGTACCAGACATCGTTGAGATTCTGCCAGTGCGCTTCGGAACGGAAGCCGCTGAACACCCAGAGGCGATTGCGATAGACCGCACAGGCGCCCCAGTTCCGTCCGGGCCAGGGTGCTTCGGGTGTGGCTTCTTCCCAGTGGATGCCGTCGGCTGAGCACCAGACATCGCGGTACACGCGCATGGGGTGGTAACGTTGAATGCTGCCGCCGAGCACCCAGAGCTTGCCGGCGAAGGAGACGACGTTGTCGTGGAGCTGCCGGGGCGACCACGGCGCGGCATCTGTTTCCTGCCGCCAGTTGATTCCGTCGGCCGAGGACCAGACGTCATTGCGGCGCACGCCGCCCTGCAAACCGCCGAGGATCCACGCGCGCCCGGCGTGCACCACCGAGCCGGCGGTGCTGCGGCCGGCCCAGGGCATCGGCTGTTCCACGCAGGTCCACGTCATGCCATCGCTGCTGTGCAGATAGCTGCCATTGGAGCCGGTCAGCCACATGCGCCCGTCGAGCACAAAGCGAATGGGAATGTTGAACCCGCCGCTCTGCGGCACCGACGGCATCTGTTCCCACTGCACGCCGTCGCGCGAGCGCCACACGTCGTCAATCACCTTGGGCGTGTAACCCCCGAACAGCCAAAGGTGGTTGTCGAACACCAGCTCGCCCGCCGAGTCGCGCCCGGGCCAGGGATTGCTGGTGGTCAGGCAACGCCAGTCCGGCGTCGGCTGCGCCCGGCGCACCACCAGTTGATACGCACGGCTGGTCAGGCCATCCGGTGAACGCAGCACGAACGGCACCACGCTGTGTCCCACCGGGGCGGGCAGCGGCGCGCTGGGTTGTCCGCTGAACGCTGGTTGCCCGGCAATTTCCAGCAGATTGTCGCCCGCGTCGAGCGTGAGGGTGAAGGTTTGCGCGTCCGCCGGCAGTTGCAACAGGTACTCGTTGAACTTGTGGTAGTACGGCGGCGACAACCGACCCGGCTGGGCGGTGATCGCCCGCAGCGCCAGAGCTGGTGTGGTGGTGGTCGTGGTCATGCCAGCTTGATCCAACAGAGGAGGGTGATCGGATGATGTTGCATCAGGGCTGCGGCGCAGCCGGCGGCGTCACCGGTTCGTAGTAGCACCAGGCGCGCAGCTTGGACAGCACATGCTGCGTGATTTCCTGCGGGCGCTGCTTGGGCAACTTGCTCGCGGCGGCGGCGGCATAGCTGGCGTCGCCGGTCTGGTGGTAGGCGTCCATCAGCACGTCAATGCCGTCGAAGCGTTCGCGCTTCTTGGGATCCGCCATCCACTGCAGCCACAGGTCGCGGCACTGGGGATTGATCTGGGCATACCACATCACCATGCGGTCGCCGTGGTCGATCAGCCACCAGTTGTTCTGCTCGGGATAGCAGAGGGTGTTCCAGATGCGGTCGGCATGTTCCTTGTAGCGCGGGTTCTGGGTGTCCAGATACATGCGCGACAGGCCGGCGATGGGATTGGCGATGTAGCGCCACGTGCCGCTGGTGGTGAGCGCCATGCCGTCGGCCAGCCGCACCGCGGCATCGCGCGCGGGGCGGTAGCCGGTGGCGTAGTAGTAATCCAGAAAGGGATCGAGCATGGAATGGCCATGATCGCCGCTGCCCAGCCAGATGCACTCATGATGCCGACGACTGAAGCCGACCCACTGCGGCCAGACGGGATTCCAGCGGATGGTGGCGACTTCCATCAGATGCCGGGTGTTGGCGCGGGCGAATTTCAGGTACTTGCGATCGCCGCTGCGCAGGTAGCAGAGCCAGGGCGCTTCGACGATGTCCTGCTCGTTGAGAATCCAGGCGTAGCGGCCGAAGTTCCACCACTTGTATTCCGGCTGACGCCAGAAGTTGGGAATGCCGCCGTAGTGCCATTGGCCGTACCAGCCCCAGAAATCCTGCTGGTCGATGTAGAAATCCATGGTGTCGGAAATGATCTTTTCGACGGCCGGCGCCTGCTGCGGGTCGTAGTCCGCCAGGTGCAGCATGACCTGCGTGCTGCGCAGGTAGCGCGGGGGCACGATCGCCACCACTGGCTCGTGATATAGCTGATCGAACTGCGGCAGCGCGTGCTCGGAAGCAAAATCAATAATCAGCTCCTGCGTGCGGCCCATGCCCACCGCCACGGCTTCGGCGGAAGAGCTGCTGGGAATCCAGCCATCCTCGCGCGGCAGGAAACTCATCGCCCCGGCGGCGCTCGGCCAATAGGAAAACTTCACGGCGCCGGCCGCGGCATCGACGTCGATCTGCTTGGGCGCCATCTGCCAGAACTCACGGTGATACACCGCCACCGGGGCGCGGCCGGGCGCGGTCAGGCTGACGGCGCCGTTGCCGCGCTGGCCGATGGTTTCCTGGCCATCGCAGTGCAGGCGGGCGCCGTCGGGGGTGGGCTGGTAGAGCGTGATCTGTTTGCCGGTCTGCACCTGTCCATCGAGCACGGTGGCGGCCGCGGTGAAGCCGGCGTCGGGGAGTTGCAATTGCACGCCGTAGCTGCCGAGCGATTCGCGCCAGGGATCGCCGCAGTAGGTGACGGTGTGGTAGAGCCGGGCGAAGGACTGCCCGCGGGAGTATTCCAGCCGCAGTTCACCCATGCAGACGGGGCGGTCGTGTTCGTTGTAGTACCAGCCGGTGGCTTTGATGACCGCGCGATTGGGGCCGTTTTCCTCGATCACCACGCCGGCGTTCTCCCCCGTCAGCCGGAAGAAATATTGCTGGCCGGTGCTGTCGGACCACCACAGGTCGCGTGGGCCGAACAAGCCCAGCAGCTTGTCGCCGACGGGCAACTGCGCCAGCGGACCCGCGGTGAAGATCGGCTGCTGATCCTTAAGCACCACCAGCGGCGCGGCAACCGGAGCGGGCTGGGCGGCGCCGGCTTTGAGCGTGTAAAACACATGACTGTCGGCGGGCACGTCGGCGTTGAAATCGAGC
>CAZSBB010000008.1:0-146533 GCA_964605235.1 uncultured Phycisphaeraceae bacterium
GAGGGGACATTTCTACTTCGGTCCGAAGGGGACAGTTCTACCCCAGTCCCAACACCCCCGCCGACACCCCGCTTGACGCCACGGCAGCGGATCGCTACTTTTTACCGCCTCAATGCTTGCGGGCAGGTCCTGTCGGCTGTGCCCGTCGGCTGGTCCGCATCGGTTAACCCTTGCTTTACAGGTGGATTGCATATGCTTCCCTGCCAGCGTAAATCACGCAGTCAATCCGGCACCCGGCGGGCCCACAAGCATCTGGTCGCCGCCCAGGCCGTGCGCTGCCCCAACTGCAGCGCCGCCAAGCGGCCCCACGCCGCTTGCCCCGAGTGTGGCTATGTTCGACCGGGTCTGAAGCTCGCCGTCGGCAAGGAAGACTAAATCCCGTGCGCATCGGCATCGACGTCATGGGGGGTGATTACGCGCCTGACGCCATCCTCCATGGCAGTCTGGACGCCATCCCTCTGCTCCGCCCCGGCGACAAGCTCGTCCTCATCGGCGATGGCGCCGTCATCGAGGAAATCATCGAAGAGCGGGGCCTGACGGGCAATCCGTTCCTCGAAATCGAACCCACCGCCACCGTCATCGGCATGGATGAGCAGCCGGTCACCGCGCTGCGCGTCAAGCCCGACAGCTCCATCGTCCGCATGGCGGAGCTCGGCTCCACCCGGCGCGGCGGGGACAAGTACTGCGACATCATCATCTCCGCCGGCAACACCGGCGCCTGCGTCGCCTCGGCGCAGATGCTCATGCGCCGGCTGCCCGGCGTGCATCGCCCCGGCATTGCGGTGGTCATTCCCACCTTCCATGGCCCGATCGTGCTCTGCGATGTGGGCGCCAATCCTGAGCCGCGCCCTTCGCATCTGCATCAATACGGCCGCATGGCGCAGGTGTACGCCACCACGCTCATCGGCATCAAGGAGCCGCGCGTCGCCCTGCTGTCCATCGGCGGTGAGGAAGGCAAGGGCAACGCCCTGGTCAAAGAGACCGCCAAGCTCATCCGGCAGGACAAGACGCTCAATTACGTCGGCTACGTCGAAGGTCGTGACCTGTTCGACGGCAAGTGCGATGTGGTCGTCTGCGAAGGCTTCACCGGCAACGTGGTGCTCAAACTCGCCGAGGGTCTCGCGGCCGGGCTGTTCCGCACCATCGCCCATGAGATTCTCGAAGTGGATCCGGAACTGGCGGCCCGCTTTGAGCCGATTGTCAAGAGCATTTACCGCAAGCACGATTACCACGAATTCGGCGGGGCTCCCCTGCTGGGCGCCAACGGCATCTGCATCATTTGCCACGGCTCGAGTGAAGCCCGCACCATCACCGCCGCCATCCGCAACGCCATCAAGTATGCCGAGTATGATGTCAACCGACGCATCGTCGAGGTGCTGGCGGACACCGAAGCCAGCCAGCAGCCGGTGGCCGAAGACGCCCAGTGATTCGACCCGGCGGTGGTTTGCCTTGACCTTGGACCTGGTTGGCTGACATGACCGCAAACGCCGCTTCCAGTTCGACTCCCCCGACATCACCGGCCGGTCAACGCCGCGGTATTCGCATTGCCGGCACCGGCCTGGGGTTGCCCCGCACCGTCATGACCAATGACGCCCTCGCCCGGCTGGTCGACACCAACGACGAATGGATCCTCCAGCGCACCGGCATCCGCCAGCGCTACATCGCCAACGATGGCCAAGGCGTGCGCGATCTGGCGACCGCAGCCGCCAAAGCCGCGCTGGAAAACGCCCGCCTGGCGCCCGCCGACCTGGACATGCTCCTGTGCGCCACCATGACGCCGGAGATGATGTGTCCCTCCACGGCCGCGCTGGTGGTGGCGGACCTTGACGCCGTGCCCGCCGGGGCGCTCGACATCTCCGCCGCCTGCAGTGGTTTCGTCTATGGCCTGAACGTCGCCGCCAGCATGATCGCCAGCGGCAGCATGGATCACGTCATCGTGATCGGCGCCGAGCAGCTTTCCCGCATTGTCGACTGGAAGGACCGCCGGACCTGCGTGCTCTTTGGCGATGGCGCTGCCGCCACCGTGCTCAGCGCCTGTGACGACCCCACCCGCGGCTGTCTCTACCAGCACGTGGGCAGCAACGGCCACGGCGGCAAAGAGCTGTACTGCCCGCGCCATGAAGCCCATGTGCCCGCCGACGACGACGGCATTTTCTCCGGCGCCTTCAACACGCTGCAGATGAACGGGCGTGAGGTGTACAAGTTTGCCGTCAGCACCCTGCAGCGCTGCATCGAAGACGCGGTCGAAAAAGCCGGCCTCAAGCTCGACGACCTGGCGATGGTGATCCCGCACCAGTCCAACGCCCGCATCATGGAATCCGTGCGTGATCGCCTGAAGCTGCCGACCGACAAGCTGTACATCAACATCGACCGCTTCGCCAACACCAGCGCCGCCAGCGTGCCCATCTGCCTGCACGAACTGATGACCGCCGACAAACTGCACCCGGGCGACCTGGTGCTCTTCGTGGGCCTCGGCGGCGGCTTGACCTGGGCGTCGAGCCTGTGGCGATTGTGAAGCATATTTTTGCCACAGATGAACACAGATGAAGGCAGGAGAGAGATAAAGCAGGGATAAGCAAAAACAAAAAAATGCTGTGTTGATGAGGCAGACAGACCAATGTTGCCTGGCTGGACCAACACAACACGATTTCCTGTCTTCTGCTGCTCCCTTTCTTATCTCTCTCCTGCCTTCATCTGTGTTCATCTGTGGCTAAAACAAAGGACCAGAAATGTCGCAAAGCGGTTGTGTGGTGTTGTGTCCGGGCCAGGGCGCTCAGGCTGTGGGCATGGGACAGAAATGGGCTGCGGCTTCGCCCGCGGCGGCGGCGGTGTTCGCGCAGGCGGATGCCGTGCTGGGGTTGTCCTTGAGCGAGCTGTGCTTTGCCGGGCCCGATGAGCGTCTGAATCGCACCGACATCGCCCAGGCGGCGATCTACACCGCTTCCATCGCCAGCTTCGCCGGGCTGCGGGAGCGGGGCTTGCTCGGTGAGGTCAAAGCCACGGCCGGGCTGAGCCTCGGTGAGTTCACCGCCCTGCATCTAGCGGGTGCGTTTGATTTCGAGACCGGTCTGAAGCTCGTGCGGCTGCGCGGCCAGGCGATGCAGGATGCCGCCGAGGCGAGTGAAGGCAGCATGGTGGCGCTGATCGGCGCGGATGAAACGCAGGCGGTGGCGCTGTGCGCTGCTGCGCGGGGTGACGATGTGCTGGTGCCCGCCAACTTCAACTGTCCGGGCCAGATCGTCATCAGCGGCAGCAAATCGGCTTGCGCCCGGGCAGTGACCAAAGCTGACGAAATGGGCATCAAAGCCACCGCGCTGACGGTGGCGGGCGCGTTTCACTCGCCGCTGATGCAACCGGCCGCCGACCGTCTGGCGGCTGCGCTGGCGCAGGTGAGTTGGCAGACGCCCAGCACGATGGTGCTGTCGAACGTGACCGCCGGCCCGCATGATGGGAATGATGCCGCGTCGATCCAGCAGCGACTGATCGAGCAGCTCACCAGTCCGGTGCGCTGGTCGCAGTCGATGAGCTGGCTGACCCAGCAGGTGCAAGGCGATTACCTCGAACTGGCGCCGGGCAAGGTGCTGTCGGGGCTGATGCGGCGAATTGATCGCAACGTGAAGGTCGCCAATCATGCCGAGCCGGCGTGATCGGTTAGGATGCCGCCTTGGATGAACGAGCCCCGACCGTGAGGGAGGGGTGAAATCAAGCGCGAGCGCGCGATTGTTGAACCGAGCTTCTGCAACCCCTCCCTGACGGTCGGGGCTCGTTGTGGAAGCAGCAGGCAGGAAGCAACTGATGAGCGACAAACGAGTGGCACTGGTGACGGGGGCATCGCGCGGCATTGGCGCTGCGATCGCACGCAACCTGGCGGCGCAGGGTCGGCACGTGGTGCTGGCGGCCCGCAGCGTGGCAAGTCTGGAAACGCTCAAGGGCGAACTGACCGCCGCCGGCGGGAGCGCCCAGGTGCTTGCCTGCGATGTGTCGGATCATGCCGCGGTCGCCGCCGCGATCGAGCAGATCGCCGAGGAACACAAGCGGCTGGACATTCTGGTGAACAATGCGGGCATCACGCGCGACAATCTGCTGCTGCGGATGACCGACGCGGAATTTGACGACGTGATCCATGTGAACCTGCGGGCGGTGTTCGTCGCCTGCCGGGCGGCGCTGCGGCCGATGATGCGCGGCAAGTGGGGGCGAATTGTGAATATCAGCTCGGTGGCGGGCCTGATGGGCAACCCCGGGCAGGCGAATTACGCCGCCGCGAAGGCGGGCCTGCTGGGTTTCACCAAGACGATCGCCAAAGAGATGGGCGCCAAGAACATCACGGCAAACGTGGTGGCGCCGGGCTTTACGGAAACGGACATGACCGCCGGATTGCCCGAGTCGGTCAAGCAGATGGCCAGGGACCACACGCCGCTGCGGCGGTTTGGTCAGCCCGAGGAAGTGGCGGCGGCGGTGGGCTTCTTCTGCTCGGATGCGGCGGGTTACATCACCGGGCAGGTGCTCGCCGTTGATGGCGGGATGACGATGTGATAGAAAACGCGGTTATGATGGGCCGGCGCACGCCGTCCTGACGCCGCTTGTTGGGTGAATCAGCAGTCACTATAGTACCGCCCTGCCGCATCGTCGGACGGCGGTGAGCAGTCAGGTCCAGGTTGCCCGGACACGTGCCGGCGCCGCATTTTGAACTCAAGCGATGGATGGGCGGAAGTCCCGCCTGCACGCGAGAAAGGAACGCAGTCATGGCCGATGAAAACCGCCCCGTGGATGAAGCGGCGATCGAGGAACGCGTGATCGCCATCGTGGCCGAGCAGATGGGCGTCGACAAGGGTGAGATCACCCGTGACACCAACTTCATCAATGACCTGAACGCCGACAGCCTCGACACCGTCGAGTTGGTCATGGAGTTCGAGGACGAGTTTGAAACTTCGATTCCCGATGACCAGGCGGAAAAGATTCAGACCGTCGGTCAGGCGATCGACTTCATCAAGACGCACATGAACAGCGCCAAGGAAGGCTGAGCCGACGCCGCCGCCACCGGGTCGATGCGCCTTCCTCTGGGTTGCGGCCGGTGGTCTTTCCCCCTTTCGTCAGACAGTGCAGGATCGCATAACGCCATGAGCAGACGGCGGGTTGTCATTACGGGTTTGGGCTGGGTCACCAGCTTGGGTGTGTCGGTCGAAGGCGTCTGGCAGGATCTGCTGGCCGGCAAGAGCGGCATTCGCCCCATCACACGCTTTGACACCAAAGAGTACTCCACCACCTTTGGCGGTGAAGTCGCCAATTGGGACGGCGGCCAGGTCGAGCCGCGCGAAGCCAAGCGCATCGATCGCTTCGCCCAGTTCGCCATCAACGGCGCCATCGACGCCGTACGCGACGCCGGCATCGATTTCAGCACCGAGAACGTCTGGCGCTGCGGGTCGATCATCGGCACCGGCATCGGCGGCATCGAAGAGTTTGAGAACGGCTACCAGCGCATGCTCGAAAAGGGCGTCAGCCGGGTCAGCCCGTTCATGGTCCCCCGCCTGATGTGCAACGCCGGCAGCGGCAACGTGTCGATTCACTTCGGCATCAAAGGCCCCAACTCCGCCGTCGCCACCGCCTGTGCCTCCGCCGCCCACGCCATCGGTGAAGCCGCCGACTGCATCCGCCATGGCGCCGCCGATGTCATGATCACCGGCGGGTCCGAGGCCGCCCTGACCCCGCTGGGTCTGGCGTGCTTTGTCGCCCTCAAGGCGCTCAGCCGCCGCAACGATGATCCCACCCACGCCAGCCGTCCGTTCGATAAGGACCGCGACGGCTTCATCCTCTCCGAAGGCGCCGGCATCCTGGTGCTCGAGGAGTATGAACGCGCCAAAGCCCGCGGCGCCAAAATCTACGCCGAGATGCTCGGCTACGGCCAGTCCGCCGACGGCTCGCACATCACCGCCCCGGATGAACAGGGCCGCGGCGCCGCCTACGCCATGGAATGCGCCCTGCAGGACGCCGGCGTCAACCGCCAGCAGGTCGATTACATCAACGCCCATGGCACCAGCACCCCCCTGGGCGACATCGCCGAGACCCGCGCCATCAAACTGCTCTTCGGCGATCACGCCAGGTCCATCCCCGTCAGTTCCACCAAGAGCATGACCGGCCACCTGCTGGGCGCGTCCGGCGGCGTCGAGGCGATCATCACCACCCTCGCCCTGCGCGACAACGTGATGCCCCCCACCATCAATCTCGACAACCAGGACCCCGAGTGCGACCTCGACTACATCCCCAACACCGCCCGCCCCAAGCAGTTGAAGGTCGCCATGAGCAACTCCTTCGGCTTCGGCGGCCACAATGTCGCCCTCGTCCTCGGCAAGCTCTGAACCCCCGCCCTGCTCCCGCACACCCCCGGCAATTGCCTTCTTCGGACCCCGGGAACTTTCGCTGCATTGTGACCTTCGCCTAGCGGCTGCGCGACGCTGGAAATCCCGCCGCCAGGGCAGCTCATGCGCCATTCCGAGCGACGTTCAGCTGCTTTCTGACGCGGGAAAATGTCGGAATCCAGCCCTCGCTGCGCCGATGACATACAATCCGGGCAGGTTTTCTGTGCAATAACCCCACCCGTTTCCACGTTCGACGTGGAAAGG
The DNA here is from genome assembly GCA_964605235.1 of uncultured Phycisphaeraceae bacterium. GTDB lineage: Bacteria > Planctomycetota > Phycisphaerae > Phycisphaerales > Phycisphaeraceae > CAZSBB01. The sequence goes on from CAZSBB010000008.1 coordinate 6,618, forward strand.
AAGGCCGCCATGCTCGCGTTTTTCGGCAACCTCGGCACCACGGAACTGTTGATCCTGGGCATCATCGCGCTGCTCATCTTTGGCAAGCGTCTGCCCGAAGTCGGCCGAAGCCTGGGCAAAGGCATCGTCGAATTCAAGAAAGGGCTGGCAGGCGTCCAGGACGACCTCGATCGCGCCGGCTCCACCCCTTCCAGCGATTCGACCAACAAAACCGTCGCCAGCAACGACCACGCCACCGGCCGGGACGTCCGCTGACCGTCTGGTCATCCCTCCGCGTCAACGCAATGACGTTTCTGCAACGAGCCCCGCGCGTGAGCAAGGGGTGGCGGCGCAGCCGCCGAGAGGTGGTGCTACGAAAGCAACCCCTCCCTCACGGTCGGGGCTCGTGAAGCCAGTGCCGACCGACCATCAGCACTCATCTCAGGTTGCCCCTTCGCTCAACCCCGCAGCGCCGCCCGCTGCTTGCTCATCAATTGGCGTATCCCCTTCTCCGCCAGCTTCAGCATGGCGTCGAGTTCCCGTTTGCTGAACACCCCTTGTTCGCCGGTGCCCTGCACTTCCACGAACTGGCCGCGGTGGTTCATCACCACGTTCATGTCCACCTCGGCGCGGCTGTCGAGTGGATAGTCCAGGTCCAGATGCACCTTGCCGTCGATCACGCCCACGCTGACCGCCGCCACCGGGCCATGCAGCGGATTGCCCTTGAGCAAACCCTGCTGCCGCGCTGACGCGAGCGCCTGCGCCAGGGCGACGTACGCGCCGGTGATGGAAGCCGTGCGGGTGCCGCCGTCGGCCTGGATGACATCACAATCGCAGGTGATCAGCAGGCCGGGCATTTTGGTCAGGTCCACCGCGGCCCGCAGGGCGCGGGCGATCAGCCGCTGGATTTCCGTGCCGCGCCCATCGGTCCCGCGCTTCTTGCGCTGCGGGGTGGAGCCAGGCAGCATGGCGTACTCAGCGGTCACCCAGCCCCGCGTCGGCGGCTCCCCGTTGCGGCCCATCAGCCAGTCCGGCACTTTGTCCGCAATGCTCGCGGTGCACAGCACCCGGGTGTTGCCCTGGGCGATCAGCACCGAACCGGGCGCGCCCGTGGTGAAGGGTTCAATGCGCACCGGGCGCAACTGGTCAGGGCGGCGAACGCGCGGCATAAGCAGCTCCTCCTGCAAGCAAACAACCTCGGGCAACCGCAGCATGACGGTCAGGGCATCGGCGATTGCGCGACGAGACGGTGCACCCAAAGTTTCTGCGGCCGATTCACGTCCTGCACAAACTCCCCGTCCAGCTTGAACCCCGCTGCCTCCATGGTCGCGTCATGCGCGGGCGAAATGTCCGACATCACATACACCGGCCCGGCGCTCGGGGCGCTGTCGCGGTATTCGTGCAGTTCCTCCGGCTGGATCGCCGGCACAATTCGTCGGGCGAAAAACAGGAATTCCTCGTTGGGCCGCAGGTCCTCGTTGGACAGTTTCAGGTAACGCAACGGGGCGTTGCCCACCAGCTGCGCTGCACGCAGACACTCGGCTTTGAGTGGATGAATCGCATTGTCCGAGCGGCTGTACGCCAACTGGATCACCATCAGCAGCACCAGCGCCCAGACCGCGGACCACTGCGCCGCCGCCAGCATGCGCCGTTGCCGCTGCGCCCGCACGCCCAGCAGCGCCAGCGCCAGCAGGACCACCGTCGCCAGCACCACCATGATCGGGTCCAGCTTGCCCAGCAGGTCATGGGAGGATTTCAAGGCTTCTTTGAGCTGGTCGTTGGCGAAGATGACCACTCCCACCGCCACCGAGCCGCCCACGATGCCCACCCAATGCGGCCACAGCAGCATCCATTCGGCGGGATCGCGCTGTTGTCGATCTTCCAAACGTTGATAGTCGCGCCACAGCGCCGCGACCATCAAACCCACGGCCGGCAGCACCGGCAGGATGTAGCGCTGCTGCTTGGCGGCCGGGATGGACATGATCACGATCAACGCCACAAACCAGAGCCACGCGAACAGCAATTCGCGCCGGCGCGCCCCGCCCGCCAGCAGGAACGGATGCAGTAAGCCGCCGATCAGGAATGCCGTCCAGGGCCAGACCAACCCGAGCGTGCCCAGGTAGTAATACACCGGCTGGAACTCGGCGCGGCGGGCCACATACTCCACCGCCAACCCTTCTGCGCCACGGGCGTTGTAGATGATCGAGATGACAAACCAGGGCTCGCACAACACCAGCATCAGCAGCGTCGCGCCCAGCAGGCCCCAGACATGCACATGGCGCGGCCGAGGCGCCAGCCCGATCGCCACCACCAGCGGCAACAGCACCAGCAGCAGACTCAGCGGCCCCTTGGACAGCGTCGCACAGGTGAACATCAGCGCACACAGCAGCCAGCCGATCACGCGCCGTCGCTCGCCGGGCGCGCGGCGCAGCGGATCGATCGCCCACACTCCCGCCGCCACCGCCGCCGTGGCGAAAGCCGCCAGGTAAATGTCATAGGAGGCATACCGCGCCTGCCGCTGGAGGAACCAGGTCGATCCCACCACCGCCGCCGCCAGCACCGCCGTGGGCCGATCCGCCAGCACGCAGCCCAACCAGGCGGTGGCCAGCACCATGAGCACGCCCAGCAGGACACTGACCATTCGCGCCCGGACGGTGATCTCCTCCACCGTGGCGGTCTGTGGGTCCAGCCCGGTGAAGGACAGCATGGTCAGCCACACCAGCAGCGGCGGCTTGTGGACCCGTGGCTCGCCGTTGTGACTGGGAATCAACCAGGCGTAAGGCTCGCGCGGGATGTTGGGATAACCCACCTGCCGCAGCCAGGTTTCCTGAGCCGACAGCAGCGAAATGTTTTCCATGGTGTGGATGGTGTCGCGCCGGCCCAGCTCCATAAACAGGCCAACCAGCAGCAACACGAACAGCACCAGCGCCATCCAACCCCACGGTTGCTTGACGGATGCATCATTCACCAATGGATCCAACACGCGCACCGGCTTGGACGATGGTTGCGGGACACCGGATGATGGGGTCGAAGTCATCATAGCGCAAACAATCACACAGGGATTCAGCAGGGACGCACCAGCCAGACGGGAAAGAGTAGCAGACCGCGCCCGGGCGTGCAGGCGCTGCATCAGGCCGCTGCACCGCTGCCCGAGCGAACCGGCGGGTTCGCCCAAGGCGACAACCCCGCCGCGTGGCGCGACGGCTTTGGATGGATGAAAGGAAATCCCGGTTTACTGATCGTGACCCATGCGCTCGGGCAGTTCGTGGCCGGCGTCGCGCAGGGTTTTCTCCCGGGCGGCGAGTTCCAGGTCGGCGTCGACCATCATGTCCACGAGTTGCTCAAAGGTCACCTTCGGTTCCCAGCCCAGCGCCTTTTTGGCGCGGGTGGCATCGCCCAGCAGCAGGTCGACCTCGGCCGGTCGGAAGTAGCGCGGATCGGTTTCCACGAAGTCGCGGTGGTCCAGCCCGACACGGGCGAAGGCGCGCTCGCAGAACGCCCGCACCGACTGCGTTTGCCCGGTGGCGATCACGTAATCCTCCGGCTGATCCTGCTGCAGCATCAGCCACATGGCTTCGACATAGTCGCCGGCAAAACCCCAGTCGCGTTTGGAATCGAGATTGCCCAGGAACAGCTTCTTCTGCAGACCATGTTTGATGCGACCGACGGCGCGGGTGATCTTGCGGGTGACGAAGGTTTCGCCGCGCCGGGGGCTTTCATGGTTGAACAGGATGCCGTTGGAGGCATGCAGGCCGTAGCTTTCGCGGTAGTTGACGGTGATCCAGTAGGCGTACACCTTGGCGGCGGCATAGGGCGAGCGCGGATAGAACGGGGTGGTTTCCTTCTGCGGGGTTTCGACCACCTTGCCGTACATTTCACTGCTGGACGCCTGGTAGAAGCGAATCTGGTAGCCGCAGGCGTCCTGGAAGTCCCGCACGGCTTCGAGCACCTTGACCGCCCCCACCGCGACGGCGTCAGCGGTGTAGATGGGCTGATCGAAGCTGACGCGCACATGGCTCTGGGCGCCCAGGTTGTAGACCTCGGTGGGTTTGACCTCGCGCATCAGCCGTTGCAGGCCGTTGGCGTCGGTCAGGTCGCCGTAGTGCAGATGCAGGCGCGCCCCAGCGTCATGCGGGTCCTGGTAAATGTGGTCGATGCGATGGGTGTTGAAGCTCGAAGCCCGGCGAATGATGCCATGCACCTCGTAGCCTTTGCTCAACAGCAGCTCGGCGAGATAGGAACCGTCCTGGCCGGTGATGCCGGTGATCAAAGCGCGACGGGGATTGATGGGCGTACTCATACCAAGGCGACCTCCTGGAGGGCTGTGTCCTTATTTTCGACCAAACCGGGACGATTGTTGAGAAGTTTTTCGCCCGGTCAGCGTCAAACCAGCGCACTGTCTGGTAGGTCTGGGCTGACCCGGACAGGCTGCACACCTTGGCGTCAACTGTCCGGGCCAGCCCGGACCTACAAGAAGTCACCTTATCCCACATCAATCAACCCCAGCGCATCGCCATACTGCTGCAGCAGCAGCCGGCGCAAGGTGCGCAGGGCGGGTTCGGTCAGCGTGGGATCGCGCTGCACCATCGCCCGGGCGTCGCGCTCGGCGAGCTTGAGCAGCGGAATATCGTCGGGGATGCGCGCCACACGCAACGGCGGCGCGCCGTGCTGGCGCGTGCCGAAGAAATCCCCAATGCCGCGGATTTCCAGATCGTGCTCGGCAATGCGGAAACCATCGGTGGTCTGGGCGATCGCCGCCATCCGTTGCTCGGCGCCCTCATTACCCGGCTCGGCAATGAACACGCACAGGTTCTTCACCGGCAAACTGCCGCGCCCGATGCGCCCCCGCAACTGGTGCAACTGCGCCAGGCCGAAACGCTCGGCATGCTCGACCACCATCAACGTCGCTTCGGGCACATCCACGCCCACCTCGATCACCGTGGTCGCCACCAGCACCTGCGCCTTCCCGCTGCGGAAATCCGCCATCACCGCGTCCCGCTCGGCGGGTTTCATGCGCCCGTGCAACTGCGCCACCTGATAGCCGGCGAAATACCGGCTCTCCAACAGCTGCGCGTGCGCCGCCACGCTCTTGAGCGGCGTCAAACCCGCGCGCCCGGCGTCATCCTCCTGCGCGTCTTCAATCACCGGCACCACCACATACGCCCGCTCGCCCCGCGCCAACCGGCTGGCGACATACTCATACACCTGCGGCGCCTGCTCCGGGCTCACCACCCGCGTGACAATCGGCTGACGGCCCGGCGGCAACCCGTGAATCGTCGATACTTCCAGATCACCAAACAACGCCAAACTCAGCGTGCGCGGGATCGGCGTGGCGGTCATCACCAGGTAATGCGGCGAAGGGCGTCGGCCGTCCTGGGCCGCCTCGCCGTCCTCCGCCTTGGAACGAAACGCCGCCCGCTGCAGCACGCCAAAGCGATGCTGTTCGTCGACCACCACCACCGCCAGATTGCTGAAGCGCACCTGCTCGGTGACCAGCGCCTGCGTGCCGATGACCAGGTCCACCTCGCCGGCTTCGATCTGCGCCAGCGTGGTTTGCCGGGCTTTGGAACGCGCGCTGCCGCGCCCCGCCGCCACCAGCGCCACGCTCACATCAGAGCCGGCGAGCATCCGGCTGATGGTCAGGAAATGCTGTTCCGCCAGCAGTTCCGTCGGCGCCATGAGCGCCCCCTGCTTCCCGGCGGCGACCGCCATCAGCAGCGCGTACAGCGCCACCACCGTCTTGCCCGCGCCCACGTCGCCCTGCACCAGCCGATTCATCGGTGCGGATTTCTGCAGGTCCGCCGCGATGTGTCCAATGACCTGCCGCTGGGAATCGGTCAGCTCGAAACCGAACCGCTGGCGGATGTGCTCGTCCAGGGCCGGGGTCCAGCGCAACTGCGGCGCCAGCAGGCGCGTCTGGTTGTAATGCCGCTTGAGCGCGGTGCCCAGTTGCAGCAGCAGCAGTTCGTTGTACGCCAGCCGGCGCCGCGCCCGCTTGGCGTCGTCCTCATCCTCGGGCTGGTGCGCCAGTTGGTACGCCTGCGCCAGGTCGGGCATGTTGTGATGGGTCAGCAGTTCGGCGGGCAAGGGATCCACCACCGCCGCCAAGGCGCGCGGCAAGAGGTCGCGCAGCAGGTTCTCGATCACCCGGCTGGAGAGGTCCTCCGTGGCGGGATACACCGGGCGGAAAATTTCCTGTTTGGCGGGCGCCTGCTCCACATCCGCGAGCACTTCCCAGCGGGGGTTGACCATCTGGGGATAGCCCTGGAACGAGCCGACCTTGCCCTGCACGCGGATCGCCAGCCCCGGATGCAGCCGCTCGCGCAGGTAGCCGGCGTTGAAGAACACGACGTTGAGCCGGCGATCCGCATCCTCCAGCGTGACCTCCAGCCGCGCCTTGCCCCGACCCTGCGGCCCATGCCCGGGATGCCAACGCAGCGCTGCGATCAAACCCCGCGCGCTGCCGATGCCCTCGGCGGGAAGCTGGGCGATGCTGCTCTCGGCGTGCTCGAACTGATAGCGCAGCGGCAGGTGGCGCAGCAGGTCGGCCAGGCTGTGAATGCTCAGCCGCTTGAGCGCCGCAGCGCGCGCCTTGCCCACGCCGGGCAATTTTCCCACCGGCGTGGCGAGCGGCAGCGGCTGAACCGGAGCATCATCGGGCATGGAGCAAGTGTACCGCAGGCGTCCCCCCAGCCCAGCGTCGTCGGTACAATCGCCTGCATGACTGTGGACGACGAGGCTGTGGAACAAACGCACATGACCCTGGGCGAGCACCTGGAGGAGCTGCGACGGCGGCTGATCCTGGCGCTCGTGGGCGTGCTGGTGATCCTGGTCATCACGCTGTACTTCGGCGAAGACCTGGTGCTGTGGCTCCAGCAGCCGTTGCACCGGGTCCAACGGACCGCGGGCCTGCCCGCGATGACCGTGGGGCTGAGCGTGACCACCGGCTTTGCGGTGTACCTGCAGGTGAGCATCGTCTTTGCCGTGATCGCCGGCTGTCCGTGGGTGGTGTACCAGGCGTGGAAGTTCGTCTCCGCGGGGCTGTATGCCGCGGAGCGCCGGGTGGCGCTGCTGATGATGCCGCTGAGCGCGGGCATGAGCCTGCTGGGCGTGGGCTTTGCGTACTACGTGATGCTGCCGGTGTGCCTGGCGTTCCTGATCAATTTCTCCGTGAGCTATCCGCAGGCGGGCGGGGTGCGGCCGTCGATGCTGGATCAGATGCTGGCGCTCGTCGCCGAGTACGCCGGCGCTCAGCAGCCACAGACCGTGGACCTGCCGCCCACCAGTGCCCCGCGTGGCCCAGGCGTGCATCTGCCCATTCTCGGCACGGATCCTGCCGAACCCAGCGAAGGCCAAATCTGGCTCAATGCCACACAAGGCGAAATGAAAGTTCGGCTCAACGGCCACACACGCACGCTGACGCTCGCCACCGGCTCGGCGATGACCCCGCTGATTGAAGTGGGCGAGTACATGTCCTTCGTGCTGGTGGTGACCATCGGCGTGGTGGTGGCGTTCCAACTGCCGCTGGTCATGCTGCTGGTCGGCTGGTCCGGGGTGATCGATCCCGCCAACATCGGGCGCCTCCGCCGGTATTGCGTGTTCGCCTGCTTCGTGGCGGGCGCGGTGCTCACCCCGGCGGACCCGATCAGCATGTTTGTGCTGGCGCTGCCGCTGTGGGGGTTGTTCGAGTTCGGACTGATCCTGATGAAATACGTCTATCGCAGTGGGCGCGCGGCACGCGCGGCAGCGGAAGCGGAGGCGCAAAGCGCTGCTGCGACGCGGGACGAGTAGGTCGCGGCGGGTTGACGAACGCTCAGGAAGCGTATGCCGCGCCGGCGGCGGCGAGGGCGGCTCCGGGGGTGAGTTTGACGCCCTGCTCGAGCAGCAGCGTTTCCAGAGCCGCCAGCAGCAGCGTGACGTGGCGACGGGTGCTCGAAGCGCCCATCAGGCCGATGCGCCACGCCTGACCTTTGAATGGACCCAAGCCCGCGCCGATCTCGATGCCGAAGTCGTTGAGCAGTTTGCTGCGCACCGCGGCATCATCCACCCCCGCCGGCACGCGCACGGCATTGAGCGTGGTCAGGCTATGCTCGGGGATGTACTGCAAACCCAGCGCTTCGAGCCCTGCCCGCAAGGCGCGATGGTTGAGCGCATGCCGGGCGATGCGAGCGTCCAGCCCTTCCTCCAGCACGATGCGCAGCGCTTCGCGCAGGGCGTAGGTCATGTTGATCGGCGCGGTGTGGTGGTACGTGCGCTGCTGACCCCAGTAGTTGCGGATCATGGTCAGATCGAGATACCAACTCTGCACCTTGGTCTTCCGCTGATCCATCACCGCGGCGGCGGCGGCGCTGAAGCTCACCGGCGACAACCCCGGCGGACAGGACAGACACTTCTGCGTCCCGCTGTACGCGGCGTCAACCTTCCATTCATCCAGCTTCACCGGCAAACCGCCCAGCGAAGTCACACAGTCCATCACCAACAGCATGCCCGCGTCATGCACCAGTTGGCTGATTTCCTCCATCGGCTGATGCGCGCCGGTGGAAGTCTCGGCATGCACCACCGCCACCAGCTTGGCGCGCGGGTGGGCTTGGATGGCGTCCGCGATCTGCTGCGGTTCGATGATGCAGCCCCACTCGGCCTGGACCTGATGCACGGTCGCGCCGCAGCGCTGGGCGACATCCACCATGCGGGTGCCGAAGACGCCGTTGACGCCGATGATCGCTTCATCGCCCGGTTCGAGCAGATTGACGAAGCAGGTTTCCATCCCCGCGCTGCCGGTGCCGGACATGGCGAGCGTCAGCGGGTTGGCGGTGCCGAACACCTGCTGCAGGAGCGTGCGGGTTTCGTTCATCACCTGAAGGTATTGCGGATCAAGGTGACCCAGCGTGGGGGCGGCGAGGGCTTCGAGCACGCGCGGCGGCACATCGCTGGGGCCGGGCCCCATCAGCAGGCGGGCAGCGGGAACAAGCTGGGCGGGTAGCGTCATGGCACACTCCAGACGGGCGGAATCATTTGAGAATTGAATTGTAACCGCTGGCGCGCGTCAGTTTGCTCAGACAAACTGCAGGGCGTAGACATCCGCATCGCAGAGTTGCAGTTTCAGGCGCACGGGCTGGCCGGCGTACTGGGCCACGCCGACGCGATCGCCCCAGCGACAGGTCAGGCACAGGTCGTCGCCGCGCAGCGGGTGGGCGTCATCGAGACTGAGTCCGGGCAGGGGTTGACCCTGTTCGGTTTGCAGTTCAGCTTTGATGCAGCCATACGCCGAGGTGCTGGCATTGAGCGTGAGGGTTTGGCCGGTGAAGGTAAACGGCTTGGAGCGGAAGGTTCCGGGCCGATAGCCGGCGTTGAGGCTCGCCAGGCCATCGGTGCGCAGGGCGTAGCGTTGCACGACCGGCGCGGGGTGGCCGTAGTTTTCGATGGCGTAGAACGACATTTCGCGTGGGCCGGTGGGCACAATGGATGGGCCGGGCAGGATAGCGCGGGCAGACCAGTTGCGGGGGTCGGCGCCGGGACGGACCAGCGCCTGCGGGAAGCAGCGGTCGTAGGTCGCCCCGCCGCGGCTGGTGAGCAGGATGACATCGCTCAGGCCCCGCTGCTGCGTGGGATCGGTTTCCAGCAGGGCATGCTCGCCGGCGTGGAAGCGCGCGACCTCGGGGATGAAGCGTTTGGGCAGCGCCAGGTAAATGTGCGGGGCGCGAAAATAGGGATGCGTGGCGTTGGTGTACAGGTGCTCAGTCAGCGGCGCGCCCAGGTCCATCTTCTGCGGCTGTGACCAGTTCAGGAAATCATCGCTGACCGCCCGGCAGATGGCGCGCAGGCCCTTGTATTCCGTGATGGCGCCATCACCTTCAAAGTAACGGTAATACGCGACGTAGCAGTTTTCCGCGCTGGACCAGAACGCCAGGTTCTGCGAGTCGAACGCCCCTTGCGTCAGCACCGGTTCTTCGCGCAGCGGCGTCCATTGGTAGCCATCGGATGAGACAAAACCCTGCAGGCCGCGGGCGCCGTTGACGCGGGTGTCCGCCAACGCTTTGAAACGCTGGTCGGCGGGCGTTCTGGGTTTGGTGTCATAGAACGGCGTGAAGTTGTGGCTGGCATTCCCGGTGAGCAACACATTGGTGCGCGCCTGACCATGTGAGGGAAAGTCCAGTTCCGGGCGCTCGAAATGCACGCCATCGGTGCTGCGGGCGACGCAGGTGACGGCGTTGGACGTCGTCGCAGACCAGCCGCGATAGTACAGCCGATATTCCCCTCCCTGGTAAATCAGCGTGGGATAGCCGCTGAACGCTCCTTCCCACGGGCGATCCAAGGTGAGCACCGGCCCCGCTGGCTGGGGATGGTGCAGCCGCTGCTCCACCTCTTCCAACTCATCCACCAGAAAACGATCTACGAACGGTTCGAGGCGGTTACCCAGTTCTATCACCAGTGCACTCCCGTACCGGGAACAGTTGGTCAGCGCATCAGCTACACCCCGTCATTGTAATGGGTGGAATGCCGTCGGCGGCGCTGCAACCGCGCCGATTCAATCGTTACACTATGACGCTATGGTCAGCGCTGGCGCACATCCCATTTTGGCGGAACTGAAAGCCCTGGTGGGCCCCGACGGCCTGCTGGCGGATCCCAACGAACTGCGGGTTTACGAATGCGACGGCTTCACCATCGCCAAAGGCATGCCCCTGGCGGTCGTGTTCCCCCGCACCCCGGAACAGGCAGCGGCTTGCGTCAAAGCCATCGCCAAGCACGGCCTGGAACTGGTCCCGCGCGGCAGTGGCACCGGACTGGCGGGCGGCGGGGTGGCGTACGAGCAGGGCGTGATCCTCTCCACCAGCCGCATGACCGAAATTGAAAGCATCAACCTCGCCGACCGCGTGGCGGTGGTGCAGGCGGGCGTGCGCAATCTGGCGCTCACCGACGCCCTGCAGGGCACCGGCCTGCGCTTCAGCCCAGATCCTTCCAGCCAGCGCGCCAGCACCATCGGCGGCAACGCTTCGACCAATGCCGGGGGCATCAACACCCTCAAGCATGGCGTCACCACCAATCACATCCTGGGCGCGGAACTCGTCCTCACCGACGGCTCGGTCGTGCGCACGCGCGCGAACGGCTGCTGCGACGGCATCGGCGCCGACCTGCCGGGCCTGCTCTGCGGCAGCGAAGGCACGCTGGGCATCATCACCCGGTTGTGGTGCAAGCTGGTGCCGGACCCCCGCCATTTCCGCACGGTTTATGCCGTGTTCCAGCGCACCCAGGACGCCTGCAAAACCGTCGCCGATGTGGTGGCCGCCGGCATCCTGCCCACCAGCATGGAGATGATGGACGGCGCGATGATCAAGGTCGTCGAGGCGGCGTTCCACTTCGGCTTCGACACCACCGCCGGCGCCCTGTTGCTGATTGAAGTTGATGGCGTGGAGCAGACGCTTGACGCGGAGATGGAGTCGATTGCCGACATCGCCCGCCGCAACGGCGCGACCGACATTCAGAAATGCTCCGACCCCGCGCGCCGGCTGGAACTCTGGAGCGCCCGCAAGAAAGCGTTCGGTGCGATCGGGCGCATCAGCCACAGCTATTGCACGCAGGACGCTTGCGTGCCGCGCTCGGTGCTGCCGCAGGTCATCGCGGAAGTCGGGCGCATCGGCGAAAAATATCAACTGAAAATCACCAACGTTTTCCACGCCGGCGACGGCAACATTCACCCCATCCTGCTGTTTGATGAAGCCGACCCGCAGCAGGTGCAACGGGTGATGCGCGCCAGCGAGGAAATCCTGCGGCTGTGCCTGAGCGTCGGCGGCACCATCACCGGCGAACATGGCGTGGGCGTGGAAAAACTGCACCTGATGAAAGAGATGTTCAATCCCGCCACGCTCGACCTGTTCCTGCAGGTCAAGAAAACCTTCGACCCCCGCCAGCACTGCAACGACGCCAAGCTGATCCCCAGCGATCGCCTGGTGATCGAACTGCTCAAACCCACGGGCGCCAATGTGCCGGGGGGAGCGCTGTGATGACCACCGGCCAGATTCGTCCTGTCACCTGCGACGGCCCGGAAACGCTGCAAGACCTGGTGCGCGAAGCTCATGCCCAGCAGAGCGCGATTGTGGACTACGGCCGGGCTCACGCCGGTCTCGGCCATGCCGCGCCGCCCGAGCATTTCGCGCTGCAACTGGCGGGCGGCATCATCGAGCATTACGAGCGCGACCTGACCGTGCGCGTCGCGGGCGGCTGCACACTGGGCCTGCTGCGGGCGGCGCTCACGTCGACCGGCCAGTTCTGTCCCATTGATGCCGACGAAGACCTGACGCTCAGTGAAATCATCAACCATCACGTCTACGGCCCACTGCGGGTGCGCTACGGCTCCGTGCGCGATCACCTGCTGGGCCTGGCGTTCATCGATGGCCAGGGCCGCGACATTCGTGTGGGCGGGCGCACGGTCAAAAACGTCGCCGGCTACGACCTGACCCGATTCATGGTCGGCAGCCTCGGGGAAATGGGTCTGCTGCACGAAGCCACGCTGCGGACGTATGCCATTCCCCAGCAGGTCGCCCTGGCGCAGGTGCGCGTGGCTGATCCCACGCAACTGGATGCCGCGCTGACCGACTGGCTGCTCAGTGATGCCGCGCCGACCACGCTGGCGCTGACGCACACCGCCGAGGGTTGGCAGGCGACCGTGGGCTACTTCGGGCGCGAAGAAGCCTGTGCCGTGCAGGGCGAGGCGCTGGGCCGCTTTGTCGCACTGCATGAAGGTCTGGAACTGACTGACAAACGCACCACCGACCTGGCGGGATATTTCGACTGGTCGGCGCGGCTGCGGGCATGGCGGCGCAGCAGCAGCGCAGTGGTGAAGGTGATCGTGCCGCCGTCATGCACCGGACAGGTCGCCCAGTTGGGTGCTGAACTCAAGCTCATCGTCGAAGCGCTGCCCGCGCATGGCTGCGTGTTTCTCGGCGGAGCAATCGACGCCGCCGCCGCGCGTCAGCTTGATGAACGTCTGCTGGCGCTGCTGGCGCAATTGGGCGGGATGCGGGCGTGGATGCACCGCCCCGAGGATGCCCAGGAGCTGGCGCCCTTCGCTCCGGTGCAGAGCGATTGGCCCATGCTCAGGCAGTTGAAGCAAACACTCGACCCGGGCTGGCTGTTCAATCCCGGTCGCTTGCTGGCGCGGGAGGGTTGGACGTCGTGAGTCAGGCCGAAGCATCCGTCACGCTCAAAGTCATCTCCGGGCTCGGCGCCGGCGCGCCCGCTGCCGCCGGCTGCGCTCAACCGGGAGCACATTCCGGGGGGCATCATGCGGACCTGCAACTGGACCCGCGCACCTTCAGCCGGGCGCTTGATTGCGTGCACTGCGGGCTGTGTCTGCCGGCGTGTCCGACCTACACCCAGAACGGTCTGGAAGCCGATTCGCCGCGCGGCCGCATTTACCTGATGAAAGGCCTGGCGACCGGCGCCGTGCGCGCCACCGATTCCGTGCTGCATCACCTGGACCTGTGCCTCGATTGCCAGGCGTGCGAGACCGCCTGCCCGTCAGGCGTCAAGTACCACGAGCTGATCGAAGAAACCCGCGCCCGCTTCACCCCGCACCGCAAGTTCAAGCTCAGTGAACGGCTGATGCGCTGGATCTTCCTGAACCTCTTCACCGCGCCGGGCCTGCTGAAAGTCACGCTGCTGCCGGCGCGGCTGCTGCAGAAAATCGGCCTGTGGCAACCGCTGACCCATCTCACCGGCGGGTTGCTGCCCTTTGAATTCCGCAAGATGCAGCAGATGCTCCCTCCCAAGGGCCCGCTGTGGGAAAAAAACCTGGCGGAGTACTACCCGCCCACCGCCCACACCAAACCCGACGGCTCGCCCCGGGCGCGGGTGGTGTTCTTCCCCGGCTGCGTCGGCGAAGTGCTGTTTCAGGAAGTCAATCGCAAAGCCATCCGCGTGCTGCAGCATCTGGGGTGCGAGGTGCGCGTGCCCCGGTCGCAAGCCTGCTGCGGCGCCATTCACCACCACGCCGGCGACGATGAAGGCGCGCGTAAGCTCGCCCGGCGGAACATCGACCTGCTGTTCCCCATCGACGGCAAGCCGCTGCCGTGCGATTACATCGTCAACACCATCTCCGGCTGCGGGGCAGCGCTCAAGGATTACGACCATCTGCTGCGCGACGATCCGGTTTTCGCCGAGCGCGCCAAAGGCTACACCCGGCTGGCGCGCGACATCACGGAAGTGGTGATGGCACTGCAGCCGCCCAAACCGCCCCACCGCGTGGAGCGCACGGTCACTTTCCACCATGCCTGCCATCTGGTGCATGCCCAGAAAGTCAGCCAACCGCCATTGAAAATGCTGCAGATGATCGACGGCCTGACCGTCAAGCCGCTGATGGAAGCGGACATGTGCTGCGGCGCCGCGGGCACGTACAACCTCACCCAGCCGGAGATGGCGACCCAACTGGGCGAACGCAAGATCGGCCACATCGAGCGCACCGGCGCGGGCACCTGCGTCACCGGCAACGTCGGCTGCGCCATGCAGATCGAATCCGAAGCCAACCGTCTGGGCGTGCACCTCACCACCGAACATCCGATCGAACTGCTGCACGAAGCGTACTTCGGGCGCGATGCGAAGTCGTAACGCAGTTTTTTTGCCACGGATGAACCCGGATTTGTTGATTTGATGATTTTAGATTTGTTGATGTGAACGGACTGCACTTCGCAATCCGACCTTACATCTCCAAATCAAAAATCATCACATCAACAAATCCCAGATCGTTTCATCTGTGTTCATCCGTGGCAATATTGCCTTCATGCAGCGCCCGCACCGACGCCAGATTGACGTAGCGCGGGCAATCGGGATGCACCCACGGAATATCGGGGTATTGCTGGGCGTAGCGCAGCGGCTGGGTGAGCGGGTGGTACAGCTCCGGGCGGCGCTGATGCGCCATGCGATGGTGCTTGCGCAGGGCGCGCAGGCGGTCCAGATGCAGAGCGGCATGCACCACGCCTTCGCCGCGCTGGGGCAGGCGCGGGTACATGCGGCTTTCCTCCCGCTGCGTGGTGGCGCCCGGCGAGGCGATGCCATCAAGGTATTCGCCATACAGGGGCTCGGCGAAGCCGGTGTTGTAGCCGTCGCTGACATTGGAGCCGACGATGACCGCATAGCTCTGCGCAGCCGCCAGCGCCATGCTGTCCTGGAGCATGCTGCTGCGCCCGTTGATCCACAGAATGATTTCCGCCCCGGCGGCGGCGGTGCAGCCCCAGCTTTCGGGGAACAGGCCGTCGTAGCATTGGATGATGCCGACGGCGCCAAAGTCCAGCTCGAAACTGACGAAGCGGTCGCCCAGTTCCCCCATGGCTTCGGCGTCATCGCCCGGGAGCGGCGGCCACCAGTACGGCGCGATGCCCGCTGCCGGATGCACCTTGCGGTAGTCGCCCACGATCTGCCCATCGCGGCCGAACAGCAGCGCGGTGGTGGTGTGCCGGCCGGCGGGCAGGGCTTCGATCAAACCCGCCACGGCATACATCCGATGCTCGGCGGCGAGCTGGGCAAAGGCGCGCACCGTGGCGTGCGTGCGCGGGATCAGGCGCCCCAGGCAATACTCGGGAAACGCGATCAGGTCGCTGCCCGCCGCTTGCGCGGACGCGAACCCTGCTTTGAATGACGCCAGCTTCTCGGCGGGATCAGGGCGTTCGGGCAACTGCACCAGCGTCATCCGGGCGGTCGGGGACATGGCAAAAACTCCGCATATACATCGTCATCTTCAACACCGACAGCAGTATAGCTGCCGCCCGGGCATACTGGACAAGCGCAACCACCGCGGCGATCATGCCCCAAACTGCATCGTTGTACCGAGCCAATCACGGAGGATGGACCTCATGCGACACCGATGGATCCTGCTGCTGACGCTCAGCGCCGTGTTGATGAGCCTGCTGGGGTGCAACACGTGGCGCGGCTTTGGCAAGGATATCGAAACGTTCGGCCAGTCGATGCAGAAGCAACCCGCGCCGCAGGAAGATGACTGAACCATGCCCGCGCTCAGCCGGCGCGACTGTTCCGGACCCACCCGTCAAAAGGACCGATCATGCATCCAGCGCTCAATCGCAACACCTTCCTGGTTCGTGAAAAAGTGGGGATGTTCAAGGCGTCGAACAATTTCGATGTGTTCGACGTGGAAACCGGGCAGCAGGTGCTCCAGTGCCGCGAGCCGAATCTGGGATTCTTCACCAAGCTGCTGCGTTTCACGGATTACAAGCGCATGACGCCGTTCGACGTGCACATCACCACGCCTGACGGGCAGCCGGTCCTGCGGGTCAAGCGCGGAGTCACGCTGTTCCTCTCGCGCGTGCGGGTGCTGGATGAAGCCGACCAGCCGGTGGGTGGTTTCAAGCAGAAGTTCTGGTCCATCGGCGGCAAGTTCGATGTGCTGGACGATCAGGACCAGCCGGTGTGCACGCTGGCGGGCAAGTGGACTGGCTGGGAGTTTCGCTTCCTGGCGGGACAGGAGGAATACGCCCAGGTGACCAAGAAGTGGGCGGGGCTGGGCAAGGAACTGTTCACCAGCGCGGACAACTACGTGTTGTCGATCTCCCCGGACCTGCCGACGGACCACCCGGCGCGGCAACTGATCTTCGCGGCGGTCATGTGCATCGACATGGTGCTCAAGGAATAGTCCCCGCACTCCCGCCCCCCGAAACCTGCTGGTGGAATGAGTTCCCGCCCTCACGGGGGCAATGGCTGCGCAAGCGTATGACCTGGTGGATACGCACAGCGGGGTTTCCACGCTGCGGTGGAGTGGGCGCGCGCGACAAAAGCGCCTGATCGACATAAGCCGCACAAACCCACCATGACGCCGACAATCAGGCGAATCCACCCGGCATTTTATTGCTGGCGGTCCCTGACGGGGGGATACTCAACAGCTTGGAGAGACGCCGTGGCGCTGCGTAAATGCGCCCAGCGCTGGGACTACACCAAACGCACGCCATCGTGCTTCCGGGCATGGCCGCGCCCTGCGGGGAGCCATGCGCCCGGCTGGGGAGTCCAGCCGCGGTTGTGAAGTGCCGGCTTGGGGACCAGGCCGGTGGATGGACGACAGGAGGGTTGCTTTGGATTGGACAGCTTTTCTCGGATGGTGGCGGGCGCGGCTAGGGCCCCGGGTGCGACGCATCGCCCGGCAACAGCGGCGGCGCGCACGCACCACCGCCTGGCGCTACGCGCGTCCACAACTCGAACAGCTTGAACCGCGCCAACTCATCACCGGCGTCACCGCTGCGGATGCACCCCAGCCGGCGCTGCAAAGCGTCGTCGTTGATTTCACCACGGTGGCGGTGCAGTCCTACGGCGGGAACGCCCAGGACGTCTCCAAAACCGCCTCCATCACCAACGGCGGACAGACGCTGACCCTCACCGGCAACACCTGGAAGAAGATCGCCCTCAACTACACGGTCACCGCGGAGACCATCCTCGAATTCGACTTCACCAGCAGCAAGCAGGGCGAAGTGCAGGGCGTGGGTTTCGACACGGACGACACCTTGTCGCCCGAGACTTTTTTCAAGGTCAGCGGCACCCAGACCTGGGGCATCACCAACTACGCCACCTACGTCACCGGCAGCGGAACCACGCATTACAAGATCACCGTCGGGCAATTCTTCACCGGCGGCTTCAGCTATCTGACCTTCGGCAACGACCACGATGTCAGCAAGCCCGACAGCTTCGGCAGTTTCAGCAACGTGATGCTTTACGAAGCCAGCGCCGGCGCGCCGGGGTCCGGCACGCCGCAGGACAGCGACGCGCCCGCCCTCAACTTCAACACCACGCCGGTGGTCGCTCAGGGCGGCTCCAGTCAGGATGTCACCGGCATCGTCAGCGTGCAGGATGCCGGCGCCACGCTCTACCTCAACGGCAACCGCTGGAAAGCGGTGTCCCTGCCTTACAACGTGACCGCGAACACCATCCTGCAGTTCGACTTCAAATCCAACTTCCAGGGCGAAGTGCAGGGCATCGGCTTCGACAGCGACAGCACGCTTTCGCCTGAATGGTTCTTCCAGGTCTTCGGCACGCAGGCGTGGGGCATCACCAGCCAGCACGATTATGCAGGGTCCTTTGGCCAGTGGAAGACGTACACCTTCCGGGTGGGCGACTACTTCACCGGCAGCTTCAACCGGCTGGTCTTGGGCAATGATCACGATGTCGCCAACCCCACCGGCGAAAGTTATTTCCGCAATGTGAAGGTTTACGAAGACGGCAGCGCTCCGGTGGAGCCGACCTCCTCCGTGCCGCCGCCGGCTGCGCCGACGGACGTCACCCCCTTCGATTTCCGCACCGCAGCGCTTTCGGTGTACGACCCGGCGCAGAACCTCACCGGCGGCAGCGAAGTGCTCGACGGCGGCGCCACGCTGCACATCGCCGGCAACACCTGGCGCAAGATCGCCCTGCCCTACACCGTCACCGCCGACACCATTCTGGAATTCGACTTCTACTCCACCAGCGAAGGCGAAGTGCACGGCATCGGTTTCGACACCGACAACGCCCTGTCCGGCGAAAACTTCTTCCGGGTCTACGGCACGCAGAACTGGGGCATCGGCTATCACGACGACTACACCGGCGGCGGGCAGTGGCGGCATTACCGCATCCGCGTGGGCGATTTCTTCACCGGTTCGTTCCAGTACCTGATGCTCGCCAACGATCACGACGTCGCCAACCCCACCGCCCAGAGCTACTACGCCAACGTCGCGGTGTATGAGGAGACCGCCGGCGCAGAACCCGTGCCCGGCAGCGCCCCGGCCGCCCCGGCGGCGCCCGGCGGCCTGAGCACGCTCAACTTCAATAACCTCAATGTCGTGTCCTACGGCGGGTCCGCGCAGGATGTCGTCAGCGCGGTCACCGTCACCGACGCCGGCCGGACGCTGTATGTCGCGGGCAACACCTGGAAGAAGATCGCCCTGCCCTACACCGTCACCGCCGACACCATTCTGGAATTCGATTTCTACAGCGATTTCCAGGGCGAAGTGCAGGGCCTGGGCTTTGACAACAACGACGAACTGTCGCCCGAGTACTTCTTCCAGGTCTACGGCACCCAGTCCTGGGGTTTCGGGCAGCACAACAACTATGTCAAAGGCGACGGCTGGAAGCACTACCGCATCCGCGTGGGTGACTTTTTCACCGGCAACATGACCCACCTGACCATCGGCATGGACTTCGATGTGCCCATTCCCATCGGGGAAAGCTATTTCGCCAACGTGGCGATCTACCAGGAAAACGGCTCGGGCCACGCCGGCGCGATTCCCGCCCCGGCCGCCACCGGCACCGTCCTTGATTTCAGCGCCCAGACCATCACCAGCTACGACGGCGTGAACCAGGACGTCACCGGCACGTACGATCTGCACGACGCCGGCCGGACCCTGCACCTGACCGGCAACACCTGGAAAAAGATCAGCCTGCCCACCACCATGACGCCCGCCACGGTGCTGGAGTTCGACTTCCGCACCGGCAGCGGCGGCGAAGTGCACGGCATCGGCTTCGACACCGACGACGCCCTGAGCGCCGCCGGCTTCATCCAGGTCTACGGCTCACAGAACTTCGGCATCACCACCCAGAAAAACTATGCCCCCACCGGCTGGGTCCACTACCGCATCGAAGTGGGCAAACTCCTCGCCGGCAGCTTCAATTACCTCGTCTTCGCCAGCGATCACGACATCGCCAATCCCACCGCCGAGAGCTACTACGCCAACGTCCGCGTGTTTGAAGATCCCAACCTCATTCCCCCCGCCGGCAACACGCCGCCCGATGCCGGCAGTACGCCGACGCTCGATCTGGACAACTACGCCATCACCGCTTTCGCCGGCCAGGAACTCGACGGCGGCAACGGCGTCGTGCAGGACAACGGCGCCACGCTGCATCTGACCGGCAACACCTGGAAACAGATCGCCCTGAACTATCAGGTCACCGGCGACACCATTCTGCAATTCGACGTCAAAATCCTCGCCGAAGGCGAAGTGCAGGGCATCGGCTTCGACTTCGACAACGACATCTCCGACAACCTGCTCTTCCAGATCTTCGGTTCCCAAACCTGGGGCCTGCAGACCTACCGCACCTACGCCATTGCCGACGGCTGGGTGCGCTATCAGATTCGCGTGGGCGATTTCTACCAGGGCGCCATGACCAAACTGGTCATCGCCAACGATCACGATGTCGCCAACGCCACCGGCGAAGCGCTGTGGGCGAACCTCGCCATCTTCGAAGATCCCAACCCCGGCACATCCGTCACCCCCACCTACAACACCAACACCGGCTGGGGTCTGCTCGATGTCTCGCGCGCCGTCGCTGCCGCCCTGGGCCAGAGCGGTTCACTGCCCTCCCAAACGCTCTATGGCGGGAGTGACGATTGGGGCCTCAACGCCATCAACGCCCCCGACGCCTGGGCGGCCGGCTACACCGGACAGGGCATCGTCGTCGCCGTCATCGACACCGGCGTCAACTACAACCATGCCGACCTGGACGCCAACATCTGGGTCAATACTGATGAAATCGCCGGCGACGGCATCGACAACGACAACAACGGCTTCATCGACGACGTGCGTGGCTGGGACTTTGTGCAAAGCGACAACACACCCATGGACACCAACGGCCACGGCACGCTGGTGGCGGGCATCATTGCCGCCGAACGCAATGGGTCTGGCGCGACCGGCGTCGCCTACGGCGCGAAAATCATGCCCGTGCGGGTCATCGACGGCGCCGGCGGCGGCGACTTCTACTCCGTCCTCGATGGCATCGAATATGCCGTCCGCAATGGCGCCAAGGTCATCAACCTCTCCGTCGGCTTCGACACCGGGCACCCCGACCTGCAGAACATCATCCAATGGGCGCAGAACCAGGGCGTGGTCGTCGTCTCCGCGGCCGGCAACACCGGCGCCAGTTCACCCATCTATCCCGCCGCCTACGCCAACCTCGCCGGCCTGGCGGTCGGGGCGTCGAGCAAAACCAACCAGCTCGCCAGCTTCTCCAACCGGGCCGGCAACACGGTGATCGACTACATCGTCGCCCCCGGCGTCAGCGTGCTGAGCACCAATCGCAACGGCTCGTTCAGCACCGTCAGCGCCACCAGCTTCTCGGCGCCGATGGCTGCCGGCGCTGCCGCTCTGGTCCTCAGCGCCAACCCGGTGCTCCCGGCGGCGGTGGTCGAGCAGATCATCACCCAGACCGCCAACCCCAACGCGCTGACGATTTAGAAAGCATCTCAAAACTCACCACAGAGGCACAGAGGACACCAAGAGCAAAGGTGAGGAGCGGACATATCCGCTGGATTATTCCGAATTCTCGGTGAGCATTACTCGGTGATCTCTGTGGCTCTGTGGTTCCTGTTCTTTTGCGATAGTTTCTTAGCCTGCCACCGGACTTCCCCGGAAGGCGGGCAGCCCGCTGCGGAGGCTGGTACATCCGTCCGACTGGCGTCGCGTGGGTGAGGGCCTCAACGCGTCGATGGCGGCGTGCGGAAGCTGACGTCCCGCACAAACTCATTGGCCTGCACCAGTGGATGGTTGAGCGCATCGACCGCCTGGCCATTGACCTGCAGATGGTCGAACATGATCCCTTGAATCTGGTGGTCCGTGCTGTGGCCGGTGACGCGGATGGGGGGTATGCCGTGGCCCTGGACCCGTATGTTGCGGAAAGTGATGTCGCGAAGCTGGCCGATGCCCGCATCCTTGGCCCAGTTGTCTTTGCCCAGGTTGAGTTTCACCAGCGCCGGCGGCTTCAACCGGGGCGCATGCTCGGTGGCGGGGTATTCAATGTCGATGTTCTCAAAATGAACGTCATGGACCGTGCCGCTGTCGACCACATGGATGCCCAGCGGCCAGTGACAGGCATAGATCACATCGCAGTCCTGGAACCACACCTCGTGGATGTCGGCGCGGGTTTCATAGGTGATGCCCAGGCCGTAGCCCCAGTCGTTCCAGGCGCTGCAGCGTTCATAGCGGATATCCCGCGCCGGCTGCTGGGGATTCATCGCCTTGACGGCAAATGAATCATCATGGTTGCGCACAAAGCAGTCGCGCACCCGCACCTGCTGCGAACTGACGCAGTTGACGCCGTCGCTGTTGTAGCGGCCGCTGATGCAGGCGACCTGCTCCACTTCGACCTGCGTGCTGTCGCGGATGCAGAGGTTCCACCCCGCCGCGTTGCGCAGCGTCACGCCTTCCACCCGCACCCGCCGGCAGTCCTGCAGGACGATCATGCTGCCGCCGAGATGGGGCAGCAGTGTGGCGTCGATCACGCCCCGGCCGCGGATGGTCACGTCTTCCACGCTTTGCAGGTTGAGCACGTGGGAGCCATAGGACAGCAGGTTCAGCACGTTGCTCCGCTGGCCGGTCGCCCCGGCGGGCAACACCGCGCGGACCAGCGCCCCGCCATCGACATAGACGGTCTGCCCCGACTGGATGGACAGGCTGTTGACCCAGTGCTCGCCGGGGCCGAAGTACACCACCCGGGGATCGTCGGGGTCCGGCCGGTCTGGCTCGGGTCGATGCGTGAACAGATGCAGCGCCTGGTCATCGCGGCCGTCCAGAATGAGCGTCAGGGCCGCGGGCGCGTCCAGGTGAAAGCGGATCGTTCGCCCGACGCTGGTGGGCTGCACCTGCAGGCGCCGGGGCAGGATCGTGGCGGACTGAAAATCGCGCGCCACCTCCACCACCACTTCGACCGAGCCGGAAAAATCGAAACGCGCAAAGCCGCACCACTCACACGGCCCGCTGACCATGTGGGATCCACCGCAGCCCTCGGGACGGAAGCGGGTTTCGCGCACCCGCCCGGTCCACACCGGCACCGGCACGCCTTCGACCTGCACGGCATACAAGGGGAACGGGCGCTCCGACAACGGCAGAGGCCAGGTCATGACTTTGCTCATGGCAGCGGATTATGCCGTAAGACCCCCTGCGCCCCAAATCCGCGTGGGCGCGGGGAGAGTCCACGCCGTCTCTGCTACTGCCTCTGCCTCTGCTACTGCCTCTGCTACTGCCCACCTCAGGGCAAACGCATGTATCCCGAACATCCCATGCTGAACGAGCCCCGACCGTGAGGGAGGGGTGGTTTTCGTCGCGTCACCCCGCTGCGGCTACGCCGCAACCCCTTGCTGACGCGCGGGGCTCGTAAGCTCGCAAGTACATGCGTTTGCCCTGCTGCCCAGCTCGACCGGCAGGCCTGAAAATGTATTTTCAATTAAAATACGTTTTAGGGCCCGCGCGACCGGTTCGGGATTGGCCGGCGGCTGGTCCGGGGCGTGCCAACATCGTCACCCAGGCCGGCGTCGATGTTCCCTGGCGTTGCCTTGGGCCTGCGTGCCGCGGCGCCTCCGGCGGCGGGATTCCTCTACCGATGAGATTTGCTCACCGAGACACGCCACCAGGAGGCAGTGCCGCGAGGCGAGGATCGGCAAGCGCCGCTATCGGGGGCATTCGTGCCACCAAGCCGGGGCGAGGCGAACTCCAGCACGGATCTGGGCGGCGGCCGAAGCGGTGCTGGTGCGAAGGTCGGCGCGACTGGTGAAATCCAATCGCCGCGATGGTTCAGGACAGCATCCACAGCAGCAGCAGACCGAGCGCCGCCGTGCCGATCCAGCGGGTGGCGGTGATCACCAGAATCACCTTCCAGGCGTCGGCGGCGTCAATGTCGAACAGTTTCGCCAGCAGCGCCCAGTAGCAGCAGAACGCCACGAAATAGCCCAGGAACGCGCCCATCAGGCCCCCGCCCAGCAACCACGCCACCACATCCGCCACCGCTCCGGGCGCCAGCAGCACCGCGCACAGCTTCAGCAGCGCGGTCAGGATGGGCCCAAAGCTCAGATCAAACAGCCGGGCGGAGATGAACAGCGACGCCACCATCAGCGGCAGACTCAGCAGCACGGAACCCAGGTTGACCGCCAGGATGGTCCAGTTGACCGCTCCGCCGATGGTGGCGGAATTGAAGGCTTCGAGCAGTACGGCGATCAGGCCGATCACCACCAGCGCGCCCGGAACGTACAGGTCCACATACTTGAGCCGATGCAGCAGGCGGGCTTCGGCCTCCGCGCTGGCGAGAAGGCCGGCGCTGGTGCGTTCCATCATCCCCGGCGGCTCTGTCACTTCGCCCACCAGCGTTTGCAGGCGGCGCCCTTGCGCCCGGTTGTAGCCGCATTGCACGCACAGGACCACGCCTGGCGCGAGCCGCTGGCCGCACTGCGGACAGGGCGCCGCTTCATGCGCTGCCGACGGGGCTTCGGTGGTCAGATTCAGTTCGTAGCCCTCAGCGCTGACGGGCGCTGGGGTGGGATGAAGGCTGGGACGCGCTGCGTCCGACGAGGCTGCGGCCGGCGGCGGCGGCGGCGTCAGGGGATAAGTGAACGGTTGCTGGCACTGATGGCACTGCACCGCGCGTCCCGCCAGTTCCGGTTTGAACTGGTACGCATGCTGACAATGGGGACAGTGGACATGCTCGGACAACGGCTGCGGACTCCACGCACACCCTAGCCCAGCATGGAGAAGAATGTGCCAAAACAGCTTACCACCAGGACCGCCGGCACAATGGTCACGATCAGCCCGAACACGAACACCTCCATGAAATCCATGTCCAGCAGCTTCATGCCCACCAACCAGAAGGTGCCCAGCACGACGCTGTTCTGCAGCATGAACCCGATGCCGGGGAAGCCTTCGGTGATGTGATAGAGCACCCAGTGGATGGTGGCGTCCAGCGCATTGGTCAGCAGCGCCAGGGCGCAGATTTTGAGCAGCGCGGTCTGGATCAGCCCGAAGCTGGTGCCGAACAGGCGGGCGATCACCACCAGCCCAAAGAGCATGAACGGCAACTGGACCACCAGCTTGACGAAATACTGCAGCAGTTCCACGCCGCGCACCAACCAGATCGACGGCGTGATGCCCGTCATCACATCGGGCGTGGCCGCCACCAGCACCAGCAACGTAAAGAGCATGAGCACCAGGCCCGTACCCGCCAACCCCAGCGGCAGATAAATATCCTCAAAGCGCTGCTGCGCAATCGCTTGCTCCTGATCCATGGCGCGGGCTTCACTGGCTTTGCGCACCCGCTCCAGGGCGTTGGCGATCATGTCCGGCCCAGGCGCATCGGCAACCGGCGGCGGCGGCGGCGCCAGCGGCGGCGGCAAGGCGGCCGGGGGTGGCGGCGCCAGTTCCGCGGCGTCGATCGCCAGGTCGTAAGCGCCGGCCTCCGCTTCCTGCCGGGGTTCGGTTGGCGCTGTCTTGCTCTGAGACTGCAATGGCGCAGCGCCACCGGCAGCTGGGGGCAACGGTTGCAGCGGCGTCATCGGAAACGCGCTGCTCCCGCTGTGCATCGGCTTGGCGTTGGCTGAGTCCGGGTCCACCAGGTCCGCTTCATCCAGTTCCAGCACTTCTTCCTCGGGAACCTCTTCCTCCGCCAGCGGGATCGGCTCCAACGGCGGCGGCTGGGGAAAGTCATCCCAGGACGTGGTGGGCATCTGCGGAGCAGGTATCTCCGCCAGCGAAAGCGGCTCGGGGGATGCGGGTTCCTCCGGGGTCGGTGGAACCGGCGGCGGCGGAGCCGGTGACGCAGCCGCAGGCTTGGGCGGACGCGGCCCGCCGGCCTCCCAGTACCGCGGCAACTCCGGCTGCTCGGCGACATCTGACGCCAACTCCACGTCAGCGTCGACGTCCCGCGGCACCACCAGCAGCAGGTCGCACCCCTGGCATCGCCGCCGCTGGCCCACCTCCTGGGCTGCCCACGGCAAACGCCATCCGCACACCGGACAATTGAAATCCTGCCCCATCACGCATCCCGTCTGGACATATCCGAGCCTGAACCGACGCCTGTAAGCTCAGGTCTGGGCGTGGTGCTGTCAAGTGGATTCTTCGCCTGCGAACCGCGGAACCGCAGGATCGGTAAGATGAAACCCGCCCCGGTGCTGCTTGCGCCATCGGGTTGCCGGACCAGATTTCCGCACGGGCTGCCAACCTTGACCCACCCCCTGCCCTCCCATCCCGCGCCTGCCGGCAGCGCCACGCCCTGGACGCTCATCGAGCTGGCGGCCCAACCCGACAGCGCCGAGCGTCGTGCGGCCCTGGAGCAGTTCCTGCTGCGCTACCTGCCCGCCATGCGCAGCTATCTGCTGCGCCGCTGCGGGGGCGACGCACACCATTGCGATGACCTGGTGCAGAGCTTCATCGCCCGCAAGGTGCTCGAACAGGCGTTTCTCCGGCAGGCGGATCGCGCCAAAGGTCGCTTCCGCGGCTTTCTGCGCACGGCGCTGGAGCATTTTTTTATTGATGAAATGCGACGAAAGCAGCTCCCCCGGGCAAGGGCGGAACTGGACCAATTGTCGCCGACGGCAACCCCGGCGGCGTACAGCTTCGATGTCGCCTGGGCGCGCACGGTGCTGGAAACCGCCCAGACCCGCATGCGGCTCCAGTGCCAGCAGGACCAGCGCCCGGACCTCTGGCGGCTGTTTGAGGAACGCGTCCTCAAACCCATCCTGAGCGACACGCCGCCGCTGGCTTACGCCCAACTGGTGCAGGAATTGGGTCTGGAGTCCCCCAGCCAGGCGTGCAATCTGCTGGTGACCGCCAAACGGATGTTTGAGCGTCACTTGCGTGCCGTGGTGGAAGAATACGCCGGCAACCCCACGGCCGTGGCGGAGGAATTACGCGACCTGCGCGAAATTCTGAGCCAGGCGGCGCAGGATTGAAGATCCGGTTCCGTATGGACTGGTGAAGCGGGTCGGCCTGGTCGCCTGCGGGGCCCAGGAGCACCGACTCGCCTCTGGCGCCAGCCCTTTCGGAGGCCGGGGGATTTTTCGCGTATTTCACGTCGTCAGTGCGGCGACGTTGGGTTGATCTGTCCCGCCACTGGGGAACATCACCATGGCCCTGCCTCCGGAATCCACCCATGAGCTGGCGCCCCACCGGCTGGTGCGGCTGCTAGATGGCGGGGGGCCGCCGAACTGGCGTGAGGAGGAACTGGGGCAGATCCTCACCCATCAGCTCGATGCGCCGTTGCTGGTGGATATATCCGTCACCGGCGTCCAAACGCTCAGCCCCCCCGCCCGGTTTGTCGATCTGCTGACCGCGGCGGACCCGAACCTCATCCTGCTGCGACTCACCAAGGATTTCGCCAAAGCCCAGTTGTGCCACCGGGATGGTGCATTCCCGCACCCGGTCGCGCAGGTGCTTTATGCCGCGACCATTGCCGCCGCGCTGGCGACCCATGGCTGCCGCATATCCACGCTGACCGAATCGGCGCTGAGCGAGCTGCTCACCTGGGCTCGGCGCCTGAATTGGCTGGACCCACGCCTGCGCGCGGTGCTCGCCAGCGGGTATGATCGACTGGTTGGCTAGGCCAAACAGTCCAGATGGCGCACGCAGAGCACGAGCAATCCGGGCATGAATCGGAAGCATTGGCCGCGTCCGCGGGGCCGGGGCAGGTGTGGGCTTTGCTGCGCGCCGGCCTGGTGGGACCGCCCGGCCGCGCCGGTTTGCTGGCGCAGGTGGGCGAATACGACATCCTCCAGGAACTGGGCGCCGGCGGCATGGGCGTGGTGCTGCTGGGACGGCACGCCACCACCGGCGAACTGGCGGCAGTGAAGTTGCTGCGCCCGGAACTGGCGGACCAGCCCCTGGCGCGCCGGCATTTCGCCAAGGAAGTGCAGCACCTGCGGCGGCTGACGCATCCCCACCTGGTGCCGGTGTGCGCCCACGATGACCAGGAACAGCCAACCTGGTTCGCCATGCCGTATTACCCCGGCGGGAGTGTCGCCCAGTTGCTGCGGCGCGCCGGTCGACTGACGCGCCGACAGATTCTCGACCTGGCGCTGGCGAGCGCCGACGCCCTGGCGCACTGCCATCGCCACGGGGTGCTGCATCGGGATTTGAAACCCGCGAATCTGTTGCTTGATGAAACGGGCCGGGCTTACGTGAGCGATCTGGGTCTGGGCCGCACGGTCTTCAATGATTCGCTGCTGGATGTGCGGGAACGGCGGCCGATTGGCACGGTGGCCTACATGGCGCCGGAACTGGTGCGGGGTGAAGCCGGCGACACCCGCGCGGACATCTACGCCTGGGGCGCGGTGCTGTACGAACTGCTCACCGGCGTGGCGCCGATCCACGCCGCCACGCTGGAGCAGGCGTTCGCCCTGATCCTGGCGGGCCAGATCACGTCGATTCGGCAGCGCTGCCCGAGCGCCGACGCGCATCTGACCGCCGTAGCTCAGCGCGCCATGGCGCGTGAAGTCGGAGCGCGTTACGCCAGCATGGATGAAGTCGTGGCGGACCTGCAACGGGTTGCCGCCGGCCGGGCGCCCCTGCATCTCGCCCAGCGCCGACGCTACCGCCGGGGGCTGATGCTGGTCGGTTTCATAGTGGCCTGCCTGATCCTGCTGAGCTATCCCTGGCTGGCGCGCCAACTCGAACGACTGCCCTGGCTCGAGGGGATGATGGGGACGCGGCAATCCACTCGGCAGACGGCGGCGTCAGCCCCGCCGCGCGTGCTGCTGCATGACGCCTTTGCCGACCCGCAACTCAACTCCGACATCTGGCTGCTGGGGCGCGACCTGCCCTCGGGCGCGGCGGGGCTGGCGGAAAAATGCGACGCCTCCGCCACGGTGGAAGACGGCCAACTGGTCCTGCGGGCGGCGGCGGAACATGTCGATGGGCGCACGGTGCGCATTGTCAGTTGGGTGGACAGCGTGCTGGAACTGGCCAAGCTCACCGACGACCTGCACCTGGTCGTGCGCTTCGAGCATGAAATCCAGGGGGGACGGGTGTGCGTGGGGCTCGCCCGCGGCGATCAGCAGCACCTCGAGGCCAACGAACACGCGCTGGAGCAGCGATTCTGGATCGTCGATCGGGACACCGTCGATCCCCGCATGACGCAGGCCCGGGCCCTGACCATCGACGTGTATCCGCGTGCGAAACTGGCGTGGCTGGCGTTGGACGAGGGCAACGGCTGGCTGGTGAATCTCGCCGATGCCGCGTCATGGCGGCTGCGTCTGCTGGTGGACGCGATGTCTTCCACCGGCTACGAGCACGCCAGCGCGGTGCTGCGCGTGGATGAGGTGACGGTGCAGGCGCAAACCCCCGGGGCGCGGCTGCTGGGCCATGTGCGTCATGCGATCACCAACCGTCCTCTGCCGGTGTCCGCCCGGTTGCTCAGTGACGCCGGCCAGACGGTCACCACCGCACAAGGCGATTTTCGGCTGGAGCTGCCGCCGGGCACGCATGAAGTGCAGGCGCTGGCGCCGGGCTATCAGCAGGTGGGGCCGAATCTGCTGACGCCGCTGACGCCGGGGCATTCGCTGGTGCGGACGTTCATGCTGCGCCCCATGCAGACCAACTACGGCGATCCGGTCGATGCGGTGGTCTGGACCGAAGGATTGCTCTATTGCCTGACCACCCACCAGGAGCAGTTTTTCGGCGTGCTGTATGACGCGACAACGAAGCAGCACTGGCTGACGAGTTTTGCGCATGAAGGTCCGCCGCTGCGGCGACTGGGACAGGTCGACGGCTACAGCGGTCTGGCGTGGAATGATCGGGGAGAGCTGTGGGCGACGGCGGTTTGGCCGGGCCGACTGCTGCGGCTGGACCCGCGGACCGGGCTGAGCGTGGAAGTGCGGCAGTTGCCGGCCAGTTGGCCGTGGCAACTGAACTGGGATGGGACCAGCTTCTGGTTCCTCAATGACGACACCGCCCACCGGGATTTTGCTGTGCATCGGCTGGACCCCGCCAGCGGGCAGATCACGCTGACGCTGACCTCGCCGCATCGCCTGCGCGGGCTGGCGGTGGAGCGTGGGGGGCGGCGGTTGTGGGTCGCAGATGACCTCGGCCAGGTGCAGGAGGCTCAACTCGCGGCGAACCCGGAATCGGGGCCCCTTGAAGCTGGGGTTGCTCGCCGATTCCGGGGAATCTACGATGCTCTGACATTCGCCGACGGGGTCCTGTGGGGATTGGACAATCAAGCTCAGCGGATCGCACGCATTCCGGTTGGAACCACCACGCCCGCGCCACGCTAGTCAATCTGCTCAACCGGGTTTACGCAGGGGGAAACACCATTCCATGTCACCGACCTTTCGCCATCGCCATCAACCTTTCGCACCTGACCAGCACCATCCGCGCGGCTTCACCTTGATCGAACTGCTGGTGGTCATCAGCATCATCGTGATGCTCATCGCCCTGCTGCTGCCGGCGCTGGGCAAGTCGCGTCAGAGCGCGCTGCGGATGGTGTGCGGCAACAACCTGCGGCAACTGGGCATTGCCTATGAAACCTACCTCACCGAAGACCGCTCCGCCTGCCTGCCCACTGGTTTCTGGAAAGCCGGCGCCGCCTGGCCGGGAGAGCACCCCAGCCTGACGCTGCCGAACATCAGCTTCGGCGGCCACCCGCTCAACGCCGGCATCCTCGTCGCCACCGGGCATCTGCCCCTGACCGGGCAGGGCCACGCCAGCGTGTTCTACTGTCCCGCCCGTCCCGCCGGCTACCGCTTCAGCCCCACCAGCACCCGGCACGGATGGTACCCCACCGCCTGGGGCGTCGGCTGGGAACCGGGCAACGCCAGCAGCTCCGTGGAATCGAGCTATGTCTTTCGCGGACCCCGCCGCTGGCCCCCCGACGGCGCGGCAGGCATTCTGGCTGCGGACATCTTCTTCTGGGACACGCAGATTGATCCCGCCAATCTCGCCGGCCCGGGCCTGGGGTTTTATCACGGCCCCCCGGCGTGCCATCAGGATGATCTGCTCAACACCCTGTTTTCCGACGGCTCGATGCGCACCTTCAAGGATGAAGGCAAGCTGATGATGGCGTACAACCATTTCACCATCGAAGCAGGCATGGACACGCTCGATGGCTTGCTGCGGTAGGCGGATTCGCCGTTGTGGACGTCAGCGGGGGTTGGCGAAACACGCTGGCATTCGAACGCTTCGTCCGTCGCTTACGCTTCCGGCTCATTTTGGGGGGTTGCGCCGGGGGCGGGACTTGCGACGGGCTTCGGGTTTGACGGCTTGCTCGTAGAAGGCAATGTGCTGCTGCACCGGCACACGAGCGATCGCCTGGCCGATCACCTCCAGCGGCAGGTCGTCAAGTCGGCGGAAGCGGATGCAGGACTTGCCCATGCTGAGCTTCCTGCCGGTCTGCGCCCAGGCGGTCTGAAACCACGTCAGATGCTCGGGTTGGCTGTAGATGCACAGGAGGTAGAGCGAGCAATACTGCTTCTGGGACGCCAGGGCGGCAAAGGGCAACGGCTGGCGCGGATCGCAGTGGTAGCCGGCAGGATAGAGGGCATGAGGCACGAAGTATCCGATCATGCCGTATTGCATGCCCTCGGCGTAGCCGGCGGGCAAATGGTCGAGAATCACCTGCCGCACCGCCTGGAGCAGTTCCCGGCGGTCGGCAGGCAGAGCAGTCAGATAGGCATCCACAGTGGCGGCGGCGCTGCGCATGGCTCCATTGTACCCCCGCGGATTTCTCCATTGCCTTTTCAGACTCGGCTGCTATGTTGTCGCCCGTGCGGGTCACTCAACTCTGAGCAAGGGTGCGTTCCTACATGGCAGCAGGCAAAGTCGGCGAATCGTGGTCCACGCGCATCGGCGTGATCCTGGCGGTCATGGGCAGCGCGGTGGGTTTGGGCAACTTCCTGCGCTTCCCGGGCCTGGCGGCCAAGTACGAGGGCGGCGCGTTCATGATCCCCTACTTCATCGCCCTGTTCCTGCTGGGGCTCCCCCTGGCGTGGGCGGAGTGGGCGATGGGACGCTTCGGCGGCCGGCATGGGCACAACTCCGCGCCGGGCATCTACCGCAGCATCTGGAAAAATCCCACTGCCCCGTACTTCGGCGTGCTGGCGCTCATCGTCCCGGTGGGCATCTACATGTACTACGTCTTCATCGAAGCCTGGTGCCTGGCGTACGCCTGGTTCATGATGACCGGGCAGCTCAGTCTGGGCACCACCGATAAAACCCAGTATGAAGGCTTCTTCGCCAGTTTCGTCGGCATGGGGGAAGACGGCTTTCTGATGCACGACGGCGGGATCAACGCGGCCGTCGGTTTCCTGCTCTTCTGCTTCATCCTCAACTTCGTGCTGATCTACCGGGGCCTGAGCAAAGGCATCGAGTGGTTCTGCCGCTGGGCGATGCCCGCGTTGATCGTGTGTGCGGTGATCGTGCTGGTGCGCGTGCTGACGCTGGGCACGCCCAACCCCGAGCATCCGGAACTGAACGTGCTCAACGGGCTGGGTTTCATGTGGAACCCGCGCACGGAGAACGTCGGCTTCATGGAATCGCTGCTCAACGGCGAGATGTGGATGGCGGCAACCGGACAGATTTTCTTCTCGCTGTCGGTGGGCTTTGGCGTCATCATCACCTACGCCAGCTATCTCAAGCCCAATGACGACATCGCGCTGTCTTCCCTGACCAGTTGTGCTGGCAACGAGTTCTGCGAAGTGGCGCTGGGCGGGCTCATCACCATCCCGGCGGCGTTCGTCTTCCTGGGCGCGGCAGGCACGCAGGGCGGGACCTTCGGCCTGGGCTTCATGACCTTGCCGATGGTTTTTGAATCCATGCCGCTGGGCCGCTTCGTCGGCACCATCTTCTTCTTCCTGCTGTTCCTGGCGGCGGTGACCAGTTCGCTGAGCATGCTGCAGCCGGCGATCGCGCTGCTGGAGGAAGGCCTGGGCCTCGGTCGCCGGGCGTCGGTGAGCCTGCTGGGGTTCATCACCCTGGTCGGCAGCCTGTTCGTGGTCTATTTCTCCAAAAACCTGCTGGCACTGGACACCATGGACTTCTGGGTCGGCACGCTGGGCATCTTCCTGCTGGCGACCTTCCAGGTGATCCTCTTCGGCTGGGTGCTGGGGCTGGACAAGGGCATGAAGGAAATCGACAGCGGGGCGGAAATCCGCATCCCCCGGATCGTGGGCTTCATCATCAAGTTCGTTTCGCCGGTGTATCTGCTGGGGGTGTTCGGAGTCTGGCTGTACCAGCAATACACGACCAGGGAAGGGAACTATTTCGCCGCCCTGCGCAACGAGCCGGTGGCGCGTTATGCGGTGTATTTCACGCTGCTGGTGGTGGTGCTGTTCCTGCTGCTGATTCACCAGTCGGTGCGGCGGTGGAAGGAACGCGAAGCGATGCAACAGAGCACGGAGGTGGCGCCATGACAATGGGTGGATGGCTGGTAATGGCGGTGTCCGTCGGCTTCGTCACCACGTTGTTCGGCTGGTGCATCCTGAAGGTGCTGAGCATTCCGCAGGCGACCGAGCACCTCAAGGCCCAGCCGGATATCGACACCCGCGATCAGGAGACATAAACCATGCCCGCGCTGCTGGCGAAGGTCAATCTCGACTGGTTGGTCAACGACCCGACCGGACAGATGGTCGGCGCCGCCGGGGTGGTGGTGGTGGCGCTGTTCGTGCTTTACTACTGCCTGCGCGCCATGCGCTGGGCGGCTGGGCATCTCAAGCAACTGATGCTCGCGGCGGTGGTGATCGGCCTGGTGTTCTGGGGTTGCAGCTTCCTGCAGCCGACGCTGACCACCTGGGCGATCCTCGGCTTCATCGGCTTCGGCGCGTTCGTGGGCTTCGCGCTGTACATGACCCGCGGGTGATTGACCACCAGCAGCCGGCGGATGATCGGCAGCTCCGCTGGCGCGCCCGGCTGCGTCCAGTTCCGCTCAATCCTCGCGCAACAGGTCCCGCACCAGCAGCGAGGTGTAGTCCGGGCGATAGCAGAGCTTGAGCGCCAGCGCCCGGTAGTGGGCGCGCTGCTGGGGTTGCCGCAGCGCCAGCGCCGCCGCCAGCACCCGCGAGCGTTCACCGTCAAAACCACCGGGCAGACGCTTGAGCGCCGGACCCTCGGCCTGCCGCAGCGCCGCCACCGCGGCACGGGCGGCGCCGCCTTCTTCTTCCCAGCTTTCCAGCGCGGTCTGGTAGGACAGCGCCGCGACCTGCTCCGCTCCGCCGCGCTGCGCCAACAGGTATAGCAGCAGATGGGCCGCCACTGGATCGCCTGAATAGTCCTCGCCCAGGGCTGCCTGGGCTTGCTCCCATTGCCCTGCCAGCAGAGCCTCGTGGAACGGTTCCTCCGGCTTGGCGCCTTCCTTCGCCAGCTCCACGCACCGGGTGAGGTTGCCGTCCGCCATGGCGCGGGCGAGGTCGAACTGCCGCAGGTACATGGTGCGCAGCGCCGGGGCGTTGGCGGCCGAACTGTCGATCGTCTGTTCGAGATAACGGTTCTTCAACTGCACCGCCCGGCCGACGTGGCCCTGCACCGCGAGATACGCCACCTGTTCCGCCACCGCCGGCAGCAGGTAGTTCTTGAGGTTCTCATCCCGGATGGGCAGCGGCAGGTAGTCGTCAAACTGACCGCTCGCCAGGGCGACTTCATAGATCAAATAATCGTATGGTTCCGACTCGTCCTGGAGCTTCGCCAAGGCGCGGGCATGCGGAGCCGCCGCGGCAAAATCGCCTTCGAGCATCCGCCGCTGCGCCAGCGCCTGATGCGCCTCGAGCACCGGACGCTCATGGTTGGCCGCCGCCTGATACAACGCCTCGCTCTGCGGTTGATCATCCAGTGCCAGCGCCAGCAGATAATTCCGCACCGGGTCCTGCTGATCCTCGGCCCACAAGGTCTGATAGGCGGCAACCATCTGTTCGGTCTGGTTCGCATTGGACAGGGCACGCTGGTAGCGCAGATGCCAGGTCAGCAACACCGGGCGTTCATCCAGCTTCGCCTGCGCCACGGAGCGGAACTGCTCGGGCGTGGCGGTGGCGCTCAGCAGGTCCAGCAGCATTTCGTCGGTCGGATGGTAGCGCAGAGCCAGCAGCAGATACTCCGCGGGCGACAGGGGCGGCTTCACGGCCGGGTCATGCAGATAGAAGCCGACAAACATCGGTTTCGCGTCCACCAGTTCGAGCCCCCGGCGGGTGGTGGAGGTCTGTCCGGAAGACATCTTCACCTGCTCGGGAAAGTCCGCAAAGGGATACTGAATGTGGTCGAAGCGGTAGAGGGATTGGCCCACATACAGCTTGCTCTGATTGAGCACTTCAACCTGCTGGGGATTGACCCCATAACCCACTTCATGCCAGAAGATCGGGGCGATGCGATCGAGGTTGACCACCCAGATGCGCTGGTCGAAAGCACGTTCGAAAAAACCCGCTTTGGTTTCGAGGGTCACCGTTTCCAGCGGCCAGGGCGCGTCCTGAGGCGCGATGGTCACCTTGCCCCATTGCATGGGGACTTTCACCGCCTGGTTGGGCGCGAGGGTGAAGGACTGGCCATTGACGGCGACCTGATAGCCCTGGGGCACCCCGCCGGCGACCACGTAGATGTGGTGCGCGGGCGCGAAGAACGCCATGCCCGCAAAGATGCCCGCCAGCAGCAGCACCACCAGGCCGACCATGATCAAGCCGGGCACCAGGCGGTTGTTGCCCGCCGTCACCTTGGCATTGGGTTGCGTCAGTCCCGCGAGGCTGACTTTGCCCACGGGCTTGTTGGAGCCCGCGTGCTTCTGCGCCAGCTTGAGCCACTTGGCGACCTGCTTGTCCATCCGCGCTGTCGGGTCGCTTTCCACCAACTGGTCCAGCCGCAAGATGGCTTCATCATGCTGGCCCAATGCCTGAAGCATGGGGATCAGCAGACGCAGCTCGGCGCTGACGTCCTGGCTGGATTTGGCGCGCAGCTCATCGACAAATCGGCCGGCGGCTCCGGGCTTGCGATCCTGCATGGACCAGACAAACGCCAGTCGCAGCGCCTGGGCCGTGGTGTCCAGCGCCAAGGCTGCTTCCAGGGCGGCCTGGGCGGGTTCGTTCAAACCAAAAAAGCGATACCCCGCCGCCAACTGCAGCAGGGAAGCCGGGGTTTGGGCGAAATGCTCCTCCGCCTGCAAAGCGACTTCCAGGAACGCCGACTCATCATGGAAGGCCAGCGCCAGTTCCACCGCATGCGCCAGCGCCGGGGCAAAGTCCGGGTGTTGCAGGTAAGCCGCCACCGCCGATGGGAGTTGTGCGTCGCGCTGCTGTTCCCATTTGCTCAGGCTGGCGTGCAGGCCCTGTTTGCAGCCCGGGCATTCCTGCGCCACATGCACCTTGCCCAGCGGGATCAAGGGCACCATGTACAGCGTGAAGAACTTGCTCGCGTCGTAGCAGGCCTTGGCGCCGACCTGATGGCAATGCGGGCACTGGGCGTAAACCCGAACTTCATTCTTGCGTCGGATATGCGTTGAACCCCAGACAATGAGCATGTGGCACCTCGGAAGCGGGAATCGTGAAGGACCGGCGGCAGTCTACTCTGCGGCCAACGGTCCCGGAATCACCGCTGTCACTCCCAGAAGGAAAATCCTTGCGGTATACTGTCGCCACTGCTTCGTGTCTGGAGCTGGCGGGTGGGCCGAATCATCCGTCAGCGCATAAAAAAACCATTCGGCGACAACCCCTGCAAGCCCCGACCTGCGGCAGCATCTGCAGCCGAGCCGCGGAAAGTCGGTGTTTGGCCCCGTTCCCACGCCTGCGCCAGGCTGACGTTGTCAGTTGCAGACGCCCCGGAGCCGCTTGCACGGATGCGGAGCAGTCATTCATGCCCGGAAGCATTGTTCCCCTGCCGGTGATGTTGGAAGAGGAAGAGGACCGCAAGGCCTATGCCGCGCTCCAGCCGCCCAAGTCGGTGGTGGTGCGCTACGGCGCCCTGCGGATGATTGCCGAGCTGTCCTACGACGGGGACGCCAAGCCCGGCTGCGGCAGCAAAATGGTCATCCGCACCCGGCGCGGCATCGAGCTGGGTGAGATGCTCACCACCACCTGCCCCAACGCCGGCTGCGGCTCGAGCGTCTCGCGCAAGGAGATGCTCCAGTACATCGAAAACTCCGGCGGCAAGGAATACCCCTTCACCGGCCAGGGGCGGGTGCTGCGCGTGGCGACCATCGACGACCTGCACGACCAGGCCAAGCTCGACGACAAAAAGCCCGAGATCATCCGTCTCGCCAAGAGCGTCATCCGCGAGTTGGACCTGCCCATGCGGCTGGTGGATGTCGAGCTGCTCCTGGGCGGCGAACGGGTGATCTTCCACTACACCAGCGAACAGTGGGTTGACTTCCGCGAACTGGTCAAACGCCTGGCGACCGAGTACCAGACCCGCATCGAGATGAACCAGGTCAACGCCCGCAACGAAGCCCGGCTCGTCGCGGATTACGAAAAATGCGGCCAGCATTGCTGCTGCAAACAGTTCCTCAAGGTGCTCAAGCCCGTCTCCATGCGCTCGGCGAAAGTGCAGAAAGCCACGCTGGACCCGACCAAAATCTCCGGACGCTGCGGGCGACTGATGTGCTGCCTGCGGTATGAGGACGAGTCCTACGAAGACCTGCGCCGCCGGCTGCCCAAGAAGCAGACCCGCGTCACCACCGACGACGGTCCGGGCACGGTGGTCGATTCGCAGATTCTGACCCAGCTGGTGATGGTGCGTCTGGACAGCCCGCCCAACAAGTTCAGCGCGTACCCGCTGGAAAGCATCGCCATTCTGGACAAGAGCAATGACCCCGGACCGCCCCCCCCGGCCGGCGCCAGCTCCACTCGGCGTGAACGCACCGGCGGCGAACGTCCCCCGCGCGGCGGCGACCGCCCCGAACGCGGCGAGCGCGGCGGCGACCGCCCGGAGCGCGTGGAGCGCAGCCCACGCCGCGATGGCGACAGCCCTGAGGGTAAGTCCCGTCGTTCCGAACCGCGTCGCCCGCGCCCGGGCCAGCCGCTGGCGGATGAAGCGGTGGAATCCGCTGAAGGCGAAAGCATGGAGCAGGGGACGGAGGAATTGCAGGCCCAGGTCGGCGCGCCGCGGGTTTACGATCCGGATCAGGACACCGACGACGCCAACCTGGATACCTCCAGCGCCGGCGAAAGTGATGATACGTCAGCCGATGAAGCAGGCGACAACGCACCGGCGGGCGAAGGCGAAGCCGGCGAAGGGCAGCGCAAGAAGCGGCGACGCCGCCGACGTCGGCGCGGGAAAGGTCGCGGCCCCGGCGGCGGTGGTGGTGGTGAAGGCGGTGGCGGCGGTGGTGGCGGTGATTGAATGACTGTCCCGCATGCCCGCGCTGCTCTGCGCAGGGGAACACGCTGATCTGCAGCCGTTTGGTCGGGGTGGGGATAAAAAGGGGATAAGTACATTTATTGTGTCGGCAATAAATGTACTTATCCCCTTTTTTACGCCGCCTGGGCGGTGCCGACGCTGGCGAACTGGTTGAGCACGGTCAGCCGGCCGTGGCGTTCCACGCGGATTTCACCCTCCTTGCGCACGATCCGCAGCGGGCCTTTGAGGTCCTGGGTCAGATGGAATTGCACGTCATGGACCACCAGCACCGAGCCGGCGTGCAGTTCGCGTTCGATGGTGACATCCACCACCCGGTTCGCTTCCAGATAATCCCGCAGCGCAGCCAGCGCCCCTTCGGCTTTGCGTCTGGCGGTCTGCAGGGACGCCAGTTCGAACATTAATTCGGTCTGGCGCTCCTTGGCGGAAGCGGTCAGGCGTTTGGCTTCCTTCTGCAGGATCTGCTGTTCGTCGAACAGGATGTTGTGCTCGCGTTCGATTTCGTCCAGCAGATCTTCCAGGCGCGCCAGCAGCGGTTCGAGCGCGGGGATGGTGCCGACGACCAGTTCGCTGCGCACGGAGGCAGGACTGCCCAGCGTGCCCAGGTGGACCTTGCCGATCACGACCTGTCGGCCGCCGATGATGGCGCCATGGGGCATGTCGATGTTGCCTTCAATGGTGAAGAAGCAGTTGATGACTTCGCGTTCGATCGCCAGATCGCCGGTGATTTCGCCGCGCACGTTGTCAAGATATTTGCCGTCGAGTCGGCCGCCGACCCGCACGGTGCCTTCCTCACGTCCAGCCATGCCGCCTAGCGCATGCAGGTCCTGGCCGCATTTGATGTGAGCGGCTTCGATCAGTCCATGCACGGTGACGGAGCCATCGACCTGGATTTCAAAGCAATCGCGGACGGACTTGTGCACCACCACATCGCCGGTGAAGGAGATGTTGCCGGTGGAGAAGTCCACGCAATCGTCGATCTCAATGACATGGCGCACCGCGGCCTTGCCGTCCTTGCGGTAGAGCACGCCCTGGGTGCGCGCCACCAGCCGACCTTCGCGGTCCTTGGACAGCGTTTCATCCCATTCCCACGCCGCCGGCCGCGCCGGCTTGCAGACGATGGTGCCGCCGCACACGTCCCGGCCATCGCTGCCGGCGACCGGTTCACTGAACTGGGCGACCACCTGCCCTTCCTCAACCATGATGAACGCGCTCTGCTCATAGTAAGACTGCGCCCCGTTGCGTTCATCGGTGAGCGCGACGGTGGCGTCAGCGTCTTGCGGAAGATGGTCCACCAGCCAGTCGACCTTGCCGTCCTGGCCCTCCAGCGCCGGCGTCGCCCGCGCCACCACGCCCTGCCGCGCGACCTGGGGATCCACCGGCTGCGCCAGCAGTTCTTTGACCGCCTTGAGCACGTCCTTGGTCTGCTCGACCCCGGCTTCCCCCAGCAACGTCTGACACAACGCCGCGGTGGTGGCGTCGACCTGGTAACCCACGGGAAACAGCAATTCCACCTGTGATTTATCGGGTGCGATCAGGACCTTGATGGGATTGGCCTGTGCTTCAGCCATGGTCCTGCTTCCTGAACGGCGCCGCCTTCAGGGCGATGGCCCCGGGCGGACGCGGCCGTCAATCAGCCGGCGGCGGCCGCCGTCGCTGGCTTGTACTTCGCACTGGCGGCCATCTGCTTGATGCCCACTTCCAGCACGAAGGAACCGCACGCCGCGGCACAGGGAATGCCGATGCACACCATGTCCTTGGCGCCGAACACCATATGCTCAGCGCCGATCACCACGGATGGGCAACTGATGGTGACATACTTGCCGGTGAACTCCGCTTTGGCGCTGCCGGAGATCATGTTGACCAGTTCGCCCACAGCGTCGGCGAAGTCTTCATGCAGCACGTCGAGCTTCATGCCGGTGAAGCGTTCGACCGCCTGCACCGCCACGGCGGTGGGAAAGCTGAGCACCACATTGCCTTCGACGTCGCCATTGAGGGCGATGATGCCTGACACGTCATGACTGGGGCTGCCGCCGCGCCGCACTTGTGGTGCACCGACCTGCACTTCCATCTGCAGCATCATGGAAAACACACTCTTGATCGAACGCACAAACGGCATGATGTAGGACGAATCCAAGGCAATGCTCCTGGCCACAAAATCCCACGAACTGAACGCCGGCGCGACACCGGGCACTTGGTCAGGCAATCGACGACTTCAGACCTCCGCTTTATTGATTGAGTTCACCGCGGCGAAATCCGCCCCGCTGCGGGCCGGTTGCAACGGTTGCGCCAACTGGCGGAAGTCCCGCCGCCGACGCGCAGCGACGCCTGCACGCCCTTGCGGGAGCGGCTTGCCCGGCCGCAGTTGCGACCTATAATTCCGCCCATGCCCTCCCGTCCCCGCCCGGTTCACGATTGCAGCATGTATCGCCGCTGGCGTTTCGTTCTGCTTTTGGCGCTGGTCGTGGCCAGCCTGGGGTCCCTGAGCGCTTCGGCTCTGGCGTGCCCCAACTGCAAGGTCATCTTCACCGAAGACCAGCAGGCGCAAAGCGCCAATCAGCAACAGGTCCGGAACAATCGCGCCGACGGCGCCGCCATGGGGCGCGGGTACAACTATTCGATCTACCTGATGATGGCGACCCCCTTCCTGCTCTTCGCCGGCGCGAGCTACACCCTCTGGCGTCACACCCGCCATTACCAGCCGCCGCAGTTGCCGTCCTGAACCGGGCCCTCCGCCCGCACCCCCGTCAACCGCCAGCCGTTGTGCATCACGTGGAACGGCGCACCACCAGCGTGGGCGCGATCCAGGCTTCACGCTCCGTCGCCGGCAGCTTCGGCTTGGCGATCAGTTGCAGGAGCATCGTCACCGCCCGCTGCGCCAGCGGCTCATTGTTCTGATCCAGCGAGGTGATGCCCAACGCCTCGGCGACGGGACTGTTGTCGAAGCCCACGACCGCCAGGTCCTCCGGCACACGCACCCCCTGCGCGGGGGCCTGCAGCACCAGCGCGCACGCCAGTTGATCGCCGGGCGTGATCACCGCGTCCAGATGCAGCGCCTTGAGCCAGTGCCAGAGTTCCCCGGTCGATTCGGCCATGCCCATCGCCGGCGCCGGATTGACCAGCAGACACTCGGGCGCGACGGTTCCCGCCGCCGCGCTGATGCCCGCCCGGTAGCCGCGCAGCCGTTCGGTCATCCCGTGGTCCGTCAGGCTGTGCATGACCAGGCCGATGCGTCGCCGCCCGCGCTGGGTCAGATGTTGCACGGCTTGCGCCACCCCGGCCGCGCGATCGAGCATGACATTGCCCACCCCGGGCTGGGGCACCGGCACCGGCCCCTGAAACACAACGGGCACAGCGCCCACCCGGGCTTCGAGCAGCGCCGGCGCATCGCGGGGCCGAAAATCAATGGCGATGATGCCTTCCACGCCGCGCGCGGTGAAGTCGTGCATGTAACCCGTGATGCGCTGGGGGTCGGCATGAGCGTGGCCCAACATCATCCGATAGCCACGTTCGGCGGCCTGGGTTTCGATGCAGTATTGGCGATGGGCGATGATCGGAGTAAAGCCGTGGTGCTGGATCAATCCCAGCGTGCTGCTGCGAATGCCGCCGAGTTGCCGGGCGATGGGGTTGGCCTGAAAGTGCATGTCCCGCGCCGCCGCCAGCACGCGTTGGGCGGTGTGGTCGCTGACGCGGGTGTTGGGTCCGCCGGTGCCCAGCAGCACCTTGGAGGCGGTGCTTCGGCTGACGCCGGCGCGCTGGGCGACATCACACAAACGCGGGGGGATGCTGACGCCCGAGGCCTTTTCATTCAGGAGCGCGGAAGTTGCCATAGTTGACCATTTTGCGCTTGACTTCGCGTGAAGTCAATGGTTATCATGGTCCCCAGTTGCATCTTCTTTACCACCGCCTAAGTTTCGGAGGACACGCTGATGGTCACTGGACTTCGACCAGCTCATGCTGGCGCCGGGTTGAGTTCGGAAGCCGGGCTTTTACGTAGCAGCAAATCCGTGCTCCGACGCGGTTTCACGCTGATCGAATTGCTGGTGGTCATCGCCATCATTTCGTTGCTCATCGGCCTGCTGCTGCCGGCGCTGCAGAAGTCCCGCGCCGCCGCCGTGCGCATCCAATGCGCCAGCAATCTCAAGCAATGGGGCATCGCCGTCGCCGCCTATGCCGCCAGCAACAACGGCGAAGTCAGTCCCGCCAATGTCAGCTGGATGGGCAACGGTAATTCCCATCTCAACTGGCCCAATGCCTACATCATTCAGGACTATCTGCCGATCACCGGCCTGAGCAAATCGACGCTGACGTCCATGTACAACCTGTCCACCGGTTGGGTGGTCGACGGCGTCCGCCGCTGCCCCGGCGAAATGTCCGGCCGAAGCGCCGCCTACAACCATGTCTGGACCAATCCCACCCTGGCTTTTGAAGCCATCAACAACGGCTTCCCCTACTATGGCTCCGGCTCCCGGCACTGGCGCGGCACGCATTACCTGCCCGCGCAGAGTGCCGTCTACAACGGCCACAACCTCAACCCCTTCTCCCAGACCGCCCTCTACAACCGCGAGGTCCAGTACGGGGCCCGCAACATCGATCAGGCGCCCAAGCCCTCCGACTATTTCCTCGTCGGTGAATCCAACGGCTCCGCCAACGATCTCTGGATCGAATGGAGCCGGGTCCGCGGCGGCACCAACCTCGCCCCCTACCGGCACGAAGGCGGAACCAACTGGCTGTATGCCGACGGTCATGGCGAATTTGAAACCTATCTCACCAACGACGTCTACAACCAGTACAACTCCACCCGCACCGCCTGGGCGTGGCCCAAAGGCCTGGACAATCGCGGCTACCACCGGTTCTACGCCCCCTGAGTGAAACTGCTGCCTGAACGCGGAAACATCCTCGCAGTCGTACAGCGAGCCCTGCCCAGCCGACTGGTGCAGGGCTCGCTGCGCAAGCGCCACGCTGGCGGCCGGCGGGTGGCGTTTCATCCACGTCACGCAGGCCTCCGGGGTGTGCGGAAGCAACCGACAAGGCTGACGGCGCAGCGGCAACGACATCATTTCAACTGCGGCCAGACCCCCAAAACAAAACCTAACAAAAAGGATTGACAGGCCCATCTGTTCGGGTATTATCTGTACCTAACGGATACCGAATTAACTCTTCTGCGGAGCCTGTCATGCTCAGTCTCAACCTGCTCGAAAAGCTCTTTGACGCACAACGCTTCGATCGGCTGCTCGAAGGCGTGGTGGAGAACGGCCTGCCCCTGCCGTTGCCCCTGCGGGCGCGCCTGGCGGCCAGCCCCGTCGCCTGTGCTGCCCTGGGTCTGCGCCGGCTGGTGGAACTGACCTACCGTCCCACTACCCTCAGCGACACCATGACCCGCTACCTGCTCGAAGCCCAAGATGCCGACGGCAGCTACGCCGGCGACCCCCTGGCGACCGCGGCAGCCGTGGCGGCGCTGGCGGCGGTGCGGCAGGACCATCAGGTTGAAGACCTCGCCCTGCTCGACGCTCAGGAACGCGCCCTGGCGGCCCTGGCGGCGTTGCAGGATGACGACGGCCTGTTCCGCTTCATGGACGACCGCACCGAGGACCAGCGGGCACTGGCGGGCGCGTTCGTCCTCTGGCTGCTGGGGACGCATGACGCCTTTCGCGCCAGTGTGCGCCTGGCGGACCTGCTCAACTGGTTTGAAGACCGGGAGGCCGACTTGCCCGACGCGGTCCATGAACTGTGGCGCATGGCTCGCGCCGGGCAACCGGCGCTCGCCGCCCTGGCGCCGGCCTTCGCCGCCTGAGTCATACCACCGCACAACCTGACTCTCCTTCGCTCCCGTACACCCACGCACCTCCGCAACCCACCCAGCGCCCCCCCGGCCACGCTTGCGCCTCCGCAATCTGCCTCCGCATCCGCGCATC
This sequence comes from uncultured Phycisphaeraceae bacterium, assembly GCA_964605235.1. Lineage (GTDB taxonomy): Bacteria > Planctomycetota > Phycisphaerae > Phycisphaerales > Phycisphaeraceae > CAZSBB01. The sequence continues at coordinate 50,539 of CAZSBB010000008.1, forward strand.
CCCCACCGCACGCTACGCCCTGCGCACAGCCCACGACGTTGCAATTGCACTCCGCAACGTTGCAACGACACGACGCAGTGCTGCGATTGCACCGTCCCCACCCATCCCGTTTTGCAGTCCACCAATCACACGTTGCGGGGCTGCTACGATGGGTGGTTCATGAGTCCGTCCCGCGCCGAATCCGAACTGACCCCGCCCGCCGCTGCGCCCGACACGACAACGCCCAGTGCAGTGCCGCCGACCCAGCCGAACTGGTGGACGTGGGCACAGGCGCATGGAACGGTGCGGTCGGCCGCCTGGATCGGCTGGGCGGTCGGCGTGCTGGTGACCCTCAGCTTCTTCCTGCTGGACGTGCCGGTCGGCCGATGGGGCCAGCGGATGGCGGTCGAACATCGCACTGTGGTGGATGTGCTGCGCGACACCGCCCATGGAACCAAGTACTACGTTGCCGCCGTGGTGCTGCTGGTGCTGTGCCTCTGGCGGCACTGGTGGCGCGGCGGGTGGTACAGCCTGACGCTGCTGCTGGGACTGGCGACCTCGGGCCTGGGCAACTTCGTCCTCAAAATGCTGCTGGCGCGCTGGCGCCCCGCTCGGCTGTGGAACGATGGCCATTGGGGGTTCACCTTCTTTGCCGAGGGTTACAGCCACAACAGTTTTCCCTCCGGCCACGCCACCACCGCCGGCGCCGTGGCGACCGTGCTGATCCTGCGCTGGCCCCGCGCCTGGCCGGCGTGGGTGCTATTTGGCGTCTTTGCCGGCGGGATGCGGGTCGTTGCGGACAAGCATTTCGTCAGCGATGTCAGCGCGGGACTGTTCGTCGGCGCCGTCGGCATGCTGGCGACCGCTTGCCTGCTGGCGCACGTGGCCCCCTGGCGTCAGGATGCTGTGCGCTTGCCGCCGGAGCAGGTCAAAGCCCGCTGGGTCTGGCGCGAACTGCGATGGCGGCACCTGCCCCGCGCGTGGCGCTGGCTGGTGCTGAGCATGGCGAGCAGCGCCGTAGCGGGCATCGGCGTCGGTTGTCTGCTGCATCACGATTGGCCGCGCTGGCCTGCCGACATCGGCAACCGGTTCATGATCGCCGTCGGCATCACTCTGACGCTGCTCGCGCTCGGCGTCGCGCTAAGCTGGGCCACACGCTCAAACCGTGCGCCGTCGCTGCCTCCCGCAGCCAGTTCATCCTGAACGAATCGCCGGCATCAATCACCACCGGCTCGGGGATCCGCAACTACATCCCCGGCGCGGGCGCCGCCTGTTTCCGCACCACCACCAGCACCTGCCCCCCCAGCTCACCGCTGGCGTAGTTGAACAACCCCACCCGCTCCACCACCGACACCGGCCAACCCTCCTGCTGCGCCAACTGCTCCGGCCAGGCGCTGTCGCGGATCACCAGCACGCTGTCAGGCCCCTGCTGCGCCCACTGTCGCAGGCTCGCCGCATCACTCGCCAAACCTTCCAACCGCTCGCCGGCGGGCAGGTTCAGGTAGAACACCAGACTCGGTTCCTGATAACCAATGGCGTACACCGGCATCCCTGCCGATCGCTGCGCCTGCACCACCGCCGCCAGCGGCGCGGAGATTTTCAACCGCTCGAGCGCCGGCATCACCAGCAGCGCCAGCAGCACCAGCGTCAGCGGCATCGCCACCGCATAACTCCACGCCAACCGGCCATACGTTCCCTGCTTGAACCAGCGCCCGTTGCCCACCAGCAACCGCAACATCGGGAGCCCCGCCAGCAGCGCCAGCCAGCGCCACGGCGACCCGCCCACGATCACCGGCACGGCGACGACGAAGCCGATCAACCCCACCGCGCCGGGTGCGACCAACCAGCCGCCCGACAGCAACCAGCGTTCGTCAGTCGGGGGCAACGCCCCGCGCCGCCAGCTCACCAGCACTGCCGCCAGCAGCACGCTCATGCCCGGCAGCATCGGCAGGATGTAATGCGGCAACTTGGTCGCCACCAGCGACATCATCAGCAGCGTCGGCAGCGTCAAACCCACCAGCGCCGCCCGCTGCCGCGCAGCAGCGAACCGCCGGCGAAACACCCCGGCCACCCCCGCCAGCAGGAACACGCCCCACGGGAAAATGCCCACCGCCAGCACCGGCAGATACAGCGGCAAGGTCGCCAGGTACGACCACCACGCCCCCCCGCCGTGGCCTTCCTGAGCGTTGACCACCCGGTCCACCACATGCCGGCCTAAACCGATCCGCGCCAGCTCACCGCCCGTCGCCCGGTCGGCGGGAATGCCCCACGCCAGAAACGCCCCCACGCTCAGCACCACCGCAACCGCCAGCACCGGCAGCAGTCCGCGGGGCCAGGTGCGCTCCTGCCCCACCGCAGCCGCATCCGTTTCCACGCTGCCGCAATGCCGTTCCCAGCGCCACCACAGACTGATGCCGATCACCGCCAGCACGGGAACCGCCAGGCCCACCGGCCCTTTGGCGAGCTGCGCCCAGGACAGCGCCAGCGTCAGCCAGGCGTAATCGCTCCAGCGCACCTGTCGGCGCAGCCAGATGTTCGTCACCACCAGCAGCGCGCCCAGAATGCCCGGCAGCAACGTGCCGTCGGCGGTCGCGCCACTGCCCATGTAAATCGGCATCACACTGGTGGCGAACATCACCCCCGCCCACCAGCCCACGTCCCGATCAAACAGCCGGCGCCCCAGCCACGCGGTCAGTCCCACGCAGGCGGTCATGCCCACGATCGACGGCAACCGCACCGCCAACTCGCTCACGCCCAGCAGCGCCAGGCCCACGTTCATCAGCCAGTACACCAGCGGCGGTTTGTCCGGCCGCAGCTGCGCGTTGAAATGCGGGACCAGGTAGTCTCCGCTCTGAAACATCTCCACGGCCGCGCGGGCGAAACGCGGCTCATCCCGATCCCACAACCGGCTGCTGACGCTCAACAACACCTGCTGCGCGGCAAACGCCAGCATCAGCAGCGCGACGGCGACGCCCCAGCGGCGCGGCGTCCATAACCAGTTTTTGGCGGTTTCATCCTGTTCCATGGCGGCATCATCGCACAAACCGGCGCTGCCGGCGGCATGGTTCCAATCCACATCCAGCCCGGCCGGGCTAACCAAAGATTAACCGGAAGCCAACCCGCATGAAGGGCCGGGAACGTCGATGTACTGCTGCAGAACCCGCCCGCGTTTATGCAGTGCCACGCGGCGGCGGCGCGATGGCTTCGCGCTGGCGCAGCCGGCAGGAGTTGAACCATGCCTGTTCCGGATGAGACCCAGTCGTGCTCAGACAATGCGCTGCTTTTCCAGACGCCGGTGCGTCTGGCGGACATCGCTGCCCATGCGGGGGTGCGGCTGCGGCTGGATGCCGACCGCCCGCTCAGTGAGTTGGAAGAACGCTTTGCCGCGCTGCCGATTTTGCCGGGGGTGCTGATCACCCGTGCGGGGGCCCTGCTGGCGATCATCTCGCGCGGAGCGCTGCATCAGGCGTTGTGCCGGCCATTTCACCGGGAAATCTATCTCCGGCGGCCCATCGCCAACCTGCTGGAAACCTGGCGGCATGAGCCCCTGACCCTCGACGCCCGGCTGGAACTGGCGCAGGCGATTGACGCCGCCTTGGCGCGGTCCGCGACGGAACGCTATGAACCGATTGCCGTGCGCGAAGCCGACGGCGGCATCTGCCTGCTGGACCTGTTCCCCCTGCTGTCCCGGCAGTGTGAACTGCTGGCGCAGAGTTTCGGGCAGCTTCATCTCAAACACCAGCAGCTCATTGCCGCCCAACAGGAACGCCAGCAGGCGCACGAACGCCTGGCGGAACTGTCGCGGCAGGCGGGCATGGCGGAAATCGCCTCCGGTGTGCTGCACAACGTGGGCAATGTGCTCAACAGCGTGGTCGTCTCGGCGGCGCTGCTGGCGGAGCGGCTGCGCGGCCCACGCTACGAACGGCTGCGCCAGGCTGTGGAACTGCTGCCCGAAGCACCGGACGCGCTGCTGCGTTTCATAGCCGACGACGTGCGCGGCCAGCGCCTGCCCGGCTACCTGCGCAAGCTCTCCGAAGCCTTTACCCTGGACCAGCGCGACATGCTCGCCGAGCTGGACCGCTTAAGCGCCAGCATCGAGCACATCAAGCAGATCGTCCGCGCCCAGCAGCGCAACGCCAAGGTCAGCGTCGCCTGCGCCGAGTTCGATCTGGTGGATGTGCTGGAGGATGCCGTGCGGCTCAACGCCCTGTCGCTGGAGCGGCATCGCATTCAGATCGAGCGCGACTACGCGGTGCGCCCGCACCTGCGCACGGACAAGCATGTGGTGCTGCAGATTCTGGTCAACGTGATCAGCAACGCGCGCACCGCGGTCAAACCCAATGCCGCCGACAACCGCCGCATCCGCCTGGGGCTGCATTCGCTGGTGGTCGGTGGCCAGGAAGGCGTGCGCGTCAGCGTGACCGACAACGGGGTGGGCATTGCCCCGGATCATCTCACGAAAATCTTCAACCACGGGTTCACCACGCGCCAGGACGGCAACGGTTTTGGGCTGCACAACTCCGCCAATCATGCCCACATGATCGGCGGGGTGCTGACCGCCCACAGCGCCGGGCTGGGCCGGGGCGCGACCTTTGATCTGGACCTTCCGCTCACTTTCGTACAGAGCCAAGCCGCATGAGTGCCGATTCCACACCATCACGTCGCATCCTGTTGATCGACGACACCGACTCGATCCACGACGACTTTCGCCGGGCATTGCAGGGCGGGGCGATCGATCCCGACCTGGCGGCCGACGAGGAAGTGCTTTTCGGCGCCGGGCCGCCCACGCCGGCGCGGCAGGTGACCTTCGACATCGACTCGGCGTACCAGGGCCAGGAAGGTTGTCGGCTGGCGCAGGCGGCGCGCGACGCCGGCCAACCTTACGCCATGGCGTTTGTCGACATGCGCATGCCGCCGGGCTGGGATGGGCTGGAAACCATCTGCGAGTTGTGGCGCATCGACCCCATGCTCGAAGTGGTCATCTGCTCGGCGTACTCCGATTATTCGTGGGACCAGATCATCAATCGGCTGGGGGTCAACGACCAACTGCTGATTCTCAAGAAGCCGTTTGATGCCGCCGAGACGGCGCAGGTGGCGCTGGCGCTGACGGAAAAATGGCGGCTGGCGCAGCAACTGCAGCAGCGCATGGCGGGACTGACGCAGACCGTCGCCCAGCGCAATGAGGAGCTGCGCCATGCGGCATTGCATGATCGCTTAACCGGACTCGCCAATCGCTATCAACTGGAACAGCGGCTCGATGAAGTGCTGGCGCAGCCGGCGGATTTCTGCCTGCTGTTTCTCGATTTCGACCGCTTCAAGATCATCAACGACACGCTGGGCCACACGCTGGGCGATCAATTGCTGATGGAAACCGCCGGGCGTCTGAGCGCGGAACTGGCGGTGCAGACGCAATTGCACAAACTGCCGCCCGGCGTAGCGGCGCGCATGGGCGGCGACGAGTTTGTCGTGCTGCTCGAAGGCACCGACGATCCGCAGGTGGGCATGGCGATCGCCCAGGAAATCAACCGCACGCTGCGCGACCCGTTTGAAATCGAAGGCCGTTCGATCCACATCACCGCCAGCGTCGGCCTGACCAGCAGCCGGCATGGTTACGCCAACTCGGATGAAGTGCTGCGCGACGCCGACGCCGCGATGTACCGCGCCAAATCGCTGGGCAAGGATCGTTGCGCCCTGTTCGACAGCGCCATCCACCAGCAGATGGTGCAGCGGCTGCAACTGGAAACCGAACTGCGCGAAGCGTTGGAGGCAAACCAGTTGGCGGTCTGGCATCAGCCGCTGGTCTGTCTGTCCACCGGACGAATCATCGGCTTTGAAGCCCTGCTGCGCTGGCGGCATCCCGAGCATGGGCTGATTGCGCCGGGCAAGTTCATTCCCATCGCCGAGGAAACCGGGCTGATCGTGCCCATCGGGAAATACGTGCTGCGGCAGGCGGCGGCGCAACTGCATCTGTGGCAGAAACGCTTCCCGCGCCCCACGCCGCTGGTCATGAACGTCAACCTGTCCAAACGTCAACTGCTCGAACCCGGTTTGCTTGGTGAAGTGGCGGGGATCATTCGCGGGCACGGGTTGTACGCCGGCTCGCTGCATCTGGAAGTCACCGAAAGCGTCATCATGGATCAGCCCGAAGCGGCGGCCCCGTTGCTCGAAGAGCTGCGTCGCTTGGGCGTGGGCATCGCCATGGATGACTTCGGCACCGGACAATCGTCGCTGCACTGCCTCAATCGATTCCCGCTGGATGTGCTCAAGATCGACCGGGCGTTCGTCAAGCAGATGGAAGACCACCGAGCTTACGGCGCGGTGATTCAGGCGATCATCACCCTGGCGCAGAACCTGAATGTGTCGGTGACTGCCGAGGGCATTGAAACCGAGGGCCAGCTCGCCCAGCTCCAGGCGCTGGATTGTCAGCATGGCCAGGGCTGGTTGTTCGCCAAGGCGCTGCCGGCGGCGGATTGCGAACGGCTGCTGGAAGCGGACGCCGCGGCGGGCTGGGCGCGGAAGCTGGTGGAGCAGGCGGCGCTCAAGGCGCGGCAATGGCAGGCGGCGTGATTCAGCCGAGGTGGCGTTTGGCGATTTTGGCGACCATGGTGTAGTTGGGGTCGACCATGTTGCCCAGCCGCATTTCGCCGACCTGTCCCAGCAGGTGGTAGGCGTCGAGCCGGGTGAAACCGAAGTCCTCGGTCATCCAGGCGATCAACTCGCACCAGGCGATGCGGGCGGCATCCTCGAGCGGGCGGGCGCTGCCGGTGGCCATGATGTAGTCGGTCGATTCAATCCGGGGCCAGTTGATGGCGCGTTGCTTGAGCAGGCGAAAGCTCAGCGTGACCCGCGCGGGCATTTCCGCCGCCACGCCGGTGATTTCACCATCGCCCTGAGTGGCGTGGGCGTCGCCGGTGAAGAAGTGCGCGCCCGCCACCTGCACCGGCAGCCAGACCTCATTGCCGGGCGCGGTTTCCACGCAGTCCATGTTGCCGCCGTAGTAGCTGGGCACGAGCGAACTGATGGCTTCAATTTCCGGCGCGGTGCCGATGGTGCCCATGAACGGGCGGTAGGGCAACCTGATGCGGTCATTGAAATGCACCTGTCCCTGGCGGATCGGCAGCAGGCGGGTTTCTTCGGGCAGATGTTCGTTGAGCGTGGCGGTGAATTTGGTGTTGGTCAGCCCGCCAAAGCCGGGGATCAACGCGGTGACGGCAAAGTCGCGGTCGGGTTCGATGTCGTGAATCCGCACCACCAGCGTGTCGCCCTTCTGCGCCCCTTCGACCTGGATGGGCCCGGTCTGGGGATTCAGGAAGGGGAACGTGCACTTCTGCGAGCACCGGTCAGCGGGGCTGTTGAGCTTGTTCTCAAACGCATCGACGGTCAGCAGCGTCACCACCTCGCCCGGAGCGACGCTGGCGATGGGCTGGAGCGCGGGGGTGTAGGTGTAGGCATACGGACCAGGCTGACGAATCACGCGCGGCGTGGACATGGCCGTGCTCCAGAGGGCGAGGTTCCGGGGTCGCAGGACCCGGGCAGATTAGCACGCCCGAGTGTTTCAATCATCCCGCCGGCCGCGATAAGCCCATGACATCTGGCAGCAGCCGGGGCCGGGGTTGATAATTCATTATGTGATCGCATTTCCCTGGCGGCATCCACTGGGAGTTTCACCATGCTGCAGCAGCGCCCGCGACTGGGCCTCATTCTGTTCCTGCTGGCCGGTGGTTTTCTACTGGCGCGGGCTGCGCGGGCGGAGGAACTGCTGGTGGAGTTGCGCCCCCTGCCCGCCACGCCGCACCAGCTCAAAGCGAAGGTAAAAGCCGCCCAGGTGATCGCCGACCGGGCGACCTACTGGAACAGCGATGCGGTGGGCCAGGCGCTGGTGGATTTCGCCGGGCAGGAGTTGACGGGGCGTCCGCTGGAACTGCAACTGAAGACCAGCGCCGGCCAGGTGGTCTGGCAGCAGCGGATCGAGCAACCGACCGAGCCGCGACTGGCGCTGCTGTGGCGTGCGGGCACGCTGCCGGTGGGCGAGTATGAACTGAGCGCGCAGCTTGGCGGGGAGCCGACGGTCGCGGCAGCCACGAAATTCACCCGCGTGGATCGCAGCGCGCCAACTGTGCCGTTTCCGCCTGATGGCATTCCGCTGGAAGTGCAGCCGCAGGATGTGTGGCCCGATGGCTCGGTACCAATCTGCTTCGGCGTGCCGTTCCCCGAGGGCACGGTGACCGACGCAGGCACGGTTCAATTGCTGGAGGATGGTCAGCCCGTGGCGGCGGCGATTGACCCGATCGCCTGGTGGTTTCCCCAGCCTGCGAGCGGCAAAACCGCAGCGGGCAACAGTGTGCGCTGGGCGCATGTGAAGTTTGTCGCGCACTACCGGAAAGGCCAGCCCCGACGCTACACGCTGAATCAGGCAACCCGCGCGACCCGGCTGACGCCCAAGCAGCCGGCGACCGTGCGGCAGGAAGGCGACCACTATCTGCTGGACAACGGCATCATCCGCGTGCAGGTGGGCGCCAAGCGTTTTGCCGGCATCGAACAGGCGTGGGTGGACCTGAACAGCGACGGTAAATTTACCCAGGACGAGTTGACCCTCACCGCCGGTGGGCAGTCCGCCGGGCCGTACCTGATCGACCAGCGCGGCATCCGGTTTGAAGCTGGCAACGATCCCGACGCCACGGTGGTGATCGAGGAAGCCGGCCCCATGCGCGTGGTGCTTGCCGCCGAGGGTTGGTATCAGCATCCCAAGCTCGACGAACGGGCGGGCCCGCGTCTGTGCCGGTTCCGCACCCGGCTGACGCTGTGGGCGGGACAGTCGCAGGTGCAGGTGCAGCACCACACGATTCTGACCTTCGACAGCGACCGCATGCGCCTGCTGGATGTCGGCTTTCACCTGCCTACGCCGTTGATCCAGGAATGGCGCTTCGGTCACGATAACCAGATGACCGCGGGCAAGCTGGCGGAAAAAGGCGGCGTGGCGTACCTGCATCAACTGCGCCATGACCGCGCCCGCATCGAGGGGCTGTTCGACAAAGATGGCAAGCCCATCACCAAACAGGTCGGCCGCAGCGACGGCTGGTTCACCGCGTTGCTTCAGGCCGGGAAAAGCTCACCGACTACCGGCAAGGCGGGCGGCAAAGCCAGTGATGACGAGTTGCTCAACGATCTGGGCTTCCACCAGCCGGCGTTCAGCGTGACGCTGCGCGACATCTGGCAGAAGTTTCCCAAGGAATTGCAGGTCACCAACACCGGGGCCACGGTGCACACCTGGCCGGCGCATGGGTTGATTGCGTACACGCCCGAGGAAACCTGGCCGATCTCCGAGTTGTACAAGCTGCGATTCTTCCATCAGGGGCGGCTGCTGGACCTGCGTTTTCCCGCGCAGGCGTTTGACATGCTGATGGACGCCCAGCAGACGGAACGCTGGATCGACCCGGAGGACATGAAGTTCGCCGCGTTGTCCGGCAGCGCGCGCGGCGTGGCGCTGGCGAGCGAGTTCACCGTGCGGCTGCACTCGGCGGAAGTGCAGGACATCGGCGCCTGGGCGAAGCTGGCGCAGCTGAAGCCGCATGCCCGGGCGCAGGGGGAATGGTTTGCCCGGAGCCGGACCGAAGGCGACATCGCCCCGCGCGACGCAGCGCGCTTCCCCGAATTGGAGAAAGTGTTCGACCACGCCTACACCGACTACCTGCAGAGCGTCAATGAGCGCAGCGGCGAATATGGCATGTTCATCTTCGCCAACACGCACAACCACTGGTACGCCGACGAAAACCGGGCGGCGATCCACCGTGTCTGGCAGGCGGGCCATTACCAGCAGGTGTACACGCCCTGGATGCTGTTCCTGCGCGGCAACTCGTTCGACATCCTGCGCTGGGCGCGGGCGTATGGCGATCACTACCGCGATGTGGACACCATCAACTACGACAACCCCGAGCAGCCGCTGCCGTTCCACAGCCCCGGCGCGATGTATCACGCCAAGGGTTTCACGCCCTGGGGCACGTCCGGATACGGCGCGCGCGAAGCGGAGGGCAACATCACCGGCAACATGGGTCACGCCGGCGTGCAGGCGCATTTCATCCATCCCGACTGTCTGCTGATGCGCTGGCTGGTCGAGGGCGACGCCCGCAGCCGCGACGTCTACCAGTTGTGGGCGGACACCTATTCGCGTCACAGCCGCATCTACGGCGGCGCCAGCCGGGAGATCAACAACACGCTGGGCGAAGCGCTCAACCTCTACTGGCACACCTGGGACCCCGACGCCCTGGCGGCGATCGCCGTGTCGTGGGAAGGCATGCTCGCCACCCCGATGACCAAGATGTACGCCCCCTACCACCACCCGGTCTGGCATCTGGCGTGGTTCGATCGGCTCTACCGCCTGCGCCGCGATGAGCGCGTGCCGGCGGCCCTGACCGAATACACCGCGACCTATCCCAACCATCTCTGGGCGCAAACCTTCATGTACCGCCTCACCGGCGACGCCGCCTGGCTGCAGCGCGGCATGACCGGCGTGTACCAACTCGCCCGTGAGCGCTACGACCACCCCGGCGACCCCATGCACGGCTACGGCGCGGCATTCAGCGCCACGGGCAACTGGATGATGCGCGCCATCCCCGCCTGGCTGGCGGCGGTGCGCGACGCGGGCATCACGCAACTGACCTTCGCCGCCGAACGCGGCATCTACCCCAGCCGGGGCACCCATCCGCAGTTCATCGCTTCCGAGGGACCCGCACTGGAACTGCTGACTTACAACCCCGAAGGCAAAGATTTTTCGATCACCCTGGAGGCGGTGCCGGGACAGGACCACTACGGCCCGGCGCTGCGGGTGTTTGGTCCCAACGACAAGCTCGTCGTTGATGAAGCCGCGCCCACCAAAACCGAACGTTATCTGGGCGAGAATATCCGCCGCATCAAAGTGCCTGCACAGGGCGCCGCCGGGTGGTATCGCCTGGACTTCCGCAACTGGGGCAACCTGCCGTTTTACGCCCCGCTGACGGACCTGCCGGTGGAGGCCAGCGTCTGGAAACGCGACCTGCGCTACCAGCCCTCGGCTTCAATCGTGGGTCATCTGATGCCGGTGGGCAGCACCGAACCGTTCACGCTGCATTTCCAGGCGCTCAAACGCTATGACAAAGTGGCGCCGTCATACATCTGCATCCGCGACGCCAACAACCAGGTCCTGCTGGAAACCTCGCTGCTCTTTGGCAGCCAGCGCGCCGACGCCCAGCTCACCATCGACCCCGCCGCCACCGCCCTGCCGTTGCATGTGGAAATCATCAGCGGCTGGGGCCCGCAATTGTCCTTCACCGGCGGTCCTGAGCAGTTGTACTTCGCCCAGAACCGCGCAGCGCTGGATCAACTGGCGAAATTGCTGAAGCCGTGAGGTTGTGATCCGATTCGCCACAGTGACCAGGGCTCGCTGTGCGAGCGCAACGCTGGCCATGCAATGTCGGATCACCTCACTTGCTCTGCTGCTGTTCCAGCAGTTTGGGCAGCACGACGTCGAAATCCGCCCGGCTGCGGGCGAAGAACAGTTCCTCCGCGCCGGTGAACGTGAAACGGTTGTCGCCAGAGGATGCGGAGATGAAACGCCACGGCAGCGGATGTACCGCGGGGTCGAGTTCCACCGTCACCTGCTGGCGCTGGCCGACGAAGAAGACGCTGGTGCGGATGATCTCCTGCCCCTGCGCATCGGCGAGGCGCAGCAGGGTGGGCATGCCAAAGCGGTTGTCAATGGCTTCCAGCACCAACTGAATTTTCGCCGTCGGGTCCAGCGGCCGCAGCAGCAGATCCGTCGCGCCCACCACGCGGAAGGACGCCGGCTTGAGCTGGTTGTTCCAGAACATCGTGCGGGCGATCACGCCCACCTGGGGCAACGGTTGCGAGGAGGCAGCGCTGAGCAAGGTGGGCAGCTCAATCGCATCGCCGCCGACTTCCAGCCGATAGCACTGCTGCTGGGGATCGTTGGCGGCAGTCTCGACATAGGGCAGAGCCTGGAACGTTTCACCTCGGCCTTCGCTGAAATTGCGCTGGGTGGGCGGGTCTTTGAACAGGTTTTCATTGGGGAAAGTGACGGTGTCCTGCTGCTGCCGCGCGTTCCACGCCCGCAGGTCGTCCCTGGGCGTCATGGCGTCGAGCCTGGGCCAGCCATAGTAGAGCTTGTAGAAGCCCCGGAACGAGCCAAAGCCCATCGGGCCGTCTATGCGCACCGCCACGGGCGTGGGCGCCTGGGCGTAACCGAGCACCGTGACGCCAGTGTTCGACCAGCCGCGCCCGGGCGTCAGCCATTTGTCCGCGGCGTCGACGCGTCCGCCGCGCGTGGGCAGCGCGCTGGGCGCATCGGGTTGTGGTGCGAAGTCGATGCCCGCGGCGGCGGCGGCGTGCAGGAACAGCGGCAGCCGGCCCAGCAGCATGGCAGCGGGATTGTTGTGCGCCAGGCTGTATTGGTGATAGCGATCGCCCGGATGCTCGTACACGTTGAGCGTCGAGTGGTACAAGTGCGTCACTTCCTCGCGCACCCAGCGCTCCTGGCCGGCGGCGTGGTACAGGAAGGCCGCAAAGCTCGGCAAGCGCGGCGGCTCCCGCAATGCGCTCTGCTCCTGCAGGTACTCCTCCACCCGCTGCACCACGCGCTCGTCCCGGGACAACGCGTAGTACCAGTCCTGCCAGTGCTTGCCGAAGTGCGCCAGCGAAGGCGCCTGTGTCAGGCGAAACGGCGTGTTGAGATATTCGCTGTGGGCGTCCAGGTAAATCAGAATCTGCGGGTCCCACGTGGAGGTGTAGAAGTACGTGAGCTCGCCCAGCGGTACGAGTTCCTCGCGCGGGTTGAAGTTGCTCGGCTTGGCGAGTTCCGCGGCGAACCAGGCGGGTTCCTCGGCGGGTTTGGCGCCGGGGTTCGCCTTGCGCCAGGCGTTGATTTCGGCAATTTTCGCGGGGCTCTGGAAACCCTCGGCGGTTGATGGATAGGTCACTTTGTTGGCGGAGCCGAGGATGCCCAGGTTGTTGCGCCAGGTCGCCGCCATGTCCAATCCGCGCCGATCGCCGGTGAGTTGATAGCGCACGAAATAGTTGGCGATGTCGATCCAGTGCCCCATGGTGGAACTGTTGCCGCCCCAGGGCACGAAGCCTTTGCAGTGGTAGATGCCGCCCGCCAGATCGCCCAGATGGGAATAGCTGTGCGCGCCCTTGGGATAGGCGTGATAGTTGCTCACGCCCACGTCGACATGCTGGTTGGTGTGAATGGTCGCCCAGCGCCAGTGGTCCGGCAGGCCGGAGCGGAAGTAGAGCAGCCAGCTCTGGTAGACATTCTGGTAGTGGCACTGCTGCCAGACGCGGGTGAGATTGGCGGCATGGCGCGCCGGTTCCCAGTTGCTGTGGACGCCGCCATAGATCCACTTCCCATAGCAATCGGGGGCGTCAATGATGGACCGCTGGTAGAAGTTGTAAGCGGTGTCGAGCAGGTGTTCCGCCGGACCGAAGCGCGCTGGATCGCGGGGGGCGACGGGGCCCAGCACGCCGGTGGCGCAGCTCCACGTCGGGTCCGCCAGAGCATGGGGCGATTGCTGAATGAGCGCCGCCTGCGCCGCCAGTTCCTGATCCGGGCGCGGCTGAGGCTGGAAAGAGACGACCAGTTCCGCGCCCAGAGCGGCGCCCATGCCGTCGTAGATCTGCACTTTGGTTCGGCCATCCTTGCGCACCACCACCAGTTCCGCCCCGCCCGCCCAGTGCTCGGCTTCCTCGAACGCCTTGAGCTTTTCGTGGTAATCATCGGGAATCAGCAGGTTGAGCGTCGAGCCGTGGTGGGCGAAGCGCACTTTGTAGATCTGGTCGCGCGCCAGTTGTTCATCCGGGCTGAACACCGCGCGTCCATGTTTGGGCCACAGGTGGTAAGTCAGCGCGTCGGCGGACACGCTCAGTTCCACCGGGAACTTCTGCCAGGCGTCGCGCAGGTAGCCGACGATCTGCCCGCGCGGCGAGGCGCCGGCAAACCAGCCGTCGCTGCGCGCCCCCGCGCCCACCGGTTCGCCCTCACGCAACAACCGAAACACACTGCTGCGTTCCTGGTGCAAGGACGCCTCCGCGCCGCCGCTGGCGGGCAGCGTCGTCCCATCCGCGCCGAAGCGCCAATTGCCCAGGGGAGCGGCGGAGGCGATGGCGAAGCTGGCGTCGGCGAGGTAACGCTCATCGCCATACACCGGGGTGCTGGTGAGAATGGTGCGGTGGGAGATATGCACGTCGCGCTGGCCGGCGTGGGCGGTCAGGCGGGTGACGAATTTGCAGAACTTTTCGCCGGCAGCGCTGACGTACCAGCCATGGGCGGCGACGGTCGCCCGCAGCGGGCCGACGTCTTCCAGTTCGACCTGGGCTTCGGGATCCAGCGCGGCTTCGTAGCGCATGCCGCGCTGGTCCACGACCATCAGCCCGCCGGGGCGATCGACCAGCGCTGTGTCGCCCAGATGGACGCTGCTCAAACCCGCGAAGCGCCGCCGGTCGATGGTGAACCGCATGACGCCGGTGTCGATGGTGATCAGGTCGTCGGTCTGCTGGGCGCGGAGCGGCGCCGCCGGCGGGGGATTCTCGTTGCTCCAGGTCAGGCGATAGCTGCACGGCTTGCCGTTGCGGTAGCGCGCCAGGAAATCGACCCCGACCCACTTCACATAGCCGCGTGGCGACCACGTGCCGCGCACCGAAAATTGTGCGGGCACGGGTTGGCCGTCTTCCAGCAAGGTCAGTTCGTTGACCTCGCGCAGCGTCGCCTTGGGCATGGGGACGCCGGTGCTGATGGGCCAGACGCCATCGGCGACATGCGGCTGGTCATGCACCAGCAGGGGAATGCCCTCTGCCGGAAACATCTGCCGGGGGACCGCTTGAGCGCTGCGGATGAAGTCGCGTTTCAACTCGGTGAGCAGTTGCCCATCGGGTGCAATTAGCCGCGCGCTCAGGGTGTATTGCCCCGGCTCAAGCCGGTGGGTCGCCAGCAGGATCGGCAGCTTGGGCGTGGCGACGTCCGTGAGTTCCGTACGCTCGACCAGCGTGCCATCCGCCCGGCTCAGCGCCAGCTCGATACGGTGCTGTTGACCTTCTCCCGGCTTGACCAGCCCGAAGAACAGCGCCACAAACTGGCCGTGGAGTTCATCCGCCCAGTACACCTTGCGGTCGGCGATCAATTCGACCCGGGTGGCTTTGAGCGTGCTGAAAGTGGCGCCTGCTTCCCCGCGCGTCACCGGCAGGAATGGCTGCGGTTGAATGAGCGCCTCGGCGGCGACGATCTGGCTGACACCCAGCAGCAGGAATCCGATGAGCCAACCGGAGCGCAGCCTGAGTGCTCGTCCAACCGCTTTGGCCGTGACGTTTGTCCACATCTGATATGTCTCCAGTTAGCAGCCAGCCCCCACCCATGCCGGTCAACCACCGTCTGACCTGCAGCATCGATTCGCACCATCTCAGCCGGGGCGGCCAGGCAGGATTATGCTGTCCCAGCCATCTTGACCGCATCATCGTAAAGTTCTCTCGTCTGCCCAGGCGCGCTGACCGCAGCAGGTTTGAGCCTGGGCTGCAGTGCCGCACTGGTCTGCGGCATTCCCGTCTGCGCCCGTTTCGCCCACGCGGCTATGGACGCCGGCGGAGCGTTTGCATCTCCGCTTGGATTCTGGCTATACTCTGTGGCTCGTTTGGTTTTACCGTCGCCTCTGGTCAGTCAGAGGCTGTCAACCCAGGACGGAGATGGTTTCATGGCAGAGTTCACGCAGTTTGGCGGTGGTCCCCGGCCCAGCCCGGTCATCAAAAGCAGCAACGGCACGCTGTTCGTTGATTATCGCAACATTGAGCCGCTCCGCCGCATGATGACCCCCAACGGCAAGGTCCTGAGCCGCAAACGCACCGGCCTGTCGGCACGCGAGCAGCGCATGGTCGCCCAGGCGATCAAACGCGCCCGCTACATGGGGCTGCTGCCCTACACCTCGGCCACGCTGTAACCTCCTTCCGGGTTCAGTTCCGGAATCAGCTCTCTGGCTCAGTTCACCGGGTACCCGGCGCTTTCGCGCTGGGTGTTGTCCTGCGCTGTCCCGCTGTTCACAGCAGTGGCTGGTTGGCGTGTGCCCCGCCCCCCCGCAAGCGGTTGGCTCTTGCTTCAGGCTGTTCACGGCATCGGCGCAGAGCCGGGTGCTGGGGATGAGTCGGACGGCGACGGCCCGGCCGGCTGCGTCGTCGGCGGCGGATCGCTGGCGCGCAGCAGGACCTGGCCCCGCAGCGTGTGATCATCCACCGCGCGGACCTGGGCATCCACCTGACGCACGGAGCGCAACAGACGTTCGGCGGTGCGGAGCACGCCCAGCCGTTCGTCGACGTCCTCCATGGACTGCACCACCTGCCCCCCGGTTCCCCCGGTCCCCCCGGGTCCCCCGGCTCCCGCTTCGTTCTGTTCCTGCTCGATCCAGCGCTGGAGCATCGCCCGCAACGGCGCGGCCTGGAGTTGCACCTGCGCCACCAGCGGCTTGCGATCAGCGTCGGTCAGGGCGGGGCCGGCGGCGGCTTCATGAATTGCAGCAGCCGGTGCGGCGGTGACGGGCGTTTGGGCGTCGTTCCCGCACGGGCCGGCACACAAGCTGAACTCCCGTTCGCGGGTGCAGATGATGTATCGATCGCCGACCCGGCCCCAGGTCAGCGCCACGCCATCAAGTTCACGCCAGCCAGTGCGTGCCGCGAGCACCGGCCCACACGCCGCCGAGCGCCGGATGCCGCCGGCGTGGGCGACGGCCTGCACGGTGTAGGCGGGCGCGCCCTGCTCATCCCGCGCCGTTTGACCGAGCACCGAAGTGAGATTGGTCAGGATGACGTCCAGGTCATCCGCCAGCGCTGCGTCGCGCCAGGCGAAGGACAAGCCCAGCGTGGGCAGATCCGAGGGCACTTGCCGGGCTTCGGCCGGGCCTTCGGGACAGGCCCCCAGCGCCGGCGGCGGGCAGACAAAGAACACGATCGGGGACGCCATGCGGCCGAGGATGTCATGGTAAAAACGCTGCGGCGCGAGAAAGGCGTCCAGCGGATGCGGACGTTCCAGATCGATCGGCGGCAACTCCAGCCGCACGCTCAGCGCGGCACACGCCGGCGCCACCGAAGCCCGATTGTGGGTGGCCCGCAGCACCGCCTGACGCCACGGCGCCACCTGGGGCGAGCGCACCAGGAAATGCACGGTCATCTGGCGCTCGCCGGCTTCAATCCAGCCGGTTTGACATTGGCTGTCATCGGTGCGGGCGTAAACCAGCAGCGGCGTATGGCCGGGCGCTTCCGCCAGCGCCTGACGAAACAACGGCTCGGTCGCCAGGCGCGGGTCGTCCGCAGGCTGCTCCACCAGCCGCCGCAGTTGCCGTTCGCCTTCGGCACTGGTCAGCAACACCCATTGCGGGGAGATCGCCACCCGGGCGCCGCGATCCGGCGTGGTGTACAGCTGGTACGCCCCCACCGCACCCAGCGGCAGCAGACGCAGGGCTTCCACCAGCGCCTGGCTGTCGGCCGGCGCCACCCGACTGGCCATGGTCAGCGTGCGTTCCAGAAACGGATCGGGCAGCAGCAGAGCCACGGACTTACCCAGGTAGCGCTCGACAAACTGACGCTGGTCCAGATTCATCATGAACTGCAGCCGGCGCCACAGCCGGGGACGCTCCTGACAGGGCAGCAACTGCGTGAGCAGCGGCCAAAGCGGGTGCTCCCCGTAGCGCTGCTCCCAACTCGCCACATCATGCAGGGCGATGAACAGCCCGGTGTCCGCCGGCGCCAGCGTCGCCAGTTCCTTGAGCCAGCCGGCGCAGCGGGGCAGATGGGCGTCGGCGGCATCGGGCGCTGGCGCCAGCGCCTCGGCGGGCGCGGCGCTTTGCGTGGCGGGCGCTGCCCCGGACGCCGGCTGGGCGTGGCTCGGCTGCGCTGCCAGCGCGGCCAGCAGCGTCATCCCCCACATGCACCAGCCTGACCGCCAACCACTCACCGGCTATCCTCCAGCGTCTGCACCCGGACGGGCGCGTTCTGCGATGCCGGCACGATGCCCAGGCGATCGGTCAATTGTTCCACATCCATCCAGTAACGGGCGCCGTCGATCATGCGGATGACCGCCTGCGGCTGCTGGTGATACTGCTGATTGAAATCCTGGGCGATCTCCGTGAGCGGATGCCGGCGAAAACCGCGGGGGCCATAGTTGACCGCCATGGATGGCGGGTTGAATTGCTGCACCTGCGCCACCTGGCCGGAGGGCGTTTGCGCGTCCTCCGCCTGGGGCTGATTGAACCACATGATGAGCGCCACCACCGCCGCCGCCGCCGCCCAGCCGCTGCTGAACAGCGCTGAACGCCAGTTGATCCGCGCCAGCACGCCGGTCGGTTCCGTCTGCCAGCGCGCCAGCACGCTTTCGACAAAGGCGTCATCCTGCGGTGCGGTCGCCGGGTCCAGTTGGCCGGCCGTCAGCGCGGTGAGCCATTGCGTCTCGGCGTCGAATAGCTGTCGCGCCGCGTCATCCTGCGCCAGCAGTTCGTCCAACCGCTGCCGCTGCTCGACCGAGAGCGCGCAGTCGCGGCAGCCGTCCCAGAGTTCGTCGAGTTCCTGGTGGTTCATGAGTTGACGGCCTCCACCTTCAGCAGACGCCGCAGCGCCGCCCGAGCCCGGTGCAGATGGCTCTTGATGGTTCCTTCGGGCATCTTCATCACCTGGGCAATCTCATTGATCGGCATCTCGTGCTGGTGAAACAACACCATCGCGGTGCGCTGCTGGGGCGTCAGTTGCCGCAGGGCCGCATCCAGACGCTTACGCAACTGCTGCTGCTCATCCTCCCGGGCGATCCGCAGCCCGGGGTCCGGGTCATTGCCCGCCATGCCGCCAAACTCGCCCGCCACCACCCGATTGTCCGCCAGCCGCATCTGGTTAAGCCACGTCCGCCGGGCGATGGTCAGCAGCCACGTGCGCATCGGGTACTGCGGATCGTAACGGTCGGCATACCGCAGCAATTTCAGAAACGTCTCCTGCGCCACATCGTCGGCGACCTCCGGCCGACCGGTCAGTCGCAACAGAAACGATCGGACCAACGCCTGATACCGACGAATCAACACCGCCCCCGCCTCCCGATCACCGGCGGCGACCAGCTTGGCCAAGGCCCCATCATCCTGCTCCGCCAGCCTGGGGCTGGAGCCGGGACCGGTCGGACTGGACAGCTTCACATCCATGGTTACCGCGACTAGGGGAATCCGGTTGCAGCGCAGGCCACAGCCCAACGCACAAAGGCGCACTGCTTATTCTACGAATCGGTCAAACCGCCGGTTCGACCGCCGCGTGGACTTTTCCGCCCATCCTGCCCACAATACCGCCCCACCATGCTTGAACGCTGGCGTCACAACCTGCTGGTCGCCTGGGCCAATGGCATCAGTCGACATCCCCGAACCGTCCTGGCGCTCGCCCTGCTGCTGGCGGCGGCGTCCATTGCCGTCACGGTCGCCCGGCTGGAGTTCCACTCCAACCGCAACGACCTGATCAGCCCCGAACTGGCGTGGAACCAGCGCTTCATCGACTGGCAGGACCGCTTCCCCGGCTCACGCGATCTGGTCGTCGTGGTCGACCGCCAGAGCTTCGCCCAGCCCGATGACGCCGAGCGCGCCGTCGACGCCATCGCCCAGGAACTCACCGGCGACCCGCTGCTGCAACAGGTGGTCGCCCGCTTCCCCACCCGGGAAATCAGCCCGCGCTGCCTGCGCCTGGCGCACCTGGAGGAATTCACCGCCCGGCTCGAACAGATGCGCCAGGCGCGACCCCTGCTGGAAAACAACTCGCTGGGCGGCCTGCTGGGCGAAGTGATGCGCCAGATGCGCGAGCAATCCACGACCACCCATGCCGAGATGGAACCCCTCACCGTGGCGCGGCAGATCGACGAGCTGACCACGCTCATCACAGCGGTGGGGCAGGACCTGGCGTCCCCGGACGCCGCGGCAACCCATCTGGCGGCGGTGCTCGAGCAGGCGCAGGGCGATGCCGGGCAGACGTGGCAGTATCTCGCCAGCCCCAACAATCGGCTGCTGTTTGTGCGCATCACCGCCGTCACCCAGGCGGGGATGCTCAACGCCCTGGAGCCGGCGATCGCCCGCATCCGCGCGGTCATCGCTCAGGTGAGCACGCAGTTTCCCGGAGCGGAGATGGGACTCACCGGCATCGAAGTCGTCGAAGCCGACGAAACCACCGCCGCCACCGTCGACAGCACCGTCGCTTCGCTCATTGCCGTGGTGCTCATCAGCCTGCTCCTGATCGTGGCGTTCCACAGCGTACGCAGTCCCCTGCTGGCGATGGCGGCGCTGCTGGTGGGCATCGCCTGGAGCTTCGGCTTCCTCACCCTGGCGATCGGCCATCTGCAGGTGCTCAGCGTGGTGTTCACCGTGATCCTGCTGGGGCTGGGCATTGCCTATGGCATTCACCTGGCGTCGAGTCTGGAACTGGTGCGGCACGACCACGACGACACCGCGGAGGGCTTTGCGGCCGCGCTCGCCCAGGCGTTCCACACCACCGGGCCGGGCATTGTCACCGGAGCCGTCACCACCGCCGGGGCGTTTCTGACCACGGTGTTCACCGACTTCACCGGCATGGCGGAAATGGGCCTGATCGCGGCGGTGGGCGTCATGCTCTGTCTGCTGGCGATGTTCAGCGTGTTTCCCGCCCTGCTGCGAATCTACAAATCAGGTCATCGGCATATCGTGCCCATGGACGCCCGCAAGGTGCACCTCTTCGAGGAACAATGGGTGCGGCCGTTTATCCGCCATCCGCGCCTGACCCTGGGCCTGACCGCGCTGCTGAGCCTCGCCGCGGCGGTGTGGGTCGGCCGGTCGATTTACTTCGACTTCGACCTGATGAAGCTGCAACCCGCCAGCGCCCCGGCGGTGCAGTGGGCCAATCGCATTGTGCGCGATGGCGGGCAGAGCATTTACTTCGGCGTCAGTCTGGCGCGCGACACCGATCACGCCCGGGAACTGGCGGACCAGCTGCGCGCCCAGCCGGCGATCAGCGGGCAACTGGGCGGCGTGGGTTTGCTGTTTCCCGAGGATGAGCCGCATAAGCTGGAACTGCTCGCCGCGACGCGCGCGGAACTGCAACCAGCGCTCGCGGCCGCCCAGCGCGAGACCGCTCCGGCAGCCGGCCCCGCCACGGTGAATCTGGTGTCCAACCTGGGCGCCATGCAGTTTGGCGTCAATGCTGCGCTGCTCACGCAGATGCCTGCGGAAATCCGGGAAGCTTTGTCGCGCTTGTCCGCAGCGCTGACGCAGGCGCTGACCGCCAGCAGCGCGCTGGATGATGCCGCGCGGGCGGCGCGGCTAACCCAGCTTGATCAGACTTACCGGGCCGCACGTCGGCAGATCGCCCAGCAGATGACCTTGGCGCTCGATGGCGCGCCGTTGCAGGTGGACGACCTGCCTGCCGAGGTGATGCGTTCCTATCGTGATGCAGCCGGGCGGCTGGTGATCGAAAGCTATCCCAAACTGGAAGAGGGCCAAAGCCCGCTCGACGCCCGCGTGCTGCCGAGCTACATCCAGCAGCTAGAAAGCGTGGACCCCAACGCCACCGGCGTCATCGTGCAGATTTACCATTCCGGCGCGCTCATCCGCGATGCTTACGTGCAGGCGGGCGCGTGGGCGCTGCTGATCGTCTTCGTGATGGTGCTGGTGGATTTCCGAACCTTGCACGACTCGCTGCTGAGTCTGGTGCCGGTGGCGATCGGTTTCCTGCTGACCTTCGCCATCATGCACGCGCTGGATATGCCGATCAATCCCGCCAACATCATCGTGCTGCCGCTGATGTTCGGCATCGGGGTCGACAGCGGCGTCCACATGCTCCACCGCTACCGCCTGCAGCCGGACGAAGACCCGCCGGGGCTGACCCGCGGCACCGGCAAGGGCATCGTCATCACCACGCTGACCACGGTGATCGGCTTCGCCACCATGCTCATCGCTTCCCACCGGGGCATCCGCAGCCTGGGCTTCGTGCTCAGCGTGGGCGTCTTCCTCACCATGGTCGCCTGCCTGCTGGTGATGCCCGCCTGGCTGAGCCTGCGCCGAACGCGGCGCACAGCGTAAGCCGCGTGGGCACGCCCCGTAGGTCCGGGCTCGCCCGGACAGGTCTTTCAGGTTGTGCGCTCAGGGTGGAAATGTCCGGGCCAGCCCGGACCTACTCAGCCGCGTTGCCGCGCAACGAGCCGCATCACCGCGTCGCCTGCTCGAGCAACTGCACGCACAGCGTGATCGCCCGCGGCAGGTGGAACGGGTCCTTCACCGGCAACGCCACCACGGTGTCGATCTTGCGGAACTGGCGATCCAGCCGCTGCGTCCACTCGCCATGCGGCGTCACCGGGTAATGCTTGAACGCGATGTCGTGCACCTTCCAGTACCACTCCAGCGCCCAGTCGCCCGCGCCCAGCGTGTGCGCCAGGAGCAACGCGTACATGGATTCCGTCACCGGCCACCACAGCTTGGTGTCGGGAAACTTCCAGTAAATCGGCTCTTTCCCCAGCGCGTCCATACCCAGCAGGATGCCGCCGTATTGCGGATCCCAGCCTTTTTCGATGTGCCAGCGGATGCACTCCAGGCATTGGGCGATGCGGTGGGTGTGGCCCAGGTCGCGGAACTGGTGGATCTGGAACCACATGGATTCGATGGCGTGGCCGGGCACGACGGTGCGGCCGATGGGCGTGTCCATCTGCTCCTGGCCGTCGGTGGTCAGGTGTTCGAGCAGCAGTTGGCGCTGCGGCCGGCGGTACTCGTCCATGATCATGTTGGCGTGCTTGAGCGCGGTCGCCGCCACGCGCGCATCCCCGGTGGCTTTGGCGAGCTCATGGTTGGCGTAGCTGAAGATCATGCTGATGCCGTGGGCTTTGATGCCTTCGGGGAGCGGATAGGGAAACGTCGCCACGGTGCTGGGATTCGCCAGCCGACGCTCGACGTTTTCGTAGGTTTCCAGCGCCAGCTTCTTCGCGTCGCTGTCGTTGGTGACCTGAATGAACTCCGCCAGCCCCTGCAGGGCGAAGCCATCGACATAAATGCTGATGGGCCCCTCCACCGGCTTGCCATCGCGGTCGACCCGGAAGATCCACCGGCCTTCGTCATCACGCCCATGCCTGGCGGTGAAGCGCACGATCTGGGCGGCAATATCAAGATACTGCTGCTTGCGCTCGACCCGGTTGTACAACGCGCTGAAGGTGTAGATCGCCCGCAACTGCGACCACAACAGCTTGTCATGGCTGATGAGCTGCCCGTCGTCCTGGATGCAGGTGTTGATGCCCCCCCGCTCGTCGATGGCGTACTTGAGCCAGAACGGCATGATGAAGTTCAGCAGGTGGTCGCGCAGGAAGTCACGCAGCTCGGGCAAACTCATGCGAGGGGAAGCAGTCAAGACCAGCACTCCGGGAAGGTGGAACAACAGGCAGGCGGGGACACGAAGGCGATGATGATACCGCCGGCCGCGTCTGGGCGCGTGCTGTCGCCAAGGTCTGATAATCCGCAGTGAACGTCAATCCGCCTTCCCTGCAGCGGATTACCACCCCTTGCATGCGCAAACCTCAAGACCGGCCCCGGTTGCGACGATGATAGCCCTGATGTTTATGACGGCTGTGACGGCTGACGGGTCTGTGCTGCCTGCGGGTTTGACGCGCAGCGCGGCCAGCCGGAACGCAGCCGACGGACGCACCGATCACTGGGAACCGGGCTCGGATTGAAAGCGCGATGACTGCCTTACCGCTTGAAGCTGATGCGTCTGACGCGGACCGCTCTTTGGTGCGGGTGATCGAGCCGCGCCGGAGCGGCGCCTTGAGCGACTTGTCCAAATTGTGGCGCTATCGGGAAATGCTGGGCTTTCTGGCGTTGCGTGACATCCAGGTGCGCTACCGTCAGTCCGTGTTGGGCGCTGCGTGGGCGGTGATCCAGCCACTGGGTCTGATGGTGGTGATCACCCTGGTGCGCAAGCTGCTGGGCATCGGCACCGGCGCAGACCCGGTGCTGATCTTCGCGGGGCTCTTGCCGTGGACCTTTTTTTCCGCGGGGATCACGGCCTCGACCAACAGCCTGGTGAACAACGCGGGCATGCTGCGCAAGGTCTACTTTCCGCGTCTGGTGCTGCCGATCAGCGCTTTGGGCGCGCCGCTGATGGACCTGCTGGTGGCGCTGGGGGTGCTCGGGGGTTTGATGGCGTGGTTCGGCATCGCGTGGAATCTCCAACTGCTGCTGCTGCCGCTGCTGGTGCTCAGCGCGATGGTGGCCGCGCTGGGGTTTGGCGTCCTGCTGTCGGCGCTCACGGTGACCTACCGCGACTTTCGCCATGTCGTGCCCTTCCTGGTGCAACTGCTGTTCTTCGTGACGCCGGTGATCTACACCGCCGCCGATGTGCCCGAACACCACCGCTGGCTGCTGGGCCTGACCCCCATCGGCGGGGTGATCGAAGCGTTCCGCGCCGCCATTCTCAATCAACCGCTCGACTGGACCGCCTGGGCGTCGAGTCTGCAGTTCGGGCTGCTGAGCCTGCTGGTGGGCGTCTGCTATTTCCTTCGCGCCGAACGGCGTTTCGCGGATGTGGTGTGACTCATGAGTGAACAACCCGCCATCACGGTGAGCAATCTGGGCAAACGCTATCGCGTGGGCGGGCAGTTCCAACTCGATCGCACGCTGCCCGAAGCCATCGCTGGTCTGTGGCACAAGCTCTGGCGTCGTGATGCCCCCGCGTCCGCTGCCGCGCTGGCTGGCGCGGACCGCGACTTCTGGGCCCTGCGCGACGTGAGCTTTTCCATCGCGCCCGGCGAGGTCGTGGGGCTGATCGGCCGCAACGGCGCGGGCAAGAGCACGCTGCTCAAAATCCTCTCCGAAATCACCGAACCCACCACCGGCAAAGCGGAAATCCGCGGCCGGGTCGCCAGCCTGCTGGAAGTCGGCACCGGCTTCCATCCTGAGCTGACCGGGCGCGAAAACATCTATCTCAACGGCTCGATCCTGGGCATGACCCGCCGGGAAATCCACGGCAAGTTCGCCCAGATCGTCGAGTTCTCCGGCATCGAAAAGTTCCTCGACACCCCGGTCAAACGCTACAGCTCGGGCATGACCGTGCGGCTGGCGTTCGCCGTGGCGGCGCATCTCGAACCCGAGATTCTCATCATCGACGAAGTGCTCGCCGTGGGCGACGCCGAGTTCCAGCGCCGTTGCCTGGGCAAGATGCAGGATGTCGCCCACAGCGGGCGCACGGTCCTGTTTGTCAGTCACAACCTGGCGGCAGTGCAAAGCCTGTGCAGCCGGGCGTTGCTGCTCCAGCAGGGTCAGGTGATCCAGGACGGCCAACCCCATGAAGTGATCCGCGACTACCTGCGGCACAGCGCTGACCAGCGCGCCATCCCGCTGGCCGACCGCACGGACCGCGAAGGCGACGGCCGCGCCCGGCTGCGGGCCTGCCAGGCCTCCGGAACGGGGCAAGCCGAACCCGGCAGCGTGGAAATCGGCCAGCCGTGGCAAATCGAACTGGCGTTTGACCGCAGCGCCGCGGGCCAGACCTATGCGGTGCAAGTGGGTGTGCTCGGCAGCGATGGCGTCAAGGCGGCATTCCTGCACACGGATCAGGTCGACGGGCTGCCCGGCAACTGGCCGACCTCCGGGCGTCTGACGTTGAAGCTGCCGGATCCCTGCCAGCTGTGGCCCGGCGCCTACAGCATCAACGTCGCCCTGCTGATCGACGGCAAAGTGGTGGATTTTGTGCGTAATGCCGCGGCGTTTGAAGCCGTGCTCTCGCCGCGTCTGAGCACCCGCCTGCCGGCGCGCATCACCGCGCGAATGTTTATGCCGTTCTCCGCGCAGCTTGAAGCGGATGAGGCCACCACCACCGACAATCATGACGACCACGCGACCAGGAGGGCCGCATGAACCAGCAGCAGTTGATATTCCTGATTTCCCAGCCGCGCGCCGGCAGCACCCTGCTGCAGTCGATGCTCAACGGGCACAGCCAGGTGGACTCGGCGCCCGAGCCGTGGTTGCTGTTTTCCCCGCTGTATGTGCTCAAGGACGAGCATCGCACGCCGGACTTCGGCCATCGCGGCTGGCGGCTGGCGCTGGAGGATTTTCTCGCCCGCGTGCCCGACGGGCGTGAAGTGTACGACCAGCACATGCGCCAGCTCGCTCTGGCGCTCTACAGCAAGGCGCTCACCGCGCCGGACCACTATTTCCTGGACAAGACGCCGCGCTACTTCCTGATGTTCGACGACGTCGTCCGGCTGTTTCCGCAGGCGCGCTACCTCGTGCTGCTGCGCAATCCGCTGGCGGTGCTGATGAGCATGGTGGCGACGTTTCCGCACACCCAGCATGTCTGCGTCCGGCATGGGTCGGACCTGCTCGATGGCCCGCGCTGCATCGTCAACGCCCTGCGCAATCATGGCGACCGGGTGCTGACGGTGAAGTATGAAGACCTGGTGCTCGCGCCCCAGCCGGAGCTGGCGCGCATCTGTCAGTACCTGGAAATGCCCTATGAAGCCGGCATGGAAGCATATGGCAACCATCGTGTGCCGCAGGGCAAAGTGGGCGATCCCAACGTGCACCAGCACGATCGGCCGCACACCCAGAGCCTGGACAAATGGAAGCAGATGGTCACCAGCAAGGAACGCGCCCAGTTGTGCCTGAGCTATCTGAGTCAGCTGGGCGACCAGACCGTGACCGCCATGGGGTATGACGTGCAGGCGCTGCGTGACGAAGTGCAGGCGATTGCGGGGGGTTTGCCCTCGGAATACACCTGGCGCGACCGCGTAGGTCGGATCGCCAAGGGTGGCCTGGAAGTGCTGCGCAAAGTGGTGACGCCGCATCGGCGCTATCACACGGCGTGGGGTTGAATGAATGGCCCGGGCCGAGCGTGGGGAGTCCGTGGGAGAGATGCGATGACCGCCGACACGCACCAACGCTTGCCCATCAGCGCCATCGTGGTCTGCCGCGATGAAGCGCATCATCTGACCGACTGCCTGTCCCGGCTGCGTTTCTGCGACCAGATCATCGTGGTGGACCTGCAATCGCACGACGGCTCCACAGAGATCGCCGGCCGGCTGGCGGACCTGGTGCTGACGCATCCGGCGTCGCCGATTGTTGAGCCGGTGCGCTGCTTTGCCGCCCAGTACGCCCGGCATGACTGGCTGCTGTTTGTCGACCCGGACGAACGCTACGTGCAGCCGCTGGAGAAGGACATCGCCGGCGCGCTGGCGGACAGCGCCGGCGTGGGCATCATCAGCCTGCCGATGCACTACTACTTCATGGGCGAGCGCCTGACCTGCACGGTCTGGGGCAAGCCCACGCACTACCGCCCCGCCCTGGTGCATCGCCGACGCTGCCTGATTCGTCCGCTGATCCTGCAGGGGTTCGCCCTCATCGGCGACGCCACCCGCCGCGAGGTGTTCGGGCGCGTGGACAACCACATCGTCCACCACTGGATGGACTCCTACAGCCAACTCATCGAGAAGCATCTGCGCTACCTGCCCCGCCAGGGCGAAGCGCTGTACAAGACCGGCAAACGCTTTAACACGGAACTAGCGCTGCGCCAGCCCCTGCGCGAGTTCAAGCGCAATCTGCTCGACCGCGGCGGCCTGCGCGGCGGGCTGCGCGGGATCATCCTCAGCGTGGTTTATTCGCTGTTTCTGGCGGGTTCCGCGGCTGCCCTGCTGCTGTATCAGGTGCGCCACGTGCATGATCCGGAAGATGAGACCGGCGCCCAGCCGGTGAGTGCCCAACCAGTCAACCAGCGTAAAGCTGCGTGAACCGGCGCGGCGAATCGTGCGTATGGATGAATGTTGACGCAGGAACGAGCCCCGCGCGTCAGCAAGGGGTGAGGCGGGTCCGTTGCGGGCAATAACCCCTCCCTCACGGTCGGGGCTCGTGACCGAACGAACGAGATCACCATGCGGGCACTTGTCACCGGCGGCGCGGGATTCATCGGCTCGCATCTGTGCGAACACCTGCTGGCGCAAAACTGGCAGGTCACCGCCATCGACAACCTGTCCACCGGGCGGTACGACAACGTCGCCCCGCTGGAAGCCCATGCCGGGTTCAAGCTGGTGGTGGATTCGGTGCTCGACGAGCGGCTGACCGAATCGCTGCTGCGCGAGTGCGATGTGGTCTTTCACCTCGCCTCGGCGGTGGGCGTCCGGCTGATCATCGACCAGCCGGTGCAGACCATCGAAACCATCGTCGAAGGCACGCGGGTGGTCACCGATCTCGCCCGTCGGCACCGCAAGCGCGTGGTGCTCACCTCCACCAGCGAGGTGTATGGCAAAGGCTCGCGCGTGCCGTTCGGCGAAGACGACGACATCGTGCTGGGCCCCACCAGCCGCCGCCGCTGGGTGTACGCCTGCGCCAAGATGCTCGATGAATTCCTGGCGCTGGCGCACTGGCACGAGACGCGCCTGCCGGTGGTGTGCGTGCGGCTGTTCAACACCGTGGGGCCGCGCCAGACCGGGCAATACGGCATGGTGCTGCCGCGCTTCGTGCAACAGGCACTCGCCAATGAAGAACTGACCGTCTACGGCGATGGCCAGCAGACGCGCTGCTTCTGCTGCGTCAGCGATGTCGTGACTGCCCTGCCCAAGCTCGCCCAGTGTCCCGCCGCCGCCGGGCAGGTGGTGAACATCGGCTCGGGCGAGGAAGTAAGCATGAACGAGCTGGCGCAGCGGATCATCACGCTCACCGGCTCGCAGTCGCAACTGCGTCATATCCCCTACGAGCAGGCGTATGTGGAAGGTTTCGAGGACATGCGCCGCCGCGTGCCGGACCTGCAAAAAGCCCGGCAACTCATCGGCTATGCACCCCGGCAATCGCTCGATGACATCATCCGCGCCACCGCCGACTACTGGCGTGGGCAACCACGCTGAGCAGTGAGTTATCGGCAGCGGGTCCATCTGTAGCGTTTGGCGCTGTCCGAAGCCGACGGCGGGATCAGGCCCGGGTCAAGTTACACCGTCCACCCGTCGATCTTCATGGCATACGGAGATTTTGCCGTTCCGTGAGGTGGAGATTACGTCATGGCGGATACCAAACGCGTCCTGGTGGTGGATGATGACCCCGCAGCTTTACGGCTGCTCGAACATGTGCTGGCGCAGGTGCCGGACGTGGAGATCATCAGTGCCGTCGACAGCGCCTCGGCAATGGCGCTGGCCGCCAGGCAGAAACCGGCGCTGGTGCTATTGGACCATGAGATGCCGGGGGTGGACGGGTTTACCGCCTGTCAGATGATTCGCCGCCTGTGGGGCGACTATCCGGGGCAGATCTGGTTCGTCACCGCGCACGGCCAGGAAGCCGATCAGGAGCTGGCGCTGGAAGCAGGCGCCAATCGGTTGATCAGCAAGCCCTTTGATCCCCGGCGCATGGTCCACGAAATCCAGCAGGCGCTGGCGGCGTAAACCGGGGCCGCACCACCCACAAGCACATTGATGATCAGCGCGATGCATCCTCGCTGTGGTTGCCGTGGCGCCCGCACCGCGAGCCCGACCATGCTGCCGTAGCTGCCGCGGCGCGGTGGCGTCAGGCGGCGGCGGTCTGGTCGTTGGCTTGGCCCTGGCCCCCGGGCTGGCCAATCCATTTGGCGCAAGTGGCGAGCAGCGTCGCTTTATTGATGGGTTTGCTGGCGTAATCATCGCAGCCGGCGGCCAGGCACTTGTCGCGGTCCTCCGCCATCGCATGGGCGGTCAGCGCGACGATCGCCAGCGTGCTGCCGCGTTTGCGAAGGGTGCGCGCCAGCGTGTAGCCATCCATCTCCGGCATCTGCATGTCGGTGACCAGCAGGTCAAACGGCTCCTCCAGTTGGTCGGCGCGCTCCAGCATTTCCAGGGCGATCCGGCCGTTGTCGGCAATGGTCACCTGAGCGCCGGCTTTGCTCAGATGGTGCGCCAGCAACCGCTGATTGGCGGGGCCATCCTCCGCCAGCAGGACGCGGCCGGCCAGGGTCTGGCTGGTGCTCTGTGGCGCCGTGACCGTGGGCTTCTGCACCGCGGACAGGGCGTTGACCAGCACCGCGCCCGGCGCCGCCTTGAGCGGCAGTTCGATGCGGAAGCACGAGCCGACGCCCGGCTCGGAGCGCAACAACACGACTTTGCCGCCCATCAACTCCGCCAGCCGCCGGCAGATGACCAGCCCCAGTCCGGTGCCGCCGTGCCTGCGGGTGACGGTGGAGTCGGCCTGATTGAACGCCATGAACAGCCGGCTGCGTTGCGCATCATCCATGCCCGGGCCGGTGTCCTCGATATCCACCTGCAGACGCTGCATATTGGCGGCGGTGACGGCGCGCACCACGATGGTGATCGCGCCGGCTTCGGTGAACTTGGCGGCATTGCCCACCAGGTTCATGAGGATCTGCCGCAGGCGGGTGGGATCGCTGAGAATGCGGGCGGGAACGGCGGACTCCAGCCGGGTGTTCAGCTTGACGCCCTTGCCGGCGGCGCGGGGGCGCATGAGGCTTTCGACTTCATGCAGCAGACTGACCAGATCGGTGTCGATGGTTTCGACGGTCATGCGGCCCGACTCGATCTTGGACAGGTCCAGCACGTCGTTGATGACCGTCAGCAGGTGCTGCCCGGCATTGCGGATGGTGTCCACCGCCGCCAGCTGGCCCGGCCCCTGCCGACCCTGATCGATGTCATCGCGGAGGATGTCGGCGTAGCCGAGAATGGCGGTCAGGGGGGTGCGGATTTCATGGCTCATGTTGGCGAGAAACTCACTCTTGGCGCGGTTGGCGGCGGTGGCGGCGTCGCGGGCGTCGAGCAGGTCGGCTTCCACCTGCTTGCGGGCGGTGATGTCGGTACGAATGGCGACATACTTGGTGATGCGGCCCTCGGCGTCGCGGAAGGGGGCGACCAGGCTGTCCGCCCAGAAAATGGCGCCGAACTTGGTCCGGTTGCACACCTCGCCGCGCCACGATTTGCCCTGGGCGACGGTTTTCCAGAGTTCGATCCAGAACTGTTTGGTGTGCCGGCCGGAGTTGATCAGGCGATGGTCCTTGCCCAACAACTCCTCCCGCGAATAGCCGGTGATGGTGCAGAAAGCGTGGTTGGCGTCAATGATCTTGCCCCGGGCATCGGTGACCGTGACCAGGCCATATTCATTGACGATGTTGCGCAGGGTGACGGCTTCGCGCAGGGCGTCCTCCGCCTGGGCTTTGGCCTTCTGCAGATCGACGGTCATGGACTGCGCCAGCGCCAGCGCGCGTTGCCGGCCGGTGGTCAGCGTCCAGACCGCCAGCGTCGCCAGCACGCTCAGCAGCACACCGACGATGCCGAACAGGTATGGGATGCGCCAATCCAGCGCGGTTTCGAATGAGGGCGCAGTGCTCAGCGTCAGCAGCCAGACACGCCCGCCGACTTGAACCTGTCGGGTTTTGACGAACATGGGCTTCCGGGCAGCGGACGGCTGGTGGCCGCGGACAGTTCCTGGCGTGAGGGCGGCCGCCGAAGTGGCTTGGTGATCGCCGTCGTACAGCAGGGTCATGTGGGAGGGATCAGCGCCATCGGCGATGTGGATGTCCAGCTGGTTCTCCACACTCTCGGCAATGCCCGCCAGCAGGTTGTCGATCAACAACGGCGCGTAAACCAGGCCCACCAGACTGGCATCGCGCTCCGCGGGCGTCATGGGGTAACTGCCGTTGCGGTACACCGGCAGCAAATACAGGAAGCCGGCGCTGGAACGGTCGTCCTGCACCAGATCGATGCGCCCCGTCAACGTGGCCTGCCCGGTGCGCACGGCACGTTCGACCGCCATGCGGCGGGTGCGCTCCGAACCCACGTCATATCCCCAGGCGGGCAGGTTGCGCTCCAGGGGGTCGATGTACTTGATGACATACAGGTCCGGCTCGTCGCCGATGGTTTTGATGATGAACTCGGGCGCCTCATCGGCGCGTTCGCGCGCCAGGAAGTTCGGCAGTTCCGCACGCGGGACCCGTTCGATGAAACCGATGCCCAACGCCCCGGGAAACTCCTGGATCATGTCCCGCGAAGTGACATACGCGCGGAATTCCTGACGCTCGACTGATCTGCTGGCGGCATACAGGCCCCGCGCGCCCTGCAACCCCAGCACAATCTGATTGACCCGTCGTTCCGTCGCGCTGGTCAGCCGTTCCGCCAAGCGTTCGAAGCGGCTGTGGGCGACTTCGTGGATGTCGCGGTGGGCGCGCTGCGCCACCCCCCAGGTCAGCAGCAGGCCGGCGCACAGCGTCATCGCCAACGCCGTCGCCACGCCGTCATTGAACCAGCGCTTCCCGGCGCGGCGTAGCCACTGGGCCGCGTGCTGGATGCGTGATTCGCTTTCCGCCATGACGCCATCCTCGCTGCCGGGACTCCCTACCAGCAGGATTTATCGACCATCACGCGGGGGGCATTGATCAGCTCTGCTCAGACCTGCAGCGGAAAAGTGACCAGACGTCTCCGGGCCACCAGCCGCCACGCCGCCCGTGCGTCCCATAAGGTGTTGAACCCCTCTCCGTTGCTAAAATCCCGCCATGACCACCGCGGCCCAACGTGAGATCGAACGCCTTCGCGCCGAACTGGAACGCCACAATCGGCTGTACTACGTCGAAGCCCGCCCGGTGATCGACGACCAGACCTATGACCAGTTGCTGCGCCGGCTGGCGGACCTGGAAGCCCAGCACCCGGAGTATGCGTCGGCGGATTCACCCACCCAGCGCGTCGGCGGCGCGCCCATCAGCGCCTTCGCCACCGTCGAGCATGCCGCCCCCATGCTCAGCATTGACAACACCTACACCCAGGGCGAACTGGAAGCCTGGCATCAGCGGGTGCGCCGGGGATTGGAACTGGAAGCCGCCAGCGACGGGCTGTTCGGCAGCGCGGTGACGCTGGTCGCCGAGCCGAAGATCGACGGCGTGGCGGTCAGCCTGCGCTACGAAGCCGGCCGGCTGGTGCGCGGAGTCACGCGCGGCGACGGCAAGCGCGGCGACGACATCACCGCCAACCTGCGCACCATTGCCGCCATCCCGCTCAAGCTTGCCGATGATCAGCTCCAGCCGCCCGCGCTGCTGGAAGTGCGCGGCGAGGTGTACATGGCCAGCGCCGACTTCGTGCGCCTCAACGAGCAGCGTCAGGAGCAGGGCCTGGAACTGTTCGCCAACCCGCGCAACGCCACCGCCGGCACGCTCAAACAGAAAGACCCGCGTCAGGTCGCGCAGCGCAAGCTCAGTTTCTTCGCCCACGGCCGGGGCGTGGCGGAAGGCCTGGCGGTCGACAACCATCACGACTACCTGGCAGCGCTGCGCCGGCTGGGCTTGCCGGTGAATCCGCACATCCAGTGCTGCACCGGCGCGACGGAAGTGTGGGACTTCATCACGCGCTTCGATCAGACCCGTCACACGCTGCCCTACGGCACCGACGGCGTGGTGGTGAAGGTCAACGACTTCGCCCAGCAGGAACAACTGGGGATGACCAGCAAAGCCCCGCGCTGGTGCATTGCCTACAAGTATGCCGCCGAGCAGGCGGAAACGACGGTGCAGGCGATTGTCTGGCAGGTGGGCAAAGGCGGCGCGGTGACGCCGGTGGCGGAGTTTGTGCCGGTGTTCGTCTCCGGCAGCACCGTGCAGCGGGCGAGCCTGCACAACATCGATGAAATCCAGCGCAAGGATGTGCGCGTCGGCGATCACGTGCTGGTGGAAAAGGCCGGCGAGATCATCCCCCAGGTCGCGGCGGTGCTGGTGGAGAAGCGTCCCGCCGGCACGGAGCCGACGAGCGCGCCCAGCGCATGTCCCAGTTGTCAGCAGCCGGTCACGCGCATGGAGGGGGAAGCGGCATTGCGTTGCCTGAATCCGCAGTGCCCCGCGCAACTGCGCGAGCGTTTGATCTGGTTTGCCGGGCGCGATCAGATGGACATCGACGGGCTGGGCGAGAAGGTGGTGCATCAACTGGCGGATGCCGGGCTGCTGCACAGCTTTGCCGACATCTTTCGCCTGCAGGAGCACGCGGATCAGATCCTGGAACTGGAACGGTTCGGCGAAACGAAGCTGAAAAATCTGCTGCAGGGCATCGAGGTCGCCAAGACGCGCGGGCTCGAGCGGTTGCTGGCGGCGCTGGGCATCCGGCATGTCGGCGCCCGGGCGGCAGCGGTGCTCGGCCGGCATTTCCGCAGCATGGAAGCGCTGGCGGCGGCAAGCCTGGAAGAACTGAGCACCTTCGAAGTGGCGGGACAGAAATCCGGCATCGGGCCGGAAATCGCCGGCTCGCTGCATGCATTCCTGCACAGCGCTGCCGGCGCGCAGGTGCTCGCGGAGCTGCGTCAGGTGGGGGTGCTGATGGAGGCGGTCAGCCCCGCGGCCCCGCCGGTGAGCGCTTCGCCGCTGGCGGGCAAGACGGTGGTGATCACCGGCACGTTCACACAGTACGAACGTAAATCCCTGACGCAAACGCTGGAAAATCTGGGCGCGAAAGTCAC
Organism: uncultured Phycisphaeraceae bacterium; assembly: GCA_964605235.1. Taxonomy (GTDB): domain Bacteria; phylum Planctomycetota; class Phycisphaerae; order Phycisphaerales; family Phycisphaeraceae; genus CAZSBB01. Next base: position 84,948 of record CAZSBB010000008.1, read on the forward strand.
CTCCAGCGTGTCGAAAAAGACCCATCTGCTGCTCGCCGGGGAAGCCGCCGGGAGCAAGTTGGACAAAGCGCGGGAACTGGGCGTTGAGGTTTGGGACGAAGCCCGGCTGACGGCGGCGCTGACGGATTCCGTTGCTTAACACATCGTTCAGCGCGCCCCCCCGCAAGGCACTGGAAACTGCTATATTCCCCGGATTACGGGTCGGGCCGACGCCGACCTGATTTCGCTAGCAAAAGGCGGCAGCAATGCAGGCGACGACAGCGCAGCGGCAGGCGGGGCGAATTTTCCTTCTGATGATGCTCGGATGGCTGACGCTGGGGGTTTCCACCAGCACAGCGGCGCCGTCGGGCGTGTTCCGCGAAGGCGACAAGACCATTATTCGCGTGAAGGTCTTCGCCCTGCCGGACCCCACCCGCACTGACACCTACACCCGGGCGGAGCTCGAAGGCGTCAAGCTGTTTTACCAGCGTTTCCCGGAAATCTTCGCCCGGCGCTACCGCGAAAAGTACAAAGCCCAGCCGGAAATCTACGGCGACTTCAACTGGGACAACGTCGAGCTGCGCCTCGAACGCTTTTCGGGCATCGTGGTCGAGCGCGTGGAGAACGACCTGCTGGCGATCGCCGGCGACATGGCGCCCGACGTGCTGTATGTGAACTTCCGCAAGAGCGACAACTACATCTCCAATGGCTTTCTGTATCCGCTGGACAAGCCGGAGGACGGCTACCTGACCAGCATGTCGCAGGAAGAGCAGCACTTCCGGATTCACGACAAAATCTGGCCGGTGGTTCGCCGGGTCGGCCCCAGCGGCAATGAGCATGTGTGGGCGATCCCCTACGGCGGAGCGCTGGGGCGCGTGCTGCTCTACCGCAAGGACCTGTTCGACGAAAAGAACATTCCCTATCCGGACAACAACTGGACCTGGGAGCAGATGCTCGACGCCTGCCGCAAGATCAGCGATCCGGGCAACGACGTGTACGGCGTGCTGACCGGGCGCGGCATCCATGAATCCTGGTGGTGGGTCACTTTCCTGTGGTCCGCCGGTGGCGAGGTGATGGAGTACAACCGCCAGACCAATGAATGGCGCTGCACCTTCGACAGCGACGCGGCGGTGCGGGCGCTGGACTTCTACACCCGCCTGTCCGCCGAGCAATGGACCGACGCCAACGGCGTGCTGCGGCGCGGGTACACCTCCAAGGACGCTTCCGACGCCAACACCAAGTGGAACGAAGGCAAGATCGCCATGATGTTCGGGTATGTGGACGAGAAAATGTTCTCGAGCATCAACCCGGACGTGACGGGCATGGCGCCGGTGCCGCTGGGCTGGCCGGATGAGAACGGCAACCGCGTCCGCGGCGCCGAGCTCAACAGCCGCATGATGGGCCTGTTCGCCGGCATCAAGCATCCGGCGGTGCGCGACGCGGCATGGGAGTTCATCCGCTTCTATGACTGCGAAGAAGCCGTGGAAGCCAAGACCAAAGTCATGGTCGAAGGCGGGCTGGGCCGCTTCATCAATCCCCGCTATCTGCGGATGTTCGGCTACCGCGAAATCGAACGCCTGAGTCCCAAGGGCTGGGCCGAGACGTTTGAACTGGCGATCGAAACCGGCAAGCCCGAACCCTACGGCAAGAACAGCAACTTCGCCTACAACATGATGACCCTGCCGATCCAGAAAGCCGAGCAGAAGGAGATCGCCGGCGAGTTGTCGCAAGACCCGGATGCGCGCTTCATCCAGCTCAAAGAACTGCTCGAAGATTACAACCGCAAAGCCAATGAAGTGATGATCGGCATCATCACCCCGGAGGAACGACGCATGCGCCGCCTCGGCGCCGCGGCGGCGCTGCTGGTCATCGTCTTCGGCTTTAGCATGGTGTTTCGCAAAATCTTCCGCGCCTTCACGCCGCCCAAGGTCGAGGGCGTGGAGCAGGAAACCTGGGGCTTCCGCCGCTACTGGATCGCCTACACCCTGCTCATTCCCGCGGTGCTGACCATCCTGATCTGGCATTACGTGCCGCTGGTGCGCGGCTCGGTCATGGCGTTCCAGGACTACAACGTCATGGGCGGGTCCAAGTGGGTCGGCCTGGACAACTTCGGCGACCTGCTGTGGGACTGGGGCGAAACCGGCTGGTGGATGGCGGTGTGGAACTCCCTCCGCTACGCCACCCTGGTCATCATGCTCACCTTCCTCCCCCCGATCATCCTGGCGATCCTGCTTCAGGAAGTGCCCCACGGCAAGCTCTTCTACCGCACCATTTACTACCTGCCCGCGGTCATCACCGGGCTGGTCACCCTGCTGCTGTGGAAGATGTTCTACACCCCCACCGAGTTCGGCACGCTCAACCGAGTGCTGATGAGCATCCCGGCGATCGTCTTCCTGGGGGCGGGCATCGTGCTGCTGCTGGTGTGCGTGAGCTTTGCCCGCCGGTTGTGGTTCCACGAAGCGCCCATGCCCGCGAGCCTGTTCGTCGTCGCCGGCCTGGTGCTGTTCTATACCTGCAGCGCCCTGGTGCTGCCGATCCTTTTCCCCGGCAAAGAGCCGGTGACCACCACGCTGGTGCAACTGATTCCCCGGCTGTTCGCCACGCTGCCCGAGCCGTTCCGCTGGCTCAGCGATGAGCGCACCGCCATGATCGCCTGCGTCATTCCCATGGTCTGGGCGGGCATGGGCCCCGGCTGTCTGATTTATCTGGCGGCGCTCAAGGGCATTCCCGACGACTTCTATGAAGCCGCCGACCTCGACGGTGCGTCGTTCATCGACAAAATCCTGTTCGTGGTGTTCCCCATCCTCAAGCCGCTGATCATCATCAACTTCATCGGCGTGTTCATCGGCGCGTGGAACAGTTCGCAAAACATCCTCGCCATGACCGGCGGCGGGGCGCAGACGGAAGTCGCCGGCCTGAAAATCTTCTACGAAGCCTTCACCTTCCTGCGCATGGGACCCGCCACCGCCATGGCGTGGGTGCTCGGTTTCATGCTCATCGGGTTCACCGTCCACCAGTTGCGCATCCTGTCCCGCCTGGAATTCCGCACCACCGGCGACAAGAAATAACTCGGAGTCCGTTGCGTCATGCCCATCATTTCCCAGATTGGCCGTCGCTCCTTCAAGGCCCGCGCCTTGATTGTGGGCATCTACCTGCTGCTGAGCGTCGGCGCGTTGACCATGGTCTATCCCTTCCTGCTGATGATCGCCGGCAGCACCAAGAGCGCCGTCGACATCAAGGAACTGACCATTCTGCCCACCTACCTGTATGACGACGCCGCCCTCTACCGCAAGCACATCGAAGGCTTGTTCAACGAGGACGTCGATCGCATGCGGATGAGCTACCTCACCGACGTCTCCAGCTATGAACGATTGACGCCCCCTGCGGAACTCAACCAGCAGCGCGTTGACGCCTGGCTGGCGTTTCTCAATGACGCCCAGCTCTCCCCGCTGCACTACGGCATCGGCTACATCCGCGCCAATGTGTCGCGCGGCGTGCAGCCCCTGCTGCTGCGCCAGCTCATCAACCGCTGGGATGAACGCTACAAGGGCGACCTGAATGCCGTCAACGACGCGCTGGGCACCGAGTTCCTCAACTGGGCGTCCATCTACCTGCTGCCCGAAGCGTTCATGCAGCGCCGCGAGCGCCCGCAGCACACGCCACTGAGCCGCGAACTGGACAGCTTTCAGTCCGAACAGCCGCTGGCGTTCCGCGATTATTTCACCATGGAAGGCTTTTATCGCACGCTCTTCCTCAAGACCCAGTACACCCGCGACATCAAGGAATACAACGCCAAGCACGGCACCGCGTACGCCTCCTATGACGAAATACACCTGACCCGCACCCTGCCCGACGGCACCCCCGCCGAGCGCAAGGATTGGGAAGACTTTGTCCGCACCACGCTCAACCTGCTGTGGATTCGCGCCGACCCCGCCGCGGCCGCTCCCTACCGCGCTTACCTCCACGCCAAATATGGCAGCCTCGAGGGCCTCAACCGCAACTATGGTTCGAATTACGCCAGCTTCGACGAGATTCCGCTGATTGCCGACGCGCCCAGCGATGGCCTGCGCTTAAGCGACTGGGACGGCTTCCTCCAGGGCTGGAAAGACCCCGACACCGGCGACATGCACATGCTCCCGGTTGAACACCTGCGCATCCACAGCGTCGATTTCATGTTCCGCGACTACCTGGTCAAACAGCACGGCGACCTGGCGGGCATCAATGCCGCCCTGGGCACTGACTATCCCAACCTGCTGAGCATCACGCCCCCGCAGTACGAAGCCCATTACGCCCTGTTCCTGCCCCGCCGCGGCGAGCTGCGCTGGGAGTTCACCGTCCGCAACTACATCACCGTCGCCAACTACATGCTGCTGCACGGGCGCGGCGTGTTCAACACCGTGGTCTACTGCTGCCTGGCGATCCTCTCCGCGCTGATCGTCAACCCCATGGCCGCCTACGCCATGAGCCGGTACAAGATGCCCTCCACCTACAAGGTGCTGCTGTTCCTCATGATGACCATGGCGTTTCCGCCGATGGTCACGCAGATTCCCAACTTCCTCCTCCTGCGCGAGCTGAGCCTGCTCAACACCTTCTGGGCCCTGGTGCTGCCGGGGCTCGCCAATGGCTATTCCATCTTCCTGCTCAAGGGCTTCTTCGATTCGCTGCCGCGCGAACTGTACGAAAGCGCCAGCCTCGACGGCGCCAACGAATGGGTCATGTTCTGGCAGATCACCATGAACCTGTCCAAGCCCATCCTCGCGGTGATCGCCCTGAGCGCCTTCAACCACGCCTACGCGGCGTTCATGTTCGCCCTGCTGATCTGTCAGGACGAACGCATGTGGACCCTCATGGTCTGGCTCTACCAGTTGCAGATGCGCAGCGGCAGCGGCGTGGTCTTTGCCTCGCTGATCCTCGCGGCCATCCCGACCTTCCTGATCTTCGCCCTCTGCCAGAACATCATCATGCGCGGCATCGTGGTCCCGGTGGAGAAGTAAGTTCCACGATCCCGTCCGGCCCAGCATCCCCGGGCAGAGCCCGGGGCTAACGGATCACTCCCCCCCCCCTTAGCCCCCAGCTCCGCCGGGGGACACGCCGTGATCTGTCGGTGTCGAACCTCGGTCTCTCGCCCCGGCTTCACGCCTTCCGCATGCGAATCGTCGCGTCATGGCCGGCTGCAAAGTAGTCCTGCCGCAGCACCACATTCCAGGTGTGACTCAATGCCCAATCGAGCAACCCGAGCGTGCTCAGCCGCCGGGCGAAGTCGTCCTGCAGGGGCGCCGCGGTCGAGCAGCGGTCCGACAGAAAGTTGAAGATCAATCCGTCGTTCGCCGCCGCCCACGCGCCTTCGAGCACGGCAAACACCTGCGCGTCCGTCATGGTGTTGAGCGTGCCGGAAATCACCACCACGTCCGGCCCGGCTTCCGCCAGCTTGCGCGGCTCGTCCACCAGATCCACCAACTCGAAGCGACAGCGCGCCAACTGCCGCCCCCGGGCGGCTTCCAGAGCCTCGGGCAAGGCATCGAATCCGATGTATTCCCGAAACGACACCTTGCGCTGCAGCAGAAACGCCGCGAAATCCCCGCGCGAACAGCCGGCGTCCAGCACCCGCGTCCCGGCGAAATCGAACATTTCCAGCAACACCTCGAACCGCCGCTGCTGACTGCGCGGACTCGCCCACAGCGTCACGCCAAAGTCCGCCCCGTGCTGCTGGGCCCACCGCTGATACGGCTGGAGATAACGTCGTTCTTCCATGATGTCCACATGCTATGCCCGGCCATGAACGCTGGCGAGTTTCGGTTATGCTGCTGCGCGATGAGTCCTGACGACCTGACCTTCCTGAACCTGCTGCGCAGCCGCTTCGTGGTCTTCGACGGCCCCGACGGCAGCGGCAAAACCACCCAGTTCCGTCGCCTGCTCCGGCTGGCGCAAAGCCACGACCTCACCGTCTGCGAAGTACGCGAGCCCGGCGGCACCGCCATCGGCGAACAAATCCGCATGGTCCTGCTCGACCCCGCCAACGAGGACATGGACCTCAAGTGCGAAATGCTGCTCTACATGGCCAGCCGGGCGCAGCTCGTCGCCCAGCGCATCGCCCCCGCCCGGCAGCGTGGCGAACTGGTGCTCGCGGACCGCTTCATCAGTTCCACCCTCGCCTATCAGGGCAGCGCCGGCGGCATCCCCATCGCCGACATCCTGCGCGTGGGGCAGATCGCACTCGGGCAGCATTGGCCGGATCTGGTGGTGATTTTTGATGTAGACACCCGCACGGCCGCGCTGCGCATGAACCCCCTGCTGCGCGAGCGCGAGTTCGAAAGCGATCTGGACCGCATGGAAATGAAAGGCGAGCAGTACCACCGCACCGTGCGTCAGGGCTACCTCGACCAGGCCCGCAACGATCCGCAGCGTTACCTGGTGATCGACGCTTCGGCGGATGAAGAAACCGTCTTCACCCGCCTGCTCACGGGCCTGGCGCAGCACGCCCAGCAGCATTGGACGCAACCGACAACCGGCATTGCCCGGTAAGCATTTCCCGCACGCTGCCCAACCGCCGCCCAATCAGAAATCCGCACGCCAGGGCGCAAGCTTGCTGATCCCCAGATGCCGCGCGCCGTCCAGCGGCAGTTTGTCGGGGCCGACGGCGGGCGCCGGGCCGGCGTGGTCGAACACCACGGCGGTGCGGTCGCCGGCGACGTCGTCTTCCGTCTGGGGATGCGTGCCGATCTGATTGTCGGTGACGCAGATGCGGGTGCAGCCGGTGCTGACGTTGATGGCACTGCCCCGGCGGGGTTGGATGCGGTTGCCGATGATCCACACGTCCGCCAGGCCGGTGGCGAAGTGGATTTCATGCTCGGCCGGGGGCAGGGCGCAGTTGGGGCCGATCTGGTTGTCGAGCAGTTGCACGTGGTCGCCGCTCTGGCGCACGGGCACGCGGAAGTCGATGCCGACGCCGGCGTTTTCCACGATGACGTTGTGCCGCAGCAGGTGATTGGTGTCGCGCTCGCCGACGGAGACGCCCACGCCGCGGTTGTGCTCGATGCGATTGTGTTCCACCAGCGAGTGCGTGGTGCGCAGGCAGTAGAACAGGCCGTCGCCTCCGTTGTGGTGGATGTGATTGCGGGCGAAGACGTAGCGCACCGAGCCGCTGCCGGGGTGCAGACCATGGCCCTGGTTGTGGTGAACTTCGCAGTCTTCGACGACCACGTCGTAGCACTGTTGGAAGCTGATGGCGTCGCCGCGGTAGTTGCGGACTTCCAGGCCGGACAGACGCAGCCGGCCGGTGTTGATGGCGAACACGCCGCCGCCGCGACAGCCGTTGAGCCGAAAGCTCTCGGCGACGTTGCCGTCGAGCACCAGATCATGAGCGGAAGCATCGGTGACGCCGTCGGCTTCGAGCAGGGAGAAGACGGTGACGACCCGGCCCTGGCGGAAGGGCAGGTAGTCGTGCGCAGCCGGCCGATTGATGAAGAACCATTCGCCGCGTTGCTCGGTGATGGTGCCGACGGTGGTGTAGAACCCGCCGGCGTTTTCATCGAGCACATGCACGCCCATGCCCACCCGCAGGGGGCTGGGGTCCACGATGGCGAACTCGCAGTGGCCGTAGCCGATGTAATGCTTGAGGGGGAAGGTCTGGCTGACCGGGCGGGTGAGGAGGGTCTGCCCGCGCTGGCCGCGCAGCGTGACGCCGGTGCGCAGATGCAGGGCGTCGAGCAGCACATAGGTTCCCGCGGGCACGAACACTTCGCCGCCGCCGGCTTTCGCGACCGCATCAAGGGCACGCTGAATGCCAGCGCCGTCGCGCTGCTTGAAATCGCCTTCGCCAATGACCACCCGCATGGGATTGCTCCGTAAAAAAACATCCCGGGCTGGGCCTGAGCCGGGACTGACGGACTACAATACTCCAGCAAGATTTACTGGGTCAATGCGATGCCACTGTACGTGTACGAAGTCATTCTGGAAGACGGCGAGGAAGGGCAGGTTTTCGAGGTCGAGCAGCGCATGAGCGACCCGCCGCTGACCCACCACCCCACCACCGGGCAGCCGGTGCGCCGGGTGATCACCGCGCCCAACATCGCCACGCGCTACACCAGTGCCCAGGATCGCCGGCGCACCAGCGACGACCATCTCAAGAAAAATGGGTTCACCAAGTACGTCAAGAGCGGCAACGGGACGTATGAGAAGACGCTGGGCGAGGGGCCGCAGCAGATTCAACGCTGAGCGGATGCCGGCTGAACGAGCCCAAAGCGTGAGCGCGGGGAAGAGCGCTGGCGCGCACAGTCTTTGCGTTGCTGGCTGAGGATATGGGTATTTGGTGACGCTGCCCGTCGCTGACGCTTCCGGCTCGTTAAAGCAAGCGTCAAGGGGTGCGGCACGTGCGGGCGGTCATGCTGAATTGGAAGGAAGGGTCACGGCTCAGCCGTTGAGCGACAGGCTGCTCATGGCGGTCTGCTGGGCGTTGGTGACGGCCGCCGCCGCGCTGCCGGTCTTGCTGTCGGTGACCTGTTTCATCAGCAGTTGCCAGGTCTGCTTTTCGTATTCGAGCAGTTCGATGGCTTCGTCGAGGGGTCCGACTTCGCGTTTGAGGTTGGCGTCGATGAGCAGGCGGTAGATGTAGGTGTACAGGGCGTTGAGCTTGTCGCACAGTTCGGGGGCGACGCTGTGGTTGAGGCTGGTGGACAGTTCGAGGACGATCTTCTGAGCGCGGATCAGCGCGTTGTGGCTGGACTCGTAGTCTTTCCTGGGCAACGCCTCGCGGGCATTGCGGCCGAACTTGATAGCGCCCTCGTACAGCATGAGCCGCAGTTCCTCCGGAGAGGCGGTCATGATCTTGGTGCGCAGGTACGGGTTGACGGGCTTGGCATTCATGGCGCAGGCGGACACTCGGACTCGACTGGCTGATCCAGAGGACATATCGGCCAAAGCAGTCGAGCCGCCTTAGCGAAGTGTGAATGTAACTGGAAAAGACGTGCCCACGAATGGCGGCAGGCGCGGTGGCGGTGCATTTGCAGGTCCGGGCTGGCCAAGACATGCGGGCGCGTTGGGATGAAGCGTGTCCAGGCAAGCCCGGGCCTACAAAAAGAGATCAGCCCGCCAGCGTCAGGCAGCGTTCGATGCGGGCAAGCGTCCTGGGCCGGCCCAGCAGGTCCAGCGTGACATCCAGCGGCGGGCTGACGGTGCTGCCGGTCAGGGCGACGCGCAAAGGTTGCGCCCAGGCGCCCATGCCGTTGCCCCGCTGCTGGGCGAGTTGGCCAATCAGGTCGTGGCCGGCGGTCCCGGTGAAGGGGTCGAGCTGCGCCAATTCCGCGCCCAGTTCGCGCAGCAGCGTGAAGCCCTCGTTGTCGTTCCTGGCGAGCACCTTCTTGACTGCCTTCTCGTCGTACACAATGGCGTCGTCGGCACAGACGAAAAACGCCCCCTGAGCCGCCGGGTCGCTCAGCGTCTTGCTGCGCGGCTGGTACGCCAGGGCGAAGGTCGGAAAGCGTTCCCCCAACTGCGCGATGAACTGCGGATGCCGCTGCTGGAAATGGGTCTGCAATTGCGCGGCAAACACTTCCGGGGGCAGGGCCGCCAAGGCGTCGGCATTGAAGGACAGCAGCTTGGCGCGATCGAACTTGCTGTTGCTCTTGCCCAGGCGGTCAAAGGAAAACCGCTCGACCAGGAAGGCGCGGTCGAACTTCTCGATGTTCTGGCCCGGATTCCACCCCAGCAGCGAGAGGTAGTTGAGCAGCGCGTCGGGCAGGTAGCCGCTGGCGCGAAAGTCGGCGACGTTGATCTCCGGCAGCGTCAGGCCGAGCTTATCGGCAATCGCGTGGGCGATGGACAGGTCGTCGTTGTCCTTGTTCAGGAAGGCCGTGAGCGCCGCGGCATCCACCCCCGCGCTGGTCAGGGCGGCGGCGGGCAGGTTCGCCTGCTTGGCGGATTGGCGGGCGAGCTTGGCTTTGTCGCGCTTACTCATTTTCGAGCCATCGGGATTGAGGATCGACGGCATGTGGACGTACACCGGCCGGGGATAGCCCAGAGCTGCCTGCAACGCGACATGCTTGGGCGTGTTGCTCAGATGCTCCTGCCCCCGGATGACATGGGTGACGCCCATGAGCGCGTCATCGACCACCACCGCCAGATGGAAAGTCGGGAAGCCATCGCTTTTCTGGATGACAAAGTCTTCGAGTTCGGAGCCGGGCACGGTGATGTTGCCGAACACTTCGTCGTGGAAGGAGACGTCCTGCCCCATGCGCAGGCGCACGATTTCCGGGCTGTCGGCCGGGCGATAGGCAGCACCGGAAGCGAGCAGTTGGTCGACTGCCTGCTGGTAAAGGTCGAGGCGCTGGCTCTGGAAGTACGGGCCATGCGGGCCGCGCTGGGTGGTGAGGTCCATCGGGTCAGCCGCAGCGGCATCGGGGCCTTCGTCCCATTCCAGACCGAGCCATTGCAGATCGCGCAGGATGGCGCGGGTGCTGTCGGCGCTGGAGCGCGCCTGGTCGGTGTCTTCCAGGCGCAGGATGAATCGGCCGCGCTGCTGGCGGGCATACGCCCAGGCGAACAGCGCGGTGCGCGCGCCGCCGACATGAAGCTGGCCGGTGGGACTGGGAGCAAAACGAGTGACAACTGGGGTGGCGTTCATGGGGAGACGATTGTACCGAGCCGGAGTCAGCAATGAATCCGGTTGGGGTCACCGAGCGCACAGAGAAGTAAGACAGAGGTCACCGAGCCAAGATTGGTGCTGCGTCACCGGCTGGAAGCGTTTCTCCGTGGCTCCGTGTCTCTGTGAGAGCAATTCTTAAGCGTGGAAGAAAGTCTCTCACGGAGACGCAGAGCCACGGAGAAGAGTTGCAGTGAGATGGACAGCGAAGCTGGCTGCTCAGCGGGCGGGGTTGTCGCCCAGGCCGACCCAGTGGTGGGCGCGCACAGCTTGCACCACGCGCTGGGCGGCGGCGACGGCGGCCTGTCCTGCTTCGCCATCCACCGCGGGCGGAACGCCACGGGCGACGGCGTTGAGGAAGCTCGTGAGCTGAGCGGTCAGCGGGTCTTCCTCGCCGGCCGGGACATCCATGCGCAGCTCCTCGATCGCCACCAGCTTGGAGTAGTCGAGCGTGGACAGGTCCGTCCCGGTGGCGATCTGCTGGCGCACTTCATCCAGCGTGGCTTCGTTGGCGGATTTGCGGATCACCACGCCGGTGCGGTGCTGATAGTCGAGGTTGACATAGGCTTCCTCGCTGAACAGGCGCAGGCGACGTTCGGTCTTGAGCGCCAGGCGGCTGGCGGTGATGTTCGCCACGCAGCCGGAGGCGAAGGTCAGGCGGGCGTTGCAGATGTCTTCATGCTGGCCGAGCACCGCGACGCCGACGGCTTCGACCTGCTCCAGCGGCGAGCCGTCGAGCATCATGACGATGTCCAGGTCGTGGATCATGATGTCCATGACCACGCCCACATCCAGCGAGCGGAAGGTCATGGGCGAGACGCGAATGACTTCCATGAAGCGCGGGCGCAGCTTGAGCCCGGCAATGGTGCGCACGGCAGGATTGAACCGCTCGGTGTGCCCCACCTGCAGCGCGACGCCGACTTTTTTCGCCAATTCAGCGAGTTGCTTCGCCTGCTCAGGCGTGGGCGCCAATGGCTTTTCCACCAGGCAGGCGACCTTGCGCTCCAGCAGCGGCTGCGCCATGGCGACATGGGCGACCGTGGGCACCGCCACCGTCGCGGCGGCGAGGTTGGGATACGCGGCCAGCAGTTCGTCGATGCTGGCGAAGGCGTCGCAGTCGTAGTCGTCCGCCACCGTGCCCGCGCGGTCGAGGTCCGGGTCCACCACCGCCACCAGCTTCGCCTGCGGCAGTTTGTGATACGTGCGGGCGTGATGCCGACCCATCCGGCCGACGCCGATCACCGCCACTTCCAGCGTTGCATTCGTCTGAGCAGTCATGCGCGGCATGATAGCTGATCTGCCCCCGGCGTTACCCCCGCCCCCGGAGTTACCCAGGAGTTACCCCGACGTTAGCAGCAGGTAGCGAATCGAGGGCCGGGTGATGCGCGGATGGCGTTCGCACAGCGAGCCCTACCAAGGTCGTGTTGTGGCATCTGGCAGGGCTCGCTGTGCGAGCGAAACGATGAACCATGGAACTGGTCAGTACCGGCCGCGCCAAGCCGGAATCCGCTGCTACGATGGTGGGAATGTCTCAGGCGAGCGACAACCAGCCGCGTCCAGCGCGCAGCCGTCCGGTGATTGGGATCACCATGGGCGAGCCGGCGGGCATTGGGCCGGAGATCGTGGTCAAAGCGCTGGCGGATCCGCAGGTGCGGGCGCTGGCGCGGTATGTCATCTATGGCATGAACGAGTTGCTCAGCTATGCCGCCGACCTGGCGGAGATCGAGCCGTACTGGTGGCGGGTGCAGTACGACTCGGCGCGGCTGAATTACGATCTGGTGCACGATGTGGTGGTGGTGGACTATGACCAGTATTCGCTGCTGGGGCAGGCGATCGCCCGGCCGACCAAGCCCGGCGGGGCCGCGTCGCTGAGCTTTATTGATGATGCGATCAATGCCGCCAACAAAGCGCCGGGCGAGCCGGGGCGGATTGATGCCGTGGTGACCGCGCCCATCTGCAAGGAATCCTGGCAGATGGTTGGCTGTCGGTTTCCCGGGCATACCGAGCTGTTCGCCCATCGCACCAAGAGCCGGCGCTCGGTGATGATGTTCGCTTCGCCCAAGCTCAACGTGGCGCTGGCGACGGTGCATCTGCCGCTGATGGACATTCGCAACGTGCTGACCATCGGCAAGGTGTACGACCCGATCGACCTGGGCCATCAGGCGTGTGTGAAGCTGGGGATCGCCAAGCCGCGGATCGCGGTGTGCGGGCTCAATCCGCATGCGTCGGAGAATGGTTTGTTCGGCGACGAGGAGCGGCGGGTCATCAAGCCGGCGATCGAGATGGCGCAGGCTTCGGGGATCGACGCGCGGGGGCCGTTTCCCGCGGACACGATTTTCATTGATGCCGTGCGCGGGCGGTATGACCTGGTGGTGGCGATGTACCACGACCAGGGGTTGATTCCGGTGAAGCTGTTGGGCTGGGAGGATGCGGTAAACACGACGCTGGGTTTGCCGGTGGTGCGCACCAGCCCGGACCACGGCACGGCGTTTGATATTGTGGGGCAGAACAAGGCGGACCCGGGGAGCATGAAGGCGGCGATCCGGCTGGCGGCGAAGCTGGCGTGCGGCGGCGACTAGGCGATTGCCAGCCCCCCCGATGTACGCCATAATGTCCCGCTCGATACTTTTTCATTCGACCCTGACCAGGGACAGGAAGGATTCGCGATGTCACTTGATTCGACGATTCACGCCAAGGCCATTGATCTGGCGAAGCTGAGTTATGAGATGACCGCCGTCGCCGGCTCTGGTCATCCCACCACCGCCGCCAGCCTGGCGCACCTGACCGCGGTGCTGATGTACCAGCACATGCGCTGGGAGCCCGCCAATCCGACCCATCCGTGCAGCGATCGCCTGGTGCTCAGCGAAGGCCACGCCGTGCCGATCGTTTATGCCGCCTGTGCCGACCTGGGCGTGATGCTCGGCGTCGGCAAAGAGAACTGGCGCCCGATGACCCGCGATGACGCCCTGGCGCTGCGGGCGATTGATTCCGAAGTGGACGGCCACCCGAATCCCGTCGAAGGCTTCCCCTTCTTTGACGCCGCCACCGGCTCGCTGGGCCAGGGCCTGAGCGTCGCGGCGGGGCTTGCCGCCGCAGCCCGCGTGGACGGCCTGGACAAGCGCATCTTCTGCATCATCGGCGACGGCGAGTCGCGCGAAGGTCAGATCTGGGAAGCCGTGGACTTCATCAAGGACCACAACCTCAAGGCGGTGTGCCCCATCTTCAACGCCAACGCCTATGGCCAGGCCGATGCCGTCAGCGCCCAGCAGAGCGCCGACACCCTGGCCGCCAAGCTCGAAGCGTATGGCTTCCAGGTCCTCGTGTTCGACGGGCACAACCCCAGCGCTGTCGTGGATGCCCTGAGCAAACACGCCCAGGCGCAGTTTGATCCGCAGGCTTTGCCGGTGGCGCTGGTCGCCAAGACCGTCAAGGGTTGGGGCAGCGCCTCGCAGCAGGGCCATGGCCACCACGGCAAACCCGCTGAAGGTGAAGACCTCACCAAAGCCCTGGCGGAACTCGACGCCACCGGCCGCAGCATTGGCGCGGTGGCGGACATGGCGCTCAAGATCGGGCTGATGTCCCCCACCAAGCCCAAGGCGCCCGAAACCAAGACCCCGCTCACCTTCGCCGAAGCGCTCAAGCTCTGCGGCCTGGAAAGCGCGCTGACCAAGGGCAAGATGGCGACCCGCCGGGCGTATGGCGTGGCGCTGCGGGCTTTGGGTCACACCCAGAGCGACGTGACCGTGCTCGACGCCGACGTGTCCAACTCGACTTTCGCCGAGCTGTTCTACAAGGACGCGCAGCTCAAGCCGCGCTACTTTGAATGCCGCATCGCCGAGCAGAACATGATGAGCGTGGGCGCGGGCCTGAGCGCCGGCGGCAAAGTGCCGTTCGTCTCCACCTTCGCCAAGTTCGTCGTCCGCGGCTACGACCAGATCGAAATGGCGATCAACAGCGGCGCCAACCTCAAGATCGTCGGCTCGCACGCGGGCATTTCGCTCGCCGCCGATGGTCCCAGCCAGATGTCGCTGCCTGATGTCGCCTGGTTCCGCGCCTTCTCCACCATGAACAACAAGGCCGGCAACCCCGGCTGCTACGTGCTCCAGCCCTCCGATGCCTACCAGGCGTATGCCCTGACCCTCGCCATGGCGCAGTACGACGGCCCGGTGTACATGCGGACCCTGCGTCCCGACACCGAGTTCCTCTACGGCGAACAGGACACCTTCCGTCTCGGCGGCCACGAAGTGCTCGCCGAAGGCCGGGACCTGCTGATCGTCGCCGCCGGCTACATGGTGCATGAAGCCAATAAGGCGCTCGAGAAGCTCGACGCCCAGGGCATCGACGCCACGCTGGTGGACCTGTACTCGCTGCCGTTCGACGAGGAAGCCATCCTCGATCTCGCCAACGAGAACAACGGCATGATCCTGACGCTCGAGGACAACTACGGCGGCGGCATCGGCAGCGCGGTCGCCGATGCGGTGGCGGCCGACGGCGGCGGGTTCAACGTGCGGCAGATGTTCTGCCGGGTCACCCCCAAGAGCGGACGCAGCCCGGAAGACGTCATGGCGTACTGCGGCCTGAGCGCCGACCACATCGTCGCCGAGGCGATGAAACTCCTGGAGCTGACCAGCGCCGGCTAAGACCCCGGCTCAAGGCCTCGATCGCCCGCGGCCCGGATGCTCCGCTGACGCGGGCTTCGATCGACGGCAAGTTCCACTGCTTTCGTGGTGAAGTGATTTAGCCGCGATGCGCCCATGCGTCGCAGGAAGTTGCGCGCCATGTTTGATGTCTTCGGCTACAGCTTCAACGACCTGATGACCCGCGGCGGCATTGTCATGTGGCCGCTGCTGGCGCTCTCGGTGCTCGCCACCATGCTGAGCTTTGAACGCCTGTGGTTCTGGCTGCGTCAGCATCGCCCCGCCAGCGTGCGGCGGATGCAGCAGATGGCGCAGAGCCTGCGCCAGGGCAATCGCGCCGCCGCCGGCCAGCTCGCCGCCGAGGACCGCAGCATCTATGGCCAGTTGGTGCGCCGGCTGGTCAGTGAAGACACCACCGAAGCGCTGGCGGTGGCGGCGGTGGAAAATCAGCGGCCGCGTCTGGAGCGGTTCATGGCGACGCTCTCGACCATCATCACCGCCGCGCCGATGCTGGGCATCCTGGGCACCGTGCTGGGCATCATCTCCAGCTTCCAGGTGCTATCCGATAAATCCATGGGCGCCGATCCGCGCCTGGTCAGCCAGGGCATCGCCGAGGCGCTGCTGACCACCGCCGCCGGGCTCATTCTTTCGCTGGCGGTGCTGCTGCCCTACAACCTGTTCCGTTCGCAGATGGACCGGGCGCTCAGCCGTCTGGAAACGCTGATTGCCGCGGCGCTGGCGTCGCAGAAAGCGTCTGCGGAAAAACGCTGACCCCAGAGGTTGGTGGGCATCCAGCTCTTTCCGGTTCATGATTGTGCTCGCGCGGATGGCGTTGATGCAGGGCTTGCTGTGCGAGCGCAACGAAGCACCCCGCGCGCCCTCCAGCCATCCCCCCGCGTGCGATCACCCACCCTCCCCGCCGCCGCCAACCCACGGAACCGATAATCCCTCTCCCACCGCGCGCACAACGTTCGCGCGTCACTCTCGCTTATCACTACTGAACACTCGCTTTCCCATCCGATTTGCTGCACAATACGCCCGTGCAGAACCTGGGTTGCGGCTGGCACGACCACACACACCAGGGATGGTTTTGGCATTTTTGGAGAAGGGAATCCCTCGCATGCTCAGCCCCCAACAAGCGCACATTCGTTCCTTCAAAGTCGTGCCCGCACTGCCGCCGGCGCTCCAACCGCTGTTGGAGATCGCCCACAACATGTGGTGGAGCTGGCACCCCGAAGCGGTCGAACTTTTCATGCGGCTGGATCGGGATCTCTGGACCAGCACCAATCACAACCCCGTGCTGTTCCTGGGCACCTGCCCGCAGGAACGCCTCGAACAGGCGGCCCGCGATGAGGGGTTCATCACCTCGCTGTCGCGCGTGCGGCAGAACCTTGAACGTCATCTGACCCGCACCCCCTGGCTGATTAAAAAACAGAAGGACCCGGGCAACTTCAAGATCGCCTACTTCTGCGCCGAGTTCGGGCTGGCGGAGTGTCTGCAAATCTACTCCGGCGGCCTGGGCGGCCTGGCGGGCGATCACCTCAAGAGCGCCAGCGAACTGGGATTGCCCCTGGTCGCAGTCGGCCTGCTCTACCGCAACGGCTACTTCCAGCAGTACCTCAACGCCGACGGCTGGCAGCAGGAGTATTACCCCGACCTCGACTTCGCCAACCTGCCGCTGCGCCAGGTGCGCAACCAGGACGGCAAACAGGTGCGCGTCAATGTGGAACTGCCCGGCCGGACCGTGCAGGTCGCCGTGTGGGCGGTGCGCGTGGGTCTGGTCGACCTCTTCCTGCTCGACACCAATCTGACGGAAAACGATCCCGCCGACCGCGGCATCACCAGCACGCTCTACGGCGGCGACATGGAGATGCGCATCAAGCAGGAAATCGTGCTGGGCATCGGCGGCACCCGCGCCCTGCTGGCGCTGGGCATCGACCCGGACATCTGCCACATGAATGAAGGCCACAGCGCCTTCCTCGCCCTCGAACGCATCCGCAATCTGATCGCCCGGCACAACATCAGCTTCGACGAAGCCCGCGAAGCCGCCAGCGCCAGCCATGTGTTCACCACCCACACGCCCGTGCCCGCCGGCATCGACCGCTTTCCGCCGGACATGGTCGCCCGCTATTTCAAGGATTATCACCAGCATCTGCGTCTGGACCTCGAAGGCCTGCTGGCGCTGGGCCGCGAGGATGTCGCCAACCGCAAGGAGTTCTTCTCCATGGCGGTGCTCGCCATCCGCACCGCCAACTGGGGCAACGGCGTCAGCAAGCTGCACGGCGATGTCAGCCGCAGCATGTGGCGCAACATCTGGCCCGGCATTCCGGAAGCCGAGGTGCCCATCGGCCACGTCACCAATGGCGTGCACGCCCGCACCTGGCTGGGCGAAGAACTCATCGGCATGCTCGACCGTTTCCTGGGCGCCCAGCGCTGGCAGAACGACCCCTCCGACCAGTCGGTCTGGAAGTCGATCATGGAAGTGCCCGACGAAGAAGTCTGGCGCGTCCATGAACGCGCCCGCCAGCGACTGATCGTCTGGAGCCGCCGCCGGCTGCGCGCCCAGCTCGAACGCCGCGGCGTCAGCCCGGAGGAAATCCGCAAGGCCGGCGAAGCCCTCGACCCCGACGCCCTGACCATCGGCTTCGCCCGCCGCTTCGCCACCTACAAGCGCGCCAACCTGCTGCTGCGCAATCCCGAACGCCTGCGCCGCATCCTCAGCAGCGTCGACCGCCCCATCCAGTTCCTCGTCGCCGGCAAAGCGCATCCCGCCGACGGGGGCGGCAAAGACCTCATCCGCAACATCATCCACTTCACCCGTCAGAGCGATGTGGGCTACAAAATCTGCTTCATCGAAAACTACGACATGAACGTCGCCCGCAAACTCGTCCAGGGCTGCGACGTGTGGCTCAACACCCCCCGCCGCGGCATGGAAGCCTCCGGCACCAGCGGGATGAAGGCGGCGCTCAACGGCGTGCTCAACCTCTCGGTCATGGACGGCTGGTGGGATGAAGGCTATGAAAGCCAGGTCGGTTGGCAGATCGGCCGGGGCGAGTCCTACGCCAATACCGAGATGCAGGACGACATCGAAGCCAACGACCTGTACGACACCCTCGAAAACCGCATCATCCCCCTGTTCTACGCCCGCGACAGCCACCGCGTCCCGCGCGAGTGGGTCCACCGCATGAAGTGCTGCATCGCCGAGCTCGCGCCCCGCTTCAACACCAACCGCATGGTGCAGGATTATGCCGAGCAGTACTATCTGCCCGCGCTCAAGCGCACCCGCATGCTCAGCAAAGACAACCTCGCCAACTCCATCGCCCTGGCGAAGCTCAAAGGCCGGCTGCGCGAAGCCTGGAGTTCGCTGGTCATCGAAAGCGTCAAAACCAACACCAGCCAGGCGCTGGGCGTGCGTGAAAAGCTCAACCTGGAAGTCAAAGTCTTCCTCAACGGGCTTGAGCCGCAGGACATTCGCGTGCAGGCGTACCTGGGCAAGGTCGACAACGACGGCGCCATCCACGACGGCAAGGTCGTCACCCTCGCCTGGCAGAAGAGCATCGACGGGCATCGCCATATTTACGCGGGCGATTGCTCGGTCGAAACCAGCGGCCGGTATGGCTATGCCGTGCGCCTGACCCCCGGCGGGGACCTGTTTGGTCAAACCCTGGAGCCGGGTCTGATCAAGTGGGAAACCCCCAGCAGCCCCGCCCCCACCGAAACCTTCGCCAACGCCGCGGCCCCCTCGGCCTAAGCATCCGGAAGCGTCCGTCATGCCCGACCAACTGCGCCTGTTTGAAACGTCCGACGCCGAGCTGCTCATCGGCGTCTATGGCAAACAGCAACGCACGCTCGACGACTTGCCGTACACCGAAGAATTCGAACGCATTTACGCCGCCATGGTCGGCGCGCAGCAGCCGGATGAACCGCTCGCAAGCCTTACCCGCCGCGAGCTGTTCCACTGGCTGCACAACCTGCGCAAAGCCGGCCGACTGCCGCGGCTGGGCAAGGCGGCGACCGCGCCTCCGCGCATCGACGCCGCGCACGAAGCCCTGCTGACGCAACTGGTCACTGCCGCGCTGGGCCGCATCTCGCTGCGTGATCAGTTGCCCTACACCGACGCTTTTGATGAACTATGCGCGGCCTTCAATACCCGGGCCGGCCTGCAATTGTCCCATCATGACCTCTGGCGACTGATCGCCAAGCTCGCCAAATAACTCCGCGCGACGCCCGGCCCCGCCTGGAACCCCGGCCCCGTGAACCTCGAGACAGCGCCATGCCGGTTTACGAACTGAACACCAGCTACCGCGATGCATCCACCGGCTTCATCCAGGAAAGCCGCAACACCCTGGAGAGCGCCTACCTGCGCGTCGAGCACTGCCTGGGCCAGCTCCACGAACGCGACGCCTGGTGGCGCCCGCATGAATCCATGAATGCCGTGGGCAACATCGTGTTGCATCTGATCGGCAACGTCAGCCAATGGCTCATCGCCGGCGTCGGCGGGCGCCCCTACACCCGCAATCGCCCCGCCGAGTTCGCTCAGCGCGATCCCATCCCGCTTGACGAACTCCGCCGGCAGCTCAACGTCACCGTGGACCAGGCCGACGGCGTGCTGGCGGCGCTGCGTCCCGATCAGCTGCTCGAAAAACGGACGATTCAAGGCTACCAACCCACGGTGCTGACCGCCGTTTATCATGCCGTCTCCCACTTCGAAGGACACGCGCAGGAAATCATTTACATCACCCGCCAGCGCCTGGGCGCGGAATACAAATTCCTGTACGAAATCACGCCGGCGCGCCAAGCCAGCCCTTAGCCGTTCCGCCCCCCGTACCGTTGAGGGTTCTCCTATGCGCGAACTGGATCTGCTCCAGCACATCTATGCCGGCAATGCCCGGCTGCCCGCCGCCGTGGTCATTCCCCCGGGCGACGACATGGGCGGGGTGCGCCTGGGCGAAGAGTTGCTGCTGGTGACCGTGGACCAGGTTGCCGACGGCGTCCATTTCGATTTGCGCCAGCACAGCCTGCAGCGCGTCGGCCGCAAGGCGATCACCCGCAATCTCTCCGATGTCGCCGCCATGGCCGCCCAGCCCCTGGGCGCCGTCGCCGCCGCCAGCTTGCCGCGCTCCCTGACCCAGCAGGATGGCGAAGCGCTGTGCGATGTCATGCGTCAGGTGGCCGAGCAATACAATTGCCCGCTGCTCGGGGGCGACATCTCCCTGTGGGATCACCCGCTGCTGATCACCGTCACCGTCTTCGCGCAGCCGGCGGGCGTCGCGCCCGTGCTCCGCTACGGCGCCTGCCCGGGCGATGCGGTGTGCGTCACCGGCGAACTGGGCGGGAGCCTCGAGGACATGCACGGCCGGATCCATCACCTGGATTTTGAACCCCGGCTGGCGGCGGCGCGGCAACTGGCGCTGACGCGACGCCCCCATTGCCTGATCGACCTGAGCGACGGCCTGGCGAAGGACGCGGGCCACCTGTGTCGCGCTGCCGCGCTGGGCATGCTGCTCGACGCCCAGTGCCTGCCCATCTCCCATGCCGCGATGCAACGCGCCGCCCGCACCGGACAGCCGGCCTGGCAACATGCGGTCGGCGACGGTGAAGACTACGAGCTGTGCTTTACAATGCCCCCGCAGCACGTGCCCACGGAGTTGGCGGGGGTGCCGGTGACGGTCATCGGCGCGGTCACCGCCGAACCGGGCCTGCGCTTGCGCCTGCCCGACAGCAGCGTGGTTGCGATCGAAGCATTCGGATGGGAACACCGGTAAACGTAAGCGAATGGGACTGGCAAGGCTCGACCAGCGCCCCCGAGCAGACTGTCGCGCTGGGCGCTGCCCTCGCCGGCGTGTTGCAACCGGGCGACCTGCTGGCGCTGGTGGGTGAACTGGGCGCGGGCAAAACCCAACTGGTGCGCGGGCTGGCGCAGGGCCTGCATCTGCCGACTGCCCAGGTCTCCAGCCCCACTTTTGTGCTGATGCACGAATACGAACCGGACGACACCCAGCAGCCCACGCTGGTGCATATCGACGCCTATCGGCTGCGCGGCCCGGAAGAATTGCCGTCCATCGGCTGGGACGCCGACAGCAACGGCACGGCGGTGCGCAGCGGCGCCGTGGTCGCCATCGAATGGGCGGATCGCCTGGGCGCCGCGGCGCTGGGCGCGGACCTGCTGTGGCTGGAACTCACCCACGCACCGGCGGAGCGGCGAAGGCTGCGCTGGCGCGCCAGCGGCACGCTGCGCGCCCGGCTCAAGCAGTTGCAGTCCGCGCTCACCGCATGGGCCGATGCTCCGGCCGCCAGCGCCACGCCGTGTCCGATCTGCAAACAGCCGACACGCGCCGACAACTCGGCTTACCCGTTCTGCTCCCCGCGCTGCCGCATGGTCGACCTGGGCAAATGGCTCAACGGCGACTACCTGATCAGTCGGCCGATCGAGCAAAGCGATCTGGACGAGCAATAGCCCGTGCAGCGCTGATGGGCGCGCGCCCCGGGTCAATGGCTGGGAGCGCTGCGCGGCAACCGGATCGGATAGCGTCGTGCGCTGCGCCGTGGTGAACTCAGCCGCCCGCTGCGCCGCCGCCTTCGCCGGGGCGGGTCATCGCGTCCGGGTCCAGCAGTTTGGCGAGCGTCTTGGGATCGACCAGCTTGCGTTCGGTGACGAGTTCCCGAATGGTCTTTTCCTGCTCGAGCGCTTCCTTGGCAAGCTTGGCGGCATTGTCATAGCCCACCACCGGGGCGAGGCTGGTGACCATCATCAGCGACTGGTCGATCAGCGCTTCGCAGCGTTTGGTGTTGACCACCAGGTCCAGCAGCAGCTTGTCGACGAACACGTTGCTGACGTTGGCGAGCAGGTGAATGGATTCGAGCAGGGCTTCAGCCATCACCGGCATGGCGACGTTGAGTTCAAACAGCGAACCGACGCCACCGAAGCCGGCATAGGTGACGGCACTGTCGTTGGCGATGACCCGGCAGGCGACCTGGATGACGGACTCGCAGATGACCGGGTTGACCTTGCCGGGCATGATGGACGAGCCGGGCTGGGTGGCGGGCAGGCTCAGCTCGAACAAGCCGCAGCGGGGGCCGCTGCCGAGCCAGCGGATGTCGTTGGCGATCTTGCTGAGGCTCACGGCAATGGTTTTCAGGTGGCCGGAGGCTTCGACGAAGCTGTCCTTGGCGGCCTGGGCTTCGGGATGGTTGATCGCTTCAACGAACTTGATTTTGGTGCGCTTGCTCAGCTCTTCGCACACGAGTTTGCCAAAGCGTGGATGGGTGTTGATGCCGGTGCCCACCGCGGTGCCGCCGATGGGCATGTTGGTGCGCATGGCGTCGAACGCCTGGGTGGCGCGACGGACGGCAAAGTCGGCGGCGGCGGCGTAGCCGGAGAACACCTGGCCCACGCGGATGGGCGTGGCGTCCATCAGGTGGGTGCGCCCGATCTTCTTGATCTTGTCCCACTTCTTCGCCTTGCTGTTGAGGTCCTTCGCCAGACGCTTGAGCGCGGGAATCAGGCTGTCGCGCAGCGCCAGAGCCGCGGCAATGTGCATCGCGGTGGGGAAAGTGTCATTGCTGGACTGGCCCATGTTGACATGGTCATTGGGATGGACCGCGCCCTTCTGGCCCTTGGCGCCGATGCCGAAACCGAGCTTGGAGTTGGCGCGGTTGGCGATGACCTCGTTGCCGTTCATGTTGGAGCTGGTGCCCGAGCCGGTCTGGTAGACGTCCACCGGGAAGTGGGCGTCGAGCACGCCGGCGGCGACTTCGTCGGCGGCATCGACAATCGGCTTGGCGTATTTCGCGGGCAGCTTGCCCAGCTTCTGGTTCGCCTTGGCGCACGCCGACTTGAGATGACCGAAGGCGTGGATGACCTCCGGCGACACGCCGCGCCCGCTGACGGGGAAGTTCTCCACCGCCCGCTGGGTGCTGGCGCCCCACAGGGCGTCGGCGGGAACGGACATTTCACCCATGGAGTCCTTCTCAATGCGGGTATTCGGCTTGGCGGCGCGGCGGTTCTTGGCCATGTGATCCATCCTTTAATCAGGGAAATCGGGCGGGAGGCGGAATATACCAACGCCCCGCCGCCGTGGCGAGCACCACGCTCGCTACAATGCCCCTCATCATGGGCAAACGCATCATGCTGGTGGAAGATGAAGCCGTCCTGCGCGAATCGCTGGCGGAGTTGCTCGCCGACGAAGGCTATGAAGTGCTGCAGGCGGGCGACGGGAAATCCGCGCACGATCTGGCGCTGACGCAGCCGGTCGATGTGGTGCTCTCGGACGTGCGCATGCCGGCGATGGATGGGCTGACGCTGCTGGGGCATCTCAAGAAGATTCAGCCGCAGACGCCGGTCATCATGCTCACCGCCTACGGCACCGTCGAAAGCGCCGTGCAGGCGATGCGCCAGGGCGCGTCCGACTACCTGCTCAAACCCGTGCAGTTCGACGATGTGCTCATCCGGGTGCAGCGCGCCCTGGAGTTCGGCGAGCTGACCCGCAATCAGCAGCGGATGACCGACGA
Organism: uncultured Phycisphaeraceae bacterium; assembly: GCA_964605235.1. GTDB lineage: Bacteria > Planctomycetota > Phycisphaerae > Phycisphaerales > Phycisphaeraceae > CAZSBB01. The sequence continues at coordinate 108,711 of CAZSBB010000008.1, forward strand.
ACTCGCGGCCGGCAGCTTGTTCCACAACCTTGTGGGCGACTCCCCGCCCATGCGCAAGCTCTTCGACATGGTGCGCAAGCTCTCGACCGTCAAGAGCAGCGTCCTGCTCGTGGGCGAGTCCGGCACCGGCAAGGAACTGTTCGCCCGCGCCATCCACTTCAACGGCATCACGCGCGACAAGCCCTTTGTCCCGGTCAACTGCGGCGCCATTCCTGAGTCGCTGATCGAATCCGAACTGTTCGGCCACCGCCGGGGCGCCTTCACCGGCGCCATCCGCGACAAGATCGGCTTCTTTGAAGCCGCCAACGGTGGGACCATCTTCCTCGATGAAATCTCCACTTTACCCGTGAGCGTGCAAAGCGCCCTGCTGCGGGTGCTTGAGGAACGCGCGGTGACCCCGGTGGGCGACACCCGCAGTCGGCCGCTGGAGGTGCGGGTCATTGCCGCCTCCAATCGCGACCTGGAACGCATGGTCGAAGCCCGCGAGTTCCGCGAAGACCTGCTTTACCGCTTGAATGTGGTCAAGCTCATGCTCCCGGCCCTGCGCCAGCGCAAGGAAGACATCCCCCAACTGGTGTCCCACTTCCTGAACAAGTACGTCCGCGAGCTCAACAAGCCGGTGTCCGGCATCACCAACGGCGCCATGCGCGCGATGCTGACCCACGAATGGCGCGGCAACGTGCGCGAACTGGAAAACGTCATCGAGCGCGCGGTCATCTTCGCCGAGGGCCGGGAGATCGGCATCGAGGATCTGCCGTTTGCCGCCGAGAGCGTCGATGACGCCGCCGGGGATGATCTGAAGGAAGCCCTGCGCCAATTCGAGCGTCAGCACATCATGCACAGCCTGCGGCAGCGGCAGTACGACAAAGCCGAGACCGCCAAATGCCTGGGCATCGGCCTGTCGAGCCTGTACCGCAAGCTCGAGGAACTGGACATTCCCAAGAACCTCGATGAGCTGGACAAAGCAGCGCGGGAAGAACGCCTCGGGCCGTGAGACGCATCTTGTAGGTCCGGGCTTGCCCGGACAGGCGTGAACCAAACGTGAAATCCTGTCCGGGCAAGCCCGGACCTACAAATCAACCGCGCGCCCAGCGTCCCACCTTCCTGGGCTTTCTCACCCGTGGGACCATTCGCCTCCGCCCCGTCTCAAAAGAACATGTGCCAGAGGTAATCAATCCGCCCCGTCAGCAGCATCCGCATGCCCGAGGACTTCATGACCTGGCGAATCTGCTGGCGATACTGCGGGGCATAGCAATGCTTCGGGCAGTGCTTGCACGCCGGCTTGGGGTGCATGGGGCAGACGCTGCGTTTAACGAAAGCATGCGCCAGCAGGCGGGCGCAATCGGGACATAAATGCAGTTCTGAGCCGGCGATAGCTTGCACATCGTGGGTTTTGAGCTGCACTTCCCCCGCCGGCCGATCGTGATGATGCGTCCGGCAATACAGGCTGATGAAGCGCGCCAACGTGCGCAGATCGCGCAACGTGTCCGGTTGGAGGGGGCGGGTGGCGTTCATGTCCTGTTATCATGCAAACCCGCCGCCAAAAGGACAAGATAATCCTGTTTTTTTGGCGCGCCTTTTGTTTAGGGTCCTGGCATGAAATGGTTGGTCCTCGTCTTACTGGTGCTGTGCGCCACGCTGATCGCGGGCCTGGTGGTTTGCCGGGAGCTGCGGCTGTCGGAGCAGGAACGCCAACTGGCGGTGACCCACCCGCACGGGCTGCCCCACGCGCAGCCGGCTCATGATCCCAACGCCATTCATCTGGGCATCGTGCCGGAGCGCGACATTTTCGAGCAGCGGCAGCGCTACCGGGCGCTGATGGATTATCTGCAGACGCAGATCCAACGCCCCATCGAACTGGTCACCGTCAACACCTACGCCAGCATTTTGCGTGAGTTTGACGAAGGCAGCATCGACGGCGCGTTTCTGGGCTCCATGGTCGCCAAGCAGGCGATGGAGCAGCAGCAGGCGGTGCTGGTGCTCAAGACCGAATACGTCGGCGGCGCCACCACCTACCGGGGCGTGCTGTTCGTGCGCGACGATTCGCCGGTCTGGTCCCCCGCCGACCTGGGCGGACGTTCCATCGGCTGCGTGATGACCACCACCGCCGGCGAGTTGTTCGCCCGGTACATCCTGCAACGTGAAGGACTCAATCGTTTGCCGCACCCGCCCCGGCTGCGTTCGGTGGGCACACATGATGAGGTGGTGCGCGAGGTGGCGGAAGGTCGGCTCGACGCCGGCTGCGCCAAGGATCAACGCCTGGACGCCTGGGAAGCGCAAACGGGCGTAAAGCTGCGCCGGCTGGCGACCAGCGCCCAGGTGCCCAGCAACGCCCTGCTGTTGCGGAAGCTGGCGGCCGAGGAATTGCAGCCGCTGCTGGGCCCGGCGTTGCTGAACCTGCATGAATCCGACGCCGGCCGGGCCGCGCTCGCCGCCTTCGGCGCGGTGCGGTTTGTGCCGTGTTACCCGCAGGAATATGACGTGATTGATCAGATGACCGCCGCCGGCCCGGTCCCGCCGGCTTCGGAGTGATGGGCGATGCTGCGGCGCAAGCTCATGCTGATTCTTGGCGCGGTCGTGCTGCTGCTGGTGGCGATGGCGGCCGGGTCGCTGGCGCTGCTGCAGGATGTGCTGGAGCGCCAGGACCATCTGACCAACGAAGCCCTGGCGGGCATCGATCACGCCAATGCCGTCAACACCGATCTGGCGCGCATTCAGGTGGAGTTGTACCAGTTGCAGTTGCACAGCAAGCATCGGCTGGACAGTCTGATTGACGCGGTGGAAACGCTGCATCGGACCATCGCCCTGCTGGGGGAACACCATGAAATCCGCGAAACGCCCACCGACACGGAATTCGCCGACCTGAGCGCCATCTTTACCCGCTTCGAACGCAGCGTCGGGGCGCTGGCGACCGCGCGCGACCCGGAGCTGGCGCTGCTGCACAACCAGGAGGCGATCACCCAGACGATCGCCATGCAGCGTCTGGGCATGGCGATCAGCGCCGACCTGCGCGACCATGCCGGCGCGGACCATCACGCGTTGACCAGGCGGTTCCGCTGGACGGTCATCGGGCTGACGGTGGTGTTCCTGCTGGTGATCAATGTGTCGATCGTGGTGCTGGTGCAGATCGGCCGGATGGTGGTCGAGCCGGTCGAGCAACTGGTGGACGCCAGCCGGGCCTTGGGGCGGGGGCAGTTCGACACCCGGGTGGACCTCGCCCAGCATGACGAGTTCGACGAACTGGCGCAGGCGTTCAACCAACTGGCGCAGGAGCTGCAAGCCACCGACGAACGCCGGCTGGAAGTGCTGCGGCAGGTGGGCCTGACGCTGAATCATGAGCTGAACAACGCCATGGCGATCATCGAACTGCAACTGCAGCTGCTGGGCAAGCAATCCGGCGGGGACCCCGCCCAGGCCAAGGCGCTCCAGCGGATTCACCACAGCCTGCAGCGGATGACCGAAACCGTGCAGAACCTCCGCAATGTTCGCCGAATCGTGCTGATGGAGTATGCTTCAGGCCTGCAGATGCTCAACCTGCAGGAGAGCATCAAGGAGCAGGCCGACACGACTGCCACCGAGTAATGTGCTGGGCACGCACCAGCCGGGGGAACTGAGCCGCGCACCATGGATCACCCGCCGCCGCTGGATCGTCGCACGCCGCTGTTGGACCAGCTTGACTGGTTTGTGCGTCTGCGCTGGGTGGCGGGGGCGACGGTCATCATTGCCGCGCTGGTGGATTTCAACTGGCTGCATGCCGTGGAGCGCCCGGGCCGGCTGGTGGCGGTGGGCATCGCCCTGCTGGCGTGCAACCTCGGCTACGCGCTGGCGCTGCCCCGGTTGCGGAAGCATCCGCGGCAGAAAGTGGCGTTGGATGCGGTCGCCCTGCTGCAGGTGGGGCTGGACCTGGCGCTGCTGACCTTGCTGACGCTATGGACCGGCGCGTTGCAATCGCCGCTGCTGGGCTTTTTTGTGTTTCACATGCTGTTCGCCAGCCTGCTGTTGCCGCGCTTCATGGCGTACGGCGCGATGGGTCAGGCGGTGGTGCTCATGGCGGTCGGGCTGCACACGCTGGGGGCCTGGCCCACCACGCGCGGCGAAGCCATGGTTCTGGGCGGCTGGATTCTCACCTTGCTGTTTACCGTCTACCTCACCAGCACCATCGCCAGTCGGCTCAAGCAGCAGCAGCGCCGCCTGATCCGCCAGAATCGGCAGATTCGCCGCATTGGTCGCCGCTTGCAGCAGCAGCAGCAGGCGATGATTCAGCATGAGAAGATGATCGCCATGGGCACGCTGGCGGCCGGCGTGGCGCACGAGATCGCCAATCCGCTGGCGAGCATGGACAGCCTGTTGCAGCTCATGCAGCGCAATCCCGATAAGCCGCGCCCCGGCGCGCTGGGCACGCTGCGCACGCAGGTGGAGCGCATCGGCGGCATCCTCCGGCAGATGAACAACTTCTCCCATCCGGTGGATGTGCAGTGGCAACGCCTGCCGGTGGCGGAGTTGCTCGAACAGAGCGTCGCCATTCTGCGGTTCGACAAACGCACCAAGGGCGTGGCGCTGGAAACCACCGTGGCGCCGGACGCTGGGGAAGTGAGCGTGCAGGCCCAGGCGATCCAGCAGGTGCTGGTGAACCTGCTGATCAACGCGGTGGATGCGGTCGCGCAGACGCCTGCGCCGCGGATCGTGGTTGCCGGCCGACGGGAGGGCGACCAGGTGGTGCTGGAGGTGGCGGACAACGGCCCGGGGGTGCCCGCCGGCGTTCAGGCGCGGATTTTTGAGCCGTTCTACACCACCAAACCGGTGGGCAAAGGCACCGGGCTGGGGCTGTCGATCAGTTACAAGCTGGTGCAGAGCCACGGGGGCACGATCAGCGTGCAGAACCACCCCGACGGCGGCGCGGTGTTCCGGGTGATGCTCCCGGCGCAGGGCAGCCAGCCGAGTGCCGCCGGGATGGAACCGCAGGCGCCCACCCCCGCCGCGGAACCCGACGCCCGTTCCTAGTGGCGGGAAGCCGCCGGGACGGCAGGTCCAAAAACCGGGAATCGCCGGCCGTAACCCCAGCATTTTCAGGCATTACATCCCGTTTCCGGTGGCACGCTTCGTGCTCTGGTTCAGTGGGCACGCTCCCGCCGCGTGGCCCAGGGATACCTGCCGTGTCGCGCCTGCTGCCTGCCATGTTCGTCGGGCTGATCGCACTGGGACTGCTCGTTCCCAGCGCCCGCGCCGAGACGCTCACCGACGCCCAGCTCGCCAATCGACGCTGCTTCAACTGCCATAGCCAGACCCGCATCGGTGAACTCACCGGCGACGAACGGCGCGGCATGGTGCGCCTGGCGCCGGAGCAGACCGCGCTGGACCCCGCCCCGCGTCCGGGCCTGCTCATCACCGCCGGCACGCTGTCCCACGGCGTTCATGCCGACCTCGCCTGCACTTCCTGCCATGCTCAGGCCCAGAACCTCCCCCATTCCGTGCCCATGACCCAGGTCAACTGCGAAAGCTGCCACGCCGATGCGGCAGCGAACTTCCGGCGCGGGGCACACGCCGCCGCCGCGACCCGCCATGACCAGCTGGCGCCCACCTGCGTGACCTGCCACGGGTCGCACGACATCCGCCCCAAGACCGATCGCCAGTCAACCATCCACCCGTTCAACGCGATCCAGCTCTGCGGCAACTGCCACGAAAAGCACACCGCCAACCCCGACGGCACCGCGCCCCGGCAGCACATCGAAAATTACCTCGACTCCGTGCATGGTCAGGCGGTCAACAAAGGCGGGCTGCTGGTCGCGGCCACCTGCGTCGACTGCCATCGGGCTCATGACGTATTGCCATCGAGCGATCCGCAGTCGGCGGCCCATCGCGGCAACATCCCCCAGACCTGCGGCCAGTGCCACCTGGGCGTCGCGGAAACCTACGCCAAGTCGATCCATGGCCAGCTCGTCGCCGAGCAACGCCCCGACGCGCCGGTCTGCTCCGATTGCCATACCGCCCACGCCATCAGCCGCACCAGCACGCCCCAGTTCAAACTGGACCTGGTCAATGAATGCGGCTCCTGCCACGACAAACCCCCGCGCAAGAGCACCACCGGCATCTCGCTGTACGACACCTTCCGCGCCAGCTACCACGGCCAGGTGACCGAGCTGGGCTCCACCCGCGCCGCCCGCTGCAGCGATTGCCACGGCGCTCATGACATCCGCCGGGTCGAGGACGCCGAGTCGCGCCTGGCGCTGCCGCATAACCGCGTGACCACCTGTCAGCAGTGCCACGAAAACGCCGACGCCAGCTTCGCCCAGTTCCACGCCCACGCCGACTTCCGCGACCGCCGCAACTATCCGGTGCTGTGGGCCGTGTGGATGTATTTCATCATCGTCATGAGCTGCGCCTTCGGCTTCTTCGGGCTGCACTCGGTGCTGTGGTTCCTGCGCTCGCTGTACAACCGCGTCCGCCACGGCGCCCACCCGCGCCATGTCGCCCACGGCCACGCCATCGAACGCTTCAACAAGACCGACCGCATCAACCATGCTTTCGTCATCATCACCTTCTTCGGCCTGACCCTCACCGGCATGCCCCTGCTCTTCTCCGACACCGAGTGGGGCAAGTTCCTGGCGGCGTGCTTCGGCGGCGTCACCGCGGCGGGCATCATTCACCGCCTCTTCGCCATCATCCTGGCGATCAACTTCCTGGTCCATGGCTGGGGCGTCCTCAAGCGCTTCCGCGAGCGCAAAGTCTCCTTCTGGCAATGGCTCTTCGGCCCCAACAGCATGGTGCCGCGCTGGAAGGACTTCACCGACTGCCTGGGCATGTGGCGCTGGTTCTTCGTCGGCGGACAGAAACCCAAGTTCGATCGCTGGGTGTACTGGGAAAAATTCGACTACTGGGCGGAAATCTTCGGCACCGGCATCATCGGCGGCTCGGGCCTGCTGCTGTGGTTCCCCGAATTCTTCGCCCAGTTCATGCCCGGCTGGATGTTCAATGTCGCCACCATCGTCCACGGCTACGAAGCCATGCTCGCCGTCGGGTTCATCTTCACCATCCACTTCTTCAACGCCCACCTGCGCCTGGAGAAATTCCCGGTCGATGACGTGATGTTCACCGGCCGGCTGCCGGAGGAAGAGTTCAAGGAAGAGCGCCCGATGGAATACGAGCGCCTCGTCGCCGCCGGCGAGCTGGAGAAATACCGCGTCCCGGTCGCGCCGCGCTGGCATCGGCCGCTGGCGGTGCTGGCGGGCGTGGTGGCGATGGCGATCGGCACGACCATCGTGGCGCTGATCGTGCTGGCGGGTCTGGACTGGCTGTAAGGAGCAGGTCATGAGCGGACGCGGCCTCAAGTGGCTGGGGGTCAAACATCGTCCCGACGCCAAACGCCTGCGCTACGTCCCCAACCTCTGGGGCTGGTTCGTGCTGGTGGGTCTGGCGGCGGCCGGCGGCACGCTGGGCTTCCTGGAATACAGCATGCAGCCGGAGTTCTGCCGCTCCTGCCACCTCATGGAGCCCTACTACCAGGCGTGGCATGAATCGAGCCACCGCGACATCCCCTGCGGCGACTGCCACTTCGAGCCGGGCTGGGAAGCCACCTTCCGCGGCAAGTTCGAAGCCTCCAGCCAGGCGGTCAAATACATCACCGGGACCTATGGCTCAAAACCTCACGCCGAGGTGCGCGACTCCTCCTGTCTGCGCTCGGGCTGCCACGAACATCGCACGCTTGAAGGCAAGGTCAACTGGACGGTGCGCTCCGCGCGCGGCCATGACGTGACCATTCGCTTCGACCACACTCCGCACATGACCGAGCTGCGCCGCGGCAAGGAACTGCGCTGCGTCTCCTGCCATTCGCAGATTGTGCAGGGCCAGCACATCGTGGTCACGCTCGACACCTGTTTTCTCTGCCATTTCAAGGGACTCAAGCACGGCCGGGATGACGAAACCCTCGGCGGCTGCAACGCCTGTCACGACGCGCCCAAAGGTGAAATCCGCCTGGCGAACACCGGCGTGTTCAATCACGCCGAGTTCCTCGACCGCGGCGTGCGCTGCGAAAACTGCCACAGCGATTCCGTGGCCGGCGACGGCGCGGTGCCGCGGCAGATGTGCTGGAACTGCCACAATCAGCCGCAGCATCTGGCGCGCTACAGCGACAGCGCCTTCGTGCATCGCCAGCATGTCAGCGAGCACAAGGTCGAATGTTCCAGTTGCCACGTGCAGATCGAGCATCACCTGACCGCCGCCGTGCCGGTGAGTCTGGACCCCTTGCTGGGGGCGGGACATCCTCTGCAGAACAGCGGCAATTGCGGGCAGTGCCATGAGCAATCGCACAACGGGCCGCTGGCGCTGTACCGCGGCACCGGGGGGCGCGGCGTGCCGGACATGCCCAGCCCGATGTACCGCGCCCAGGTCGACTGCATCGGTTGTCACCAGCAGAAAGCGCTCTCGCGCGAGGATGCGGCCGTGCTGGGTCAGACCTTCATCGCCAGCCAGCAGCGCTGCGACCACTGCCACGGCGCCCGCTACAACGACGTCATCACCATCTGGAAAAACCAGTCCGCCCTGCAACTGTCGGAAGCCGAAGTCGCCCTCCAGCAGGCGGAAACCCACCTGGCGGGGCTGACGCTCGACGCAGCGCAAAAACTCGAAACCCAGCGTCTGCTCGACGACGCGCGGCACAACATTCGCATGGTGAAACTCGGACGCGGGGCGCACAACATGACCTACGCCACCGCCCTGCTGACGTATGCGACCGAGTGTTGCCAGAAGGTCAAGGATGTGAAGCCGTGAACCCCAACGCGCGACAGTTAGCCCTCGGCTCTGCCGGGGGATTGGTCGCTCGTCAACCAGACGCAGCCCTTGCCGCATGGAAAATCGATGCATCGTCTGCCCGGAGGGTGACACCGTACACGCAACGACAGCGCCAGTCGGTAGGCAATCCCCCGGCAAAGCCGGGGGCTAACGGCGGCATAGCGTGGTTGCTGGCGGGTCTGGTGCTGGCTTTTGCACTTACAGGTTGCGGCCGCGAGGAACCCCCCGCCGCGCCCCCGGTTGCCAATACCGAGAAATCCAGCGGCGATTCGACTGCCAATTATCCCGTCGGCGGCGCGATGCCCGGCACCACGCCGCCCCCGGCGGTGCAGGTTGCCGCGGTGCCGCCGGCGCCCCGCCCGACCGCAGCGCTGCCCGCCGATGCGTCCTGCGTCACCCCCGCCTGTCACGCCCGCTTCGCCACCGCCCGCCAGGTGCATGGCCCGGTGGGCGCAGGTGAATGCCTGGTCTGCCATCAGCCGGATCAGGGCGACCACCGCTATCCGCTCAAACGCAGCCAGGAAGAAACCTGCACGTTCTGCCATCGCGTCACCGGGGTGCAGCAGTTCGTGCATCAGGCGGTCACCGACGCCAAGGCCGGCTGCATCGCCTGTCACGACCCGCACGCTTCCGACAGCAAGTATCTGCTGGCGGGAGCGACGGTGTCGCAGACCTGCGCCAAGTGCCATCAGGTGGAACTCAAGAAGCACACGCATGGCCCGGTCGCCCAGGGCCAGTGCACGCTGTGCCATCTGCCGCATGAAGCGGACAACGCGCAGCTCCTGCGCGGCGGCGCGGGCAACGCCCATTGCCTGACCTGTCATGAAGATCTCAAGCTGCAACTCGCCAGCGCACCGCATGTGCATCAGCCCGCCAAAGACCAGTGCACGACCTGCCACAACGCCCATGCGTCGGACTATCCGCGGATGCTCGCCACCCCGGTCAAGGACAACTGCTACACCTGCCATGAGCAGCTCCAAAAGACGGTCGCTTCCGCGAGCAATCCGCATCAGGCGGTGTTCACCGGCAAACAGTGCGGCAACTGCCACGACCCGCATGCCGCCGGCCGCGATCATCTGCTCAAGGCCCGGGTGGACAACCTGTGTCTGACCTGCCACAACCAGGAAATCCAAAGCAGCTCCGGGCGCGTCATCGCCAACATGGAACCCTTGCTCAAGGACCGCAAGTTCCTGCATGGGCCGGTCAAGGCGGGCCAGTGCGATGCCTGTCACAACGCCCACGGAGCCGCGCACTCGCGGCTGCTGCGGGAGAATTTCACCGAAGCGTTTTACGCCGACTTCGACGAGAGCATTTACGCCCTGTGCTTCACCTGTCACGACCAGCAACTGGTGGAAACGGAAAAAACCACCACGCTCACCGGCTTTCGCAATGGCGCGCAGAATCTGCATTACGTGCATGTGCACCGCGACCGCAAGGGCCGCACCTGCCGCACCTGCCACGCCATTCATGCGAGCAATCTGCCCCGGCACATGGCGACCGATGTGCCGTTTGAAGGTTCGGGGTGGGCGATGCCCATCAAGTTCCAGGCGACCGCCGATGGCGGAAGCTGCTCGCCGGGCTGTCATGAGCCGTATGCCTATCACCGGGGGAAGGATGGTGACCAATGACGTGGCGCTGCACCTTTATCACTGTGCTGCTGACGGGGCTGGCGTGGCCGGCGTACGCGGTGGACCGCCCCACCACGGAGATTCCGCGCGAAAGCTGCGTGACCGCCAGTTGCCACGTCGGCGTCAAGGACCACGCGGTGCTGCATGGCCCGGTGAATGTCAACGCCTGCGAGGCGTGCCACACGCTGGAAGATGCCGCGACCCACAAGTTCAAGCTCACCCGCAACGAGAAAGAGCTGTGCACCTTCTGTCATCAGATGCCGCTGGAAGGCGCCAAGCTGGTGCATAAGCCGCTGACCACCGGCGAGTGCCTGCCCTGCCACAATCCCCACGGCGGCTTCGACCGCGCCAGCCTCCGCGGCAAATCGCTCAAGGACGCCTGCAACCAGTGCCATGAACCCGTCGCCACGCCCAACCATCGCGCAGTGCATGGCCCGGTGGCGGCCGGCGCGTGCACGGTCTGCCATCAGCCGCACACCGGCGAACGCAAGAACCTGCTCGTTGCCGAGGGCAACGCCCTGTGCCTGCTGTGCCACACCCAGATGCAGGACGCCATGGCGAAAGCCAAATTCAAGCATGAAGCGGTCGAACAGGACTGCATGAGCTGCCACGACCCGCATGCGTCGGACTATCCCATGATGGTCAAGCAGGCGCCCGTCGAACTGTGCACCAAATGCCATGAGCCGGTCAAGCAGGCAGCCCTCGCCGCCACGCACAAGCACAAAGTCGTCACCGAAGGCGATGCCTGTCTGTACTGCCACACCGCCCACGGCAGCGACCTGAAGCACCTCATGAAATCCCAGCCGATCAAGGTCTGCATGCAGTGCCATGAGAAGCCGCTGCTGGACGACGCGGGCAAAACGCTGGTCGCCGGCGTGGGCGAAGTGCTCGATCCCAGGCTCATCAAGCATGGCCCGATCAACGACGGCTCGTGCGGCGGCTGCCACAATGTCCACGGCTCCAACGTCACCGCCCTGCTCGCCAAGGAATATCCCGCCCAGTTCTATGCTCCCTTCGACGTGGACAACTACGCCATCTGCTTCACCTGTCACGATCAGCAACTGGTCGAACTGCCCAAGACCGACAAGCTGACCAACTTCCGCAACGGCGAGGTGAACATGCACTACCTGCATGTGAACAAGCAGAAGGGCCGCACGTGTCGCGCCTGTCACGCCACGCACGTGAGCGGCAACAAGGTGCACATCCGCGAAAGTGTGCCGTTCGGGCAGTGGGAATTGCCGATCAACTACCAACCCACCGCCACCGGCGGCACCTGCACTCCCGGCTGTCACCAGCAACTCGGTTATAACCGGGACCAGCCGGCCGCCCCGGCCGCCGGTGAAGTGAAACCCGCTGCGGAGGCCGCTGCCCCTGCGGCACCAGTCGCCCCGACTGCCCCCGCCCGTGCGCCCGTTCAGGAGACTCAGCCATGACCGCCGCTGTTCTGTTCATGACCTGCCTGCTGGCGACCACGCCCTGGCGCGCTCAGACGCTCGCCGGGCAGTCGGTGCAAGTGCCCGCCGCCCAGCCGACGGTGCTGCTGTTCCTGCGCCCCGGCCAGAAGCAAAGCGCTGAAGCCCTGGCGGAACTGCGGCTGTTGGTGGGCACGTCCACTGATCTGCAACTGCTGGCGGTGGTCAGCGGGACCGATGCCGCCATCCGCGCCCAGCAGGCGGTCAAGGAAATGAAGATCGACTGGCCGGTGGTCGCCGACTCGGACTTCGCCGCCGCCGGCAGGTTTGATGTGCATGTCTGGCCCACCACGGTGGCGGTCGGGACCGACGGCCAGGTCGTCGCCCACATCGCCAGCACCCCCAGCAGTTACCGCAAAGACCTGCAGGCATACCTCGACCGCCTGCGCGGCCGCATCGATGACGCCACCTTGCAACAGCGCTTGAACCAGACGGGCATCGTGGCTGACAGCCCCCAGCAGATGGCGGCCCGGCATCTGAAAGTCGCCCAGCAAATGGCGCCGCGCCATGGCGACCTCGCCAAAGCGGAGCTCGCCAAAGCCATCGCGCTCGAGCCGACGGATCCCGCCCTGCAACTGGCGATCGCGGACCTGCTTTCGCAACTGGGTGAAGCCGCCCAGGCGCTGACGGTGCTGGAAAAGCTGCCCGCCGACGCCGCCCCGCCCTGGCGTCCCGCGCTGATCCGCGGGCGTTGTCTGCTCCTGCAGAAACAAACCGCCCAGGCGGCCGAGCAATTGACGCTGGCGACCCGGCTCAACCCGCGTCCCGCCGAGGCGTGGTACCTGCTGGGCCGCATCGCCCAGGACGCCGGCAAGCTGGAAGACGCGGCGCAGGCATATCGCAAAGCGTATGAAACCACCGAGGAAGGTCGGCGGTAGTCCGGTGGAAGTAGCTGCACACGTATGACCTGGCAAGAATCAGGTCACAACGCGATATCATGCTGGTCCGATTTTCCCCGCGATATCAGAATCACCTGTCGCAGAGTGTTTAACGTTCACCTCGGCGTCTAGCCCTATCTCACAACGGCAACACCGGCTAAACAGTTGCCCGCCATCGGCTCGGTCATCAGCCAGGTCAAGGATTTTGATGCTTGATGCAGCAAGAATGATGCGTGTGTTGGTTAGATCATGAATAGTCCGAACAGATTGCAGATACGTCTTTTTAAGCGCATCAGCATCATCCAGAACCAACCACATCTCAGTCTGCTTAAAATATTCGAGAATCCGCTCCATGATGTCGTAGGCATCGCCATCTGTTGACAGCTTTAATGATTTTGCAATTTCCACATAAAATTGCTTACGTGTTCGATAATTGCTGCATTTGACGTAGTGGCCGATATTCTCATGCAGGACATCCTTCAGCCGACGTTGTCTGCTCTGGAAATCAGGCCAAACAAGAATCAAGATTGATTCGGCTATGCGAACCATCTTGATGGCTTCGTCAAACCGGGCGTCTGATGTTGGAAATCTCATTGGGTCAAAAAACAACAGCTGCATTCATTTCCTCCTCGCTTCTGGATTGATCTACCGAGACATACAGCCATCATATCGGTAGACAATATCGAACTGAATGAATCCTGAAGTCACGCGACAAAGCGCCCCACAGTTCGAGGTGTGACACCCCACCCAGAATCTCCCATATCTATCAGTGACATCAAGTATGTCGAGACGGGCGCATCTACACTTCAGGCCAGCGAAGCCACGAACTGATTAAACACACACACCGTCCAAGGTGGGACGGCGTGTGGGCATCCAAGCAGGATGAGCGTCGGAATGCAGTCAGCCCAGCCCCCCTAGGCTTGCTGCATCCGCGCAGCCAGCTGGTGGAAGGATTCCGTCAGCACATGCACGGGCGCGGAGGTCGTGTGCTGACGCACCATGTGAATGCACGGGTGCAGCAGTTTGTTGGTCACGCGCTCGAGCAGTTGTTCGATCTGCTGCTTCTGGTCGTCGGCCAGGTCGGGGCAGCGTTTGAAGAACCGCGCCAGCTCGGCCTTGCGGACTTCCACCGCGTCGGCGTTGAGCTGCACGATCAGCGGGCGGGCCTGGTGGGCGGTGAGCCATTGCTCGAACTCGCCGATCTCCTCGTCGAGGATGTGCTCACAGGCGCCCAGTTGCTCCAGGCGGAAACGCTTGTTTTCCTCGACGATCCGGCCGATGGCGTCCACGTCGTACAGATAGGTCTGCGCCAGCTCGCCCACGCCCGGCTCCACGTTGCGCGGGACCGCCAGGTCGATGATGAAGAGCGGACGCTGCCGGCGTTGCAGTTGAGCTTTCTTCACCCGCTCGACGGTGAGGAACGGCACCGGGCAACGGGTCGCCATGATGACGATGTCCGCTGCGGTCAGGGCGCTGTCGAGTTCACCAAAGGGAATGGCGGAGCCGTGGCAGGAATCCGCCAGCACTTTGGCGTTGGCGAGGGTGCGGGTGGTGACGGTGAAGTTTTTCGCGCCGCTGTCGCGCAGGTACTGACAGGTGAGCTGCGCCATTTCCCCAGCGCCGACAACCAGCGTCTGCTTGTCGTCGAAGTCGCTGAACACCTGGCGGGCGATGTCCACGGCAATGGAGGGCATCGAGAGCTTGCGGTCGGCTATGCCCGTCTCGCTGCGAATGCGTTTGGCGACGGCGAAGGCGTGGTTGAACAGCCCGTTGAGCAGCCGGCCGGTGGCGCCTTGCTCGCACGCCAGAGCGTAGGCGGCGCGGACCTGATTGATGATCTGATTCTCGCCCAGCACCATGGAGTCGAGGCCACTGCACACGCGGAAGAGATGGCGAATCGCCTGCTCGCCGGCGAGGGTGTACAGATGGGTGCGGAACGACTGCACGGGCAGGTCGCGGGCCTGGGCGATGAAGCTGACGATTTCATTGACGCCGACTTGATCGCTGGGGCTGGCGACGATGATTTCCACACGGTTGCAGGTGGAGACGATGACGGCTTCGGCGTCAGGATGCCGATTGCGCAGCAGCAGCAATGCGGTGGCGGCCCCATCATGGCTGAAGGCGAGTTGTTCGCGGACTTCCACCGGCGCGGTGCGATGGTTCAGGCCGATCAGCAGAATGCCCATCACACACCTTCTTCCATTTGCCGACGACGCGCCAGGCGGCGGGATTCGAGGTAGAGACTCACGGCATAGCCCCACATGACGGTCAGGGCCACGGCATATCCGAGGAGCACGTAGTGTTGCGGGGTCACAGCGCTTCTCCCACGAGTTTGGACCGCAGAGCGGAAGAGTGATGCAGCGCACCGGCGGCGTGATCGGCTTCGTGCGCCAGTTCACGGGCGGTGCGCAGTGTCCGGTTCAGGCGATAGCGGGCGCGAACCAGTCCCACGCTCAGCAGGGTGACGGGGACGAACCACACCAGCAGGGTGAGCTTCATGCTCGGCGCCAGGCCGATGGATACCGGATGAATGTCCTGGGGCATGAGCTTGGTGGACAGGTAAACCAGCGGTACGTCGAGGAAGGCGATCAGGCCGTAGACGGCACAGATCAGGGCGCGACGTTGGCCGGACTCCACGGAGGGTCGGATCATGAGGTAGACGACGTAGAGCAGCCAGAGGACGAGGCTGAAGGTCAGGCGCGGGCTCCAGGTCCACCAGTGTCCCCAGGCGCTGCGGCCCCAGATCATGCCGGTGAGCAGCACGACGGTGCAGAACACCACCGCGACCTTGGCGGCGGCGTCGGCGAGATCGTCCCACCACAACTGGCGCTGCCAGAGGTAGCCGACGCTGGCGATGAAGACCACCATGGCGGCAAAGAAGGTGTTGATCGCCGAGGGCAGGTGGATGTAGAAGATTTTCTGGACCACGCCCATGGTCTGCTCCTGGGGGGTCCAGAAGGCGGTCATCCCCAGGGCGCCGGCGAAGGCAAGCAGCGTGACCAGCCAATAGAGTTTTTCGGCTTTGCTGACAGAGCTGGACATGGCGGGGGCTCCGGGTTTGCGTTCAGTTAAGCCGGCGGAAGTTTCATTTAGCCCTGGGTCACTGACCCGGGGCGGTCAGCCTCCGGCGGCGCGCCGGGGGCTCAATGAGCTTCCAGTGGTCAGGGTTCGAGCACGATCTCGAACACCAGCCAGCTCGCCACGAGGAAGATCAGGTCGAACGCTCCGAGCACCGCCAGGCCGCTGGTCGTCAGTTCCTGGCCATCCCGGAAGACCTTCACCAGCAGTTGGGTGGAGGTGATGACCAGCGGCAGCGAGATCGGGAAGACGAGCATCGCCAGCAGCCCGCCCTGCAACCTCGTGGACGACACTAAAGCTGCAAACAGCGTGCCGACGGCAGCGAAACCCGTCAAACTCAACGCCATGACCAGCACAAACGCCCCCGGAGCCGCCGACAGGTCGAAATGAAACAGTACGATCGCGGCGGGCGTCACCACTAAAACCAGCATCAGCATGAAGATAAGGTTGCTCAGCAGTTTGGCGGCGTAAATCAGCCCGCGATCCAGCGGGGCCAGCAGCAAACCCTCCATCGCCCCGTCATGGCGCTCGACCGCCATGGTCTTCTCAAAACATAGAACCCCGCCAAACAGGTATGCCACCCATAAGATTGCCGTCGCCCCCCCCCCGGAAGTTTCCCCGGAAGTTCCCCCGGATGTTGTCCCAGCGGCTGGGGTAGCGATTCCGGGGGCAGGGGCAGCGACAGGACCCGCTTCCTGGGCTCCCAGTCCCAACCCCAGCACCACGATGATCAAAAGACCCAGCACCACCACCAGCCCGATGGTTTGCCGGGTGCGCAGCTCGATGCGCAGGTCCTTGCCCACCAGCAGTCCGACTTGACGCACGGCGTGCAGCATGGCTTTACAACGCTCCCCCGTCAGACATAACCACCGAGCCACAGAGAACACCGAGCAATGCCCACAGAGAATCACGACACAAATTGAGCGTGGACTGACAACTCATGGCTAAACTCTGTGTTCTCTGTGACTCTGTGGTGAACTCGTACACTGCTTATCCCCCCGCCACTTCGCGCAGCACTTCCGCAGCGGTCAGCCGGGACGTCGGCCGATCAATGACCACCCGTCCCTGCCGCAGCACGATGGCGTGCCGCGCCAGGCGCAGGCTCTGGGCGAGGTCATGGTTGGACAGGATGATGGTTCGGCCGTCCTCATGCAGTTGGGTCAGCAGCTTTTCCAGATCATCCGTGGAAGGTGCGTCGAGCCCGGCAAAGGGTTCATCCGCGAGCAGCAGCGGCGGGTTGTGCATCAGGGCGCGGGCGATGGACACGCGCTGGCTCATGCCCCGGCTGAGGTTCCGCACCGGCTCCAGGGCGCGGTGGCGCAGGCGCACGGCTTCGAGCAGTTCCAGGGCGCGTTCGGTGGCGTGGGCGACGCCATAGAGCTTGCCGAAGAATTCGAGGTTCTCCAGCACGGTCAGGTCGCGGTAGAGGATCGGCTGATGGCTGATGACGCCGATGCGCCCGCGAATGGCGATCGGATTGCTGTTGGCCGGCTGATCGAACAGTTTCAGTTCGCCTTTGCTGGGGGGGAGGAGCGTGGCGAGGATCTTGAGCAACGTGCTCTTGCCCGCCCCGTTGGCGCCCAGCAACGCCAGGAAGCCGCCGGGGGCGATGTCGAGGTTGATGTCGCGCAGGATCGGGCGGTCGTCGTACCACTTCTCCAATTCCACCGCCCGCACCACGCAATGGATGGCGTTGTCAGTGGACCCGGCAGTGAGCACCCCAGCGGCCACGGCTTACGCTTCCTTTCGCGCCGGCTTGCGGATGAACATCAGCGCCACGCCCACCAGCACCGCGGCAAACAGCCCGATGCCGACGATCAGCTTGGAGCGGTCCGACTGCACATCGGCATGATCGTGGTCATGGTCATGCGCGCCGGCGCTGTCCGCCAGCTCCGGCGTAAATTCCATGCCCGTGAGCACCAACTGCGCTTTCTGGTTCGCGGCCGTCGGCCCCGCCGTGAAGGTGCGCACCTTGGCGCTGCCCATGGCTTTGACGCCTTCATCCGTCAGCCCCTCGGCGGTCACCGTCGCGCCCACCGGCGGCAGGTAAACCAGCGTGGTTTCACACGGCGCCGGCCAGACCAGCGACAGCGTCACGGCATCGCCCACCGGCTGGAGGCGGTAGGTCAGGGCGAACTGCGACTTACCCGCCATCACCGGGGTGCTGGTGGCGAGTTGGTCGCCGATCATCTGACTTTGCCGGGCGAAAAACCCGCTGTTGGGCTGGACATCCTGCGCCCCGGCGGGCAGCGGGAGCACCAGCGTGAACTGGCCATCGGCAAAGGCGTTGGGGTCCGCGACCCAGGTGCGGTCGCTGGGGTTTTCGATGACCAGCAGATCATTGACGGTGACGCCGTGGTCGTCGGGTGCGATCATCACCTGCCGGCTGGCGATGCGCCACGCGGGCTTGGTGGTGGTGGTTTCAAACACCTTCACCTCGGCGACGCCGGCGGTCTGGTCTGGGCTCATCGGCTCGCCGCGGGTCTGGTAGCCGACGCCCTGGTGGACGATGATGGCGTGGGGAATCAACGGGCGGGTCAGGGGGATGTTCTCGAACACCGCCACGCCCTGGGCATTGGTTTTACCTTTGTAATGCTGCACCGGCTGGCGGTCCTGCAGCATGTAGACGACCACCTCGGCATCGGCGGGGGCGACGGCGTCCTGCGTGCCGGGGACGGCTTTGACGGTGAGGGTGCCCATGACGGCCGGGACGTCGTCCGCCGGCTGCGTGGTCGCCTGGCCGGGGATGGTCGGATGACCCGCCGGCAGGGAGCCCGAGCCGACCTGCGGATGGCCCATCGGCATCGAGCTGCCGCCCATGGGTGGGTGGCCGGCGGGCAGCGAGCTGCCGCCCATCGGCGGATGGCCGGGGGGCAACTGGCGCTGGCCGACGGGCGGATGGCCGGCCGGGAGTTCGCCGGGGGCCGCCGCGGGCTGGGTGGTCGGCGCCGGGGCCGTGGTCGAAGGTTCGTTTTGAGCGAGCACGCCCCACGCCGGCAAAGTCAGCAGCAATCCAGCAGTCAGGACGCGAGAAAATAAGCGGGTCACGATGCGTCTCCTGTTCCAGTCCGAGCATTACGAAGCGGCGGCAGCGCGGCGCGAGCGAGGCTCCACGCCGGCGGGCGCGGCAGCGGGATGCGCCTGCGGCAGCATGCGCGGCAGCAAACACACGATGCCGCCGAGACTCAGCACGATGCCGCCGATCCACATCCAGATCACCAAGGGATTCACGATCACCTGCAGCGCCACCACCTGCCCGCCCTGCTCCCACCCCGCCAGGGTGACGTACAGGTCCTCGCGCAGGGTGCTTTGCAGCGCCACTTCACTGTTGGGCATGTCCTGATACTTGTGATAGAACCGCCGCTGCGGGTTGAGCGTGACGGTGTGCCCCTGGTCGTCTTTCATGGTGACGACGGCTTCGACGGCATCGAAGTTGACTTCCTTCACTTCGTGCAGTTTTTCCAGCGTGAGCAGGTAGTGGGCGATCTGCTTGGTTTCGCCGGGGCGCAGTTGCAGGGTTTCGGTGAGGCCGTAGAGGCTTGAGCCGGTGATGCCCACCGCCATGAGGATCATGCCGATGTGGGTCATCTGTCCGCCGTAGCGCCGGTGGTCGCCGTCGAACAGGCGGATGGCCGCCAGCAGCGGATTTTCTTTGGTGTTGCGCATGCGCAGGGCGACGGAGGCGGCAAAATCCGCCAGCAGGGAATAGGTGGCCGCCGAGGTGACGAACACGCAGCCGAGCGCCCAGAAGTTGCGGATGCCCGCCGCCAGCGCGCCCAGGGCGACCACGCAGCCGAACACGGTCGGGGCGATGATGACCTTGCCCATTTTTTCCGCGGCGTCCTGCCCCGCCTTGAGCACCGGGCCCATCGCCATCAGCCCCAGCAGCAGCAGGCCCATGGGGACCACCACCGTGTTGTAGAAGGACTGCTTGAGCGTGATCGGCTCAGCGCGGAAAAGCCCGGAAATCAGCGGGAAAATGGTGCCGATGAGCGTGGTGGCGGTGATGACCGACAACAGCACATTGCCCGCCAGGAACGCGCCCTCCCGGCTGATGAGCAGGGTCAGCGGATGCTCGGGCGAAAGCTGCTTGTAGCGCCAGGCGATCAGGCCCGCCGTGCCGGCGATGATCGTCAGCAGGAAGCCCAGGAAGAAGTTGCCGACCACCGATTCGCCAAAGGTGTGCACGCTGCCCACCACGCCGCTGCGGGTCAGGTAGGTGCCGAAGATGCACAGCACGAAAGTCACGGCGATCAGCACCGCGTTCCACCGGCGGAACATGCCCCGGCGGACCTGCACCATCATCGAGTGCAGCACGGCGGTGCTGGTGAGCCAGGGCAGCAGCGAAGCGTTTTCCACGGGGTCCCACGCCCAGTAGCCGCCCCAACCCAGTTCGACGTACGCCCACTGCGCGCCCAGGATGATGCCGATGGACAGGAACAGCCAGGCGATGAGCGTCCAGCGCCGGGTGGCGGCAATCCACGCGTTGCTGGTGGGATCGGACACGAGCGCCGCGATGAGCATGGCGAAGGGAATGGTGTAGCCGGCGTAGCCGATGAACAGCAGCGGCGGATGGGCGAGCATGCCCGGGTCCTGCAGCATGGGGTTCAGGCCGCGTCCATCCAGGGGCGGGTGCGGCAGGACGGCAAAGGGATTGGCGGCAAAGACCATGAGCATGGCGAAGAAGCCGCTCACCAGCAGCAGCGTGCCCAGCAGCGCCGCCTGCCCGCGCACCATCCCGGCGCGGTGGATGTACGCCGCGGCGGCGCTCATCGCCCCCAGCAACCACGCCCACAGCAGCAGGCTGCCTTCCTGTCCTGCCCAGAACGCGGCGAGCTTGTACCCCAAAGGCAGTGCCTTTTCGGAATAGCTCGAAACATACTGGAACTGAAACTGGTCGTTGACCATCGCCAGCATCAGGGCGGCAGAGGCGGTGGTGAAGCAGACCGCCATGCCCGCGAGCATCAGCCGCGCCAACCGCAGCGGGCCGGCGACATCAAACCGGGCGGCATAAACCGTGGCGAGCAAGCCGACGGTGGACGCCAGCACCGCCAGGGTCAGACTCCATTGTCCCAGCGCTCCAATCACGACTTGACCTCCTCGATGCGCTGCTGATGTTTCTCGTCGTATTTGCTGGCGCACTTGGTCATCAGGACGTGCGCTTCAAAGACGCCCTGAGCGTTGAGTGCACCTTCGACGACGACTTCAATGTCGCCTTTCATGTTGTCGGGGATGACGCCCTGATAGACGACCGGGACGGTGTGGTCCTTGCCGCGGAGGGTGAAGCTGGCGGTCAGCGCCGCCGAGTTGAGCTGGAGGTTTTCGGGATCGACCTCGCCGCAGAGGCGGACCGCCTGCCCGACGCGCGGGGTGCCGTCCATGAGCTGGTCGACGTCGAGGTAGTAGACCCACCCGCTGCTGAGCCCCGCATAGAGCAGGTAACTGACTCCCAGGACCAGCGCGGTGAAGGCGAAAACGAGTTTGGCTTTGACATGTGTCATGGCAATGCTCCCAGGCGGGAAGAAGCAAGCCGGATGCCAAAGCATAAGTGCTTATTTGACTGATGGGAAGGCAGTCCTGGCGGGCATTTGCCTACCAGGATTGGGACGTGGGGACGGGGCTTGGTCCTGTAAGCGGGAATGCCGACGGGCGATCCATTTAGCCCCCGGCGACTCGCCGGGGGCTAAGTGAAACCGAAACCCGTCAGCGCCGGCGATCAGTGGTCCATGTCGTGGCACGACCGGCAGAGCTGGCCCTGGATGTTGCTCATGACCAGCAGCTTTTCGTTGCCCGCGTAGGCGCTGTGGCAGGAATTGCACTGCATTTTGCCGTCGAACAGGCGGATGCGCGAATCAAGCTGTGCCGCGGGAACAAGCTGGGAGATGCCCCGCCCGGTGCGCTGCCGCCGGTACGGCACGTCCACGACATGACTGGGCCCCAGGTCCTGCGCCATCGAGCCGTCGTGGCAGCCCCGGCAGTCGAAGGTCAGCTTGGCGGAGGTGTTGAGGTGGCTGGTGGTGCTGGTGCCCGCGAGCAGCTGGCTCAGGGACATCGCGGTGGTGGGCATGGACGAAAGGTCCAGTCTGCGGTTCCACTGCGGATGGGCGACGCCCAGCGCCAGAGCGTGGATGTCAGCCGCGGTGCGGGAATCAGGCGAATGGCACTGGGCGCAGGAGGCTGCCCCGGGCAGCATTCCCGCCCGCAGGAAGCCGTCGCGGTTCTGGCGACTGGCGGCATGGGCGGAAGCGGTGTCCTGATGACAGGTGGTGCAGGTCACTTTCCCATAGGTGAGAGGCAAGCCCTCGGGCACCGCCATGCTGGGACGCACATCCACCGGATGCGAGAAGATCGGCTGATCGATCGTATGACACGCCATGCAGTCGCCGCTGGTCCAGTGCGCTTCGGTCAACGTGATGCCCGTCTGCCCCCAGGCTTGCGCAGACAGCATCACCAGCAGGAAGCCGGCGAGTTCCATCCAGCGCAATCGGCGCGATCGGCACATGCGTCAAATCCCGTAAGTGCTGCGGCGGCAGCAGTTGTCGAAGGATTTGATCGGTGGATCAGCGCGGCGACTTGGTTCCCGGCGCCCCGGAACCGCAACTCCCGGTCCACCTGGCGCGACTGGTCAAAGCAGGTGATCACGCGGCGTCTGGCACGAGGGTTGCAACGCATTGGGGCGTATGCGCCACACCGCCGGTTCCATCTCGAAGCTGAGTCTGCTGCTCACAGCCGCGCTGCTGCTGAGCCTGGCCGGCGTGGTCCGGGCCGACGATCCGGTGGTGCTGGTGCACTCGGACCAGAGCTGTCATCAGTGCCATGTCCCCCACGGAGCCGCCGGCGACAACACGCAGGTGCCCCTGTGGAACCCCGGCCGAACCAGCACCACACTCACCAGCCACTACAGCAGCCCCTCGCTCAACGCGACCGTCGGCGCCCCCGACGGCGCCAGCGCGCTGTGCCTCTCGTGCCACGACGGCAGCTACCCGATGAGTGCCGATTTCGCCTTCGGCAGCGGGCAGAATTTCCATCAGGGCTCGCTGGAAAACTCACATCCGGTGTCCTTCGTGTTCGACACCGCCCTGGCGGAAGCCGACGGGGCGCTGGTGGATCCCACCACGCTCGAACGCGATGTGCTTGATGGCCAGGGCAAGCTGCAGTGCACCAGTTGTCATGACGTGCACACGCAGGCGGTGGACCGGGGCAAGATGCTGCGGTGGTCGACTTATGATCCTGCGGCCGGGGACGCGGCCAGCAGCGGTTTCTGCCGGCATTGCCATCTCAAGTAAAGCTGGGCAATCCAGGGAAATGACGGGAACGGTCAGCCGGGTCGGGGTCGGGTTGCGCCCGGCGGCTGGGCGTCTCATAGCCGATAAAGGGGGGATTCCCGATTCCTGCAAATGGGATTGTCTGGGGTCGGGCATACGGATTTTCAAGCTGGGAAGCCAATAAAGGACAAAATTATCTTTTGGCGCGCGATTTGCATGTGTAGTGGTGTCCGCATCGTGTCTGGCCGTAAGCAACCGGCGGCGGGCGGGCGAGAAGCCGATCGAGGGACGCCATGAACAGCCACACCCAGAAGCTTGCGACGCCGAGTCTGCGAGCTCCGCCCCAGCCGGACTGAAAAGAGAAGGCGCCCCCGGCCGGTTGGGAACCTGTCCAGCGTGGACAAGCGCCAGCCGAGGGACGCCGCCGAAGAGTTTAACGCCGTTTCAAAGGAGAAACAGGCATGTCACTGCAAAGCATCATCCGAAAATCGACTCTCGCCGCCGCGTTCGCGGTTCTGGCGTTCGTCGTCGCCATCGCCCAGGCGGATACGCAATCGACCTGGGACAATGGTTTCCACTCCAGCCGCAGCTGCGAAAGCTGCCACGTCCCGCACGCCGCGGCGGGCGACAACACCCAGGTTCCGTTGTGGAGCCCGTCCCACCTGACCACCACGCTGACCACCGGCTACAGCAGCCCGACCATGGACGCCACCGTGGGCGCTCCCGATGGCGCCAGCGCGCTGTGCCTCTCGTGCCATGACGGCAGCTACGCTCACGTCAGCGCTGATCACTCGCTGGGCGCCGGCGAAGCCATGGGCGCGCTGATCAACTCGCACCCGGTTTCCTTCGTCTACGACGCAGCCCTCGTGGCCGCCGACGACGAACTGGTTGACCCCAGCACCCTCGCCGACGACGTCCTCGACGGCCAGAGCAAGATGCAGTGCACCAGCTGCCATGACATCCACTCGACCGCGCCGTTCGGCAAGTCCCACAAAGAACAGGACTTCATCCTGGTCAACGGTGTCAAAACGCCTGTCGACACCAACAACGACGGCAACCTCACCAACGACCTGAACACCAACAGCCACGACGGCCACTACCTCCGCTGGTCCTACGCCAGCAGCCCGGCCGGCACACAGGCGGCCTTCTGCCGCAACTGCCACCTGAAGTAAGTCCTGCTCGGTTCCATCCAGTCGATCGGCCTGGCGGCGCCTCCTCACCGAGGCGCCGCTTCTTTTTTGGGGTGGAGTGCGGTGAGGTGTTCCACCCACGCCGCGCGCGGAGGTCAGTATGTGAGGTGGGATAGAAGCCCCCAGATTCGCTGCGCTCATCTGCGGCTTCGCCCGGGATACGTTGTTGGGTGCGGGGGCACCCGGTTGCTCAGGTCGGTTCGTCCCGCCACCCGCCGACTTGCGTCGGCGGCTCGGAGGGGGACAGGCGCTGAACGGGTTCATCACGATGGCGTGACGGCATTCATCACCACCAGCGCCCAAGCCGCGGATGAGCGCAGCGAATCCGGGGGTGAGCGCAGGGAATCCGGGGGTGAGCGCAGCGAATCCGGGGGTGTGTCCAGGGGTTTCGTGGGGATGCCAAAGCCGAATCTCCGCAGCAGCACCGGACCATCCGAGCCGCCGACGAGAGTCGGCGGGTGGGTCTATTCGGTTCGGATATGCAAGCCGTGAGGATCATCCGAGCCGCCGACGCGAGTCGGCGGGTGGTGAGACGGAAGGCACGCCGCAACGCGGTGACGGGTGATGGCGGCGGTCAACCCCCAGATTCGCTGCGCTCATCTGCGGCTTCGCCCAAGCGGTGCGAATCTCAATATCTGCTCTGGTGTGAGGCAACAAAAAATCCCCGACCTGAGGCACAGGTCGGGGATGGCGTGCAAGATCATTGCGCATATGAGACGCCAACGGTTACGGGGCAGCAGACCCCGGCTGTTCCTTGGCTTTTTCCGCCGCTTCGGCTGCTGCGGCGGCTTTCACCTTCGCCTCGGCTTCGGCGACCTTCTGCATGTCGATCTCATAGCGTGACGCCGGCAGGCGCGTGTCCCGGCCGTAGGCGTAGACCAGGACTTTGAACTTGCCGAACTGATTGACCACGAACACCAGGTGCTCGGGCTTGAAGTTGGGCGCCAGGAAAGAGCGGAAATCCTCGAGGGAACTGGTGTCAACCACCACGGTGGCGGGCATCGTCACCGCGGCGGCGGGCTGGTTTTCCGTGCGTCCGAAGGGCAGGAGCACCCGGCCGTCGTTGCGGAAGATCTGCACCACGCTCCACTGGGTGTCGGCGACATAAATCTGCCCCGCCGGGTCGATGGCGATGCCTTTGGGCCGGGCGAATCTGCCGACCACCGCACCGGGCCCGCCGATGACGCCGACCATCTTGCCGTTGCGGTCGAACACTTTGACGGCCTGTCCCAGCGTGTCGGTCACGTAGAGTTTGCCGTCGGGCCCCATATCCAGGTTGGTGGGGTTGCCCAGTTCCTCGGGCCCCATGCCCTTGGTGCCGATGGTGCTGATGGCGGCGCCATCGCGGGCGAGCACATGAATCTTTCCTCCGGTCACGTCGGCAACGTAGAGCTTGCCATCGGACTCGACCACATCAATGGGCGTCCAGTCGGATGGTCCCTGGATGGAGAACTGGTATTTGTCGTCGCGGTCGTAGACGAGGATCGCCCGCAGGCCGGTGTCGCAGAGGTAGCGGGTGCCGTCGGCGGCAATGGTGAGGTTGACCGGGTTGCCGAATTTCCCGCTGAGTTTGCCGCTGGTTTTCTGGCGGAAGTCAAAAATGTGCACGGTCTTGCCCGCCAGATCGCAGACATAGACCTTGCCATCGCGGACCGCCACGCCGTAGGGGTTGTCGATCTTGCTCGCGCCGGCCCCTTCCTCCTTCGCGCCGGTGACCCAGGCGGCGAAGTTGAACTTCTTTTTCTTCTTCTCCTTGTCCTGGAGAATCGAGTCATCGCTGAAGCTGGCGAGAAACTGCAGCCGGGGGGCTTCGGGTGGGGGCGGGAAGAACACCGGGTCGCTGGTGGCGGCCGGTTCCTCGGGTTTGGCGTAAGCGGGCAGAACCTGCGTTCCCCCAAGCACCAACGCCAGGGCGGTCAGGCACGAAAGACGGATGGACGGGCGCATCGCGATGCTCCTTTTCGTTCCAGATGAAAACACCGATCCAGCCCACCTGATGCAAGCACCATACCATGGCGCGCCTGCCCTGGAACCCGCTCCGGGGGGATCCCTGCGGAACGGTTCCCACGCCTGAGACGCATCGGGGGTTGCTTTCCCTAACCACAGCAAGGAGCAATACAAAAGCAGGTCTGCCGGGCGGCTAAACCCTTCCGCCATGGCATGACGATTGCACTTCTGTGTGGGGGACCCTCCGCCTGGGTCTTTTGTGTGCATCGCCATGGCCGACCATCTGACTCAACCTGACGCCCCCACCGAGCCCCGGCCCGGCGCTGGCGGCTTTCGTCCGGTGCTGGTCGCGTTGACGTCCGGGCTGCTGGTGGTCGCGGGGCTGCTGCTGGGCTGCGATGAGACGAAGCACTACCGCACGCTCTCCTTCTTTTTCGACGGCGTGCCGCTGCCGGAACACCTGCGGCCCCAGCCGGTCCAGACCCCCGCCGAGCTGGCGGCGCAGGACGCCCAGACCGCCGCCGCCGCGCTCGAAACTTTCTATCACACCCCTTACGCCAAGCGACAGTGCCGTACGTGTCACTCCCAGACCACCGGCTTCACGCTCAGCGCCACCGATGGCAAGACCTGCCGCGCCTGCCACGACGACTACCGCACGCCCGAGCAGGGCGACTGGATGCACGGCCCGGTCGCACAGGACCAATGCGGTCTGTGCCATCATCCCCACAAGTCCAACCACGAAGGCGTCCTGCTGGCGAACCAGACCCAGCTCTGCTTCCAGTGTCACGACGAACCCCGGCTCCGGCAGGACCCCTTCCACGCCCAGCAACTCGAAGCCCAGACCAAGTGCTCCACCTGTCACGACCCCCACGGCGCGGGCAACCGCCTGTTGCTGGCGGATGGACGGACCTACGGCCGCCGCTTCCGGGCGGTGGCGGATATCCGCACCACCGCGCACAACGACTGGTCGCGCGACACCTGTGCCGGCTGCCATGACCTGGGCGCTTCCAACAAACTGCTCGACACCGCCGGCGCCAACTGCCTGACCTGCCATTCCGAGATCACCCAGACCCCGGCCGAGGGTCAGTTGCATCAGGCGGTCGCCGACGGCAAGTGTCTCTCCTGCCACAACGCCCATCGCTCGACCCGCCCGCACCTGCTGCGGACCAACGCCCAGGACATGTGCCTGAGCTGCCACCAACCCGAGAAGCTGCCCGAGCAGCCGCACCGCGGAATGGTGCGCGTCGATTGCCTGGTGTGCCATGAAGGCCATCACACCACCGATCCCGCCCTGCTCCGGCCGCTGCTGGCGCAACGCTTTGCTCAGGAGCGTCAGCCCGCCCAGCCCGGCGCTCCGTTGCTGCGTGCTCAACCCCAGTTGCTGCCCCCCCCGCCGCGCGAGGACCTGCCATGAGTCCCCGCCGCGCCATTGCGTTGTTCCCATTACGCTGCCTGGCGCTGCTGGCGCTGACGCTGGCGCTGCTGGCGCGGCCGGCGTGGGGCCAGTTCGTGTATGAGGAAGAGCAGGAAGACGCCATCAAGCCGCTGGCACTGAAAAAATACGACGGCAAATTCTTCCTCGAAACCCGGCACCGCCGCGACAACGAAACCCGCAACGGTTCGCCGATCAATGAGGTGGAAACCGACCTGCGCGAAGGCGTCGAGTTCGACCTGGCGGGCTACGCCTACCATCCCAACCTGCTGGACTGGATCGCCAACCTCCAGGTGGGCAGCACGCAGAACTTTCTCGACATCAACGGCGGCAACCGCGATTCCATCGGCGAACTGCTGGGCTTCAACTTCGAAGGCCAGGTGCTCAAGGAAAAGCCCGTCACCGGCCGAATCACCGCGGGCTATTCCAGCAACTACGTCGACCGCACCTTCGCCCAGGGCATTCAGCGCGACGCCCATCACGAAGGCGTCGAGCTGCGCAGCATCGGCAACTGGCCCTTCCTCTTCAGCTACCTCCATCAGACCTCCACCGAGGAAAACGAAGCCCGCACCGACGACGAAACCTCCCACCTGTTCCACTTTGAAATCAGCGACGCCCGCAACCCCGACCGCCTGACCCAGCTGGTCCTCGAACGAGAAGACGTCGAAAAAACCACCGTCTTCACCTCCTCCGGAGCCGCGCAGGACTTTCCCGATCATCGCACTGACCTCACCCTGCGCAACGACTGGCTCTATGGCGATGAAGTCAACCCCATCCGCCTCTCGGGCCAGCTGCGCTTCATCGACCGCGCCGGCTTCTTCAACAATCAGGTCTTCAGCTTCGACCAGACCCTCGACATCACCCACGACCCGACGCTCTCAAGCTTCTACAACGTCAACTTCAGCCAGAGCGACACCGACAGCGATTCCGTCCGCAGCTTCGGCGGCTCGGCGGGCGTGCGCAAAAGCATCTACGACAGCCTGGTCATCACCGCCAACCTCTCCGCCCTCACCACCGAATTCACCGGCGGCAGCGAATCCACCTACGGCGGCGACCTGGTCCTCGATTACACCAAAGAAACCCCGCTGGGAACCTATACCTCCAGCCTCAGCCTCGGACGCGATTACGAAACCGAAAATTCCGACACCGGCCTGCGCCGCTTCGACAACAACAACCTCACCCTCACCGGCAACACCTATGTCGACCTGCCGCAGACCAATGTCGTCACCGGCTCGGTCGTCGTCACCGATCTGACCGGCGTGCCCCTGATCGAAAACGTCGACTATCAACTGGACACCCTCGGCTCCGTCACCCGCATCCGGCGGCTCAACGGCGGAGCGATCGCCGACGGCGACACCGTGCGCGTCGCCTTCACCTCCAACATCGCCACCGATGTGCAGTACACCCGCGACACGCTCGAATGGTCGCACCGCTTCACCTTTGAGGAGTGGCCCATCGCCATCTACTTCACCTATCGCCGCTTCGATGAGCAGGTCATCAGCGGCGCCGATCCGGGCAACCTCGACTTCTCGCAATCCTGGCTGGTGGGCGCGGAATGGAACTGGCAAGGGTTCAACCTCACCGGCGAGCATGAAGTCCGCGAAAGCCGACTGTCGCTCAACACCACCCGCGACCTGCTGCGGCTGTCCTACTCTCTGCGGGTCAGCCGCAACACGGTCGCCAGCGCCGGCGGCAGCTACCTGATGCTGCGCTACACCAACCTCACCCCCACCGTCGGCGGCAACAACGCCGACTTCGTCGAAACCTACAACGCCTTCGCCAACGTCACCACCAAAGTCACCGCCCGCCTGCTGCTGCGTGGTTATGCCGACTATGCCCAGTCCCAGGGCCGACAGGAAGACCTGCGCGTGCGCGTCGGCGGCGGCCTGCAATGGCACTATGGCAAAATGGACGTCGCCCTCGACAGCTATTACACCCTGTATGAACAGAACAGCAGCGAAGGCGACACCATCTTCATCAACCTGAAAGTCACCCGGCATTTTTGAGGCAGCGTCATGCAGACCCCACTTTCAACATGCATCCGCCTGGGTTGGATCACGCTGCTGGCGCTGACGGGCTTCGGCTGCGCGACGGCGCCCAGCGCCCAGCCCACCGGCCCGCATCCGCAGTGGCCGGCCGCGCCCGCCCAGCCGCGCATCCGCCATGTGCAGGACATCACCGGCGCCAGCGCCATGGGCAAGACCAACTTCTTCCAGTCGCTGGGCCGACTGATCACCGGCGAGCGCCCGGAACTGCTGCGCCAACCCAGCAGCGTCGCGGCCGAAGGTTCACTGCTGGTCGTCAGCGATCAGGAACGCCAGGCGGTGCAGGTGCTCGATTTCGCCAGCGGACGCAATCACCTGATCACCCGCATCGGCGAGCAATATCTCACCTCCCCCGTGGGCGTGGCGATCTGCGGCCAGGACCTCGCCATCGCCGACAGTATGCTCAAACAGGTCGCCTTCGTCTCCCAGGAGGGCAAGCTGCGCCGCACGCTGGCGCATGCTTTCCAACGGCCCACCGGCCTGGCGTACGACGCCCGCACCGGCGAGCTGTTCGTCGTCGATACGCTGGCGCATCAGGTGCTCACCTTCAACCGCGAAGGCCAGCTCACCCGCACCCTCGGAACCCGCGGGGGCGACATCGGCCAGTTCAACTTCCCCACCCATGTCTGCGTCGACACCGCCGGCCAGCTTTATGTGACCGACTCGCTCAACTTCCGCGTGCAGGTGTTCGACCGCACCGGCCAATACCTGTTTGAGATCGGCCGACATGGCGACGCCACCGGACACCTGGGCGTGCCCAAGGGCGTGGCGGTCGACGGCCAGGGCCACGTCTACATCGTTGATTCCTATTTCTGCACCGTGCAGATTTTCGATCAGGATGGCCAGTTCCTGCTCAACTTCGGCGATCCGGGCGACCAGTGGGGACAGTTCCAGGTGCCCGGCGGCATCGCCATCGACGCCCAGCAACGCATCTACGTCTGTGACGCCTACAACCACCGCGTGCAGGTGTTCCAATACCTCGGAGGACCCGACCATGACGCGCCCAAACCCGGCGAATCATCCGGCCAAGCAAACCGGTAACCGCGCACTGAGCGTGCGCCTCGCGCTGACGGCGCTGCTGGCGCTGTCCCCGGCGTTCGCGCTGGCGCAGCTTGGTTCACGCAGCACCAATGTTGCCGCCACCAAACACAACCTCACCGCCAGCGGACCCGGCGCGGTGAAAGTCGGGGGGCAGGGTGAAGTCTGCCTGTTCTGCCACACCCCCCATGCCGCCACGCCGTCGTCGCCCCTGTGGAACCGCGAGGACCCGGGCACCTTCTACCAGACCTACGACAGCTCCACCCTCAAGGCGACCGTCGGCCAACCCTCGGGCAGCTCGCGCCTCTGTCTCTCCTGCCATGATGGAACCATCGGCCTGGCGCAGACCTTCAACCCCAACAACGCCGGCGGCAACACCGTTTACATTGCCGCCACCGACCGCGGCTACATCGGCACCGACCTGCGCGACGACCATCCCATCTCCTTCGCCTACGACAACAACCTCGCCGCCGCCAAGGGTGAACTGCGCCAACCTTCCTCCCTGCCCCCCAGCCTGCCCCTGGACCACAACGGCCAGATGCAATGCACCACCTGCCACGATCCCCACGATGACACCAACGGCCAGTTCATGCGCCTGGACAATCGCGCCTCGGCGATGTGCGTCGCCTGCCATGACATCACCGGCTGGAACAACAACCCCCATCGCACCGCCACGAAACAAATCCGCCTCTCCACCCGCGATGACTGGGCGAATCTGCAAGCCAATCTGCTCACCGTCGCCGACGCCGGCTGCAATTCGTGCCATCGCCCCCACAGCGCCGGCGGTCGGCAGCGTTTGCTCCGTCATGAAGCCGAGGAAAACAACTGCCTGAACTGTCACGACGGCACCGTCGCCAGCACCGATATCGCCAGCGCGGGACAAAGCCTCTCCAACCACGGCGTGAGCCTGTACACCGGCATTCACGATCCCACCGAAAACCCGCTGACCATGGACCCCCACGCCGAGTGCGCCGACTGCCACAACCCCCATCGCATGACCACCGGCTCCGCCACCGCGCCCAACATCAAACCCGTCATGGCGGGCGCGTCCGGCCTCACCGCCACCGGCTCTTTCGTGGCGACCGCTCAGTATGAATATGAAGTCTGCTACAAGTGCCACTCGACTCGCAATTTCGCCACCCCGGTCGTCGATCGCCACATCGGCAGCGACAACCTCGCCCAGGATTTCTCCACCAGCAACGGCAGCTTCCACCCCGTGCAGACCCAGGGCAAGAACACCAACGTCCCCAGCCTCGCCCAACCCTGGCTGACCAGTTCCATGATGTACTGCACCGACTGCCACACCAGCGACAACGCCGCCGGCCCACGCGGCCCGCATGGCTCGACCTACACCCCCCTGCTCGCCAAAGGTTACACCACCACCGACAACACCCCCGAATCGCCGCAGGCGTATGCCCTCTGCTACTCCTGCCACACCCGCACCAGCATCCTGGGCAACCAGAGCTTCTCCAGCCACGCCAAGCACATCGTCGACAGCGCGACCACCTGCGCCACCTGTCACGACCCGCACGGCGTCGCCAGCCCCGGCGCCACCAACCTCATCAACTTCGACCGCAACATCGTCAGCCCCGCCGCCAGCGGCGATGGCCCCACCTTCACCGACACCGGCCTGTTCCGCGGCAGTTGCACCCTCAGTTGCCACGGCCGGGACCATCAGAACGAAACGTATCCGTAACCCACCACGCCGATCAACCTCAGAATCACCGCGACGTGCAACATGAGACCGGCGGACGCTGCGCGCGGGGGTGCGGCAGCGATGTGAGGTGCGAAGGTGGTGAATCCCACCGCTTCGCCTGCAGCGCAGCGGTGGGCATTCAGAAGTGACGCAGAGGCGTCCCGGAAATCAGTAAATCTCAAGTCAGCAAATCTCAAATCAACAAATCACCAGCTCAACCAATCCATCCCCCGCCCCCTCTGCTGCCAGCCGTCTGCATCCGTGTTCATCCGTGGCAAAAAACTGCTTCAGTCTTTGCCGGCGCGCTCGCGGGCGCGTCGCCGCAGTTCCGCGTCGATGAAGCCCTGGAGGTCGCCGTCCATCACGCGCTGGGGGTTGCCCACTTCGTGGCCGGTGCGGTGGTCCTTCACGCGGTTGTCGTAGAACACGTAGCTGCGGATTTGCGTGCCCCAGCCCATGTCGAGCTTGCCGCCTGCCGCCGCGAGCTGGTCCTGGTCGCGTTTTTCCTGTTCGATCTGTTCGAGCTTGCCGCGCAAAATCGCCATCGCCCGTCGGCGGTTCTGTTCCTGGCTGCGTTCGACGGAGCACAGCACCGCGATGCCGGTGGGCAGGTGGACCACGCGCACGGCCGTGGCGACTTTATTGACGTTCTGACCGCCCGGGCCTGCGCTGCGGGCGAAGCAGGTGATTTCCAGTTCCTTGTCGGGAATTTCCAGTTCGCCGTCGTCATCAAACTCCGGCGTCACGTCCACGGCGGCGAAGCTCGTCTGACGCTTGCCCTGGGCATTGAACGGCGACACCCGCGCCAGGCGATGCGTGCCGCGCTCCGCCGAGAGGTAGCCGTACGCCATCGGACCTTTGACGTAGAGCGTCACGTCCTTCAGCCCGGCTTCTTCGCCGTGTGTTTTGTTGACTTCGCTGACGTCCCATTCCATGTACTCGAAATAATGCAGGTACATACGCATGAGCATTTCGCACCAGTCCTGCGCCTCGGTGCCGCCTTCGCGGGCGTAGATCGACAGGTAACAGTTGCGGCTGTCGTACTTGCCCGACAGCAGGCTCAGCAGCGCCAGACGCTCCAACTCGGCATCGAGCGCGTCAAGCTGGGCGTCGACCTCTTTGCGGGTGGCGTCGTCGTCGGCTTCGTCGGCCATGTCCCAGAGCAACTGGGCGTCCTCGACGCGCTGACGGGCACGCTCGATGGGCTCCACCGTCGCTTTGAGCGACTTAAGCTCCGTCACGATCTTGTTGGCGGCGTCGGGGTTGTCCCAGAAGCCGGGGGCGCTCATCTTGCCCTCCAGCTCTTTGAGCCGGGTGATCTTGCGGTCGCAGTTAAAGAGAGTCGCGGATATTTACGATCCGCGCCCCGAGGTCTTCCAGGATGCCGGGAATGTTTTCGTGCATGGCGGAGGTTCAGGTCGGCCCAGGTGGCCGAGGTGGTTGGGGGTCAGAAAAACAATTAACTCTCACGGAACCACGGAGAGCACGGAGAAGGCTGGCTGCAAAGCAATTGGAGTGCCTGGTTATTTAGCCCCCGGCGACTCGCCGGGGGCTAAGTGGGTCACGCGTTTTTGAAGGTCGGTTCGTGGTTCGTTTTTTTTCGCATGGCAGCGCCGGTGCGTTCACAGCACGCTGACGATGGCTTCGCACAGGCGGGGCATGTTGGTTTCGGTCATGCCCGCCACGCTGATTCGGCCGGAGCCGACGATGTAGACGGCATGCTTCTCGCGCAGGGTCTGCACCTGCTGCTTGTTGAGGCCGCTGAAGCTGAACATGCCGCGCTGGCGGGTGATGAAGCTGTAATCACCCTGGGCGCCCTTGGCTTTGAGCGTGGCGACGAACAGTTGCCGCATGCCGTTGATGCGCTGGCGCATGGCGGTCACTTCGCCCTGCCACTGCTTGCGCAACGCTTCGTCGGCGAGGATGGTCGCCACCACGCCGGCGCCGTGGGCGGGCGGGTTGGAGTAGTTGGCGCGAATCGCCGCCTTGAGGTGGCTGAGCACGCAGTCGCCGGCCGCCGGGGTCTTGGCGATCACCGACACCGCGCCGACGCGCTCGTTGTACAGCCCGAAGTTCTTGGAGAAGCTCGAACACACCAGCAGTTCCGGCAGGATGCCCGCCAGCGTGAGCAAGCCGGCGGCATCCTCGGTCAAACCATCGCCAAAGCCCTGGTAAGCGAAGTCGACCAGCGGCAGCAGCCCGCGCTGCCCCAGCGTGGTGGCGATCGCCTTCCACTGCGCGGCGGTGGGATCGACGCCGGTGGGGTTGTGACAGCAGCCGTGCAGCAACACCACGTCGCCGGCGGGCGCTTTGCCCAGCGTGTCGAGCATGGCGTCAAGCTTGAGGCTGTTGCTGGCGGCATCAAAGTAGGGATAAGTGGCGACCTTCAGCCCCGCCGCCTGGAAGACGTTGGGATGGTTCGCCCAGGTGGGGTCGCTCATCCACACCGTCGCGCCGGGGTGCAGGCGATGCAGGTAGTCTGCCGCCACGCGCAGGGCGCCGGTGCCGCCGGGGGTGTGGGCGGTGCGCACGCGATTGGCTTTGAGCAAGGCATGATTGGCGCCGAGCATCAGTTCCTGCACGCTGCGGGCATAGGCGGGATCGCCCTCGATGGGCTTGTAATTTTTGGTGGCTTCGGTGGTCAGCAGCACCTGCTCGGCGGCTTTGACGCTCCCGAGCACGGGGGTTTTGCCCGCGGCATCCTTATAGATGCCGACGCCGAGGTTGATTTTGTGCGGATTGGGATCCTGGTTGAACGCTTCGGTCAAGCCGAGGATCGGGTCCGGGGGAGCCATTTGCACCTGGTCGAACATGGCGCGATTCCTTTGTCCTGCGGGTTCGCGGGGACAAAAAGCATATCAGAACCAGCGTGGCTGCGCGTTCGCAACGAGCCCCGCGCGTGAGCAAGGGGTGGAGAGGTAGCCGCATGACTGAACACACCGCAGGCACCCCTCCCTCACGGTCGGGGCTCGTTCAACCACATGCTGGGCGTCATTCCTGACACTTTGCCGATTGTCCCGCTGCGCCGCTGCCCGTATGATGCTTTGGAACATCGTTCTCAGGGAGGAGTCGATGCACCACCATGCTCTATCTCATCGCGTCGCGCTCGCCCTGCTGCTGCTGGGGGTGGTCGCTCATGTCTGCCCCGCACAGGATGTCGCCGACTTGCGGGCGCGGCTGAGCAAAGCGTACGGCAACATTCAAACCTATCGCGCCACCGTCCGGCAGACGACCACCAAGTACGACGGCCGGTGGACCTTGTCGCAGACGTTTGAAGTCGCATTCGATCGCTCGGCGAGCAACCTGCGCATCGACCGCCCGGACATGCTGCTGGTCGCCGACGGTCGGCTGCTGCGCTACCAGAGCGTGATGATCCCGGGAAGGCATCTCGAAGCGCCCCTGCGCGGCAACCTCACCTATGCCGCCCTGCTCGAGTCCGCCCCCTTCCTCGCCCAGCATCCGATGCCCGATGTCACCCTGCTGCTGGGGGGCGACCCCACCGATGGCGGGCGCAACGTCACCTCCGCCGGCTCCGACAGTTGGGGACGCAACGGCATCCAGTATGAAACGCCCGAGGGCACCATCAGCCTGTGGATGGACAGCAGCACCGATCTGCTGGCGAACATGACCCTCCGCCGCAGCGGCGTCATCGAGCGCGGCGTGCTGGTGGGCGCGGTCACCGTCACCTACGACATCACCATCGACAAGCTCAACGACCAGTTCGACCGCGAGTGGTTCGTCTTTGATGTCGCCAACAGCCAGCCTGTCAGCGATTGGGGCGATCTGCTGTCCTCCAACGATCAGGACGGCACCACGCTGGAAAAACAGACCGCGCCGGATGTGGACCTGAACCTGCTCGACGGGCGTTCGTTCCGCCTCAAGGATTGCTCGGAATCGGTGGTCGTGTTGTGCTTCTGGTCTTCCTGGGGCGGGCCGCCGGTGTATCGCGCCCTGCCGGCGGTGCAGAAGTTCGCCGACCAGATGAAGCAGGACAACCAATCGGTGGGCGTCTATACCATCAACGTGCGTGAAAGCGATGCCGAGGCCCGGCAGGTGTGGGAAGTCAAGCAACTGAACCTGCCGGTGGCGCTGGACACCCGGGGCCAGGCGGCGCGGGCGTACCGTGTGGGGCCGCTGCCGCAGACGGTGATCATCCAGAACGGCAAGGTGGTGCGGGTGCACATCGGCGCCCCCAGTGAATTCGACGAACTGCTGGCGACGCAGGTGCGCCCGCTGCTGAGCGACACGGCGATCAGCCGCAAGTAAGCCGCAGCCGGCGCGGTTTGCCCCGCCTACAATACGTCCACAATCTGCCGACCCGGTGGCGGCATATGGCTGGTCCCTCCCCGCATCAGGAAGCACTCGTGACTGCAACCCCAAGTTTCGTCGGCGTGCGACGCCGGTTCGGCCTGTTCCTGCTCCCCCTGCTGGCGCTGCTGGCGTTGCCCCTGCTCGCCTCAGCCGACGACGCGCCCACCACGCAACCCGCCAAGACCGAGGCCGCGCCCAGCACGCAACCGGCGGCGAGCGACAGCCCGGAGGTCGTCGCGCTCAAGCAGAAAGTCCTGGCGGCTTACGACGCGCTGCAGACCTATCAGGCGAGCAAGCGCGTGCATTACCTGATCGAGCATGAAGGTCAGAAGCAGGACATGACCTTCAACTTCAAGGTCGCGTATGACCGCAAGGCCGGCAAGCTGGCGGTGGATGGCGATCAGATTCGCCTGGTGGCGGGTGACGGGATGATTCGCCTGCATAGCCGGCCCGCCATGCCGCGTTATCTCAAGCAGACTGCCGCGCAGCCGCTGTCGGGGGAAGCGCTCAGCAACGCCTGGCCGCCCTTCCCCATGCTGGCGGGGACGCCGGACCTGTCGATCCTGACCAAAGCCGACATGGTGACATTGCTGGGGGAGAACGGCTTTTCCGCGCCGGGCCCCGAAGCTGGCGATGCCGCCGGGCGTCCGCGTCTGAGCATCAAGCAGGAACAGGGCATGGTCACGCTCTGGGTCGAACCGCAGTCGCACCTGGTGAGCAAAGCGCAGTTGGTCATGGGCGACGGGCCGTTCACCGCCACCATCACCTATGACGTGACCATCAGCCCGCTCGACGCCGCGTTGCCGGAGGACGTCTTCGCGTTTGATCCTGGCGCTGCGGAGGCGGTGGACACGCTGGCGGCGATGATCGGCGCGCCCCAGCAGGAAGCCGAGCCGGCGCAGGAACTGGTGGGCAAACCCGCTCCCGCCATCAAGTTGCCCAAGCTCGCCGGCGGGGAATTCGACCTGGCGACCACCGACGCCAAAGTCATCGTGCTCGACTTCTGGGCGACCTGGTGCGGCCCGTGCCGCCAGGGCCTGCCGGATCTGCAGAAGCTCG
>CAZSBB010000009.1:0-8820 GCA_964605235.1 uncultured Phycisphaeraceae bacterium
ACCGCCTCAAGAAGCTGATGGACCTCAACGCCCCCGAGGTCATCATCCGCAACGAAAAGCGCATGCTGCAGCAGTCGGTCGACGCTTTGTTCGACAACGGCCGCTGCCGCCGGCCCGTGCTGGGCTCCTCCAGCCGGCCGCTCAAGTCGCTGACCGACATGATCAAGGGCAAGCAGGGCCGCTTCCGCGAAAACCTGCTGGGCAAGCGCGTCGACTACTCGGCGCGTTCGGTCATCGTCGTCGGCCCGGAACTCAAGCTCTACCAGTGCGGCCTGCCCAAGAAGATCGCTCTGGAACTCTTCCAGCCCTTCATCATCCGCAAGCTCAAGGAGCACGGGCTGGTCGACACCATCAAGAGCGCCAAGAAGATGCTCGAACGCCGCGACCCCGAGGTGTGGGACATCCTCGAGGAAGTGATCTACCAGCATCCCGTGCTGCTCAACCGCGCCCCCACCCTGCACCGCATGGGCATCCAGGCGTTTGAGCCGGTGCTCGTCGAAGGCAACGCCATCAAGGTGCATCCGCTGGTGTGCACGGGCTTCAACGCCGACTTCGACGGCGACCAGATGGCGGTCCACCTGCCGCTGTCCATCGAAGCCCAGGCCGAGGCGCATATCCTCATGCTCTCGCCGCACAACATTTTCAGCCCCGCCAACGGCAACCCGATCATTTCGCCGTCGCAGGACATCGTGCTCGGCGGCTACTACCTGACCACCAGCCTGGTCAATACCGCCGAGGTGCAGCCCAAGGACTGCAAGCGCTTCCGCGATCCCGTTGAAGCCCTCATGGCGTACGACCTGCGCAAGATCACCATCCACGAGCCGATCTACGTCCGCTTCCAGGCGGGGCGCTACACCGGCCTGGTGCTCGACCAGAAAGCCGAACCCAAGCCGTTGCCCGAGGATCGCCGTCTGGTCACCACCATCGGCCGCATCCTGTTCAACGACATCCTCGACCCCGGCATGCCCTTCTACAACTGTGCCCTGGGCAAGAAGGGCTTGGCGCGCGTCATCGACGACACCTATGCCCGCGCCGGCCGGCCCGCCACCGTCGACCTGCTCGACCGCCTCAAGGAAATCGGCTTCAAGCAGTCCACCCTCGCCGGCCTGTCGTTCGGCATCACCGACCTGCGCATCCCCGCCAAGAAGCAGGAAATCATCGACGACTCGCAGAAACGCGTCGATCGCGTCGAACGCGCCTTCAACGCCGGCGCCATCACCGACCGCGAACGCTACAACCAGTTGCTCGACATCTGGACCCACTGCCGCGAACTGGTCACCAAGGAACTGCTGCGCGAACTGCAGAACGACCGCCGCGACGCCAACGGCAACCTCGTCCCCGTCGAGAGCACCGAAGGCCGGCGCTACCTCAACCCTGTGTGGCTGATGAGCGACTCGGGCGCCCGCGGCAACGTCAGCCAGATTCAGCAGCTCGCCGGCATGCGTGGTTTGATGTCCAAGCCGTCGGGCGAAATCATCGAAACCCCCATTCGCGCCAACGCCCGCGAGGGCCTGACCGTGCTCGAGTACTTCAGCTCGACCCACGGCGCCCGTAAGGGTCTGGCCGACACCGCGCTCAAGACCGCCGACTCGGGCTACCTCACCCGTAAGCTCGCCGACGTCGCCCAGAACGTGTTCATCTACGAAATCGACTGCGGCACCAAGCAGGGCATCACCAAGCGCGCCATCTACAAGGGCGAGGAAATCGACGTGCCGCTGCGGCAGCAGATCATCGGCCGCACCGCCCGCGAAACCATCCGCAACCCGATCACCGACCAGCTCATCGTCGAAGAAAACCAGATGATCACGCCGCTGGCGGCCAGCCAGATCGAAGCCCTGGGCATCGACAGCGTGATGGTGCGCTCGCCGCTGACCTGCGAATCGCAGCAAGGCGTCTGCCAGCACTGCTATGGCCAGGACATGAGCACCGGCCGGTGGGTCGAGGAAGGTCTGGCGGTCGGCATCATCGCCGCCCAGTCCATCGGCGAACCGGGCACGCAGCTGACCATGCGCACCTTCCACACCGGCGGCATCGGTCACCGCGAACTGGTCGAAACCGACTATCGCGCCCAGCACGCCGGCCAGGTCGTCATCCGTGACGCCAACGAAGTGCCGGTCAAGGATGAAGACGGCAACGACGTGCTGGTGGTGCTCAAGCGCGCCGGTGAACTGGCGATCGTCGACGCCAAGGGCCGCGAACTGGAGAAGACCAAAGTCCAGTACGGCTCGTACATCCAGGTCAAGCCCGGCGAAACCGTCCGCAAGAGCCAGGTGCTGGTCAAGTGGGACCCCCACCGCACCCCCATCCTCGCCGAGAAGGGCGGCACCATCCGCTTCGAGGACATCAAGGTCGGCGAGACCGTCCGTCTGGAAAACGAAGCCAAAACCAAAGCCGACGGCTCGGCGGGCAGCCTGGTGGTCATCGAACACAAGGGCGAGATGCACCCGCGCATCGTCATCGAAGACAAGGACGGCAAGATCCTCGACTTCCACTACCTGCCCGCCAAGGCGCGCATCGAAGTGAAGGAAGGCCAGGTCATCGGCGCCGGCCACATGCTCGCCCGTCAGCCGCGTGAAGCCAAGGGTTCGTCCGACATCGTCGGTGGTCTGCCCCGCGTCACGGAAATCTTCGAAGCCCGCAAGCCGCGCGAAGCCGCCGTCATGGCGGAAATCACCGGCGCCGTCGAGCTCCGCAGCGACCGCCGCAAGGGCAAGATGACCATCATCGTCCGCAGCGAAACCGGCATCGAAAAGGAACACCACGTTCCCCAGGACCGTCACCTGCTGGTGCACACCGGCGACTTCATCAACGCCGGCGACGCCCTCATCGACGGCCCGCTGGTGCCCCAGGACATCCTGCGCATCAAGGGTGAGGAAGCCCTCTTCAACTACCTGCTCGAAGAAGTGCAGAACGTCTACCGCGCCCAGGGCCAGACCATCTCCGACAAGCACTTTGAAATCATCCTCTCCCAGATGATGCGCAAGGTGCTCATCGAGAACCCCGGCGACACCGATCTGCTGCCCAACGAAGTGGTCGACAAGCTGCGGCACCGCAACGAGAACGACCGCATCGGCCGGCTGGGCAAGGTCAAGGAACCGGGCGACACCCCGCTGGCGATCGGCGCCATCGTCACCCGCCAGGAACTCAAGGAAGCCAACAGCCGCGCCGAAGCCGAAGGCAAGGAACCCGCCAAGGCCGCCAAGTGCAAGCCTTCCACCGCCCGCACGCTGCTGCTGGGCATCACCAAGGCGAGCCTCCGCAGCGAGTCGTTCCTCTCGGGCGCCAGCTTCCAGGAGACCACCAAGGTGCTCACCGAAGCCGCCCTGGCGGGCAAGACCGACGACCTGGTGGGCCTCAAGGAGAACGTGCTGCTGGGTCACCTGATCCCGGTGGGCACGGGCTTCAAGCCTTACACCCAGATCGCGGTGGACAAGCTCGCCGAGCCGCCGGTTGCCGACGCCCCCAGCCGCGAGGAGGACCTCGAGGACGCCGCCGCCCTGGCGGAAGCCCAGGGCGCCGAAACCCCCGAGCAGATCACCACCACCGTCGGCGAATCCCGCCTGGTGGCCCAGCTTCTGGGCGAAGAACTGCCCAACAACCTCAACGGCGAAAACAAGAACTGATTCGCCCGCGCCAACCTGCGATCCCCCCACGCCCGGCTAACCCCGGGCGTTTTTTTTGCCTGCACCCGACGCCCGGCAATGTGGCCATGAATAATGTTGTGCTGGCGAACAATCCCCCGGCCAAGCCGGGGGCTAACGGACGGCACCCCCAGCGCCATTAGCCCCGGGCTTAGCCCGGGGACGGCCACCCAGCCATACGTGCGCTCAAGACCCGGTTGAGATACGTCCCCCTACTTCGACTCATCGCGCGCCCCTTCGCCTGGCGCTGACACTTTCAGGTTGTACGCCACGGGCGCCGGCGGTTGGCTTTGTTCGACCAGCGCTTTGAGTGTTGCAACTGCTTGGGTATCAGGAACCTCGCCTTGAATCAGCAGTCCACCTTCGGACACCATGCGGGGGGCGAAGGAAAGCTGCGCAAAACGGGCGTCCTCAGCCAGCAGCGTTTTGAGCGCGGGCACATGCCGCATGCCGCGCCAGTCGTTGATGTGTTGTTGCCCGCCGGATGAAAAAGGAAAGACCACGACAAAAACGAAGATGACCGCCGCCAAGGTGATCCAGAATCGCCGGCTCATGGATATCCCCCTACTTCGACGCCGCGTCCTGCCCGTCGCCGGAGATCCCGGACACCTTGGTTTTCGCCTGTTCCGACTGCACGGCGGCAACAGGTGACGGGCGCGGCGTAGCGGTTGAGCTGCCGGTTGCGGTGACGTTGGCTTTGGCGGGGCCGGGCTGGCGCCGGGTTGCAGCGCGGACGCGGCCGGCGAGCACGGTGGGTTGGCCGATCTGTTGCTGGACGTATTGGGGGGCTTTGACGATGAGCTGGCCGTTGAAGTAACGGATGCTGCTGTGTTCCCCGCCGCGTTCGATCCAGATGTCAGGCTCCACCAGGTCGCGGATCAGGTCCGCCAGCGCTTCGCCGCGTTCGCGTTTGGTCGGTCCTTCGTTCTCACTGCTTCCCCCGCCGGAGGAACTGGAGAACAAGCCGCCGGAGGAACCGCCCCCGGAGCCCCCGGAACTCCCGGACCCGCCGCGCGTGCCGCCGCTGGACAGGGCGCTGGAGAGGTCGAAGGCCGGCGCGTCGTCGAAGTTGGGGATCTGCACCAGCAGGTCGTTCACGTCGTACATGCGGGTGACGGTGCGTCGGTTGGCCTGCTCGCGGCTGAGGATTTCCAGATAGCCATCGTCGAGCATGAGGATGAAGCGTGTCTCCGGCGCCATCTGGTTGACGATCATCAGCAGCACGCGCTGGGCCGCCACCATCTGCAGCTTCAGGTTCACGCGGGTGTCGGGGACAATGCCTTCCAGCTCCAGCGCATTCCAGTTGATCTGCACCGGCACATCGGCGGTTGCCGACCACCAGTTGATCGCTTCCCGCGCGGGCACTTCCTCCAGCTTCACCTCCCGCAACGGCAAGCCCAGCTTGCGCACGGCGGCTTTCTGGCGACTGATGGATGCGGACTGCGCGGCAGGAGCGGGCGAGGAACGCGCCGGCGTCGCCTGGGCGAGCACCTGACCCAGCGGCAGCAGCGAAACCAGCAGCAGCGGCAAGCAGCGCATGATGGATATTGTTGAGCGCTGGTTGCGGTGAATCAATGACAAAGTGCGCTTGTCGACATTTACCGATGCATTTAGCCCCGGGTCAATGACCCGGGGCGCAGTGAGTGACGATGAGGCGTACCCGGATATTTCCAATGAAAAACGCCGCCCGATTGGACCGAAGTCACCGGGCGGCGTTTCTCTGGAGGTTTGTTGACGCCGGGTTTTCAAGCCGGCGGCTGGATTGCAGGTGGATCAGGCGGCCTTGACGTTGCGGCGCTTGCGGCCAACGGTGCGCTGATCGGCATCCATACGGCGCTGGGCGTTGTCCGCCATCTCGGCGACCAGTTCCTCGGGCGTGTTGGCCCACAGGTCAGCGCCGATTTCTTCCGCCAGGCCTTCAGCGCGGTTGAACACGCCGCCGCCGACGATGATCTGCAGGTTCGGGCAGGCGCCGATTTCGTGCAGGTGGTCGATCAGCAGCCGGGTGAAGGGCACCGTGCTGGGCACCGCGCCGAAGACGACCAGGCGGTTGGCCTGCATCTGGGCGAGGTGGGCGACGACTTCATCATTGGCGACGCCGCCGCCGGCGAAGAACACGTCGTA
The DNA here is from genome assembly GCA_964605235.1 of uncultured Phycisphaeraceae bacterium. Classification (GTDB taxonomy): domain Bacteria; phylum Planctomycetota; class Phycisphaerae; order Phycisphaerales; family Phycisphaeraceae; genus CAZSBB01. The sequence goes on from CAZSBB010000009.1 coordinate 5,766, forward strand.
GCCATCGGCTTCGAGCAGGTCACTGACCATCTGGGCGCCCAGCTCTTCGGATTCTTCCGGGCCGCAGATGACCAGCACGCGCTCGTTGCGGGCTTCGGCGCGGGGCAGGCGCAGCGCCATCTGATCCGCCAGGCCGCGCAGCAGCCGGGTGGAGAAATGATGCGCCATCTCGGTGAGCTGATCGTGGCGATACAGGTTCTGAATGTGTTCGAGGGTGGGCCAGAACAGGCGGTTGAGCACGCGGTCGGCGGGCACCTCGGCATCGAGCAGTTCGTCAACCAGGGCGCGACTGGCGGTGCGGTCGCCGCTGATCAGGGCGGTGAAAAAACGCTCGATGAGAATGTCGCGTTGCATCTTTCTTTTCCTCTCCGTTGGTGGGCCAGCCCGGCTTGCCGGCAAAGCCGTCCGGGCTTTGCGCTGCACCATTTCAAACTTCCGCAACCGAGCCGTCCGACGCTCGATGTTCCCGGCGACGCGCCGGCGTGTCTCTCCTGCTTGAATCATCGGCGCGCGCGGGCAAGTTCTTCAGCGACCGTTACAGTCGGCACAAATTAACCCCGATAATTCGGCCCGCGCCGGGACGTTAACTCCTGCGTTGACAAGCACTCCACCGCGTCGTCGGATAACGTCGGGGATAAGCGCGCAAGTGTTCAACTGGCGACTGCAAATGCGGAAATCGTGGAATGAGATTGGGGTGATTGCAGCCTGGAGAATCAACGAGCCGGAAGCGTGAGCGACGGAATCAGCGCGCGGTGTCCGAGAGATCGTTCGCGTGATCACAGAACACTTGGCGTACGGACGCGCTGCCCGTCGCTGACGCTTCCGGCTCGTTCATGCCACGGCTCGATAAGCCACCGGTATCAGCGTGGGCGTTTGAGCAGCACCGTCAGCTTGCCGTCGGACGCCTGGGTCATGTTGACCGCTTCCCAACCATCCCGGCTCAGAACGTTGAGCGCGCCGAGTCCGGCATGGCGCTTGGCGACGCTGCGAAAGGTGTATTCCTCCGACGATCGGCCGGGGTCGTTGATCACTCCCGAAGCGCGGCGCATGGGCGGACGCACCGCGAACTCCGCCTCCGCATCGAACAGCGTCGGCTCCTCGCCGTCGAGCGTCAGCAGGCGATACTCATAGCTCAGGCGCAGGTTGGTCTGCGCCGCGGCGGGAGCGATCAGGTGCCGCAGCCAGCCGCCGCTGACGATGATGACCAGCAGCGTCAGAGCAGAAGCCGCGAAAACGTGCTGACGTTTCATGATCCATTCTCCGGGAAATGGTGATGGCGCTGAATTGTAGGAGCGGGATCAGTGGGCGGTGAAGGGCGGCGCGGAGGTGTTGGCGGACAGGTCGAAGCGTTCGATCGCCACGGCGCTGCGGGTCGTCACGTCGATGGTGACGCAGACGCCGCTGACGCGCGGGTCTTCCTCCGACACGTCGAAGGGTTCGGGCATGGCGGTGGTGAGGTGGAAGAGCACCGGGTCGACCTTGCGTCCGATGACGCTGGTCCACGGGCCGCACATGCCCAGATCGGTCTGGTAGGCGGTGACCGGCGCGTCGTGGCCGCGCGTGGGCAAAAGGCGGGCGTCGGCGGTGGCGACATGGGTATGCGAGCCGAGCACCGCGGCGACGCGCCCGTTGGCGTACCACGCGAGCGCCTGCTTTTCGCTGGTCGCCTCGGCGTGAACCTCCAGCAGCACCAGGGGATCACGCTGGGGCAATTCGGCGAGCACCGCGTCCAGCGTGGCGAAGGGATCATCGCAGGGCAGGTTCATGAACGTCCGGCCCAGCAGGGTCAGCACGAACAGCGGCGGCAGCGCGGCCTGGGCGGGTTGCAGCTTCATCCACCGCGCCCCCTTGGCGGCGGCGGGCAGATTCGCCGGACGCACCAGCTGTCCCTGCGCCTCCATCACCTTCATGATTTCCCGGCGCTTGTAGACGTGATCGCCCAGCGTGATGCCGTCGAGCCCCGCGCCCATCAGCTTGTGGTACTGCTCGGGCGTCAATCCCGACCCGGAGGCGGCGTTCTCGGCGTTGGCGATGATCAGGTCGGGCGTGAAGCGTTCGCGCAGGAGAGGGATCGCCTGCATCACCGCCAATCGGCCCACCCGACCCACGATGTCCCCGAGCATCACCACGCGCATCTGCATCAAGGCAGGGTAGCAGAATCCGCGCAGGCTGGTGAAATACAGCATCCCGGCGCTTGCGGGCGAAGCGTAGGCCGGGGATGATGCAACGTTTTCACCCCGCGCCAGTGCTGGTTCGGCCGGGGCAACCGCCTGGGAGGGCAGCATTCCCGTGCAGTACGTCATTCGTCATACCCCTACCGCCCCGCCGCTCAATGGCCAGTATGACCACGAGCTCTGGCAGGCTGCCGATGAACTCGACATTGATCTGGTGCATGGGCAAACCGTGCTGCCGGGCCCGACCACGCGTGTCCGGGTGCTGGCCGATGAGCGGGCTCTGCATGTGATCTTCAAGGTGCTCGAACAGGACGTGCGCAGCGTCTGCACCAACCTACACGATCCGGTTTGCCGGGACAGTTGCGTGGAGTTTTTCGTTGAACCCAAACCGGGACAGGGCTACTTCAATTTTGAAATCAACTGCGGCGGCACCATGCTGCTCAGCCATGTGCGGGACTGCCGGAAGAACGACGCCGGCGGTTTCCGCGATGTGCATTATCTGATGCAGGAGGAGGTGCGGACCATTGGCGTGCATCACAGCATGCCGCGCGTGGTGGATCCGCCGATCCCGGGGCTGACGCCGTGGGTGCTGCAGTTGCGCATTCCGCTGGCGCTGTTCACGCCGCATGTCGGCACGGTGGAGGTGACGCCGGGGCAACGCTGGCGCGGCAACTTCTACAAATGCGGGATCACGCGCCCCCACTGGATGAGCTGGGCGCCCATCGGCCCGGTGCTGAATTTCCATGTGCCCAATTATTTCCAGCCGCTGACCTTCGCACCCGCCGAGGTGGATGCCGCGCTGCCCGCCAACGCCCCCCGCGCTTCACCCCCCACCCCCGTGCAGCCCCCGCCCCTCCCCCCCCCCCCGCCGCTGCACCACC
>CAZSBB010000009.1:8830-144319 GCA_964605235.1 uncultured Phycisphaeraceae bacterium
TACAGCTAAAGACTGTCGTTGACCGTAAGCTTGCCGCGGTGAACCCCCCCCCCCGCTGGAGACACCGATCATGCCGCGCCCCAAGCTGATGAAAGACTGCGAAAAACGCCAGATTCTGGGCAATCCCAAATGGGCGATGGAACGGCAACTGGAATACCCCCTGCGGATGTGCCAGATGCTGGCGGAGGACATGGCGCAGCGGACGACCGAGTCGCGTCAGCTGTTCCGCTGGAAGTTCTACCGCGGCGACTGCCACAGCCACACGCAGCACAGCGACGGCGGCGGCACCGTGGAGGACACCGCGAAGATGGTGCAGGCGGCGGGGCTGGATTTCCAGTTCGTCACCGACCACTGGGGCGTCACCCAGGCGCCTGAATGCAAAAAGTTCGGCTTGTGGGTCGGGCAGGAGCCGCCGATCCAGTACCACCATCTGGGCATCCTCGGACTGGACCACGCATTTGAGCCCGGCGGCGACTTTTTCGCCGACATCGCCGAGGTGCAGAAGCGCGGCGGGGTGTTCTTCATCCCCCACCCCACCGGCTGGTGGCCCACGACGGTCTACAAGCCCGAGCAACTGGCGGTGCTCGAAAAGCTGGCGGACCCGTTCCTGATGGAAATCTGCAACGGAGCCAACAACATCGTCAGCGCCTTCGACTACACCGACGATTCGGCGGTGCAGTTGTGGGACCACCTGCTGCTGCTGGGCAAGACGATTCACGCCATGGGCAACACCGACGCCCATGCGCCGCACGGCATCGGCATGGTGTGGAACAGCGTCTTCGCCAGCAAGTGCGAGCAGCAGGCGATCCTCAAAGCCCTGTGTGCCGGCCGCAGCTTTGTCTCCGACGGCCCGCTGGTGCATATGGCGCTGGGCAAAGCCCAGATGGGGCAGCGCGTGCGCGCCGGCGAACGCAGCGCGCCGCTGCGCGTGACGGCAGTGGACAGCCGGGGGCTGAGCTGGGTGCGCGTGATTGCCGACGGCAAGGAACTGGGCTGGTGGTCCTGCTGGCGCAAGCCCAAGTTCGAGAAGTCGATCAAGATACCCGCGAAGGTCAAGCGTTACGTGCGCGTGGAAGTCGGCAGCGACGACGGCCGACGGGCGTTCTCCAACCCGGTGTATCTCGCGGGACGCTGACCTCCCCGTAATTTTGATTCTTGCTTGCACAACACCCTTCAAGCTCCACACCGCTGCAGCGCACGGAGTTGGTTCTTCGTTTGCCGCTGCCTGCTGTTCTGTGCGCGACCAGTCTGGTTGTGGTGTCGCTGGAGTAAGCAGGAAGAGTATCTCTCACGGAGCCACAGAGAGCACGGAGAGCGATGTGGCGTGCGGGTGGTCATTCGACAAGCTGTGCCGGTTGTGGTTTGGGAAGCCGCGCGCGCTGACATGAGCCTGAGTTGTGAGGTGAGCCAAGGTCACGTGAACTGAACTGACCACAGCGCCCACGCCGCCCCCCGTTGCTCCCCTTGAGCAGTCATTCGCCCGGCAAAGCCAACAGATCATCCTCGGCAATCTCCGTGGCTCCGTGCCTCAGTGAGAGACGCTCCCCGCTGCTGTCCGACCGCCAGCAACCTGCTGAACCACGTCCATTTTGGCGCTTTGACACAAAATCGCCTTGACAAAACAGTCATTTCTTGTCTATTATATCTGTTATGGTACAGAGTGATGAGTTGACTGCTGCGATTGCCGAAGCCGGCGCTGGTCGAGCGCCGCTGTATCGCGCGATCGTGCAGGACGTGATGCAGAAGATTCAGAACGGCGAGTATCAGGCGGGCGACCGGCTGATGTCCGTGGGCGATCTGTGCACGCACTACAACGTCTCGCTCGCGACCGCGCATCGCAGCATCGGCGAAATGGCGAACCTGGGCATTGTCAAGACCATTCCCCGCAAAGGGGTCTACGTCGCCGGCGTGCCCACGCCCCCGGCGGTGGAAAAGGCGGCCGCCATTGAGCGCGTGATCCTGGTTGAGTCCATCAATCAGCGGCAGCAGCGGCGTGACTTGCCGCGCGGGTCGACGAGCTTCACCGACCGGGCCGTGCAGGCCATCATTCATGAATGCCGTCAGCGCTCCTTGCCGTTCGAATCGCAATTCATTCCCGTGGACCGCAGTGCCGTGCCCCGGGTGTTTTTCACCCCCCGGTCCGGCGACGCGATCATCGCCATCGGCGCCGAGGTGAGCATCGCCCTGATGTCGCATCTGGACACGCCCAACGTGCCGAGCCTGCTGGTCGACGCCGCCGCCGCCAACGCCACCTGCGTGCTGACCGACAACGCCGACGGCATGCAGCAGTTGGTCGAGCATCTGCAGGCGTATGGCCATCGGCGGGTGGCGATTGCCGTATGCTTTGCCCGGCGCGGCGCCAACTTCACCAATGAGAACGAACGCCGCGACGCCTTTCTGCTGCACAGCCGGGTTGCCGGTCTGCGCGCCACCGCCCACGACAGCGGCGAGTGGGAAGAGCTGTTCAGCCTGCTGGCTGGTCCTGACGCTCCCACCGCCCTCGCCTTCACCCGCGATGTGGCGGCCCTCGAGTTCATCCGCCTGGCGCAGCAGCGCGGCATGCAGACGCCGCGCGACGTGAGCGTGGTCGGTTTTGACAACTGGGCCAATGACCCGGCCGAACTGAAAAACCTCACCACGGTGAAAGTGGATGTCGCCGCCCTGGGCCAGAAAGCCATCGACACCATCCTGGCGGCGCCCGCTCAGCCGGAGCGTTACTGCGTCTGGCATCGGGTGCGGCCGGAGCTGGTGATTCGCCATTCCGTCGCGCGGATGCCGACGAAAGGTGGTTGACCGTTCGAGCGTCATTCCGTCCACGTGAGACGGATTGGGAAGCATCGCGCCGCTTGGCGCCGGAGAACCTGCCATGAACCATCGCCCTGCCGCATTCCGGGCCCGCGGTTTTACGCTGATCGAACTGCTGGTGGTGATATCCATCATCTCGCTGCTGATCGCCATTCTGCTGCCGGCGCTGGCGAAAGCGCGCGAGTCGGCGCAGGGCATTCAATGCCTGAGCAACGTCAAAGGCATCGGCCTGGCGATGACCATGTACACCGAGATGTTCAACGACTACTACCCGCCCCGCACCATCAACATGCCCGATGACGTGGCGACCGCCGACGACGGCTGGCAGGGCCCGATCCTGCGCATGACCCGCGCCGGCCTGATGCCCAAACACACCAACTACACCCAGCCGCGCACCACCAAGCTCTGTCCCGCCGTGGCGGGCGCGCCGCTGCCCTATGAAAGCAACGACACCTTCGACAACTACAGCCATTACATGTTCGATGTCATCATGATCGGCGCCCGCAACTTCGGCTCCGCCACCTGGACCAATCCCACCCACCGCAGCCGCGGCATCGACAAGCCCGCCCTGACCTATTACTCCGCCGACGCCCGTTACTGGTCCAGCGTGGATGGCCGCACCGACATCATCGAGAACAATCCCAACGTCGACCAGACCGGCAGCAACGTGGGCATGAACCCCAACAAGCCCGGCACCAACGTCTCGGGCTTCTCCAGTTCCAACCTGGAAACTTCCACCAACATCTATGAAGGTTTCCGCCACACCGGCGGCGCCAACTTCGTCTTCGGCGATGGGCATGGCGAACACCGCAAGTTCGATACCAGCGGTCTGGCGGGTTCGCTCTCCGCAGCGCCCCGATATGTGCAGAACAAACCCGCGATCGTCTCCGGCCAGGACAACTGGGTCGGCGGCTACGGCCTCTATCGCTTACACCATTTCCAGTCGCGCTTGCCCCGCTGATTGGACCGGCTGAAGGCTGGACATCCTTTCCTTTCCCGCAAGAGGACCCATCATGTACAAGATGGTTGCGCTATCCTGCTGTCTGCTGCTGGCGAGTCTCCTGGCACCCGTCTGGGCGGCTGATCCGTATACCTTCTCACATCAGCCGCGCACCGACGAAGACCCGGCGCTCATCGCCCCCCTGTTGGCGCAGCCGCCGCGGATCGACGGCGAACTGGACGATGCCGTCTGGCAGCAGGCGGTGCGCGTGGACGCCTTCTGGCGCGCCGGCGACCTGGACCTGGCGGAGGACCAGACCATCGCCTGGCTCGGTTATGACGCCGACAACCTGTACCTCGCCTGGGCTTGCGCCGACCGCAAAATCGTCAGCAACCGGGTCGCCCATGATGAAAACGGCGTGTGGAAACAGGACGCCGTCGAAGTCTTCCTCTCCCCGGAGCGCGACGGCGCGACCGAGCGACAGTTCATCCTCAGCGTCAGCGGGGCACGCTTTGACCGCCGGCCGGGCGCCCAGTTCGGCGAACACGGCAAAGGCTGGAATCCCACCTGGGAAGGTCAGGTCAAGCCGCAATCCTTCGGCTACACCGCCGAGATGCGCATTCCCCTGGCGGAAGTGACCGACCTGAAGCAATTCCCCGTCCGCCCCGGCACGCAATGGACCCTCAAGCTCACCCGCCATGACCGCGGCGATTACCCCGGCACCCGCACCAGTTCCTGGACCCGCATCGGCATGAACACCGCCGATCGCCACGCCCTGGGCAAGCTGTTCTTCAGCAGCCGCAACCTGCTGACCCAGGGCTCGGCGGAAACCGTCGGCGCCGACGGCGCGCCGACCGGCTGGTCCTTCACCGCCAGCCACATGCACCTGGAACTGAGCAGCGCCACCGACGAAAAGACGGACGGCCAGCGCAGCGCCAAGGTGGTGGTCAGCGGCAAAAAGATTCCGGGCGCCATGGGCCGGGTCACGCTGGCCGCCGACACCCTCCCCGCGCAGCCGGTGGAAACGACCTACCGCTTCAGCGCCGATGTCAAAGCGGTCAGTCCCGACGGCACGCTGGTGGCGTACCTCGTGGCGTTCCAGGCGAATGAAGTGGCGCAGCTCAACTTCAAGCACAACGCCGACTGGCAGCACGTTGAAACCATCCTCACCGTCGAACCCGGGCAGAAGCTCAAAGTGCCGCTGCTGCAGACCGGCCCGGTCAGCGGCATGTCGAAAAAGGACGAAGGCGGCGGCGCCATCTATCTCGACAACATCCGTCTGGAAATCATTGATGCGGTGGACCTGGGCCTGGACCCCGACAGCGTGTGTCTGACCGGCAACGCCACCGACGCCTACCGCACCCGCAACGGCCGGATCGCCGGCACCTACACCTACTACCAGCCCAACACCACCGACCCCTGGTTCCCTCACTACTTCCTGCCGGGCACCGGCCCTGAACAGGACTACGGCCTGTACCGCGGACAAGTGCCCTTCGACCGCGGCCGCCTGACCGATGGCCATCTGGCGACCACCGTCAACTGGCCCACCTTCTGGGAAGGACACCGCGGCCACGACTTCGTCTTCGACCTGCAGCAGGAATATGAAGTCACCCGCGTGGTGGTCAAGACCAGTTGGCCCGGACAGCGGCTGACCAGTGTGTACTGCAAATCACCCGACGAGCGCATTTACACGCTGGTCGCGTCCGAGCCGGACCATGTAACCTTCAAAACCGGAGGCAAACACGGCGAGGAATTGCCGCGCACCGACACCAAGGTGTTCAGCCATCTCAACCAGCGCGCCCGCTACGTGCGGGTGCAGGCGGAGGCGCGCGGCCCGGCGCAGTTCGCCGAGATCGAAATCTGGGGCAAGCCGCTCCAACCCGGCGCCACCCTGCCGCGGAAGGCGTATCAGCAACTGGGCGGCGCGACGCCGATCAAAAATCCGGTTGGCGCCGCCGAACCGGTGCGGGAAACGCCCCCGCTTTATCCCGTGCCCCAGCAGCTCACGCTCGCCGGTGCGGCGGTCGCCCTGCCCGAGGGGCTGACCATCCACTATGAGCCGACCGCCAGCGAACGCGCCCGCATCACCGCCGAGGTGTTGCGCGATGAACTGCAATGGTGCTTTGGCGTCACCGCCAGCATCGCCCCCGCCGCAGCCGGCGCCCAGCCGACGGTGCTCATCGGCGAAGCCGCCGATTCCCCGCTCACCACCGCAGCGCTGCAGCGGCTCAAGCAGAGCATCACCGCCCAGGACCCCGGCCCGGAAGGCTATGTGCTGGCGACCGGGGAGAAGCAGGTCATCATCGCCGGCAGCGATCCGCGCGGTGCATTTTATGGCGTGCAGGCGCTGCTGACCCTCGCCCGGCGTGATGATGCCGGGGCGCTGGAAGTGCCGGGCGCGCTGGTCCGCGACTGGCCCGCCATGCCCATTCGCATCATTGAAGGTCGGGGCGTTCCCGCGCAGGGACTGGTCCGCGCCTTGGCGCGCTTCCGCGTCAACTACTACACCCCCAAGTTCATCAACATCCATCAAGCCGCCGAGTTCGACGCGTTTGCCGAACGCTATTTCGTGAGCTTCATTCCCTTCCTCGACTTCAACTCCACGGTCCTGCACACCGACCAGACGCTCACCGAGCGCCCTGCCACCGAGCGGCTGGAAGATGTGCCCATGGATTCGCGCCGCAATGCCAACCCCGGACATCCACGCACCTGGGAAATCTACTTCGCAGCCCTGGATAAATGGCTGCCCCAGTTCCATGGCGACATCCTGTACATCGGCATGGATGAAACGTACCAGTACGAATCCGGCTCGCGCTGGAATGTCTCGCCCGAAAGCCGGGCGCTGGGCATGTCCGCCGGCCCGCTGCTGGCGTACACCATCAACAAGATCGATCAGAAAGCCAAGCAATACGGCAAGCGGGTGATGATGCACGACACGCCGTTCTTCCGCGATTTCACCCTGAGCTACTCGGGCGATCCCGACCCCAGTTGGCGCAAAGCGATCCCCCTGCTGCCCAAAGACCTGCTGTTCAACGTCTGGCACTGGAACAAGAAATGGGTGCTGGACCCCCTGGGCAAGGAATACGGCTTCGATCTGGTGTACCTCTGCACCGGCGACCGTGACTGGCGCGTCCCGGCGCACGTTGATCCCAACGAAGACGTGCCGCCCTTCGAGTTCCCCGGTTACTTCAAAGGCATGAACAACTACATGGCGGAGTCCAGCTTCACCGCCAGCAAACTGCTCGAAACCGTGGGCGTGGCGTGGAACCCCGCGGCCGTGCGCCCCAAGGACCCGCAGGCCAATGCCGCGGTCGCCCGTTATGTGATGCTGTGGAATGAACTGCATCTGGGCGAGATTCAGCCCCCGAGCCTGCGCGCCGAGCCGCGCGATTTCACGGCGGTGAATCTGCGCCCCGCCGCCAACCGCAGTCGGCTCGATGAAGTCGCCAGCGATGGTGAGGGTTGGGTGGACCTGGGCCCGAATGTGGACCTGCGCGCCCTGCCTGCCGGGAAACAGGTCATGGCGGGTGTGCCGTTCGACATCATTGATGAAGCGAGCAACGCCGGCAAAGGCCTGGTGATGGCGCATAACGCGATGTATGTCGACCGCACGCTGCCCCCCAGCGTGACCATCGACACCGGGAACCTCCAGGCCGCCAGCCTCGTGTTCCTGCACTGTCTGGACCACGCGCCGGGCTGGAATTACCTGCGCCGGCAGGAACTGGCGGGCTTTTACTTCATGGTGTATGCCGACGGGACCTACAGCAAATTCGAGCTGAAATACGGCACGTCCATCGGCACCTACGACGGCCAGCGCTACCTCTGGGAATACGCCCCCGCCGGCGACGCCATGACCTACGGCAAGCCCGCGTGGATCGGCCAAAGCATGTCCGGCATGCCGCTGCACCTGTACAGCAGTGAATGGGTCAACCCCAAACCCAACGTCCCCATCACGCAGATCATTCTGCGCACCGCCTACGATCCGAGCCCCATGAATCCCATGCTGCTGGCGGTCACCGCCGTCAACAAACGCCTGGCGGAAGTGCGCCAGGACGTCACGCTGCCCGCCGCCAGCCTGCTGACGCCCACCCCACCCGTGGGCGTGCCGCTGGATCTCGCCGGCGGCGTGGATGAAGCCGAGGACCGCTACGTCGCGCCCAACGGCGTCGTGCTCACCTGCAGCAAGATCAACAACGGCCTGAGCGAGCGCACCGCCAATGCTTTCCTCGCCAATGACTATCGCTCCTATGTGGGCATGGTCACCGTTGACGGCGCTCAGTCCGTGCGCGCCGAAGAGTTGTACGTCACGCTGCCCCAGCCCACCTCTCTGACGGGCGTGCAGGTGACCAACCGCTTCCGCGAGCAGCGCAAGGCCGCCAATTTCCCGGCGTTCGTCTACAACCTCTACCTGGACGTTTCCGCAGACCAGGGCAAAACCTGGCGCCAGGTCGCCCAGGCGCTGGCGGTCAGCTCGGAAGAGCATGGACCCACCTGGATGCCGCTGCCCGACGCGCCCGTAAGCCTGCTGCGCGTGCGGCAGGAACGCTGCGCCGGCACGCCGGATTACGCGGGCTTCAGCCGGCTGGTGCTGTATCAGCAGAAATGAGCGCGATGCATCGGACTTTGCATATTGGATGCTGCGGCTTCCTGACCCTGTTGTGCCTTGGTTCACCCGCCCTGCGCGCCGACCAGGCGTTGATCCGCCAGCAGGATGTCGATGGTGATGGCGTTGCCGAAGTGGTGCTGGAGAATCGCTTCGTGCGGCTGATCGCGGCACCGGCGCGGGGCGGCAGCATCATCAGCTATCGCGCGCAGAACTCGCCCACGGAAATGCTCGCGCCGGACCCCCGCACCGGCGTCGGACTGCTGGGCGAGGTGTTCAAAGGCCCGGGGCTCGACGGCGAACAGCCCGAGCCGACGACCTGCCGAATCGACGCCGACGCCCGGCAGGGCCAGGTCACCTTCACCCGCCAAGGCAACGCCAGCGCCGCGGCGCAGCAGGTCACCCTCACCAAAACGCTTCGCCTCACCGCCGACAGTCCGATCGTCACCGCCAGCATCGAACTACAGATGGGAGCCGGCCCGCAACGCCATTTCCCGTTTCGCTACTGGTCTCACAACCGCGTCGGCCCCACCGACATCGCCACCACCAACTGGTATCCGTCGCTGCGCGGCGTCGAGCAACTGACCTACACCGTCGGGCATACCCCCAGCTCCCGGCAGATCACGGTAAGCAATCCGCCGCGTTCCTGGCTGGCGGTCACCACGGAAGCGGGCCCCGGCTTGGCGCTGCTGATCGATCCGCTGCCGCAGACCTGTTACACCTACGCCAAGGGCCGGATCGCCACCCTGGAATGGGGGTTTGAACAGGTCATCCTGCGCCCCGGGCAGTCCTGGACCATGCAATGCACGCTGCTGCCGACGATGCATCTGCCGCAGGTCGACGGCGTGGTGGCAGGCGCTGCCGGCGCGCTGCTGCTGGAACCCGATTCCTTGCGCGGCCGGGTGCTGCTCAGTGGCAGTCCCGGGCCGTGTGACGTGCAACTGCGCTGGTCCCGCTTGCCCGATCGCCACTGGCAAGCCGGCCCCGCCACCACGCTGCAGTTATCCACGGCTGCACCCGCCGCGATGGATTTCGATCTGGGCGCGACGGGCGAAGGCACCTTCGTCGTGCAGGCGCTGCTCAGTCGGGATGGACAACCGCTCGGTGAATTGGAACAGTCGCTCACCCGGGGAACCTCCACCGGGCGCTACGTGCTTCTGCCCGCTCAGATCAACACCAACCACCTGGGCGCCGCGACACGCCAGGGCGCGTTGGCGCTGACGCCCGACCAGCCCTTGCTGGTGCGCAAAATCCTCCCACTCGACAGCCGGCTCGTGCGCGGCGTGGCGCATGCGCCGGTCGACGGCCGCACCGACACCCGCAACAGCCAGGGCGGCATCAGCGAATGGGCGGGGCAGACCAATCTGCCGGCAGTCAACTATGGCTTCGAGTATCAGAACAACGGCGTGCATCTGAGCTTGCCCGGCGCAGGCTTTGATGCGGTGCAACTGCGCGGCGGGTGGTCGGGCCGGGTGTATGCCGATTGGCCTGACCTGCACGCCCCCACCGCGCAGACTCCCGCACTGCTGGAAGTGCCGGGACAGGTGGGCGGTTTCCATCACCGGTTTTCCCAGCGGCAGACGCCGGCGCGATTGTCGTTCTTCACTGATGCAGCGCGCGGCAATCCTCTGGCGGATATCACGCTGCTGCAGGTGGAGGAAGACCGGCAACCCGGCGCGGCGAAAATGCTGGGCATTGGCCCCGCGACGGAGCCGGATGATCTGACGCATGCCGTGATCGAATCCCGCTGGGGGCCGGTCTACCGCGCGCGGCGACTGACGCCGGGCGCGAGTGAATCGGTCCGCCTGGCGGCCGGCGAATTCGTGCATCTGCTGACCCCGGAACAGGACCCCCAGTTGGGGGTGGCGGCGGTGCGCGTGGTGTGTCAGGTGACATCGGTCGAACCTGGCGCGCTGCTGACCTTGCGCGTGCATGATGTGCTGGACCCCACCCGCGAAGCGTTGGGCGTGGACTTCACGGTGCCGGGGCCGGGCCGTTATGCCGTGCGGCTGGATGTGCCGGACCAGGTGTTTTTGCCGGCGTCGGCACAGTGGCATGAGCCCCCGCGTTTTGATGGCGCGTTGACGCCTCCGCCGGTGGTGTGGCTGTCGCTGGCGTCGGACGCGCCCATCGAGCTGGCGCAGGTGCAGGTGGCGTTGGACACCGTGCCGCGCACCGCAGCTTTACGGCAGGCGGAACCTTGGCGCAAATTCCTGCTGCGCGGCCTGTTCTCCACCATGAGCGAGCCGCGCCCCTGGATGCACCTGCAGGATGGTCTGCCGGTGCTAGCCCAGCTCGCTGATGATCCGAACATCAAACCCTATGCCGCGGCCCTGCGGGAACTGCTGCGTTTTGCTCAGGTCAATCGCCTGCTCTTGCCTGAGGATGACGAGACGCGGCAATACCACCAATGGCTATACCAGAACATGGACCGGCGAAAACCGCAGCCGCCGGCGGTGGTGCCCGATGTTCCCGGCGCGCCGCGCTGGGCGGTGCTGCAACGGGAAAACTTCCTGCTGCTGCGGGATATCGCCCAATGGTGGCTCGACCACCGCCAGACCAGTGACGGACAACTCGGCGGCGGGGTCAACGACGACACCGACCTCTACCAGACCTGGCAGTGCTTCCCGATGATCGAAAGCGCCCCGCTGGGCGAGCGCTTGCGCGCCGGTTCCGAAAAGCTCGGCGACCTCGCCTGGGAACACCATCTGGAAGAAGGCCTCAACCGCCGCAGCATGGACCCCCTGCACGCCTACGAGGAAGGCGTCAACCAACTGGCGCTCAATGCCTGGTGGTTCCATGGCGATCCGGTGCATCTGGAACGGGTGATGGCGTCGGCGCGCTCCAGCATGAAACTGCTGGTCAAACTTCCCGACGGCCGGGTGCACTTTGGCGGCCCGCTGCTGGGAGTCGATGAGGCGCGGCAAGGCTTCGCCAAACTCGGCAATACGCAGGCGTTCGCCCGCCTGTTCCTCCAACCCATGTATGAACTGGCGCTGTACAACCGCTCCCCGCAAGCCATCGCCGCCATGGAAGCCTGGGGCCAGACCTGGGCGAACTACCAGCAGCCGCGCGCGTTTGTGGAGCAGGTGGACATCCCCACCGGCAAGCCGGTGAAGCTCTGGCCTTACGCCCGCGGACCTGCCGACGAATGGACGGCGCTGTATCAGGTGACCGGCAACGCGCGCTGGCTCCAGCCGCTCATGCTCGGGATGGTCGAAGGCGAGTACTGGGGCTTCGCCGCCAGCTACGGCGACATGCCCCAGGGCGCGCTGGTCTGGCCGCAGGTGCAACAGGAAATGTTGCAACGGCAATTCGGCAACGCCGGCTACAGCGGCGTCCTGCTGACCGGCAATCGGGATGGCTGGGAAAAGACGCTCGAGCATTCGCTGTCGTGGTTCGCACGGTTTGGGCACATGCACACCGCCGCCGAGCCGACGACCGATCGCGTGCTCACCTTCCCCGCCACCGCGGCGCTGGCGGGCTATCTGGGCGCGGGGCCCAATCGCAACCGCTGGGTGCGCTTGCAGGCGGTCAGCTACGAAGGCTTCCACGCGCAGGACTTTGCCGCACTGGTGTGGGTGAACCGCGACGACGCCCTGCGCGTGGCGCTGTACAACTTTCGTGATCAACCCCTCACCGGCACGCTGCGGCTGTGGCGGCTGCAACACGGCGTCTATCGCGTGCGGATCGGACCAGATGCCGATGACGATGGGCAACTGGATCAGCCGACGGAGGAGCATACGCGCCAACTGCAGCGTTACTCCGCATTACCTATCACCTTGCCCGCGCAACAGGTGACGGTGGTGGAATGCGATCAGGTGCAGCCGTTGGACGACCTCCTGACGCGCCCGGACCTGGCTTTGAGCGTGCGGGAAGTGACGGTGGAAGGCACTGCGCTCCATGCGGTGGCGCATAACATCGGCGCTGCCGCGGCGCCGGTGGTGGCGGCGGTGCTGGACCAGCAGGGCAACGTGCTCGTACAGCAGGACCTTGGCCTGCTCGACGCGCCGTTGGATCTGCAGCCGCGCCGCTTGCCGATCACGCTGCGTTTGCCGCGTGCTGTCGAACCGGGCTGGTGGCTGGTGCTTGATCCCCGGCAGGCGGTGGCGGAGATCACCGAGCATAATAATGAGGTGGCACTGCCTGCTGTCCGGTAAGGCTGCGTTGGTGACCCGCCCGAAGGATTGATTGACGTCCATGCACCGCTTCCTGATCGATGACGACGGCAGCAACCGCTTCGCCGACCTGAGTGCCGACTGGCGCGCGGACCTGGTGGAAGCGGTGCGCGAGTGCCCGCCCAATGTCACCACCTATCTGGTGTGCGCCAACAGCGCCACCTGCTACTGGCCCACGCAGGTCGGCGTGGTCAACGACCGCTGCCCGGTGCTGGTGGAGGCGATCCAGCGCGGCGAAGACCCGCTGCGGTTCTGGCTCGAACAGCTCAAAGCCAGTGGACGCGAAACCTTCATCACCTGCCGGATGAATGACGTCCACAACCCCACCGAACAATGGAACATCCCCCGCCTGCGCCGGGAACATCCTGCTTGCATCGTCGGCCACGATGAAGTGCAGCGTGGGCAGGCGCAGTGGATGTCCTATTGCCTGGACTACGGCCAAGCCCAGGTGCGCCAGTACATGCTCGCCCTGCTGGCGGAATTGCTCGAACGTTATGGCGATGTGATCGACGGCCTGCAACTGGATTGGCTGCGTTTCCCGCGTCATCTGGCGGGTTCGCCGGAGCAGGTCTGGGCGCAGCGGGAGGTGCTGACGGATTTCACCGCTGCGGTGCGTCAGCTGTTGGCGCAACAAGCCCGGCCGATTCTGCTGGGCGCCCGCGTGCCCACCTCCCCCACCGGTTGCCGCGTCATGGGCGTGGACCTCGCCCAGTGGGGCGCGCGGAAGCTGGTGGACCTGCTGGTCGTCTGCCCCTTTCTCACCACCGATTGGCAGATGCCCATCGCCGAGTTGCGCGCGGTGCTGCACAACCGCGACATTCCGGTCTACGCTGGCTTCGATCTGGCGTTTGGTCCGCAGGTGCATTTCCCCGAATCGCTCCGCGGCATCTGCACCAGTTTGTACGACTGCCAGCCCGATGGCTTGTACCTGTTCAATTTTCCCTGCTGGATCGAGCGTCTCGCCGCCCGCCCCTACCACTGGCTGCAAGGCCTGGAGCGCCCCGACACCGCCGCCGCCAAACCGCTGACGCTGTCGGTCAACCACCAGCGCAGCCGGGTGCCGGGAGTCGATCAGCCAGCGGTCATTCCCGTCCCGCTCGCTCCCAGCCAGCGCGTCACGCTTGCGCTGCACATCCCCAGCGCCGCCCTGCCCTGCTGGCGCGCCCTCGCACATGCCGATTGCGGCGGCGATGTGACGCTGCAGGTCAATGGGCAACCGGCAACGCCGCAGACTTTCAGACCCGACCACACCGGCCCCTACCGTTCGGAAGTGTTCAGCGAATTCGTCAATCACTACCGCCCGAAAACCCTGCGGTCCAATCCGCCCGACTGTCGGCAATTCCGCATCGAGCCGGACTCGCTCCAGCCCGGTCCCAATCAGTTCGTCTTCACCAACCCCAGCCTGGAGCAGCGCCAGCTAAGTCGGCTGACACTCAACCTCTGGTAAGCCCTCGGGAATCCATCCATGACCTCCCCCAGCAAACTCAGCGCCTGCGTCGTCGGCGGCGGCGCCGGCGGCAAGCTCAGTCTCAAAGCGCTGCATCAATCCGAATGCTTCGACCTCGTCGCCGTCGCCGACCTGCGCCCGGAAGTCGGCCAGGAACTCGAACGCACCTATCCGGGGGTGCGCAGCTTCACCGATTACCGCGACATGCTCGCCCAGTGTCCCACCGATGTGGTCTGCGTCAGCACCTGGCCGGCGTCGCATGAGGAAGTCACCCGCGCGGCACTGCAGCTTCCGCTCAAAGGCATTCTGGTCGAGAAACCGCTGGGTATGGACGCCGCGTCGGGTCGGCGGATCCTGGACCTGATCGAAGCCCGGCAACTGCCGCTCGCGGTGCCGCATGGTCTGCTCGCCAACGAAACGCCGCTGGAAATACTCCGGCAGGTTCACGCTGGCGCGATCGGCGCCCTCAAGCTGGTGGAAATCCAATGCACCGGCTGGGACCTGATGAACGCCGGCATCCACTGGGTGCATTTCTTCGTCAGCCTCACCGGCGGCGAAGCCATGGCGTGGGTGCTCGCGCAGTGCGATGTCAGCACCCGCACCTACCGCGACGGCCTGCAGGTGGAAACGCACGCCATCACGTATGCCCAGACCGTCACCGGCACCCGCCTGGTCATGCACACCGGCGACCACGTGCAGATCAACCGCGAAGGCAAGGACACGCTCTTCCGCCTCGTCGGCAGCGCCGGCGTCATTGAGTTCTGGGGTTGGCAGCGCGGCTACGAACTGCTCAACCGCGATCACCCGCAGCCCACCCTCATCACCCCCGATCTGCTGCCCGTGCGCGGCCACCGGCGGCATCTGGAAAACCTCGCCCAACAAGTCGCCGCCGGCACGCCGGATTACACCCTCGCCCGCAACTCGCAACTGGCGCTGGAAATCTGCCAGGGCGCGTACCTCTCCGCCCAGCATCGCTGCCAGGTGACTTTCCCCGTCGACCAGTTCACCCCGCCTTCCCACCCCGACTGGACCCCCGGCCAACCCTACACCGGCACCGGCGGCGGCCGCGATGGTCGACAACTGTGACCGCAAGACAGGATTCACCACCGAGACACAGAGAACACAGAGATTCGGCATTCAGCAAAGCATCAACCACGCCTTCATGAATTAGTCATCCTCCAACAATTTCTCTGTCTTCCCTCCGTGCCTCTGTGCTCTCTGTGAGAGACCAGCTCTACCCACCACAAGGACCGCATCCATGACTCCCATCCGGTTCGGCATCATCGGCGGCGGCTGGCGCGCCGAGTTTTTCATCCGCGTCGCCCAGGCCCTGCCCGAACGTTTCACCCTCACCCGGGTGCTCGTGCGCGACCCCGCCAAAGCCCAGGCTTTCGCCCAGCGGCTGCATGTCTCCACCTGCGGCACCATCGATGAACTGCTCGCCGGCGAGCCATGCGACTTCGTGGTCGTCAGCGTGCCTTGTGTTGTTCATCCGCAGTTGCTCACCGAGCTGACCCAGCGCGGCATTGCGGTGCTGTGCGAAACCCCAGCCGCGCGCGATGTGCCGGAGATGGAACAGGTGTTCGCCCTCACGCAGCGCGGCGGACGCATCCAGATCGCCGAGCAACTGCACCTGCGCCCGATGCATGCCGCCCGCATCGCCCTGGCGCGCTCGGGTCGGCTGGGCACTGTGCAACAGGCGCAGGTCGCCGTTGCCCATGGCTACCACGGCATCAGCCTGATCCGTCGCCTGCTGGGGTTGATGTTTGAAGATGCCGTCATCACCGCCCGCCGGGTCAAGTCCACGCTGCTGGCGGGCCCCGGTCGGCAGGGTCCGCCCACCGAGGAAAAAATCGAACCCGTGCTGCAGGAAATGGCGTGGCTGGATTTCGGCGATCGCTTTGCGACTTTCGATTTTGCCGGGCCGCAATACTTTTCCTACGTCCGTGGCGTACGCATGCTGGTCCAGGGCGACCGCGGCGAAATCTGCAATTACGACCTGAGCTATCTGCACGACTTCCGCACGCCCATCCGCACCACGCTGCGCCGCGAAGCCGCCGGGGAAAACGACAACCTCGA
Source organism: uncultured Phycisphaeraceae bacterium (assembly GCA_964605235.1). Lineage (GTDB taxonomy): Bacteria > Planctomycetota > Phycisphaerae > Phycisphaerales > Phycisphaeraceae > CAZSBB01. Next base: position 24,883 of record CAZSBB010000009.1, read on the forward strand.
AGGTTGCTACTTCAAGGGCATCACCGCCGGCGAGCAATGGGTGTATCGCAATCCGTTCATTCCCGCCCGCCTGAGCGATGACGAAATCGCCGTGGCGTCGAGTTTGCAGAAGATGCACGAATTCGTGCAGGGCGGGCCGGAGTTTTACAGCGTGGCGGAGGCGTGTCAGGACAACTACCTGGCGCGGCTGATCACCCAGGCCGCCAAAGCACAGGAAAGCATCACCACCACGCGCCAGGTCTGGGCGCGCTGAGTCGGAGCAAGCAGACATGCAGGAATACGTATCCCTGAACACGAACCTGGCGCTGCCGGTGCTCGAACAAACCGGCGTGCTGGTAGTGGACGGCAGCCTCGCCGGCTGCGTGCTGGCGTGGGAGCTGGCGCAGCGCGGCCGGCGTGTGACGCTGGTGACTCCCGCCACCTCGCTGCCCACGGATGTCGTCGTCGCCCGCCGGCCGTGGCATCATCCCGAGCAACTGGCGACCTTGCCCACGGAGTTCGCCCGCGTCTGGCGCAGCTGCCGCATGTTCACCGATGCGCACGCACAGGAAGTGGTCAACCTCGCCAAGCTGGCGATCGCGGTGGAAGACCTGCTGTTGGACGCCGGCGTACGCGTGCGCTATGGCCTGACCCCGTGCGGCGTCGAACAAACCCCTGACGGACAACTCGCCGGCGTGGTGCTGGGCGGCAAGGCGGGTCTGCTGCTGCTCCGCGCCCAGCAGGTGCTCGACTGCACGCCCCACGCCACCGTGGCCGCGCTCGCGGGTGTGCCGTTGCAGGTGCGTAAACCGGGCGCCACGGTGCAGGTCGCCTTCAGCGCCAAGGTGGGCATCGGCGACGCGCCCGGGCCGGTGAAGTCCATGCGGGGGCAAGCCAGCGCCGATCGCATCAGTCCGCCGGACCTCGCCACGCTGTCAGCCGAGCATCTGCCGGAGTTGGTCAGCAGCACCATCACGCTGCATGGCCCCTATGCTGACATTCCGCTGCAATTGCCCTGTGATTTGGCGGACCCCTGCTGGCGCGCCCGGCTTAGCGCAGCCGCGCGGCTGGCGCTGGTGCGTGTGGGTGAAGCGATCACCACCGCGCGACTCGCGGCCGACCAGCCTGGCTTGTATTTCTATCGTTTCCCCGATGTGCTGCTAACCGAGCCGCTCTGGCGTTGCTCGACCACCGGCCCATGCCCCAACCTCTGGCTCGGGAGTTGGATCGCGCTGTCGGACATCGCCAAGTGGAGCGATCCCTATGCCCTGGTGGCAGCACTGGCCGCACTGCCCGACACCATCGCCACCACGACTGCACGCCACGTCGCCCCCGGCGCGCTGCGCTTCAGCCCCGCAAATACTGACCATCACGCAGCGTCCAACCTTGGCAGCCTGCGCTGTGCTGACGTGCCGAGCCTGCACCACATCGGCAGTACGCCATGGCGCGAGCCGCTGACCTTGCCGGTGCTGGCAAGCAGTTCGGTGCTGGTGGCAGGAGGTGGCACCGCCGGCGTTCCCGCAGCGCTCGCCGCGGCACGTCAGGGCGCGCAGACGGTGCTCGTGGAGCAACACAGCGATCTGGGCGGCGTGCGCACCGTCGGCGGCGTCGGGTCCTACTGGTTCGGCAGGTCCACCGATTTCCAGCAGCAGTGCGATGAACACTACGACGCCCTGACCGCTCGCAGCGGCGTGGCGGAGGAAGTCGGCATGCTGCACGCGCTGCAGGATGCCGGGACATGTGTGCTGGCGGGTTATCCGCTGGTGGGCACGCTGCTGCGTGAGCGTCAGGTCGCCGGCGTGGTGCTCGCCACCGAGCGCGGGCTGGGCGTGGTGCGCGGCGCGATGGTCATCGACAGCACGGGCGACGCCGATGTGGCCGCATGGGCGGGCGCGCCGTTTGACTATGGCACGGGGCGCGACGCCTGGACCATGTGGGCGTCCTTCGCCAATTTCAATGCGGTCAAACGCACCGCCAATCGCCAGTATGAATCCGCGCTGGAGCCGCGCGATCCGCTGGACCTGACCCGCAGCATCGTGCGTGGCCGACGACGTCAGGGCATGTGGACCCGGCTCGACCATGAGATGCCCCAGCATTACGTGGCGCCGCGCGAATCCCGCCGGCTGCGCGCCAGCGCCACCGTCACCTACAGCGGCATTCTCGCGGGTGAAACCTTTCCCGACGCCATGACCATCTGCGAATCCAACTTCGACATTAAAGGCATCGCCTCGAGCCATCTGCTGGCGTGCGGCGTGGTGTGGAGTTGGGACGTGCATACCAAGTACCGGGTCGCCATTCCCTACCGTGCGGTGCTGCCGGAGGGTCTGGACAACGTGCTGATCGCCTGCCGGGCGTACAGCGCCAGCCATGACGCTCTGGCGCTGGCGCGCATGCAGCGCGACATGGTGAACCTCGGCGGCGCGGCCGGCGTAGTGGCGGCGGCGGCGTTGACGCAGCGCCAAACCCCCGCCGAGTTGAATGTCGCAGCACTGCAAAAGCAGTGGCGCGAGCTGGGCATGATTCGCCCGGAGGATCAAAAGCAATTCACCAAGCCCGCCCCGGCGAACCTGGATCGACAGATTCAGCGCGACCTGCGCTGGGTGCAGACCGGGCGCGCCGGGTGGCCCAGCGCCGCAGCGCGCCTGGTGCGCACGGAGCAGGCGCGGCAGCCGCTGCGCGATGCACTGGCAGCCTGCACCAGGCCGACGGGTCGGTTGCGGCTGGCGCGGCTGCTGGGTTATCTCGGCGACGCCATGGCTGCCCCGGTGCTGCTGCAGAGCATCGAGGAGCAGATCGCCAAGGACTTGCCCGATGTGCCGGTCAAATGCCTGGCGGTTCCCCCCGAGCATGGCTGGGCGCCGGACCCGGTGTATTCACTGCACGCGCTGAGTTTCATGGGGCCACGCCCCGAGCTGGCGCCGCTGCTGGCGAAGCTGGCGTCGAAGATTCAGGACCGCGAAGCGCGCTACGCCTCAACGACGGAATCGCAATTCGAGTATGTGCTGGCGATCGCCGCCGCCGCCGAACGCTGCGCCGGGCCGGAGCTGATCAAGCCGTTGGAATATCTGCTGCAGCGCCGGAGTCTGACCAATCAGGATTTGCCCGCCGGACGCGATCCGCGTTTTGCGGTGGACCCGGTGGCGGAACGCCGGGCGTACCTGGAACTGTGCATCGGACGGGCGCTGGCGCGGTGTGGCGATGAGCGTGGTTACCACATTCTGCTGCGCTACTGCGACGACCTGCGGGCAGCGTTGGCGCGGAGCGCTCAGGATGAGCTGACGGAACTGCTGGGCGCGCCGCTGCCGGAAAACTGGCGCGACGGCTTGGTCGGGTTGGCGGAAGCCGCGCGGCGCGTGCAGCCGTGCGTTCGCCGGCTTGACTGACACCTAGGTTGTCGCCGCTGCTGTCGGGGGTTGGGAACGCTGCGCTACAATGGTTGCCGCAGCGCATCCCATGACCCTCCCGCAGCGGAAACACCCATGTCACAGGCTTTACCGAAATATGACGTAATCGTCTGTGGCGGCGGCCCGGCGGGCGTGGGCGCGGCCATCGCGGCCGGGCGCGCCGGGGCGCGCACGTTGCTGATCGAACGGCTGGGGCATCTGGGCGGCATGCACACCGGCGCCGGGGTGACCAACTGGTGCGACGCGCCGGGCGGGCCGATCTTCGATGAGCTGTTCGCCCGCATGGCGCAGCTCAATGCCGCCCAGTATCACTTCAAGCCGGAGACTTTCGTCGCCCCCGGGCGGGCGTACTTCGACACGGAGATGGCGAAAGCCATGCTGATGCAGATGCTGCTCGAAGCGCGCGTCGAAGTGCTGCTGTTGACTTTCGCTCACCACTTGACGGTAGCCGGCCCGGGCGACTGCCGGATCGCCATCGTCAACAAGTCCGGGGCGCAGACGCTGGGCGCCAAAGTGGTGGTGGACGCCAGCGCCGATGCCGACCTCGCCGCCAGCGCCGGCGCCGAGTTTCTCTGGGGCGATCCAGTGGATCAACGGCTGCAGCATTGCAACTTCCGCGTCTGGTTGGGCGACGTGGACAAGGCGACCTATGAAGCCCGGAAGCCGGAGGACGCGGAGCTCGTTCGATTGTTGCAGCAGGCGCAAGCGGAAGGACGCCTCACGCCGCCGGAGCATCTGTTTCAGCCGCAGGCGCGGGCGTTTCCCTACAACTTCCGCGTCAATCGGCTGGACCTGAACAACTGGGAGTTGGAGGGCATCAACCCGCTGGATGCCGCGCAGGTCAGCCGGGTGTTGGCGCAGTGCCAGGCGGCGGCCATGCAGTTGATTCCGTTCTGTCGCGCCCATCTGCCGGGCTATCAGCAGGTGCGCCTGCTCAAGCTGCCCAGTGTGCTGGGGGTGCGTGAGTCGCGGCGCATCGTGGGACGGTATGTGCTGACCCATGATGATGTGGTTGCCGGCCGGAAGTTCGACGATGCCGTGGCGCGCGGCATGTTCTACATGGACCTGCACGACTCGCCGCCGGGTCTGACCTTGCCGCATACCCCCGAGCACATGTGGAGCCGCCGTCCGCCGCGCGGCGACTGGTACGACATTCCCTATCGCTGCCTGCTGCCCCGTGAGTTGGAGAACGTGCTGATCGCCGGCCGATCGCTGAGCGCCGACCGCGACGCGCACGGGTCAGTGCGGGTGATGACCACCGGCATGTACGTCGGCGCCGCAGCGGGCGTCGCGGCGGCATTGGCGGCAGCGCGCTGCCAGCTGCCGCATGTGCAAACGGCTGCGGATATCCGGGCCGGCATGGCGGCGATCACGAAGCCGGTCAGTGTCGTTCCCGCCCCGGCTCAATCCTGAACCAGCGCCCAACCATCGCCCCATCTGGACCAAAGGCACAGCCCCGCGGGCAGCGCGCCAGCATCGGCGCGACCGGGCGCTCATACGCGCCGACCCAAATGACGTCGGGCGCTCTTGCTGAGGAACCCACCAGTTGTATGATATCATATAAGTTGGCAGCTCTGGCGCTTGGAGTTGGAATGAGCGGCTTCCCCGATTGCTCATCTACAGCCGGTTGCTGCATGATGTACCCCCGAGCACTCGCATGAGCATGAACCCAGCAACCGTGGATGTGGTGGTCGCCGGCGGCGGCATGGCGGGCGTCATGGCGGCGCTGGCGGCGGCGGAGCGCGGCTGTCAGGTGTGGATCGTGGACCCGAGCAATGTGCTGGGCGGCCAGGGCACCGCCGGCGGCGTCGCGGGGTTCTGCGGCGACACGCAGCGCGTCAATCATCTGTTCGACGAGCTGGTTGCCCGTCTGCTGCAGCATCAACTCATCGCCCCGGCGTGCGCCTTGCACGATCGGCGGGATTACGACCTGGAATGGTGCGCCTTCTTCCTGCAGGAAATGCTGGTCGAGCGGCAGGTCACCCCCCTGCTGCACAGCCGGATCGTGGCGGCGGATTTTGCCCAGCGGCGCGTGACGCAGCTGACCCTCTCCACCGCCGGCGAACTGCGTCAGATTCGACCCCGCTTCGTCATCGACGCCACCGGGCGCTGTCTGCTGCCGCGTCTGGCGGGCTTGCCCACCGAGCATCTGGGGGCGCTGCAGCAGTTGCCCATGAGCCTGTACTTCACGCTCTGGGACACCGGCCGACCCGTCACGCCGATTCTGCCGCCGGGCTGCCCCGCATGGAGCAACGACGAAGAAATTCCCATGACCTCGCTGCATCGCTTCGACACCGGCAAGGTGGAAGTGAAGATGAAGGTCGTGGGCTTTGATGCCGACGATGGCTTGAGCCTCAGCGCAGCGGAAGTGTTCGCCCGCCGACAGATGATGGCGCTGATTTACTACCTGCAGACCCACGGCTACCGCGGCGTATTGCTGGACCGTCATGTGCTGGCGAGCGTGTCCCGACAGATCGGCGTGCGCGAGGAGCGCCGCCTGGTGGGCGAGTATGTGCTGACGGAAGCTGACGTCGCCCACAACTGCGTTTTCCCGGATGCGGTGGCGGTGGGGACCTATCACTTTGACTATCACTGGCCGGATCGCATGCAGCGGGCGGGCACGGGCAGGACCACGATGGTGGAGCCGTACCACATTCCGCTGCGCAGCCTGCAGCCGGGTGCTGCGGACAACCTGCTGGTGGCGGGGCGCGGCATATCGGCAGACCAGATGGCGATGAGCAATCTGCGGGTGATGGCGACCGTGGCGCAGCTGGGTTTCGCGGCTGGGGTGGCGGCGGCGCAATGCGTCAAACAGCAGACGACGCCCAGCCAGCTTGATGTATCCGCCTTGCAACAGGAACTGATCGCCGGTGGCCAGCAATTGGACCTGGGCATGTATGGCGCGTACCTGCGGCAGTTGCTGGTCAACGAGGAAACCGTAGCGTCGACGACGGCGGCGATGAGCGACCTGAAGCTGGCGCGCAGCACCCAGGGCCAGTTCGTCGCGCGATGGCGGGAGCGCGCTGCCGTTGAATGGTGGATTCGGCGACGGGGGCAATGGCAGGCGGCCAGCAGTGAAGATCGTGCGGCATTGGCATCGGAGGAAGCAGCGCCGGAAATGTCGCCTGCGGTGATCCGCACGGAAGACGGCCTGATCCGTCTGCAACCGGTTGACGCCGACTGGTTGCTGCAGGTCTCCACGGATGATGGACAAAGCTGGTCGGGCACGCTGCGGCTGCACACCGGCGGCGTGCAGGTGACGCCAAGCATGGTGCAGACGCCGCGCGGGGTGGCGGTGCTGTATGCCGACGGGCAGGCGGTGCGTTTCTGGCACGGCTCCTTCCAGCACATCCAAGCCAGTGAGTCGAGTTAGGACGTCGGCAGCCCCACGTCTTTGCGCCAGCGCGCCAGCAGCGCGCCCAGCCGATTGACTTCACCGGGATGCTGGTCCGCCAGATTGCGGGCTTCACGCACGTCGTCGTCGAGCCGATACAACTCCGCCTGATCCCCCAGCGTAAACAGCTTCCACGCGCCGTCGCGCACGGCTCCCTGCGTGCCGGAAGCCCAGAACAAGGGACGCCGGGGCAGGTCCGCGCCGCGCAGCAGCAGGTCGCTCAGGTCCACGCCGTCGACGCAGGCGTCGGTCGGCAACCCCGCGCCCGCCAGCCGCAGGAAGGTGGGCATCAGGTCCATGGTGGCGGCGGGACGCGTTTCCGTGCGTCCCGGTGCAATGCGGCCCGGCCAGCACGCCAGCGCCGGCACGCGATGGCCGCCTTCGTACAGCGAGCCTTTCTGGTTGCGCAGCTCGCCGTTGCTGGAGATTTGCGTGTACCCCCCTGCCATTTCCACGATGCCGCCGTTGTCGGAAAGAAAGACGATCAGCGTGTCGCGCTCCAGATCCAGTTCACGCAGCACAGCCACCATTCGGCCGACGCTTTCGTCGAGCGCTTCGATCATGCGCTGCACGACGCGCCCGACCGCTTCAGGACCATGCGGGCCCAGGCGATCGAGCCCGTCGTAGCGCACGCCGCGCCGGCGGTGGGCGGGATCGCCCGGCGCCATCCAGGGGAAGTGGATCGCCGAGTGGGCGACGAACATGAAGAACGGCTGGTGGGCATGGGCGCGAATGAACGCTTCGCTATGGTCGGTGATGAGCTGCGTGCAGTAGCCCTGTTCATCGCGCGGCTCTTCGTTGTGCCACCAGTCGTGCCCGCCGTATTTGGTGATGTGCGACACGTAGTCGATGGCGCCATGCCGATGACCATGGAAAAGCTGAAAGCCGTGCTTAAGCGGACAGTAGCGCATATCCAAGCCCAGGTGCCACTTGCCCACCAGCCCGCTGGCGTAGCCTTCGCCCGCCAAGCAGTTGGCGATGGTCGGCACGCCCACCGTCAGGCCCGGGTCATGCTCGCCCAGCGCGCCCACGATGCCCAGGCGCTGCTGGTATTGCCCGGTCAGCAGGGCGCAGCGGGTGGGACTGCACACCGGGCCGTTGGCGTGGAAATCGGTGAAGCGCACGCCCCGCCGCGCCAGGTCATCCAGATGCGGCGTATGCGTCACCTTCGCGCCATAGCAACCGAGATCGCCATAGCCCAGATCGTCGGCGACAATCAGCAGAATGTTCGGCTTACGCGGCGCCGCCATGTGGGTTGATCCTTGCGTCAAGGGACAATGATTTTCAAGCGATCCTGCTGGGCCAGTTCACGCGGGACAAACAAGCGGGTCGGCTCCACCGCCAGCGCCGTCGGCGCGTTGATGAACCAGAGATTGCGCACCTTGCCGTAGAACGACCACGCCCGGCCGTCCATCCCGGCGGGCACATTGACCGCATGCAGGTCGCCGCGCATGTTCTCCTTGAGCGCCACGGCATTGCTCGGATCGCGCAGCGTGGTCAGCCCCCACTGGGCATGCACGCCCAACTGCCGGGTGCCCTGGGGCACGTAGAACCAGCCGGTCATGTTCTGCGGGCGATTGTCCAGATCGTCGTCCATGATGACCGCCGCCGGGAGTTTGGCGGGCAGCTTGATGCTCCAGCCTTTCCCGCCGCGTTTGCAGTTGAGCCGATAGACGCCCGGCGCGGGCACCGGCAGTTGCAGCGCGTTGTCGCCCTCGGGAATATCCGCCTGATGCAGCACCTGGCCGGCCTGCGTGCTCAGGATGTATTCCATGTCCTGGCGCTCAAGCTGCGGCGAAGGCGAAGACACCAGCACGAATTCCAGGGGTTCGCCCTGCACGCTCGCCAGCAGCAGCGCGCCGCGATTGAGGAAGCCCAGTTCCTGATCCGTGACCGCCCCGCCGCCGTTGGCGACGACGACGTATGGGCCGGCAAACGTGCGCGGCTCCACTACCGGCATCGGACCCCACTGCTGACACACCTGTTCGAAGCGTTCTTCGATCTCCGGCGCGGTCAGCGGCTCATCGTTGCGCCAGGGATTGTCCTTGGTCACCCGGTAATTCCACGTCGGCTCCTTGAAGCGCGCCGCCAGCGTGGGTTTGTACTCATGATTCCCCACCGCGGCGCGGAAGGTGGGCCAGTCGATCAGGAACGTGTTGCGAATGCGGTACGCCCAGGTGAACCACGCCAGCGCCGCCGCATGCTTTTTCAGGTAATCGCCGGTGCTTTCCACCTCCAACCCCAGGGCGTTGTAGACCATGTACGCCTTGAGGTCGTTGATGCGCGCCAGCGCCTGCGGTTGCCCTGAAGCCAGCAGCCCCGCTTCATGGAGATCGTTGGCGGCAGCGCGGAGCATCACCAGGCCGCGCAGCGGATGCGACGACAGGTTGAAGCGTTCGTAGTACCGCAGCATGGGCTCGGCGGCGGGACCAAAGGCACTGGCGCAGAAATCGCGTTTGAGGGCGGTCGGGTCGGCGGTGGGATCCCACATCAACTTGTGCGCCAGGTAATACGGCAAGCCATGCACGCCGAAGTTGACGCTCGCCTCGGCGGTCAGGGCGATGACGCCATGATCGATCAGCCGCTGCATTCGCGCGGGCATCTCGTCGTGGCGCACCTGCGGCCCACCGCCGGGCAGCATGCCCTGGTCCATTTCCCAATAGCTGTAATACTCGTAAACGCCCAGCCGGCCGCACTTGGCGCTCCACGCTTCGAGCAGTTCGTCGAAGGAGAGTTTCGAAGCGTTCATGCCCGCGGTCAGTTGCACGAAGACATTGGGTTCGAGGACAAAATCCGGGGGATCGGAGTGCCAACTGTACGCCAGCAGACCGACGTACTTGCCCGGGTGCGACTGCTGTAGTTCCCGGGCGACGAGGTTCGCCAGATAGAACGGCTGCACGCTGGGCGACCCCAGCTTGGCGCAGGTATCACAGGTGCACCAGCCGGCGGTGTCGGCGGGATCGAGGGACACCATGTCGTCCGTGGGCGCCCGGTCCAGATAGTGCCGGGCATAGGCGACGACCACTTTCTGCAAGCCGGGATTGCTCACGCAGAGCTGGGGGCCTTTGCGCTGCCCGTCAACCAATGCGAAATATTCGGGATGGGCGACGAACTCCGCGCGGAAGGGATATTGATCGCCGCGGAAGGAGTCGGGGATGGCATGCCAGGTGTGCCGGGTGGTCACATCCAATGACTCCGCCAGGCGCACCGCGCGGCGCCACTGCTGCACCAGTTCCAGCCGATCGGGATCGCCGGGTTCACCCACGGTTTTCATCCGGGTGAAGCCCAGCGTGCGGCTCCAGATGCGCGGGCGATTGACTTCATTCAGATCAAACCGCAAGGTGGCTATGCGGGGCACGACTTCCCAGTTGGGGCCCATGAAGAAATGGCGGTAGCCGAGCAGTTCCAGGAAACGATAGGCGGCATGCGAGGCGCCCAGTTCGGTGTTGCCCAGCAGACGTATTCCACTTGCATCCGTGCGGATGGCGTAGGCTTCGACGCCGTCGTAGCCATGCTGGATCGCCAGCGATTGCGTCAGGCTCGCGTCGGGAAACTGTGTGAGCAGGCCCAGCGTGATGCCCGCAGGCGTGCTGCCCGATTCAATCGAGAGCGCTGCGCCGGTGATGCGTTGCAGCAGGTCCTGCAACGCGCGGGCGGTTTGCCGGAGCGTCGGCGAAGCGTCGGGGGCCACGGTGATGGCGAGCTTGGCCTCCCCGTCGGCGGCGATGAGCACCGGGGTGGCCGACTGCTCCAGCGGCTTACCCTCGGGTGAAAGGGGCGGCTGCGCCAGCGCCAGCGTACCCAGCAGCAGAGTCAGGAATAGCGCCGATTTCATGGTTTGGTCTCCGGGATGATTTCCAGGTCTCCGCCGGGCAGGACGCGCACGCGTTGCGCCGGCGGCTCGGGGGTCTGCACCCGTGGGCCGGCGAAGATGAAGCCGGGCCGCAGGATGCCGCCGGTGCCGATTTCGTTGGCGGTGCTGTTGCGTTTGATCTGGATGGTCAGCAGATTCGATTGCCCGAAGCGGATGGCGTCCGTCAGATCGATGGCGGCCGCCTGAGGAAACTTCACGCCCGTGCTGCCGACAAACGCGCCGTTGACCCAGATGCGGGCTTCATCATCAAACGCGCCCAGCAGCAGACCCACGCCCTGGCCCTGCACTTCAACGGGCACGTCGAAACGATGGCGGTACCAGACGGAAGTCTCGCGCATCATGCCCAGGCCCTGGGCATCCCAGGTGCTGGAATAGGTTTTGGTGCGCTGCCAGAACTCATCGCGGATGGCGACGCCAAAGAGGTTGAAGCGCGCGCCGACGTGATTGGGATCCAGGTGCGTGGGCAATTCGTCGGGCAGCGGCTTGAGGACATGGTACGGCGCACTGCTGTACTTGAGCGATTCCTCGGTGGATTGCCCCAGCAGCCGGCTCAGGTAAATGCCGGCGGCATAGTCGGCGAAGTTGGGGTAAGCCTGTTTGCGGGCGGCATAGTTGGCTTTCAAGGCGTCGATGCCCCGCTGGGCGGCGGCGAAGTCAAAGCGCGTCGTGGCGTCGTGCCAGTCGAGATAGATGGTCAGGCTGTCGAACGCCAGGCGAACAGCGTTGACCCGGAAGCGCTGGGGCTCGGTCAGGTCAGCGCGGTTCGCCGCGGCATCCAGGTCCGCGCGGGCGGCGGCGAGATAGGCGCGGTCGAAAATCAACGGCGCGGAATAGTACGAACCGGCTTCCAGTCCCGCGCTGCTCTGCGTTTCCACGAGGCGCAGGTAGTAGCGTTCCAGATCGTCGGCGGCAGCGCCATAGCTTTTGTCGCAGAACTCCCGGAGCAGCGTGCGCCAGTCCTGCGCGGTGTCCCAGAGCATGTTGGCGTAGATGTAGTCGCCGGCGGCGTTCTGCTCCCAGGCATTGATCGCCTGCATGGTGATGCCGAAGAATCCCTGTTCTTTGTAGAAGCGGCAGTCCTCGGCGATCGTGCGGATGCGCGTGAAGGGCAGGAAGTTGTCCGCCAGATTCCAGTTGTATTCATAGACCATCAGCGGCACCTGATGCTGCCGGGCGTGGGCGACCCAGCGCTCGACGATGCTGCGGTAGTAGGCCCGGGAGCGCGAATGCGGATCGACGGTCGAGTGCAGCCGCGAATAGCTGATGGGGGCGAAGATCGGGCGGATGCGCGGATGCGGGGTATAGCGTGCGGGGAACTCCGAGTGCACGGAGTAGACGTAGTAGCCCAGGGTCAGGTTGGGGAACTCCGCGCCGATCAGGTCGAGCACGTCGTTGGCGAGCTTGACCACCAGGTCGGTCTGGTCAGCGCCGCCGGTGGTGACGTCGCGACGCTCCACGCCGGCGGCGCGCGACTCGGGCGATTCGGAATAGCCCAGCCCATCGGCCGGCCCAATGGCGAGAGTCACCATCTTGTCCTTGGGCCATTTGAACTGTTCGAACTGCTCGCGGATGTAGCGACCCACGAGCGCGACGGTGTCGGGGTTGGCGGTTTCAAGCTGCGGGCCTTCACGTTTGAACGTGCCGTCGGGTTGCCGGACCAACGCGAGCATCTGCGGGTTGGCCGCCAGTTCCTGCTTGTACTTGAGCACCACCTTGTTCCACATGTGGGCTTCGCCGCGGCGGGAGTCGCACCAGTCGGCGGTGCCCATGCGTTGCCGTCGAACCCACTGCTCGAAAGGCTGGCGTGCTTCATCGGGAAAGCGTTTGCCTTTGCCGCCGATCCACATCCAGCGGAACACGAAATCCGGCACGACAACCTGGTCGGTCGCCGGGACGGCCACGGTTTTGCTCTCGGGCACGATCAGGCCCATTTCGCCGGGCATGACCCAATCGCAGCCGAGCAGTTTGAGCAAGCCATAGACGCCATAGGCGGTGGAAGCATTGCGTTCGCCCAGCACGAGCACCCGGCCGGCGCGGGTCTGAATGCGGTACGACTCTTCATCTGCAGTGGCCGGCGGTGGATCGCCGAATTGTCGCGCCAAGGCGCCGATGACCAGCGCCGGCGTTTTCACCGCCTGAGCGTCATCCGTCTGCACCACCTGAACCGTCACCCCGCTCATCCGCCGCAGATGGTCCACTAAATCTTCGATGGCCAGATCCACCGGGCTGCGTTCCTGCCTGGGTCGGAAGAAGGAATACACGGTGACCTGCGCCATGTCCGCCGGGCTGACATAAATCCTGGCGGCCGCTTCGGGCGCGGCGTCGGCGGCGATGAGCGTCACCTGCGCGGATGACGGCGCCGTGGCCGCGAGGAGGCTGAAAATGACCAGAACGACGGACCAGGACGATGGCATACTCATTCGACGCTCCAGAAACGGGGCCAGGTCAGGCGCGCGCTCGCGCCGGCGGGGTCCAGCGCGTGGCGGCGATGTAACGCTCGCCCAGCGGCGAGTCGGCGAGGTAATACGCGGTCACGATGGCGCCCGCGGGCGTCACCACGGTGCGGGTGTAGCCCAGGTCGGGCGCGCCGGCGCCGGTGCGCAGCGCCAGCGGCGGACACCAGGTTCGACCCTGATCTTCACTGAGGACGGCATAGATGCCCCGCGGTTCGTCACGGTGGCCGTAGGTCATCACCAGCCGACCGTCGGGCAGCGCGTGCAGCGTGGGCGGGTTGCCGTTGATGCCGGTGCTGGCGACCGGCGTGGACCCCAGTTGCCAGGTGCGGCCTTCATCCGTCGAGCGATACAGATCAATCCAATGGCGCCAGGGCTGGTTGCCGCCCACGGCCCGGCCGCGGCGCAAAGCCACGAGCAACTCCCCATTGGGCAGCCGCAGCGACGCGGGCATGATGTCCCAGCCGTCGCCTTCGATATCCGGCCCGATGAGCGCGACGAACTCGAAACTGACGCCGCCGTCGCGCGTGCGGGCGCAGAAAGCGCGGCCTTCCTTGCCGTCGGGTTTGGCAGCGGTGAGGAAGAGCAGCATGTCGTGTGGGCCGAGCACCTGCATGTCGCTGCGCGCCGACACGCCTCGCTGCCCGAACATCGGCATTTCATAAGGACCGTACCAGTGCCGGCAGCGATCGTTGGACAGATAGAAAAACGAGCGTGAACCATCCGCCAGTCCGCTGCAGGCCGCCAGGTAGGCAAAGTCCGGGTGGGTGAAATCGAGGTCGCCGGGACAGGGCGTCGGCCGATGCGGCGCCTGCGGATCATCGAGCGCGGCATCCAGGCTTTGCGTGGCGGTGACATGTCCGCCGGTGGAAAGGGCGAGATGGGCGGGGGTGGCGCAGGGCATGGGCGCGGTGGTCCAGGTGCGGCCGGCATCCAGACTGCGGGCCTGCATGGTGACAAACGGCCGGCTGGTGTCGCGCGTGTGGAATAATTTCGGATCACTGCTGCTGTAGCCCAGCAGGAAGCCCAGCACGATTTCCTCGCCCCAGCACCACATTCCGTAATTGGCGGGCCAGCCGGCAAAGCGACCCGATTGGCGGTAGACCTCAACCTGTTCGGCGGTAAACATCTGGAACCCTCCAGGCAGCCAATCGGAGTGAATTGGGAAAGGGACGGGCGCCGCCGCAGGGCGCCGGCGGATGCGGACTCATGCGCCATCGGCGTGGTGCGCCTGCCGACTCTGCTCCAGATCCTGACGGGTCCAGCGCAGATTCTGCAGCGCCACCTGCTGCGCCTGGGCGCTGTCATGCTGGCGCACCGCTTCGATCAGCCGGGCGTGAGCTTGATGAGCGAACTTCACATCCGAGCCGGAGGTCGCGCGCAGCAGTTCCTGGAACAAGCCCGAGATGGTCTTGACCAGGATGATGAAGAGCTGATTGTTGCTCGCTTCCGCCAGTCGCTCGTGAAACAGCCAGTCGTTGCGGAGGCGGTCTTCGACCTTGCGGGCGGCGAGCATGGCGTCATTGGCGTCGACCATGGCTTGCAGTTGCGCGTCAGTAGCGCGTTGGGCGGCAAGGTCAGCGACGCGCACTTCCAGCGCCTGCCGCACTTCGATCAGATCTTCGAGCGAGCCATCGGTGCGCCGCAGCATGGCGTTAAGCGTGTCGATCGCCGCCTGGGCGTCCACCGGCTTGACCCGCGGCCGACGCCCGCGTTCCACTTCCACCAGGTCCTGCGCCTGCAGATGCCGCAGCGCCTCGCGGATGACGGTGCGCGACACGCCGAAGGTTTCCGCCAACTGCTCCGTGGGCGGCAATTCCCCGCCTGCCGGCAGTTCGCCCGCCAGTATCCGCCGGCGCAGGATCGTCGCCACCTCGCCCACCAGATTGGGCGTGCGCAGCGGCAACTGCGCGGCATCGGCGGCGGCAGGTGTGAGGCGTCGGGGCATGGGCCATCGCTCCGCGGCAGGCGGTTTGCCTGGGGATGACCGGTATCTTACTGCAATCATGTCGTTCACCTGTACAGGTTCACCTTGATTCACGCCACCACCGCGGCACAGGCCGGGCGGCGCTGCGCCACCCAGCGTTCACACCACGAAACCACCGCCTGGGCCTCGGCGTTCATCGGCGTCTGCAAGGGCGGCGCGACGTGCCGGGCGCAGATGCCCTGCCGCTCCAGCAGCAGCTTCAGATGCGTGATGTACCGGCTCCAACTGGAGCCCACCGCGTACAACTGATGCAACTGCGCCAGCTCCGCGCGGTGCTGATCGAGCGCTGCCGTCGCACCGGCGCGAGCGGCATCAATCAGCCGCCGCAGCAGCAGCGGTTCGGCGTTGGCGTTGCCGCAGACCCCGCCATGCGCCCCCGCCGCAATCGCCTGCGCCAGCAGACGTTCGTCGCCCATCAACAGGGCGAAGTCCGGCCGCGCCGCGCCCACCAGCGCGAGCGTGCGGGCAAACGCCAGCCAATCGCCCCCACTGTCCTTGTAACCAACGATGCGCGGCTGCTGCGCCAACTCGGCGACCAGTTCCGGACTCAACACCGCCCGGGTGGTCTGCGGGATGTTGTACAGCAGCAACGGCAGTGGCGCCGCCTGCGCCAGCGTAGTGAAATAGTCGAACAGTTCGCGCTCGCTCAGTGGATAGTACGCCGGCGGCGCCGCGACGATGCCCGCCGCACCGGCCGCGCGGGCATGGTGCGCCAGCGTCAGGCTCTGCTCCAGACAAGTGTCAGTCACGCACACCAGCAGCGGCAGGTCCGGCGCCAAGCGCGCCGCCGCTTCGACCAGTTGCCGGCGCGTTGACAGGCTCAGGCTCAGGGCTTCACCAGTGGTGCCCAGCAAAAAGAGCGCATCGACCCCACCCTGGCGAACCTGGTCAACCAGCCGCACCAGCCCCGCTTCGTCCAAGCCTCCACCGGCGTTCAGCGGCGTCACCAGCGGCACGATCAACCCTTGCGTCAGCATCTGATTTCCTCTGCCCGATCCGCGGAAATGGGCTTGCATGTCCCGTCGATTGATATATGATATCATACATCATACACCATGCAAGCCCGCACCCGTACTGATATCGCGAAAAACGGGTGTTGATGAGGGAACTGTTCATTACGATGGATACTGACGCAGCCGACGTCACAGGAGAGACCCCATGCCCATGACGATGCATCCGCACGCCCCCGGCCGGCGCCCGGCGCAGTCCCGCACCGATACGCTGGCGTTCACCCTCATTGAGTTGCTGGTGGTCATCTCCATCATCGCGCTGCTGGTGTCGATCATGCTGCCGGCGCTCGCCAAAGCCCGCGAAGCGGCGCGCTCGGCGCAGTGTCTGGCGAACCTCAAGCAGATCGGCCTGGGCCCGAGCATGTACGCCGAGGAAAACAAGCTCTGGCTGCCCGACGGCATGGGCGTGGCGTTGTATGGCTGGGTGCGCGAGGAACCGACCTGGGGCCGGGTCGTCGCCAAGACCATCGGCATCGACTACTCCACCGATCAGGTCGGCACCGGCACCAACTACTTCGCGCCCGAGCAGCAGAAAAATGAACTGAACGATCCCAAGAACAACACCATCTTCCAGTGCCCCACGGAAAAGACGCAATTCAACAACAAGAACGGCGGCGACAACGCCACATCCTACGCCCACAACAGCGGCGACGTGAGCACCGATTCCTACTGGGGGCTCGGACGCAGCGACGCCTACTTCAATGACACCCTCGCCGCCCGGGCCAACCGCGGCCGGCCGGTGCGCGAGGTGGAAATCCGCAGCGCCAGCAACACCTTCTTCGTCGGTGAAACCGATGAAATCGCCCGCCCCCTGCCCACCGGCTGGCTGGAAGACGGCACCAACGATTTCTGGAAATACGGCTACGCCGGCGGCGGCTGGCACAACGGCAACGGCAACTATCTCTTCGTCGATGGCCACGCCAAAACCATCGGCCCCGAAGGTCCCACGCTGGCGCAGTTCGACCGCCGCCAGTAACCGGCGCCATCCGCGCCGGGCACCAGTTCTTCACGGAAGCGCTGCCGCATGACGCATCGCCCGCTTCAGGCGAATTCCCCAGCGCCGGCCGCTTCCCTGCCGCAGCCTCCGACCCCGGTGCAGGTCGCGCTGCTGGGCGCCGGGGCGCGGATGACTCAGGTCTACCTGCCCTTGCTGGCGGACCTGGCGCCCTGGCTGCAAGTCACCGCCGTGTGCAACCGTGATCCACAACGCCGCGCGGCAATGGCGGAGCAACTGCACGTGCCCGCCTTTGGCCATGTGCGGGAACTGGCGCGGGCGGGCGTGTGCGAAGCGGTGCTGGTGGTGCTGCCCCCGGTGTTCAATCATGCGGTCAGTGCTTGCTTAAGCGCGCATGGCCTGCATCATCTGGTGGAAACCCCCACCGCCGCCACGCTCTGGCAGGCGCAGGAAATGACCGCCACCGCGCAGGGGCATGGCGTGATCCTGCGCACCGCCGAACATTTCTTTCGGCTGGCGCGCGACCGGATGGCGGCCCTGGTGCGCGAGCAGCAACTGATCGGCCCCATTCGCCGCATCCTCAGTTATGGCTCCATCGTGGGCTTTCACACCAGCGCCCGCTGGCGCATGTTCGCCGGCCGCCCCCCCACCGCGGTGCAAAGCATTGAACACACCGCGCCCGTGCATGGCCATCGCACCGGCCCGGCGGCATGGCACACCCAGGAAACCTACCAGGCCCGTTGCCTGTGGTTTGGCGACGATCTGTTCGTGCATGACAGCTGCGCCAACCGCAAGGGCTTGCTGGGCCGACACCCGCGCGATGGCTACACCGAATGGCACGGCGAACGGGGCACGCTGGTGGAACAAGCCCTCCCGCCCACCGCCCGGCTGCATTTCGAGCAGGCGGAACCGACCCTTGTACCCACGCCACAACCCAACGCGACCCCCGGCGTCATGACGCTGCGCCGCTGCACTGGCCCCTTTGCCGATCCACTCACCAGTGCGCCGGCGGTGTCCGCAGCGCATGAAGAACAATCCCCCGTCACCCATGAATTCGTCGGCGGCGACTGGCGCCGCAGCTACCTGCATTGGTCCGGCGGTATGCTGCAACATGTCAACCCGCTGCGCACCGCCATCGCCCCGGCGCATCCACCGGCGGAATATGCTGCCGCCATCATGGGCGTGCTGGTCGATTTCGCGCTGGCGATCCGGCAACTGCGCGCCTCTGAGTTTGACGCCCACACGGCGCTGGATGTCATGACCACGGAAGCGGCACTGCGGGCGTCCGCGCAGCGCGATGGGCAACGTCTGCAACTGCCCCTGGCGGCGCCGCTGGAATCCGAAATCCAACTGACGCAACAACTCGGCCGGATGTACAACACGGATATACACGACCTCGAACAGATGCTGGACCTGATGCGCAGCAAATAGACGATCCCCTGCGGAGTACTGAATCATGCGATGGTTGATGCTGGGTTTGTTCATGATGCACCTGCTGTTGTCCACGGCTTCCGCCGATCCGGCCGGCGCCAATGCCGGAGACTTTGTCGAACCCTTGTTCGATCTGTCCGCCATCGCCAATGACCCGCTGGAAGTGGAAGTCGAAAGCGAAACCACCGCCGACGGCGTGCTGTCCAGGTGGCTGCACTTCACCGCCTTCACCACGTCCGACGGCAATGGGCAACCCGCGCCGGTGCGCGTGCGGGCGCTGCTGATGATGCCCGCCGAGGGTGCTGATTTGCCCGGCCTGCTCTGGTGTCAGGGCGGCATGGCGCCGGCGAACCCCGCCATCCCCGGCATTTATGCCCGCAAGGGCTACGCCTGCATCGCCATCACGATACCCCTGGACAAAGCCGTCAGTTGGGGGGCATGGAATGCCGCCGACCCCATGGCCGGGAACCTCACCCGTTACGCCGTGATGCAGATGCGCGCGGTCACGGTGCTGTGCCAGGAGCCGCGCGTCGACG
Source organism: uncultured Phycisphaeraceae bacterium (assembly GCA_964605235.1). Lineage (GTDB taxonomy): Bacteria > Planctomycetota > Phycisphaerae > Phycisphaerales > Phycisphaeraceae > CAZSBB01. The sequence goes on from CAZSBB010000009.1 coordinate 43,906, forward strand.
CCCAGCGGCTGGGGGTGGCGGGCGCGTCCTATGGCGGGTTCTATGCCACGCTGGTGGCGGGCGCTGATCCGCGCATGAAGGCGGGCGTTTCCTTTTTCACCGGCGGACACCATGACCTGGGCACCAATCTGCCGCAGTTCACCCAGATGCCTGATCAGGCGGCGGTCGAGGTATGGATGCGCACGCTCGATCCCGCCTGGCGTCATGAGCAGCGCGACGTGCCGTTCATGTGGACCTTGCCGACCAACGACAACTGGTTTTACTTTCCGGCTGTAGTGGAGACCTACGCGCGGGCGCGCACCGCGCACAAGGCGCTGGCGATCGTGCCGTATTGGACGCATGGCTTTCCGCCGCAGGTCGATCAGCAGATTTTCGACTGGTTGGACATCTATCTGAAGCGGACGCGGCAGCCTTACATTCAGCCCAGCGCGCTGCAGATCACGCAAACGGCCGAGGGCTTGCGCGCCAGTTGGAGCAGCGACGGCGCGCCCATCGCCCATGCGGAACTGGTGGTCAGTCCCAATGCGCCGGGGCCGGGGGAATCGCCGTGGCTGGGGCAATGGGTGCATCGCCTGCATCAACCGTTTGCCGCCCAGCTCAGTGAGGATCGCCGGCACGCCAGTGCGCTCATTCCGGTGCTGGACTCCAGCCGGCCGCTGCTGGTGTATGGCAACGTGACCGACGCGCAGGACGTGGTGACCTCCACGCTGCCGGTGCTGCTGACGCCGCCGTTTCCCGCTGCCTCGCCGCGGGGACAGTGGAACGGTTGTCCCTGGGGCGAAATGGAAGCACAGGACGTGGCGCAGCTCATCGGCATGGCGCAGCCGCCGGGCCAGGCGGATGACACCACCGCGCACCGGGGCACAGGCAGTAGTCGCGTCGATCCGCCGACGGCGGGGAATCCGGCACGCAAGCCACGCAAAAAGGCCTATGTCATCAAGCTGTTCCATGTCCCGCATCTGGCGCACCAGCTGACGCTGGCGCTCCGCACCCGGACAGCCGCGCGGGTGCAGGTGACGGTGCAGGCGCTCCCGCCCGCCAACTGGACCAGGCCAGCGGTGCAGGCGGTCATGGGCACACAACCCCCAGCCCTGACCCAGCCGAAGCCCGTCAGCGAACGCGTCATTGAGCTCACCGAGCAATGGCAGGTGGTGCAACTGGACGTGCCTGCGCCCACCGCCGCGCTGGAAGGCTACAACCTGCAACTGGAACTGCTCGAACCCGCGGACGCCGTGTGGTGGTACGACTCGGTGGAGTTCACCCCGGTGGTGGAGTGAATCACCCTCACGTGTCGCGCCATGATCCCGGACGGCGCGCCGCATGCCACACCGTCAGGACGATGAGCTGGTCGCCTTGAATCTCGTAGATCACCCAATAGCCATAGCGAGCGATCACGGTCTTGCGGGTGTGTGCGGGTTCCCCTGGAACCGCAGGATTGGCATAAGGAAACTCAGCGGCAACCAACAGCGCCTGCTCCACGGCCGCCACAAAATCGTGTCCAGCGCCAACCCGAACTTCATCAAGGTAAACCGCGGCCGCTTGAAATTGCTCGGCGGCGAACTGGGTCCACTTCACTTGCGCCGGCATCACAGCGCCTTCCGTACGCGCCGGTAAACCTCGGACGCCTCCTGCAACGGCGCGCTGGCAGCACTCCGCCGACCTTGGTCAATGCTCTGCTTCAACGCCATCAGGTCATCCACCGCCGCCAGATCCGCTTCCAGAAACGGCAATACCCGCGCCACCTGCTCGGGCGTTAACGCATCCAACTGATCGAGGAATTCACGCTTGGTCATGGGTGGCCCATTCTCGGTCGGGGGTGCTTGACGACCACTGATTATCCGCCGCCATCTTGCGGGGTCAACTGATTTGCCGATCTGGTGCAGCCGGAAACCCGCATATGCGAGCAACTAACCCGCCGCCCCCGGCCATGGCCACTGCAACAGGATCACCACCGCCAGCACCACGAAACTCGCCCGGTTGATCCAGCGCACCGTGACATCAATGGGCAGCGTCCCGATCCGCTGCCCCACCAGCGTGGCGAGGTATTGCTGGCGCCACTGGATCGAGCCATGCCGCCAACTGTTTTTCTCGATGGGAATATGGTTGAGCTGCGCCACCTGCTGCAGCGCGGCAATCATGGTGTACGCCGCCGCCGGGCCGATGGACTGCTCCGGCGCGTCGGGCTGGCTTTGCGCCAGATGCACTACGGCAAAGGTGTCCGCCTGGCGCTCAAACCGCCGGGACACCCAGCCGAAAATCAGCACCCAACCCACAAGCGTCAGGGCGGTGATCGTGACTTCCATCACGTCCTGCTGCGCCAGCCACAGCCGCGCCGGCTCCAGCCAACTCGGCGCCGTGGACCAGGACTCCAGGGCCTGAAACGCCTTGAACAGGGGCCAGGTCAGCAGGACCTGCAAACCCATCATCGCCGCCGCGGCCGCGATCAGCAGCCACACCAGATGATGCTTGCGCACGTGTCCCAGCTCATGCGCCATCACGGCTTCGACCTGCGGTTCGGGCAGCATTTCCAGCAAGGCATCGCTCAGCAGAATGAAACGCACCGGCCGGGCCACGCCCATCACCGCCGCGTTGATCATGCCGCCGAAGGTGCGCCACAGCAGCAATTGCCGGACCCCCACGCGATGACGGGCGCACATCGCTTCCAGACGCTGACGCAATGAGCCCGGCGGCAGCGGCACGGTGTCCCACACGCAACGGATCATCAACGGCGCGAACACGAACACGCCCCCCGCTCCCGCCAGCACCAGCGCGCTGCCGAGCTGGGCGTAACGCTCGCCCAACCAACGCGGGCCCAGCATGTAAACCGTTTCCGTCCACGCCATGAGAATCAGCAGCGGCACGCCGACCAGCGCCAGTTGATGCCGAACCTGCGCCAGCACGTATTGCCCGCGCGACCAGATGGGAAAGATCGGCCGACCTTCATCTATCTGCCGCAGCAACGACGCCTCGCGCAGCCGCCGATCGATCGGATAGTACAACCACCACGAAGCCGTCACCGCCAACAACGTCGGCAGCATCGCTAACAACTCATCGAGCAGAATCCAATCGCCCAGCGCCGAGCGCAGCGCGCGCAACCAACCCGCCAGCAGCGCCAGGGCGAAAACTTTGAGCAAACCCAGCCGCAGCAGAAACGCCACCCGGCCCTGCCAGCGCAGCGCCCAGCCGGCGTGACCCCGCCGCAGTTGCCGGCTCAGCAAGGCGCAAAAGCCGGCGTACAGGGCCAGCAGAATCCCGTTGCCCCCGAGCACCAGACCCAGCAGCGTCGCCCAGGACTCCGTGGGCCGACCGTGCCAATACTGGTCGTGCATGAACACGCCCAGCGCCAAAGCCAGGACCAACAACGGCATCAATACAACTCCAGGGCGCCACGGCGCCGCCGTAAAATAGCAGCTTCCGAGCGCGCCCAGCCGTCATCCGGGCGTCACCCGCGCCCAAGATCGCTAAAATAGTTCACTTTCGGGAATTAGCACCCACCATGGAGGATTATATCCTTGTGCTCTGCGGGCGCTGAACGCTCGGCAGAGGCAACAGGGGTTTGCGGGCGTGCCGGTTTTTCTCACCCATATGCTGGGACTGTCGCTCAGTGCGCCGGCGCTTCGCTGGCCGCTGACGGCGTTGTACGTCCTGTTGCTGGCGCTGATCGCGGTGTATGGCCTGCATCGCTACTGGCTGGTCTGGTTGCACATGCGCCATTGCCGCCGCCCCCCGCGTCCCACCCGCCGGCTGGCGCAGCTGCCGATGGTGACTGTGCAACTGCCCATGTTCAATGAGCTGCAGGTCACCGAGCGGGTGATCGACGCAGTCTGCGGGCTGGACTATCCCCGCGCTCGACTGCAGATTCAGGTGCTGGATGATTCCACCGACCGCAGCGCGGAGATCGCCCGGCAGCGGGCAGCGCACTGGGCGCGACTGGGCGTGAACATCAGCTACCACCATCGCACCGAACGCCGCGGCTTCAAAGCCGGCGCCCTGGCGGACGCCATGCCCCACGCCACCGGCGAATTCATCGCCATTTTTGACGCCGACTTCATTCCGCCGGCAAACTTTCTCCGGCGAACGATTCACTACTTCTCCCAGCCGCGCGTGGGCATGGTGCAGGCACGCTGGACGCATCTGAACCGGAACGATTCCCTGCTGACCCGCGCCCAGGCGGTCTATCTCGATGCGCATTTTCTCGTGGAGCACGCCGCACGGGCACAGTCGGGGCGGTGGATGAACTTCAACGGGACCGCGGGCGTGTGGCGTCGGGCTGCCATTGAGACCGCGGGCGGCTGGCAGGGCGACACGCTGACGGAGGATGTGGACCTGTCCTATCGCGCCCAGTTGGCGGGGTGGCAATTTGTGTTCGTGCCGCAGGTCACCTGTCCTGCGGAGCTGCCGCCGGAGATCAATGCGTTCAAAGCCCAGCAGCATCGGTGGACCAAAGGCTCGCTGCAGGTGGCGCGCAAGCTGTTGCCGACGTTGCTGCGCAGCAGTGCGCCGTGGCGGGTGAAAGTCGAGGCGTTTTTCCATTTGACCAGCATGCTGGTGTACCTGTACGTGCTGGGGTTGGCGTTGCTGTTGTTTCCCGCGCTGTATGTGAACCTGCAGCCGTTCGCCAGTGGTTCGTGGGGAGCGCTGCTGTGGGGCAGCACCGTATTCGCATTGGGCACCGCCTCCGCGGGCGCGTTTTATGTGCGGTCGCAGCGTTTGCAGCGTCGGCCGTGGCTGCGCGTTCTGGCGGAGTTGCCGCTGCTGATGGCGGTGGGCGTGGGGATGACCCTCAACAACACCCGGGCGGTGCTGGAAGCATTATTCGGGCACAGCTCACCGTTTGAACGCACGCCCAAGTATGCCGCCAGCGGCGTCGGCAAATCCACCGGCTGGCTGCCCACGCCGTCGATCAAACGCTGGACCGCCGCGTTGGAGCTGGCGCTGGCGAGCTATGTGGGCGTGTGTCTGCTGCTGGCGGTGCTGGGGATGCGGGCCTTGGTAAGTACGCCGTTTCTGGCGCTATTTGCCGTGGGTTTTGGCTATGTCGGGTGGCAGAGCTTATGGATGCAACGGCGGCTGCGTCATGCTGGCGATGATCCCTCCGCCTTGCTGACCAATCCCGCGGGGTGAGCTGGGGATTGGGCCGGCTCAGCCAACTGGCGGAGTCAACCGACCGGCGACCATAACGCCTATCCGCACAATCAGATTCACCATTGGCAGCGGGTTGATCCAACACTGAGCCTGAGGTCTTTGAACGCTCCACCTTTGGATGCGCTATCCGCAGATGACGCAGATGGCCGCAGATGCAAATGCAAGCGCTGCCCAAGGACTGATCTGCGCAAATCTGCGTCATCGGCGGAGCAATACTCTTTACTGCTGCCGTCGGAAGCAGATGACGGCTGAGACCTTTGGCTTGCTCACCATTGGCGGCCCACATAAAATGTATTTTCAATTAAAATACATTTTTAAACACCGATCAGATAGTTGGGAGCGGTGCCGTAGTCGATGAGGCGCGCTGGCGACGCACGCGGCTGGCGTGTGCCGGGCTGACAACGCCTGCGGCAGATGCCAGCGGGGTCAGGCTGGTGTGGCTGGCAGAATCGAGCCGAAATCACGGCAGCGGCAGATCGCTGGGGGTGGCGGTGCTGGTTTGACCAGCCTTGGCGGCGGTGTTGAGGGCGCCGAGTTGGGCGGCCATCATCATGGTGGGTTCGGTGATGCAGAGGAAAGTGAAGCCCGCTTTCACCAGCGTGGGGCCGTCGCCGATCATCCACATGTTCTTGCCGGCCGCGGCGCCGGCGGCGCGAATCTGCTTGAGCGCGTTCTGCAGCTTGGGATCGTTGGGACTCCAGCACACGCCCAGGTCGGCCGAGAGGTCATATGGGCCCACGGCGATGGCGGTGGTCAACTCGTCGGCGGCAATCTCCTTGACGTGATTCAGCCCGCGCTGGGATTCAATCTGCGGCAGGATGATGAAGTCCGCTTCCACTTCGCGGCGCCAATCCTCGTAGTTCACCGACTGCACCCAGTAGTTGCCCGGCCCCCCCGGACGACGCCGGCCGCGCGGGGGCATGTAGACGGCATCACGGATGGTCTTGATCGTTTCCATGCTTTCGACATACGGCACCAGCAGGCCGCAGGGCCCCAGGTCCATCGCCAGACGAATGGCGGTGAACTCGGCGACCGGGGGACGGATGAGGATCGGATAGTCGCAGCGTCGGCCGATGGCGCAGGCTTCAGCGACGGCTTCGTGACTGTGGGTCAAGTGCTCCAGGTCGATGATGAGGTAATCCAGCCCCGCCTTCATGGCGATCTCCACCAGGCCGGGCCAGAAATGGAAGGTCGCCAGGGCGCCGGTGGTGATCTGGTTGGATTGAATCTTCTGCCGCAGAATGCGTGCTGCCTGCATGACTGGTAGTCCTCAAAGATTGAAGGCGTCAGCAAACCACACAGTTCGTGGCGCCTCGATGCGCGATCGTACCAGCGCCTCACCAGGTCGCCACTTGACCATCGGCCGTGCAGCGCCAGCCGGAACGGTCCCCGGCCGCGAGGGTTAATCCGGCGGCTGTCATCGCGACTGCAACGCGGCAACTGCCCACCTGGGTCATCCACGCGCCCGCGTCCGATTTTCGCCAGCTTTCCGCCGGTTCATCCGGTAAACCCACGGCAAAGAGCGAGAGCAATCGAACCTGCCGGGCAGCGCAGGACACCTCGACAAATGGCTCATGCGCTTGCGGCAGGGGCTGGCCCAGACGATCGACATTCAGCGGCGGTGTGTATGCGTGGTGTCCAGCCCGCAGGTCGGGCGCAGGCTGATCCAGAACCTGCACCACGCCCTGCAGATGCGCGGTTTCCGCCCGCACCTGAAAAGTGTGATCCTGCCCCAGCAGCGCCGGCACTGCCGTGTGCCAGCGCAAACGCACCTGTCGGGGGTGGGGCAAGTCGGCTTCATCCAGCACCGCCACCACGCCCACGTCATGGCACAGCACCGTGCGGGTGACGCGCAGCACCTGCTCGTAAACGGCGGTCAGGTCGAACACCCAGGCGCAGCCGTGCTCTGCGCCACATTGTTGCAGCAACGCGCCGCGGGCGCCGGGGCGCTGTTCCGCTTGGTCGAATTGCAGGACATTGTGCCCGGCGGTGGACGCCACGTAGTACTCGTAGCGCCGCGTGGTGAAGAACTCGCGCGGGTAGCAGCCGGGCTTGCCCAGATCGACAATCAACCGCTGGCCGGCGGCATCCAGGCACAGTTGCCCGGCATCATGGTGGGTGTGGTAGTCCTCCTGCGCGAGCTTGCCATACACCACCCGGCTGCGGGCAGGATCATCCCAATGACTGCGATGCGTCCAGCAGCCGCCATGCGCGGGATACCAGCGGCTGCGCGGAGCCTCCGCAGCGGGCGGCGCTGCGGGCAGCGTGGGATCGAACCAAAGCAACTCGCGCGGGTCCAGCGGTACATCCGTCGCGTGTGGCGCGCGAAGCTGGCGCACCTGGGCACACTGCTGGTAAAACCATTGCAATGACTTGCTGCCGGTCGCCGCGGCGATGGCCGCCAGCGGAGCCGGATCGACCGGCGTCTCCAGGGCACTGTCGCCAAAGGCGGGCAAACGCCCCGGCGGCAGCGTCAGGTTCAGCAACCAATCGGCGTTCTGGGGAAACGGCCAGCGCGCCAGCGGAGGCACGGAGTCCGTTGCCTCCTCATCCGGCCGCCCCAACTGCGCCAGCAACTGAAAGTAGATGACCGGCAGGCGAATGGCATTGGCGTAGCCGACGGCTTCGTTGAACTCCCCCGCCGGGCCGAAGGCCTGGAGATAGCGCTCCATGCGCGGCTGGGCGAGGGTGCACAGCGTTTGGGCGTCAGGATGCTCACCCTTCAGGATCAAACCCACGCAACCCAGGCCGCCGACGATGCAGGTCAGCCAGTTCGAGGGTTTATCCAGCCACGCCGGCGCGCGGGCAACGGCGCCCAGGTAGGGTTGAATCGCCCGCTGGTCCAGTCCCGCCAACCATTGCGCCCGCTGGGCAGCGGACAGCAGCGGATGCAGCCAGTCATACGCCAGCGCCAGGTCGCGGCCCAGCGCGCCGGTGCGCAGGTCCACGCCATAGGTCGGATGCGCCAGGTCGTGCCACCGGGGCCACAGCTCCACATTGAATGCTGCCTGCGCTTGCGTCAGCGCGGCTGCGACATGACGCGGGTCGCCAGTGAGCGCCGCCACCAGCGCGTGCCCCAGCACCCGCCGACCGGTGCGTTCCACCAGTTCATACTCGCAGTTGCCGGCGGCGGCCTGCGCCGGCGCACGCCAAGGCGTGACCGAGCGCGGCAGGTACGGCGGCAAAGCCAGATGCGCCTCAGCAGACAACTGCAACGAAGTCCACAACTGACGCCAGTGCGGCGCGCCCGGCGCGGCATCCGAGCCCGGCAGGCGCAGCGGTTGTCCGTGGGCAGCCAGCAGACTTCGAGGTCGAACTGTGTCCGGCATGAGCACAACCTATGCCATGGCCGCCGACTTCGCATGTCGCCCGGCACACCCAGGTGCGCGGCTGGTTACGTCGGGTTGACCCGGAAATTATCGGCAAACGGCTGGTTGGGCTGGGCGGGGTCGAAGCTGGCGGTTCCCACCTTGACGCGTTTGGGGAAGGCGCCGGCAATGAAGCGGCTGCTGGCGTCAAGATTGCCCTTGATCGACAGCGACTTGAAGGCGCTGGCGCTGGTGGGCGTGGTGGGTGAACTGAAAATGCTGGCGGGCGCATCGGGGTCTGCCAGGAGATCACTGCCGGGGTCGGGCACCACACCCAGCGCGATCAGGGAGTTCATGACGCTGCCGGTGACAGTGAGCGTACCCAGGGCGCCGGCTCCGAAGTTGTCGCTGTCGGGCCCCGTGCCGCCGGGTTGGCCATCAACGCCGAAGTCAGCGCCGATGAACAGATGCGCCTGATCGAGGTCGCCGCCGACTTTGGCGCTGCCGAGGTTGCGGACCGCGAGGTTGCCGCTCAGGTCATCCCTGGTGGTCAGGGATTTGAGGTCGCCCACGATGGAAGCGTTCCAGCCTGCCGCAATGCGATTAGCCGCTACGGTGGTGCCTGCGCCATTGACCTTCCACGTGCCACCGAGGATGTCACCCTTGACGGACACCGCGCCCAGCGCGGGTTTTTTGGCGGGTACGAGCAGTCCCAGCAGGGTGAGGTTCGCGCCCAGATGACCGACCTGAGCGGGATCGTTTTTGCTGCCGACGGTGGTCAGGCTCAGCAATGAATCGGCGATCAGCACGCCTTCATCCCATTGCACGACCTTGAGCGCGCCCACCGCGCCCTGGGCGGCGGAGATGGTGACATTGCCCAGCATGCCGGCGGTCAGGGAGCCGATGGCGTTGCCGCGGGCGTCCTTGCCGGTGGCGGTGAGGTCGGCGCCGAGATTGCCCTTGACGGCAATTTTGCCAAACGCCTGGGCGCTCACGTCGACGCCCTGCAGGTCGCCGGTGCTTGTGGTCAGCGAGGCGACGAGGCCTTCCACATCCAGCCGAAAGAGCGCATTGGCGCTGCCGATGGTGATGCTGCCGACGTTGCCGGCGATGTCCCAGGCGTCCGCCCCGCCGACGACGCCGGCAATGGTGGCTTTGCCCAGCGTGGTTTGCCTGGCGGTCAAGCCCGTGCCGGAAAGGTTGAGTCCCGCCTGGAAATCGCCGGCGACGGTCTTGCTGCCTTTGATGGTCAGTGACGCCAGCGAAGGCGCTTTGAGGAAGTCGGCATCGCCATCGGTGTCGCGCCAGGAGGTGGCGGTGAGGCTGCGCACGTGCATCGCCGAGTCGATTTCGACGTTGGTCAGTTCGTCGAAGATGAAGGCGACGGTGTCTTTGGCGCTGGTCGACGCGCCGGTGATTTTGATGACATGGTTGTCCGCCACATCGTCGAGGGTGAGGGAGCCTATCTGCCCGTTGACGGTGAGGTCGCCCAGCAGGTCGGTGGTTTTGCCGGTAAGGGAGGAGAGCGAGCCGTAGACCACGATATCGCCGATGGAGGCGTCGCCGCCCTTGCTGGTGATGGTGACGGTGGCGCGCTCACTGGCGGGAATGGGGCGATTGGCCGAGCCGATGGTCAGGCGAGTGACGGCGCCGGTGGTCGGGTCGGTCTGCACGGAGATGGGATAGTCTTTGTTGATGCTGACGGTGACTTCCACGCCGTTCTGGTCGGTGAAGGTGTACTTGAGTCCCGCGCCCGCCGAGGTTCCAAACAGACGGGCGCCCTCCATGAGCAGCACGCCGCTGTTGCTGACCGGCAGGGCGATGCGCGTGCCGGAGATGGAGGGCACGCCGCCCAAGCCGATGCCGCCAAAGCCGTTGGCGCTGGTGTAGTTGGACAGGCGGAAGGTGTACTTGGCCGCCATTTTCGCGGGGTTTTTGACGTCCACGAAAATGTACGCCCCATCGCAGCCGACGATGGCGATGCCGTTTTGCACGCGCACCTGAGTGGCGGGATGGGAGAGCGCCAGTTGCTTGATGAGCACGGGTGACTGCGGATTGGCGAGGCTGTAGGCGAGCAGGCCGGTGGTGTCGGTGACGTAGAGCGTGTTGCCGTCGATGGTCAGGCCCTTGGGGTCGAGGTTGGCGGCAAACCGGTCGACCAGCACGGGATTGGCGGGGTCGGCGACGTTGAGGATCAGCACGCCGTGATCGACATCGCTGACGTACAGCAGGTTGCCATGTTTGGCGATGCCGAAGGCTTTGGTGAGCGAACCGCCGGCGAAGGTCTTGAAGCGGCCAACCTCCGTGAGCATGCTGGGATTGCTCAGGTCATAGACGATCAAGCCTTCGCTCAGGGAAGTCACATACGCCCGATTGCCGTCGATGATGAGCCCCGAAGCGGTGCCCGGATTGCTGATGGGGGTAATGTCCAGCACGGCGATGGAAGCAGGATTGGCGACGTTCAGGGAAATCAAGCCGCGCGTGCCGTCGGTGACATAAGCGATGTTGCCCACCACCTGCACTTCGCGCGCCACGCCGGCGGTGTTGTAGGAACCTTTGAGCACGGGGCTGCTGGGATTGGAGACATCGAATATCTGCAGCCCGGCAGTGCCCTTGGCGACGTAGAGCAGGTCGCCGACCTGGAAGCTGCCCAGGGCGTCGGAGCTGCTGCTGACCTGCGCCCGGCCGACGACGGGCGGCGCGCCTTTGCTCTGGCTGACGACCTTGAAGCGTTTGACCATCTGGGTCGCCTCGGCGAAGCCGGATTCGATCGCCTGCACCTGCAGGTCGTAGAGCATGTCCCAGCCCTTGGGGGGTTTGACTTGCAGGAGGTTTGTGGTGCGATTGAAGCCCGCCGCGACGTTGTTGCTGATGGCGCCGGTCTGCGGATCGACCTGCAGACTGCTGGCGCCCAGGAAGGTGACGGACAACGGCACGCCCGAGTCATCGGCGAGTTGGAAGTCGGCGATCTGATCCGAGGGCAGGTACAGGTCGGTGGTGTTGTTGGGGGTGATGGTGGGCGCGGCGCCGATTTTTTCCTGCGACGCGACGGTGATGACCTGCGTGGCTTTGCCGCCTTTGCCGTCGTTGAGGGTGACGGTGATGTTCGCCAGGCCGTCCCAGTCGGCGGAATTGGCTTTGAGGGTGAGGGTGGCGTCCTGCGGGCTGCTCTGGAGGATGGTGACGCTCTTGAGCAGCATGGGGTTGACGACGGCGCCGTTGCCGCCGGTGGTGGCTTGGTTGATGAGTTGGTTGTAGGTGGACTGGCCGCTGATCATCTGGCCGAAGATCATGTGCTTGTCATCGAGATGATGCTGGGGCGCGGTGGTGATGAACCACTGGCTGTCGTTGGTGTTGGCGCCGCTGTTGGCCATGGCGAGAACGCCGGCGCTGGAGAACGCCAGGTCGGGGTCGAACACATCGGGGAAGTCCCCCAGCGGGCTGCCGCCGGTGCCGTTGCCGTTCTGGGCGTCGCCGGTCTGGAACATGAAGCCGGGGATGGCGCGATGGACCTTCACATTGGTGTAAAACGGCGTGCCGTTGGGGTCGAGCGAACCATCGGCATTCACCTTGTTGGTCGCCAGCGTGATGAAGCGCTGCACTGCCGTGGGCGAACGATCCTGAAACAGCTCGACCAGAATCTGACCCACCGGCGTCACGCCGTCAGCGCCGACAAACGTCAGCAAGGCGTAGGGATTCGTGGTGGGGATGTAGATGCTGACGTTCGGGTCATCGCTGACCGCGGTGATGGTCAGGGCGTCGCCGTTGGCGTCAAACCCATCAATGCCCAGCGTCAGGGCATCGCCATCGGCGAACTTGGGCAGGATGTGATTGGACAGGTTGGCGGCGAACACCGGCGCGGTCATCAGCACGCGGGGTTCCAGCGCTTCGAGTTGCATCGCTGCCGGGGTCGGCCGCGCCGGCGAAGACCGCTTATGACAGCGCCCCAGCCGCCTGGCCCGCCGACGGGCATTCCGCGCACGCATCCACATCTCAATTGTCTCCAATCCGGGGGAACCGCAGCAGGCCGTGGGTTCAACAGGCTTGCCGATCACAACGCTTCAGGGGGTGAAGCGCCCAGAAGATAGACCCAGTCCCCCGGGAACGTCAAGCGCGAGGCTGCAGAACGGCAAAAGGCAGCGTCCCGGCTTGCGCGGGGTTGCGATATGGTTGCTCCGTCAAGCGCGGCGCTGCGGAGGGCGGTATTTTCAACCCAGCACTTCGCGCACCTTGTGACCCAGCGATTTGGGGGAAAAGGGCTTCTGGAGAAATGCCACGCGCTCCTGCAGGATCCCGTGCCGCACCACGGCGTCATCGGTGTAGCCGGACAGATAGAGCACTTTGATGTTCGGCCGAAGCGCCACCACCGCCTGGGCGACCTTCCCGCCACCCATGCCGGGCATCACCACATCCGAAATCAGCAGGTCGATGGGGTTCGGATAGCGTTCACAGATGGCGATCGCCTCCGGTCCGTCGCACGCTTCCAGGACGGTATAGCCCATGCCGCGCAGGGTCAGGAGGGTCACCGTCCGCACGGCGGCCTCGTCTTCCACCAGCAGGATCGTCTCGACGCCATGGTGGGCCGCCTGGGCAGGACGGGCTTGCTCCTGCGTCGCGTGTGCTTCAATGCTCGGAAAATACAGCTTGAAGGTCGTCCCCTGGCCCGGCTCGCTGTACACCCAGATGTGCCCGCCGCACTGCTTCACGATGCCGAACACGGTGGCCAGGCCCAGCCCGGTTCCCTGGCCCAATCCCTTGGTGGTGAAGAAGGGCTCGAAAATGCGCTTGCGGGTCGCCTCATCCATGCCGCAACCGGTGTCGCTGACCGCCAGCATCGCGTAACGCCCGGGTTTCACCTCCAGATGCCCCTGGGCGTAGGTTTCGTCCAGTTCCACCTGGGCGGTTTCCAGGGTCAGCTTGCCGCCCTGCGGCATCGCATCGCGGGCATTAATCGCCAGGTTCATGATGATCTGTTCGAGTTGACCGGCGTCGGCTTTGATCCGGCCCAGGTCCGGCGCGGGCACGGCAGTGAGCAGGACATCTTCGCCGATCACGCGCCGGAGCATTTTCTCCGTGCTGGCGACCACCGCATTCAGGTCCAGCACCTTCATCTCCAGCACCTGCTGCCGGCTGAACGCCAGTAATTGGCGGGTCAGAGCCGCGGCGCGGTTGCCGGCGTTCTGAATCTCCGTAACCAGCTCCGCATTGGCGTCACCGGCGGGATACTGCCCCAGCAGAATTTCGGTATAGCCGGCGATGACCGTCAGCAGATTGTTGAAGTCATGGGCGATGCCGCCCGCCAGGGTGCCGATGGCTTCCATCTTCTGCGCCTGGCGAAACTGCTCCTCCAGCCGCCGGGTTTGCTGCATCTCCTCGCGCAGCGAGGCATTGACGCTGGCCAGTTCCCGGGTGCGTTCCTCCACCCGCCGCTCCAACTCGGCCTGGGCTTCCCGCAGCTGCTGATTCACCGCCTGTATTTCCTGGGCCCGTTGGAAAATCTCCACTTCCATGCGCCGGCTGCGGCTGCGCAGTTCCTCCGTCAGCTTCTCCTGCTCCGACCGGAGCTGGGTCAGGTTGACGAAATCCGTCACGTCTTCCACGCGATGAATGATGAACGCCACCTGGCCCTGGGCATCGAGCACCGGGTAATTGGCGGGACTCCAGTACCGCACTTCAAACGCCCCGCCCTCCGCTTCGGGTTTGCGGATGTCGTACTTCTGCACCGCCATCGCATCCATGCGGCGCGTCTGCAGCACCCGTTCGAGGGAATCGCGCAGGTTGCGCACGCCGGTCGCCGCCGGATCCGCGGGATTGTCGGGGAACACCTCGAAAATGCCCCGCCGCAGGATCTGGGCGCGCCGGGTCATCGTGGCGCGCAGGTAGGCGTCCGTGACCGCCACAATTTCCAGTGCAGGGTTCAGCACCAGATACAGGCCCGGCGCGGACTCAAAGAGGTGCTGGAAACCCACCGCCGGCTCGGACGGAAAGGACGCCTCGTTCATGGTGTTCCTCTCCTCCGCCGGAAACCGAGCATGAATCAAGCTCTACACTCTGGTGGCGGTGTACCAGGTGTGCTTGAAAGTCAGGCAGCCAAGAACTGCCACAAGGCAGGTTTTTTTCCAGGCTGACGCAACGCATCGCAGGAAGCAGGCGCGCAATTGCTCGGGGCGATTGTCGATAAACCAGTCGGTCCGGTCAACCGTCTCCAGACTGCCGCGGGATCACGGGCTCCGCAGCGGACGGCCGGGCGGATGTTCAGCGAGCGGCCAGCGCTTGAACCACCTCAGCACCTGGCCAGCGCTGGCGGTGCGCCAGAATATTTCGTTTTCGCGCCAACAAATCGCCGGCTGCTGCGTCAAAACTGATGAGCCAACCCAACGGGCGTCCCAATCATGCCGGAATTGAAACCCGTTTCCACCGCGACGACCACGCCGGCCCACCTGACCACCGGGGAATGGGTCCACCGTCAGCTCCAGACGTATGAACGTCCGCTGACCACCTACGCCCAGCGGCTGACAGGCAATCTGGAAGTCGCGCGGGAAGTGGTGCAGGAAGCGTTCCTCCGGCTGTGTCGATCACCCCGATCGCAAGTCGATGGGCACGTCGGGCCATGGCTTTACACCGTTTGTCGTCGCCGGGCACTGGATCACCGCCGCAAGGAGAAACGCATGTCGCCACTGACCGACGCCGCGCTGGCGCAGCACGCCAGCCCGCAAACCGAGCCCTCCGGGGAAGTGGAACAAGCGGACGACCTCGCGGCCGTGCTCCGGGCCCTGGACGACCTGCCCCCGCCGCAGCAGGAAGTCATTCGGCTCAAGTTCCAGCATGGGCTGAGCTACCGCGAGATCGCCGCCGTGACCGAGCAGCCCATCGGCACCGTCGGCTACCTCATCCACGTGGGCCTGCAAACCATCCGACAGGTCGTCGTGCCGCAAGCATGACCGAGCCTTCGTACATCTCCACAAAGAAAATCAACGCCCCTATTTCCGGGGGGAAAGGAAACTTTGTCATGAACGCAACCCATGATGCTCAAACCGATGACCACGCCCGCCGCACCGCCTACGCCTTGGGCGAGTTGTCGGGCAGCTCAGCCCAGCAGGTCGAGCGCGAACTGACAGACGACGAACAGGCCCGGCAGGACGTGGACGCCACGCGTCAGCTGGCGGACAAACTCTCGGCAGCGCTGCAGCGTGAGCCGGGCGCGGAGCTGACGCCGCTGCAGCGCCAGCGCATCCTCGCCGCGGCACAGCGGTCGGCGCGGGCGTGGTGGCGCAAACCCTGGCTGGCGGCGGCATGTCTGACGCTGGCGGCGGGCGGGGTGTGGGCGTTGCTGCCTACCTTGGGTGAAGCGCGACGTACCACCCGTGTGAGTACGCAGCAACTGGCGCTGGACCAGAGCCAGCTTGATGGCGTGCTCGAGAATAATCGTGTGTCGGACGCCAATTATCGCAGCGGCGGATACACCGCCAAGCCAGACGAAACCGCGCAAAATCAGAAGCAATCCGCCGCCATAACGCCGGCCCCCACCAGCACGACGACCAGCAGTGCTGCTACATCCCACTCCGACAGCAATCACAGCTGGCGTGGAACCCAAAATGGCGAACCCATATCTCAGCTCGTCAGACAACGCGGCCAGTATCGGCTCCAGAACGCCGAAACCGCAACCCCCACCAGCACGACGACACCCGCCCCCGCTGGAGGATCGGCTGGCAACACCTCAAATCGACCTCACCCGTCTGTCAGCGAAAGCTACGAATGGCGCGGCAACCTTGGCAGGAACAACAACCCCGTCCAGTCTGAACCCACCAATTACTTCGTCGACGCCCAAAGCGTCATCGTCACTTCAGAAGCCGCCGCCCCTGCCGCCAAGCCCGCTCCCGAAACGCTGGGCGTCACGCTGCAAGGTCAAACCCTCAACGTCATCACGCCCACCCCGGCGCCCGTCAACATCAATAAAGAAGCCGAAGCCCAGGCCCACGCCACGCACCCCGGCTTCAACACCGAAGCTTACGACCGTCTGGTCGACAACCCCTTCCTGCGGGTGAGCGATCAGCCGCTGTCCACCTTCAGCATCGACGTGGACACCGCCAGCTACGCCAACACCCGCCGCTTCCTGCTCGAACAGCATCAACTTCCCCCGCGCGACGCGGTGCGCATCGAGGAGATGATCAACTACTTCAGCTACGACTACTCCCCGCCCGCCGACCGCGAAGCGCCGTTTGCCGCCCATGTGGAAGTCAGCGACTGCCCGTGGAACACCCAGCATCGGCTGGTGCGCGTCGGGCTCAAAGGCTACGAGCTGCCGGCTGCGGAACGTCCCGCTTCCAATCTCGTCTTCCTCATCGACGTCTCCGGCTCCATGCGTCCCGCCAACAAGCTGCCGCTGCTCAAACAGGCGCTGCGGATGCTGGTGGATCAACTGGATGAACGCGACCGCGTGGCGCTGGCGGTGTATGCCGGCGCGTCGGGGCTGGTGCTCGACTCCACAGCCGTGACCGATCCGCAGGTCTTTCATCACGCCCTCGAAAACCTGCAGGCCGGCGGCTCCACCAACGGCGGCGCCGGCATCGAACTGGCGTACCAGGTTGCTGCCAAAAACTTCGTCAAGGGCGGCATCAATCGTGTCATCCTCTGCACCGACGGCGACTTCAACGTCGGCGTCACCGACCGCGGCGCCCTGACCCGGCTGATCGAGGAAAAACGGCAGATCGGCGTGTTCCTCTCCCTGCTGGGCTTTGGCATGGGCAACCTCAAAGACGCCACCATGGAGGAACTCTCCAACAAGGGCAACGGCAACTATGCCTACATCGACAGCCTCGCCGAAGCCCGCAAAGTGCTCGTCGAACAGATGGCGGGCACGCTGATCACCATCGCCAAGGATGTGAAAATCCAGGTCGAATTCAACCCCGCCCAGGCGCAGGCTTACCGCCTGATCGGCTACGAAAATCGCCTGCTCGCCAAGGAAGATTTCAACGACGACACCAAGGACGCCGGCGAAATCGGCGCGGGCCACACCGTCACCGCTCTGTATGAAGTCGTCCCCGCTGCCGCCGACGTCGCCAACCCGGCCGGCGTTGCCCCGGCAGTCGATCCCCTGCGGTACCAGCCGGCCGCCCCCGTGGAACGCCTGGCGCATGCCGACGAACTGCTGACCCTCAAGCTGCGCTACAAGCAGCCCGACGGCGACACCAGCCAGCTCATCGAATTTCCCGTGACGGATCCCCATCGTCCGCTGGCGCAGGCAACCAACGACTTCCACTTCGCCGCCGCCGTCGCCGCCTTCGGCCTGACGCTGCGCCACTCGCCACACCGCGGGCAAGCCAACTGCGCTCTGGCGCTGGACCTCGCCCAGGGCGCGCTGGGCGAAGACCCCCACGGCTACCGGCAGCAGTTCATCCAACTCGTCACCGCCGCCCAGGCACTGCTCGCCCGCCAGGAAGCCCAGCCCGCCAACCAGCCTTGAGAATGGGACGCCGCCACGCCCGGCGTCAGCTCCTGCAAATCACTATTGACCGCCGGCGAAAACCATTTATGCTGCCGCCTGCTCGCCCGGCGATGGTCTTCGGGCGCTGATCGGCACTGGGTTCTGGTTGGTGCGGTCCCGCCTGGCCATCTGGGCGATGCGGCGACACGACCACCTTGACAGGGACTTCTTCCCCCTTGCTCGTCTGCCAGCCGCGCGGCGAGTTCGCAGTGTCACCTTCAACAAGTCATTGGAACAGGAAGGCGGGTGTCGTGATGTCGCCTGGCTATTGGTGGTCGTGTCGCATACTGGTTCTGGCGCTGGTGCTCTGCGGCAGTGGATGCGGCGGCGCGTCGGAACCGCAGTCCACGGGCGAGCCGGCGGCGCCGAGCGCGAAAGGTGAAGCCCCGGCTCCCAAGGCGGAGCCGAATTACATCGTGGGCAAAATCACCATGGCGGATGGGACGCCGCTGCGCGGGGAAATCCTCGACATCAAGGTGTCCATCTACGGCGTCAGCGAAGCGGCGGAAAAGGTGCACTATGGCCCGATCGTCAAACCTGATGGCGCCTATCGCCAGAAGGTCGCGCCCGGGCAGTATGCCTTCAACTCCGCCACCATGACGGTGTTGTACAACGAGACGGAATACACCATTCCGCTGGAACCAGTCGGCCGGCTGTGGAATAAAAACCGTGACGCCGCCGAGGGCATCGAGCAGAACTTCGTCTGGAAGCCCACCGGCATCACGCCTTACGGCCAGTCCAACGGCGGGGACATCGGCAACGCCACGCATTGGTACGGCATGAGCATCGGCGTCCGCCCCGATGGCTATCGCAACGACATCAAGCAAGTGCCGCCGGCGTTCCCCAAGGACACCAAATTCAGCTTCACGCTCAAGCCGCTGGGCCCCGGCATTGATGGCACCACCCCCGAGCAGCGCCTGATTGAACGCATCTACGATCCCGATTCATTCAAGTCGATGAATCTCAACGATCTGCTGCCTGCCGGGTATGAACTGACCGCCACCGCCACGTTGCCCGACGGCGTGGTCAAGCCGCTGCTGCTGCAGGGGCCGGGCGATTACCCCAACTACAAGCCCGCGCTGCAGATCAAGCTGGAAAAGGACAAGCTGCTGGGCGGCTACTTCGGCCCGCAATGCACCTTCGTGATGGAATGACCCGGCCGCGGTTTACGCCAGACCGATCGCATCGAGCTTCACGCCCTTGGTCGCTGCAAAGACGATGCGCAGCGGCTGATCCACCCAGCGCGACAGATCGCCGCCGGTGAAGCGCAGCGGCGTCGCCAAGCCTTCGGTGGTGACGGGGATGCAGTCGGCGGCGGTGTAGCCGGGGATGGGGCTGCCATCAAAGCGTTGCAGCGCCGCGCGCAGTTCCCCGCCGCGGGCATCGACATCAACCCGCAGTTCCCGGCCGTCGAGCAGCATGGCGTGGGTGCGCAGCCACGACTGACTGGTCGCGGCGATACAGCGCATCAACTTGCGCCGGGGCAAAAACGCGCGCCCGACGCCGACTTTGCCGCTCTGTTCCAGCGGGCCCACATGAGCGGTGTTCCAGGAGTCGTAGTAGAACCAGTGCCCATCCTCGACTTCCACCAGCGAGTGGCCGGGGCTGTGGCAATAGGCGTCCCAGGCGTTGTCATCGCCCAGCGGCAGGAACGGCGTGCGATCGGGCAGGCGCTGCCAGTTGAAGCCATCGCGGCTGACCACCAGTTCGATCCAGCACCGCCGACTGTCCCAGCGTTTCTCATACATTTTCAGGAAGCCGATGTACCCGCCGTCGTAGGGAAAGACGCTGATGGCGTAATGCTCAATGCAGCGGAGCTTGTCCTGGACATCGGGCTCCAGGCACGGATGGGCTTTGCAGAAATCCAACCCGTCGGCGTCATGGCTTTCGGACAGGCTGATCATGCGCGCGTTCCAGCCGGGCCGGTGGTACACGCGCCAGCGCTTGTTGGCCGGATCGCGGAAGCCGCGGTGCTGGGAGTCGTTGCGGACAATGATGGCGCGCTCGCGCAGGACGCGCCAGTCAATGCCGTCGCGGGAGGCATAGGCGGTCAGATGTCCCGAGCCGGGGGATACGAGGAACAAGCCGAAGGCGCGATAGCGCAGGTCTTCATCCGCAGCGGCGTCATCCCAGGTGACGGCGGGCATGTGCGGGGGAATCTTGCGGCCCAGGTACGGATCCCACTGCGCCACATCATGAAAAACCAGGTTGCAATGCGGGCTGCCGTTGGTGGATTGGCGGTGCAGCTTGGGCGCGCGCCAGGTGACGCCCTCGTCGCTTTCCCAGTAGCGGTCGTGCGCCCACATCTGCCAGACGCCGTCGGGCCGACGAATGACGCTGGGATAACCTTCGTCGATGCCGGGGAAAGGATTGGCGTCGTCTTTGCGCATGGGCATGACGGTGCGGACGAAGCCTTCACCGACTTCAATGAGGTCCTGAAACGCCAGCGGGTGCATGCCGCGCGGCAGTTGCCGGAGCATGTGCTGGCGATCGACGCCGGCACACTGCTCGCGGTGGTTGAACGCCTGGACGGTGACGGACTCACTGACCTCCAACAACGCCTGATGCATGAGGTGGCTCCCTGCGGCGGCTGAAGCACATTCAGGAAGGACGGGCAAAAAGCATTGACAGGCTTCAGGAGCGCCGGTATGATCCAATGATAACGCGGGAAATCACTGATGTCAAAGTAAAGTGCCCGCCCGCTGCGACCCGCCCGAAAGAAAGGTCCGTGATGCATCGGCATACCCCCCCGACGCCGCCGCCAGCCGGTTTTACGCTGATCGAACTGCTGGTGGTCATCTCGATCGTTTCGCTGTTGATCGCGTTGTTGTTGCCCGCGCTGCAGGAGAGCCGGCGCGCCGCGCGGGCGTCAATCTGCCTGAGCAACCTGCGGCAGCAATGCATCGCGGCGCGGGGTTATGGCGTGGACCATCACGAGTATGCCGCGCCGGTCTACATGCACTACAACCTGTCCTACCTGGCGAACCTGGGCGCCACCACGATGGAAAACTTTCCCGGCCACATTCAGTCGGCGTTCAACAAGACCACCGGCACGGCCTCGCCCTTCGACCACTGGCTGGCGCTGGGTTACGTGACCGGCAGCAGGAACTATCGCCGGTTCAAAAATCTGCTCGGCAGTGATGTGTTCACCTGTCCCGCCATGCCTGCTGAGCATGGCGTGCTGAGCGACATCAGTTGGAACAACAACTGGGGCGGCATCACCGAGTCGCACTATTCGATCCTGAGCAGCCTCATGTACCCGCGCGGCGATCGCGGCTATTACCCGCCGCGTTCCAGGAATTACCTGGGCGCTTACGCCATGGATGAGTATGTCGCCCCCAGCAAGGCGATCCTGCTCGCCGACACGCAATGGGCCGAACAACCCGATGGCAGCTATGCCGTGCCGGGCATGTACATCCACCTGGCATATCCGCAACCCAACTACCGCGACCGTGTGGAAGCCTACATGGGCCGGGCGATGAAGTTCCCCGGCTCGGGCGTGGTCTGGCTGCATCGTTTCTGGGTGCACGGCTCAGGCGGCAACGTGGCGTATATGGACGGCCACGCCCGACTGCTGGCGGGTGAGGACCAGATTGCCGACGAAATCGGCATGAAACGCGCCGCCACCGTGGACCACAAGGGTTGGTGACCGGCCCCCCACAGCACACAGCCAGCAACCCGGCGACTGTCCCATCCGCCAAACCCGTCGTCGCCGCCGGCGCGAGCAGGCAGCGCTCACGCCCGGTGGCCAGGAGACGGAAACGTGTTCAAACAGATCGATGTCTGCCGCGCTGCCGGGGTGCGGAACATTCTGTCTTTCAGGGGGCCATATTGGTCCAAGCGTCTGACCACCACCAGTTGGTATCTGGCGCAGCAACCGGAGCAAACCAAGTGAAGCATGGACATGGGATTCATACGATGCAATGGACACTGACGCTGGCGGCCCTGCTGTTGACGGTCGGCACTTTACGCGCGGAAGAAAGCTACGAAATCGGCGGGCCGTTGGCGGGCGTCAAGCTGCCGCTGTTCGCCCCGCAGCATGGCGAGCCAGCGGGTTATCCGGGTTGCACCCGCGATGCACAAGGTCGCTTTACCCGCAGCCCGCAGGGACAGTACCCGGAACTGGAACTCTATCCCGGCGCGGAGGAGCACTGGCGGCCGTATTGGTTCCACTACATGCCGATCCGTTCGTTCTTCGATCGGCAAAGCCAGCTCATGAACTTCACGGCGCCCGACATCCCCGGCGCGCCAGCGGGACAGATCGAGCAGTATGCCGCCCCGGTGGCGTGGGTGCCTTCACATGGCATGCACGATTACACCGGCGACCAGCGCCAGCCGGTGCCAGTGGTGCGCTGCGGCGTCGGTGGCCCAACGCTGAAGCTGGACCTGGGCCCCCTGCCCTCCGGGTTGTACGTGGTCCGGCTGATTGCCGCGGCGGAATCCGCCCAATGCCGGCCGTTTCTGCAGCCGCTGTATGTCCGGATGCGCGTCAACGACGGCCTGGATGGTTCGACGAACAGTTACCGCCGGCGCATCGGCTATGTGGATGAATTCTACAGCCTGGCGGAAATGTACTTCCACGCCCCGGAGCCGCGGCGGTACACGGTGGAGATCGCCGTCGATCAGGGCAGTCAGGTCGATCTGCTGGTGCACAATGTTTCCATCGACGACGCGCTGGCGGGTTGTCAGATGCGCGTCATCAAGCCTCGGCAGGTGAAGGACGCCACGGGCATCCGCGATGTGCACAGCGAAAAATACGTCGGCCCACGCCCCACGCTTCCCGCCGACCAGCGGCTGGCGCGCGACGCGGCAATCTGGCAGGCTTATCCGCCCATCAACGCCAACAGCAACGACGCGTGGGCGATGACTTACATCAAGCAAGGCGCGCAGGGCCAGCCGCAGGCGGACCTCGACAAAGAATATGGCGCGTGGCAGCACGTCTCCCTGTTCGCCGGCGGAACCGGGCGGGAAATGGCGGCCAACTTCCTCGCCAAAGCGCCCCCTTCGCTGCATCTGCTGGCGCGCAACGACAAACTGCAGTTGAACTACAGCATGGCGGACCTGGCGCAGGAGCGCCCGCTGCCGGACCCGTATCCCATCAAGGACACCGGAGCCGGCCTGTACTATCCCGACGCGGCGGATCCCAACGCCGGGCTGGCGTTCGTGCCGCTGTCGATGGCGGTCATGCAACGCATCTTTGACTATTGTCGCCTGATCGACTCGGGCAGTTGGATGGCGGTCGGCGGCGCCAGCAATGATGAGTTCGCCCGCGACTCGGCGATCGCCCTGGTGCGCTTCGCCTATGACTATCCCACGCTGGACACCAACAACAGCATCGGCATGATCGCCCATGATCCCGGGCCGGCGAATCGTCCCATCTTTCGCCGGCGCAACACCATCAGCCGCTCCTACGGCGCGTACATCAACTACCTCGGCCCGGTGGAAGCATACGACCGCCTGTATGACTACATCCGCGGCAACGAAGAGCTGGCTAAGTCCATCAACCGCTTCATTCCCTGGGTGCACACCAGTCAGGATGTGCTGGCGCTGCTGGACACGTATCTCGTGCAGACGGTCGCCAAGCGCATGATGCGCTACCACTACTACGGCGACGGCCGCGAGCCGGAGTTCATGGCGCAGCTCGCCATTCTGGTCGCCAATCCCCAGTTCACCGAGCCCTGGATGGACTGGATGTTCACCCGCGATTTCCTGTATCCCAACCCCCCGGCCGGCATTCAGGACATCGCCATCAGCGGCACCGACCGCGAAGGCCGTAGCACCATCGGCTCCTTCAGCTACATGATCGGCGAGTTCGCATCGTTCAAGATTGCCGAGGAACTAAGCCACTACATCGAACAAGGCGGCGACAGCCGGTTCGATCTGCGCGACTTCGGCCGCTTTCCCAAGACGCTCAGTTCGCTGAGCTTTGAAGCGCGCTGCCGCATCGCCGGCGGGTGGTTCCCCGCGTTCGGCAGCAGCAGCGGGCCCGACAAGCCGCGCGGCGCGGGCTTCTTTCCCGAGCATGCCTTGCTCGCCTGGCGCTGGTCCAGGGACCCCTATGCCGCCTACACCGTGCGGCACTACGTGGGACGCACGGATCAAACCGATGAACAGTGGCGGGAAATTGAAGCCGCCGCCAGGCAGGTGCGCCGACCGCAGTGGATGGAGCAACCCAGCCGGTTCATCGGCACCGTGGGCGGCATCCTCGAAACCGGGCGCGAGCATGACGACTTCCGTTTCCGCCGGTCCGTCGTGGTGCGCACCGCCGCCACCGCCGGGCACAATCACAGTGATACGCTGGACCTGCAGGTGTACGCCCACGGCCTGCCCATGACCTGCGACAGCGGACAGCGCCATGACACGGTGTACTCCCGCCCGCGCGACACCGTCAGCGCCATTCACAACACGGTGGTGGTCAACGGCCAGGACTTCATGGGTTACGCCTGGCCGCGCGCCATCAGCGATGGCGCCGGGGCGCGGTACCTGTGCGCCCAGGCGCTGCCGCCGGGTATGGGCATTGAACTGCTTCGCCGGCAGGTGGCGTTGATCGATGTGGATGAAGGCCAGGGCTCCGTGACGCCGCTGAAGCCTGAGCAGCTTCATCCCACGCCCGCCGCCATGCCCAGGGATGTGGTGACCGCCAATTCCTACGTGTTCGACGTCTTTCGCGCTGCGGGCGCCAACGACCACACCTACTGCTTCCACGCCACCGTGGGCGACTTCGACGGCCCGCAACCCGCCATCACGCTCCCGGGCCTCAAGCAACCGGAACAAGCCAAAACGCCGGAGGAACAGCTTGCCGCCAAATGGCTCGATGACTACTTCGGGCAGAAGGTGTTCGCCAAAATCACCGGCGACTTCAGCGTCACGTTCCCGCTGGTCAAGGAACGCAATCCGCCCAAGGGCAAGCCCGCCTGCGGCACCGAGTCCTACTGGCTGCGCGAAGCCTACGACCCCAGCTTGCCCGACAAGTTCACCCGCCTGCATGTGTTCGGCGCGGAGGGCGCCATGTTCATGAAGGGCGACCAGCACTGCATGCACTACGAGTACACCATTCCCCAGGTGTTCATTCGGCGGTGCCCGGCCGGGACGCAGTCGGCGTTCGTGACGGTGATTGAACCCTACGCGGGCCAGCCGTTCATCACCGCGCAGCGCTCCCTTGATATTGCTGACAATGAAGCAGACGCGCTGCGCGCGGTGGCGGTGGAGTTGACCCTCGCCGACGGCCGCACGGACATCTGCTTTGCCGATGGTCGACCTGAGCGCACGCGCACGCTGCGCAACGGCGCCGGCAAGGTGCAAATCGCCGGTGAATTTAGCTATCTCTCCACGGACGCCAAGGGTGTGCGTCAGGCAACCCTCACCGGCGGCAGCCTGCTCGACACGCCGCAGGTTTATCTCCAGCCCGCGACGGCCCAGTGGAGCGCCACCATCACCAAGGTGGATTACCTGCAGAAAACCGCGTGGGTGGATCAGCGTTGGTCAGCGCGCATCGGCCCATTGCTGCTGGAAGTCGGCACCCTGCCGGAGTCCGGGCAGGTGGGCTATGTCACGTCCATGACCGCCGCCCGGATTGAGCGACACGCCGGCGGGTCTGCCGTCACCTTCCAGGAAGGCGGCGACCTGTCGCGCGGGCCGGTCACGCGCGTGATTCCCGAAGCCAATCAGGTGGCGAGCAACGCAGCGCTGCCGGTTTCCGTCGGCAAGCAACGCAAGCGTTTTGCCGCCAGCAACGATCAGATGAACCGCTTCTGGCATGCCGATGTGCTCGGCGGCGACGATCTCTCCAACAGCACCTTGTTCCAATTGTCCGACGCGCCGGTCAGCGCCACGGACTTTGAAACCACCCCCGCGCTGCGGCTGTGGGAATATGGCCCGGGCGACACGCTGCGCCGCAGCACCCTGGCGAACCTGCGCCGGCTGGAAAGCGGCGTCTACCAGCTTGAAAGCGACTGCGCCTGCATCGTCGGTTTGCCGGCGAACAAGTTGGAAGTCTCCACCGATGGCGAGAACTTCACCGCGCTGGCCGGCAAACAACGCGGCAGCTTGCTGCTGGTGGAAGTGGATGAAGCCCTGCTGGGGGCGGATGGCAAAGTGTGGCTGCGTCCGTGACTTTGACCTCCGGCCTACGGTCCCCCCGGCTGGTGGCGCGGCTCAGGTCGACGCCCGCACCACCAGCCGCGGGGGAATCGTCACCCCCCGCCGGCGCGGCGGCAACGGGCCTTGCTCGATCAGCCGCAGCAACATGCTCAGCACCGCCGGCGCCAGTTCTTCATGCTGCTGGTCGATCGTGGTGAGCTCCGGCTCCACTGCGGTGGTGATGTCCAGATTGTTGAACCCCACCACCGCCACGTCGCGCGGCACGTGCAGCCCCAGCCGATGCGCTGCTTTGATCAACGCCACCCCCCAGTGGTCATTGCCCGCCACCAGGCCCCGACAGCCCTGCTGCTGCACCACCACCTGCACCGCAGCCGTCGCGTTGCCCAGCAGATCTGCCGTTGGATCCTCCGGCAACCAGACCAGCGGCGTCCCCTGCATGCCCAGCTCCGTGCAGGCTTCCACAAACCCACGACGGCGCTCCAAGGCGGCGTGATTCTCCAGCCGCGAGAGGATCAGCGCACAGCGCGTGCAGCCGCGTTCGTGCAGATGTCGCACCGCCAGCCGGCTGGCCTGGGCGCGGTCGAGCTCAACATAGTGCGCCCCCGCCAGCGCCGGGCGAATGGCAAATACCGTGCGCGGGGTGTTGAGCAGACGCTGGGCGACATCCTCGGCGGCGGTGTCCAGATGCAAAATGGCGTCGACCCCACGGTCTTCAAAATCCTGCAGGTGTTCGGTCAGGTCGGATTCTTCGCCGTGAATCTGCCCGATGACACAGCGGTAGCCGCGCCGGTGCGCTTCGCGTTCAATAGCGAATAGACGCTGCACGGTGGCCTGGTTGTCCTGGCCGCTCATCAGGATGCCCAGCAGTTTGCTGCGGGCGCCGGCAAGCTGGCGGGCGACGGCATTGGGACGATACCCCAGCCGCGCCGCAGCCTCGCGGATGCGCTGGGCGGCTGCCTCCGACACACGGATGTTGCCCCCGCTGCCGAGCAAAACCTTCCCCGCCACCGGACGCGACACCCCGGCCGCGCGAGCGATGTCCACCAGGCGCACCCGAGATGACTCCGGCTTCTGACTCACGCAATAATCCCGCGCGCAAGGCCAAGCGGCACCCTTCCGGCCTACCCGCTCCCGGCCATGCGTGGTCGATTTTATCCGACGCCGACGACTTTGCCGGGCGATACCCACGGGACCGTGATCGCGCCCCCGATCAAGCGACCAGCAAGCGAGTCAGCCGGTCAGCCGGCCGACAAACCGGGTGCAGACCCACCGCGCGGCATGGCATCGCATCACCTGGAAAGTCGTCTGAACGCGACTCCCCAAGCAACCATTGTGGCGATTGACCGGTGATGGCAGACCAGCGTGAGAGGAAAATGACCGGGCTGGGATTAGAACTATCTGCGAAAACCCCGGGAAATACGCAGAATCCCCCGACGCGCGGCACAGAATCCGGCACAGTTGACGCCCAAACCGCTCCCAAAACGCCCCCCGCCAACCCGCCGGCGACAGGTGAACTCGCCCCCGAGCCGACTACTGGCGCGGCACTGGCTGAGGCATTGGCGTTGATCGCCCGACTTCCCCTGTCCGACGCCGAACGGGCTGAGGCCGTGCGCCGGCTGCTGGGGGGGTAGATGCACCCGGGGGGGATATGCAGAACTTTGGGCGGATTGCCTGAAACCGTAGGGTTGAGCCAGACGTAAAATCTCACGGGTTTTCGCGTATCCGGCAGATGGTTCATGAATTGTTGGCTCGCCAATGACTTGTGCAAGCGTGAGTGGTACTATCCCGAATCAGGCACTTTCCAGAGCAAGGGGGACGAGTTGTTGCAGCACGACATTTCCAACAACACATGCAAATGCTGAACCATCACTGGTGAGGGGCGGCGTCATGTATGCACCTAGCGAACTCATAAAGAGAATTGGGCAATTCATCGTAACCGGCGACCGACTAACCCAAGCTGCGCGCGATTCAGCCACTGCCTTAATGCATCTAAATGGGTGCATTGACAACGGCATGCAGGATACGCCGACCGCAATAGCCCTATCTCAAGCAGTCAGTAGTAACTACACATATTTCTGTGACATGCTTGAAGCGATGAAAGGCGACGCCCAAAACCTGAAAAATGCACTTACGGACGAAGGCTTGGACATGCAGAAGTTTCAGCTAATGTTGAACACTGCCGAGTCTAATCCCAGCGCCGACCGCTTGTCGTCAGCCTGGCTTGACCTGAAATCCGACTTGGATGTGCTTGTCGATGGTATCCGTAGGCGGTGTCACACACAATTTGCACGCAAACAAAAACCATTGCGAAAAACCTGGTTCAAATATTACCAAGAGCTTGTTGGAATGATTAAGCATAAGAGGATTGGACGTTACGTAAGCGACAGGGCAACCGCTGCGATACTCGGATGTTCATTTCCGACCGTGAAGAAGGTCATAAATCCGCCTAAAACAAACGCGAAATACCAAGCCTTCATCCAGAATAACAACCACATAATCAGCAACTGGCGATGGGGTACTTCAGTGCATCCGCATCGTGGGGGCAAGCAAATGCATACTGCTGCGATAGAAGATGTTGACTTCCTTGCCGATGAAGTGGACGCAGAACATGGAAATGAACCTGTTCAAGCCAAAGACATGGAAGCATTACAAGAAAGCCGACCATCCCGGTCCTTTACTCCCCCCCCTATATCCGATCCTGACAAGGTGTATGCCCCGGCACGACGCAAACGACATGAAAGCATCTGAAACGAGCGCTAATACGCGCGCCAAATTATTAATAAACACATATAAATCAATGGTTTGCGTCACGATCGCGAGCGCCGAGCCTGTAGATAGAGGGCAGCATGGTGCAGCCCTGCATATCGAAAGGTTCGGAAATGTCGTTGACGGAAGCAAAGCTATGGACCCCGGGGCGAATCGCCTCAGAACTCGGTGAGCCGTTGCATCGAGTGCACTACGTACTGAGGACGCGCGAACACATCAAGCCACGTGCAAGAGCGGGATTGCTGCGGCTGTACCGCAGTGAAGCGATCGCACTTGTACGGCACGAACTGAACGCCATCGACGCGCGCCGCGCAGCCTGCAAAGGGGGTGTGCGGTGATGACCAATCAACATGATCCCCGACCGCTGGCCCTGCGGCCACGTGAGGCCGCTCAAGCCCTGGGCATCAGCGAACGCACGTTATGGGCATGGACACAAGCCGGCGACGTTCCGCATATCCGGCGGGGGCGAACCGTGCTGTATCCCGTAGCGGCCCTGAGCCGGTGGCTGGACCAGCTACAAACGCACGCTGGCGTAGTCCGGGAAGGGGGTGCGGCATGACTAACTGGACCCCAGTAACCAAGGCCAATCCCTGCCCCGCCTGCGGCAAATCTGACTGGTGCGCCTGGACCCCCGACGGGCAAATCCTGCGGTGCATGCGCGGCGGCGCAACGCCCAGCGGCATGCGCCAGATGAGCACAGATGCCGAGGGCGGTACGCGCTTCGCATTCGATGACGACAACCGCGCGCCCCATCGGACCAATCGTCCCCAGCCTAAACCGCCCACCAGCGCAAACGCCGACTGGTCGGCAACGGTGGAACGCCTGCGGGTGCAGATAACCCCCCAACGCCTAGAAGCCCTAGCAAAGGCTACAGGCGTTCCCGCTGATGCATGGGCGAAACTGACCCCCGGTTGGGCAGGGAATGCCGACCTGCGGGCAATGCACGCCAGCGGCGCGGGCTGGATGGACAACTACCCCGCCTTTGCCTGGGCAACCACTGAGCATCGCGGCGACGGCCGGGTGGTGGGCGTCAGTCTCCGCGCCGAGGATGGCCGCAAGGGAGCGCCCGCAGGCTCGGCCGGCGCGAAACGGGGCATTGTGCTGCCCGTAGACCTTCACAACCTGCCCGACCCGGTGCTGATCGTGGAGGGTGCATCCGACGTGGCCGCGTGCTGTGCCCTGGGATTGGCGGCAGTGGGCCGACCGAGCAACCGCGCCGGCGCTGCCGACTTGTCGGACCTGCTGGACGGTCGGGACGTGCTGGTGGTCGGCGAGCGCGACGGCAAGGACAGCGGCGCATGGCCGGGGCGAGACGGCGCGAAAGCCATCGCGGCGCAACTGGCGAGCCGATGGAATGCGCCGGTACGGTGGACCCTGCCGCCGGCGGATACCAAGGACGTGCGCGCCTGGCTACAGGCGCGGTCGGCAGATGGGTTGAACCTGTCGGACCCGGCTGCCTGCCGCGCCGCCGGCGCTGAACTGCGGTCGGCGCTCGAGCAAAACGCCAAGCCGATCAAGCCGGCCAAGCGTTCACAGGCCGACGCACTGGTGGACTTGGCGCTTGAACGTTTCCGCCTGGGTGTGACGGAAACGGGCGACACGTTCGCGGTGGCGCACGAGGGGCCGAAGGTGGCGAAGCTGTTTCGCGGTGGTCGGGATGCGCTGCGGGCGGCGCTCGCCAAGGCATACCGGGAAACCATCGGCAAGACGCCCACGGCAACGGCACTGGCCGACGCGCTGACGACCCTGGAAGGCATGGCGCTGGATTGTGCGCCGGAGCCGGTGGCGCTGCGCGTAGCCCAATTGACCGATGCGAACCTGCCCTGCGCTGTTGAGCCGGCGGCGCTGGTGCTCGACCTGGGCGACACCAGCGGGCGCGCGTTGGTGATTCATCCGTCCCGCTGGGAGCTGGTGGAGCAAGCGCCGATCCTGTTTCGACGAACCGCCCTGACTGCCGCCCTGCCGGAACCTGCGGAACTCGACGACCCGGCAGCGCTGCTGGGATTGCGTAGCCTGTTGAACGTGTCCGACGACGCCTGGCCGCTGCTGGTTGGCTGGCTGGTGGCGGCGTGGTTCCCCGCGATACCGCACCCGGTACTGATGCTGGGCGGCGAGCAAGGCACTGGCAAGTCCACGGCGGCGCGGCTGCTGGTCGGGCTGATTGATCCGTCCCCCGCCCCACTGCGCTCCGAACCACGCGACATGGATCAATGGGCTATCGCGGCTGCGGGTTCGTGGGTGGTGGTGCTCGACAACGTATCCAGCATCGGTAACTGGTGGTCAGATGCACTGTGCAAGGCGGTCACAGGCGACGGCTGGGTAAAACGCAAGTTGTATACCGATGACGGGCTGGCGGTGCTGACCTTCCGGCGCTGCATCATGCTGACCAGCATTGACGCCGGCGCGCTGCGTGGAGATTTGGGCGACCGGTTGCTGCTGATCGACCTTGAACGCATCGCGGACAAGGCACGGCAGACCGATGCCGCGCTGATGCAAGCCTATGAAGCGGACCGTCCCCGCCTGCTGGCGGGACTGCTGTCAGCCATCGCGCGAACCTTGGAGAAACTGCCGGGCGTGCAACTGGACACCATGCCCCGGATGGCTGACTTTGCCCACGTGCTGGGGGCGTTGGATCGCGCTTGCCCCGAGCTGACCAACGGTCGGGCACTGCCCCTGTTCATCAGCCAACGTCAACAGATTGCCGATGACGTGGTGGATGCCGATATGGTGGCGGGGGCAATCCGCAACCTGATCGAGCAACGTGGCCGCTGGTCGGGAACATCTGCGGAGTTGCTGGCGGAACTGACACCCAAAGACGACGATGGCAAGCCGCGCCCGCCCAAGCAATGGCCCCGATCGGCGCGCGGCATGTCGGGGCAGCTCAAGCGGATTGTTCCTGCCCTGCGCTCCATTGGCATCGAAGTGGAAAACGAGCGCGACAACAGCAAGAACCGAACCCGCCGACTGAGCATTTGGAGACCGGCGGATTCAATCGTCCAGACCGTCCGAACGTCCGATGTGCCCCCCGTGGACCCCGGCAACGGCGATCTGTTGCGGACGGTCGAGGCTGACCAACTGTCCGAACCTGCGATCAACCGTCCGCACTCAAACCCCGCTGCAGACGCCCCAGCGCCGTTTACGGACGATGCGGACGGTACGGACGATCAATCCCCCGCCTCTTGTCCTGACGTGGTGGAGGTGCGGCTATGACCCCGGCAACCCTGTTGGCCGACCTGCAACGGGCAGGCGTGCGGGTGCGAATAGCCGCCGATGATGCCCATGCCCTGGACCTGGCGGGGCCGCAATCGGTGCTGTCGGTTACCCGACTGGAGGAACTGCGCCAGTGCAAACCGCAACTACTGGCGTTCCTCCGCCGGCGTGCCCTGCGGCAGCATGTCGCGCAGATGATCCGGCAGACCCGGCGGGTTAATCCCCGCCGGGCTGCCGCCCTGCGGGACGCCTGGCGCGAACGGCTGGCAATCTGCATGATTGACGGCGGGTTGTCTGAGCCAGACGCCCTGGGGGTAGCGTTCGCTGACCTACAGAATATGCTTGCCTGTTGGCAAGGTTTACGGTAGGATACCGGGCATGTCACAAATCCTTGACGCAATACGAGCCGCCCTGGCTGCCAGCGAACAGACGCGCTACCGGATCGCCCAAGAAACAGGCATCGCCGAAAGCGTGCTGTCCCGACTGGTGCGCGGGGAGCGCGGTGTATCCATCGAAACCGCCGAAGTACTCGCGGCGTATCTGGGACTGAGCATTACCATCAACCCCGCGCCCAAGCGTGCGCGGCAGGACAAAGGGAGTTGAGCAATGGCGACGATTGGCAAGGACGCAAACGGAAGTCGGCGGGTGCTGTTTGTCGCGCCAGACGGCAAACGGAAAACCGTGCGGCTGGGCAAGTGCAGCCAACGCGACGCGGAACAGGTTTGCCGGCACATTGAGGCGCTGCTGTCGGCGCTGACATCCCGTCAGCCAGTCTTGCAGGAAACAGCGGCATGGGTGGCTGAGCTGCCGCCCATGCTGCATGACAGGCTGGCCCGGGCGGGACTGGTGCAAGCGCGGGCAAACCAAACCGGCGCGGCGATTGGCCCGTTCATCGACGCATATATCCAGCGCCGCACCGATCTGAAACCCGGTACGCATATCAATCTGGATCGCGCCCGGCGCGAACTGCGGGCACACTTCGGCCCTGGGCGCAACATGGCAACCGTTACCCCCGCCGACGCGGACGCCTTCCGCCTGGCGCTACTGGAAAAAGGCTTGGGAGAAAACACGGTGCGGCGTATGTGTGGACGCGCTCGCCAATACTTCCGCGCTGCCCTGCGGGCTGAATTGATCCGCCGTAATCCGTTTGACGGCATCAAGACGACCGTGGGGGCGAACCCTGCGCGGGCGTTCCACGTGACGCCGGCGATGGCGCAAAAGGTGCTGGACGCCTGCCCCGACAACCAGTGGCGTGTGCTGTTCGCCCTGAGCCGCTACGGCGGGTTGCGCTGCCCATCGGAGCATCTGGCGCTACGCTGGGGCGATATCAATTGGGAACAGGCACGCATGACCATCCACAGCCCCAAGACTGAACACCATGACGGGAAAGCCTTCCGGGTAATCCCGATTTTCCCCGAACTGCTGCCCCATCTGGAGACGGCATTTCATGAAGCCGAGCCGGGCAGCGAATACGTCATCACTCGTTACCGGCAGGCCAACGCCAACCTGCGCACGCAACTGAATCGGATCATCGCCCAAGCGGGTTTGAAACCATGGCCCAAGCTGTTCCAGAATCTGCGGGCGACGCGGGAAACGGAACTGGCAGAACGCTTCCCCCTGCATGTCGTGTGCGATTGGATCGGCCACAGCCCCAAGGTGGCGCAGAAGCATTACCTGCAGGTGACAGACGACCATTTCACCTTGGCGAGCCGCAGCGCGGCACAGAATCCGGCACAGCAACGGCACGCGACGGGCCGCAATGCGCCGCAGCAGCAAACCCCGGAAACAAAAAACCCCGCGAATTGCGGGGGTTTTCTGGTGGGTGCGGCATCTTGCGAGATACCTAACATTAACCGAATGACCGGGCTGGGACTCGAACCCAGGACCAACGGCTTAAAAGGCCGATGCTCTACCAACTGAGCTACCCGGTCAGGGGCCGCGAACGCATTCCCGGCAACCTGATCCAACCACCTTCCTGCTGGTAAAAACCAGCATGCTCAGCGGGTGAATCCTGCCGCCGGTCAAGCGACGCAAGCAGAGAAGTTTAGCAACTGGATACTCGGGCTGCCACCCGCTGCCACATCGTGTGTTGCTACTCATTAGAACTGTCCCCAGTTCTACTCAATAGAAGTGTCCCCTTGTGCTCCGGTTGCCGTGCTGTCGGTGCATACCGCTCGGTCCACCGGAGTCTACCGGCCAGCCGAGTCCATCCTGCACCCTGCGTGGACTGGGGCAAGCGCATATGGATGATCAACCCATGCTGAAGGATCACCGAGCGTCAGGGCTTGCTGTTGCCTACCTGTTTGCAGTGCATGCTCTTCGCCCCTGATGAGGGCGCAGGCAAGTAGCCACGAGTGGAGCGCAGCGAAACTCGTGGGAAAATGCGGGATGGAAACCACTCACCCCGGCAAGGGTGAAGGAAGCTTCCACCGTCCCTCCGGGACGGATCGGAATCAAACGCGATCCTCAACCACGGGTTTCCCTGCGCTCCACCCATGGCTACAGCCCACGACCCCTGTCAAGGTCGAAAACATCCCCCCCCCGGAAGCCCCCGGTAGCATGTACCCCATGGTCGCCGTGACGACTGGTGCGCCACCACAAACCGTCGGGGAGGGATGCTTTCCGGGCGTCATTCACCTGCGGCAGTGCTGCAACCCGTTGCTCACGCGCGGGCGTTGTTGCCGCAGGACCAGAGGCGCTGGCCCTGCCGCGTGGACATGCCTGCAGACCACCGTTGGTTTGCGATCGAATCTGACCGCGATATACTGCCACATCTGTGGTTGACGGGCCGTTGGCGCAGTTGGCTAGCGCGCATCCTTGACATGGATGAGGTCACAGGTTCGAGTCCTGTACGGCCCATTTTTCCCCTTCTCCCGGCTCAGCACCGGGATGCACCAAAACGCAACCCTGCGAAATCCCCGCAAAAACGGCACTTGGCCGTTGGGGGGACGTTTGGCTGCGCTTGCCCACCGGCATCTGCTGCACCGGTTCGTGCACCGGATTCTCCACCGCTGTGCCGAACGCCGCCGCCTGCTTCAAATGCTCGTCGGTCACCTGCAAATAGTGCTCGCGGGCAACTTGCCTGCTGTTTCCAAGCCACAGCACAACCAGATACTCGGGGAACTCTTGGGCCAACTCGGTTTGGCGCGTGCTCCGCAGGTTCTGCCACAGCTTGGGCCAACACTGGAGACCAGCCCGGCGAATGATCCGTTGAAAGTGTTCATGCCAACTCAAACGGGAAAGTGGGAGCGCGGAACGGTGTCGCAAGGTCAGCGGGGCAGGGTTTACTCAGATCGCCCACCAGTGCGGCGGATGCAGGCCCGGGTGTGAAAAGACGCGGTACGGTGGCGGGAGCGATTCCAGCAATTCTCTGGCTTTGGCTCCAATGGCCGCGATGGCCAGTTCCACGTTGCGTCGGCCGACCTCCGCGCTGGCGTGCAGCCGCGGATCCAAACCGCTGATGCCGTCGGGGGGCTGCATCTTGGGCGCCAGCGGACCGTCACCCAATTCCGAGAGCTTCACCAGGTCTGGGTGGAAATACATCATGTCGGACGTTTCCCACTTGCCCGCATGATCGCTGGCGGATTCTTCGCCGTAGCTCAACGAGTACTCATGAATTCCAATGCCAGTGAACTGTCCATCAGCAACGACGGGGGTCAGGGCGCGGTTGATCCACGCGATATGCTGGGGCACGTTGTGCCCGGTCACGACGATAATAACCCGCGCGCCCAGCTTGCGAATCTGTCGGAACAGTGCTGTGAGCAGGGTCACCTTCCACAACTCCTCCTGCGGGTGCAGATCGTCGCTGCCGTCGCAATAGCGGCAGTAGGGGTAATAGATGGGCGGATACACCACGCCGCCGAACTGGGATGCACACTCGACCAGAAAGCCGTGGGCCTTGAGTGCGTCCGTTCCCAGCGGCAGGTGCAGGCCATGCCACTCGATCAAACCGAGCGGCAGGTAGACGACCGGAAACCGCCGCAGTTCCGCCTCCAGTTGTCGGGGGCGCATGAACTGGAGTTGCCGTGCGGTTGATGCTGTGTCGTCCACGACAGGATTCCTTTCACCATACACCCGGCCTGGGGCCGCAGGGGTGAGCGCCTCACGCGTCGGCGCGAAATACGGCAATCGACCGCATCCTGACTACGCCTGACGATTCGGTAACGCGGATGAAGACTTTTCGAGTGCGCACCAGCGGGAACCGACAAATCACCTTGTGGCCGATCTGTCGCCCCTCATAGACCGCAATGCGCTGACTGCCTTTGTAGCATTCAATCTCGATGACGAACGAGCGAACCGACTCCCCTTCCGTCAAATCTTCCTGCAAGACGACATGGTCAATACAGACGTAGTCGTCGAAGCGGCAGCGCCACTCCGTGTCCGTCAGGTTGAACTGGCGCATCGTCGCCATGGGCGTCGCAAACCGACGCCGGATCTCCCGGCCCATGGCCAACAGGTTGTCGGCGTCCTGCACCGGCAACAGCCCGCGCCGATCTGGGCCAATGTTCAGCAGCAGGTTGGCCCCGCGTCCCACGGAGTAGTAATAGATGCCCAACAATTCCTCGACGCTTTTGACCGTGTGGGCATCCGATTCCTGATAGAACCAGTTGCGCTCACGGATCACACAATCACATTCCGCCGGGAGCCAGCGTGGGCGGATCATGGCGGCGGGCGTCTCCGCTCGCTCAGAGAGATGCAGATGATCCACCGTATTCCAACAGGGCGATGGGGCAAGGCCGGACTCATTGCCGACCCAGCGGTAATCGGGATCGCCCAAGCTGAAGACCAGGATATCCGGCTGCATCCGCCGAACTTCGCGGATGATCCGCGGCCAATTGTAAGCGTGGTTTTCGGAGCCACAGCCGTCGAACCAGAGCATATCGATCTGCCCATATGCAGTCAGAATCTCGCTGGCCTGATTGATGAAGTAGTCGTCATAAGCACGCTCGTCGTCATAGACGGGGCAACTCCAGTCAGCCGGGGAGTAGTAGAGGCCGATTTTCAAATCATGCATTCGACAGGCGTCCGTGAACTCCCGAACCAAATCGCCCTGTCCGCCGCGCCACGGTGAGTTCGCGACCGAAAATGATGTGTATTTTGAGGGCCAGTTGGCGAAACCGTCATGATGCTTGGCGGTGAACACCATATACCGCGCCCCGGCCTGTCGCGCCAGCGCCGCCCACTGCTGGCAATCGAGCTGGCTGGGCGCGAAGGCGGCGGGGTCCATCTGTTTGCCGTCCCAGTCGCGGTGTCCTTCATAAAACGTGCGGATGCCAAAATGCAGGAAGAGACCAAACTCCCAATCCTGGTATTCGAGTTGTCGCGAGGTGGGCTTGAGCGCGGGCATGGGAGACTCGCTGCATGAGTCAGGGTTTCAG
Source organism: uncultured Phycisphaeraceae bacterium (assembly GCA_964605235.1). Taxonomy (GTDB): domain Bacteria; phylum Planctomycetota; class Phycisphaerae; order Phycisphaerales; family Phycisphaeraceae; genus CAZSBB01. The sequence continues at coordinate 81,297 of CAZSBB010000009.1, forward strand.
GTTGACGCGAAATGGACAAGCGGGCAGGCCGGCGCCGTTGATGAGATTCGGCTGGGCCTTCCCGTCCCATGCAAAACGTACTTCCCTTGGCATCGGCACTTGGTCCCTGGGGACCCAAATACAGTCACCGGCAATCTGCGCATGGGCGGGAACATGTTCGCCATCAGCACTGGCGAGGGTGAACCAATCAGGAGGCTTTGCATCCCGGGTATGCAAACCGCCAAAGGCGTAATCAAACCAGATGCGGACCCCCTCGTTTACCACCGCATGAGCCTTATACATCGGGCCGGCGTGCGCCAACTGCGCCTGACCATAGGTCTTGGCGAGGGCCCAAAGCGCCAGCCGCTGACCTACACCTTCCTTGTTGCGTGGATGAATCTCCTTGATGTCCTCACAAAGGTCATGGATGACCGCCATTCCCGTATTGGGCAAGCGCATGACCCGGGTCTGACCGTCCCAAATCTCGGGAATCTGCCATCCAGGCCGCCAGCTTTCCAGGGCGCTGATCTGCACGTAATAGAACGGGAACTCATCCCAGGGCGTCACCTTCGATGGCAGACTCCATGCTTGGCGCCAACCATGAACCAGGGCCTGGTGCAGGTTGAAGTAGTAGTCGCTGCTGTCACCGCGATTGCTTTCGCCCTGGTACCAGATCATGCCGCGCAGGGGGTAGCGAGCCAGCGGCGCCACCGACCCATTGAAGAAGGCCCCGAGCCCGCGCCGGCGATTCCGGGATATCTCGCCAAGTTTCTGGCCGTACGGACCGGCGTACGGATGTACGGGGGGCGGCGGCGGTGGACCAAGCTCGCCGCCGGTTTGCCATTGCACCATTGAGTCGGCGTGGTTTTTCAACGCGCTTCGATACTCGGCGTCCACGGCTGCGGCTTCAGCGGCCCAATCCGAGAGCTCGGGGGACAGGGCCAAGCCCTCGCGCGGCACCCACAGTTCAATCGGGGTTGAACCGGTGGCAACCACGATCAAGCCCACGGGCACGTTCAGATTGAGCACCAGATCACGACCAAAGAAGTAAGCCACGGCGCTCATGTGGCCGGCTGTTTTCGTCGAACAGACCTGCCATTGAACGGAGGGATGGATGGCCTCCTGCGCCAGACCGGCCGCCTTGACCGGCACGGTCAGCACGCGCAGCATGGGATGAGCGGCGGCCGCAATATGAGCCGAAGCGTCCAGGACGTGCTCCAGCTCCATGGCCATATTGGACTGTCCGGAGCAGATCCAGACCTCGCCCACGATGACGTTATGCAGCTCAACCACCTGCCCGGCTGCGCCAATGAGCATCGTCGCCGGCACGCCATCAGCCGGCAGCGGCGCCAGCGTGACCTGCCACTTACCGTTATCCGCGGCAACCGTCGCTGCGGTTTGCCCTTTGAATTGAATCGTGATCTCAGTGCCTGCGGTGGTCCATCCCCAGACCGGAAGCGGCGCGTCGCGCTGCAAGACCATGTCATTGCCAAACGGAGCGCCAAGCACAATCTGGTGTGCGGCCGAGAGGCTCACGGTGTCCGGGATTTTCCTTCCGCTTGCCGGCGTCAGGCAGCTCTGGCCGTCTTGACAACCTTCGGGACTGTCGCCGATCATGGGATCTGAATCCTGATTGGGCCGTTGGCCCGATCCAGTTCTGCCGCCGTGACTTTCCGTGCCGCCGCGCCGGGGATGATGACGGTCGCTTCCACGTTGCAGGTCAGTTCCCATCGTGCCGCAGCCGAGGCGTGCTGGTCGTTTCCCAAGCGGCGAAGATGTACGAAGGTGCTCTGGCGGATCGCGTCGCCGGCGCCGTATTCCCAGAGCCGAATCACATTCTCAGGAGCGAAATCAGAGGCTTTGACCGGCGCGCCGGTGAGCACAAAATTCCGACTGCTGGCCATCTCCGCGCGCCAGAAGCGGGTTCGCGCGTCATTGGAGGCCGTGAAGCCCTTGTCCAGACCCGGACGCCGCCCGAGCGCGTGCTTGATCGTACCTTGGACGAACCCGGTCTGCTCATCGACCTGGGTAATCTCCGAGCGGTAGTAGTCCGCTCCTTCCATCAAAGTGAGCGTTGCATTTTTGCCGGAAGGCACAGCCGCTGCGAGGGTGTAGCTGGTGGTGCGATCCGCGTTCCCGATTTCGACAATAGAACCGGCAGCGGCTCCAGGCAACGGGGCGTCAAGTTTCAACTGGCGGGTGAGGTAATCAACTGCGGTGATGGTGCCCGTATATTCGCGGGTGCTGGCGTGGATCTCGAACTGACCAACCTTCAGGAGCGTGCCGCCGGTCAGGCTCAGGATGCGTATCCCCTGGGCGTCCTGGGCCACGAAGGCATGTTCGCCGGCAACCGCAACGCGTCCCATGGATTCACTGGTGATCGCGCGCGATTTTTCGGGCCGACCATCGGAAACGAGCAGGTCCACGCGACCGGATTTGTGCTTCACCTCCAGAGCGACCGCGCGTCGGGCATCGTCTTCGTTGTCCACGATCGTCAACATGCGACGAGACGCGATGAAGGGGGTTCCGATGTAAGGCTCGTGCAGCGCGGTAAATGCGGACTCCAGATCCGCGCCATCGCTTTCCCGTCGCACCATCTGCTGCACATAGCGGTAGTTCAATTGAAAACAGAGCGCGTCGGCGTGGAACACCCGCATCTGCTGGGTATCCATGAGATGCAGCTTCGTATACCGACGCGGAGCCTGCTCGTTGAACTGATTGCCCAGTTGGCGGGTGTTGAGCATCATCTGCTCGCTGCCGGGCCCGCCATCGCGGCTATAGCGCCACGTCGTTTCCAGCACGGGAGGCGCATTGCCCGCGCGGCGCGAACTGATCATCCGGGTCTTGACGGTCGCGCCTTGATGCGGTTGGGCATCAGCGAACGGCTTGAGAAAGAGTTGATCCGCCGTTGGCTCAGACTGCCCGATCTGCGGCACGGGCTGCAGCGAGGCATTGGTGAGGACTTCATCGCTGATCGGTCCATGAAAGCAGTACACGTGCGACTTGCCCCCGGCAACGCGAAACACATCGAATACATATGAGGTCTGCGGTTGCGTGTCGGCGTCTATCAAGGCGATGGAGCGCTGGTAGAGGCGAACATTCTCCGCGGGCAGGACGGCCGTGGCGCGCAAATACGCGGCGCCGACGCCATCGCTGAGCGTGCTGACCCAGGCTTGGGCGCGGTGGTTGCCGGCGTCAACTTCGACAAGGTTATGCACCCGCGCCAGGCCATCGCCGGGCACGGTGTAGCCGGGCCGTTGTCCGCCGTCGATGGTCATGGGCACGCCGAGCATGTAGTACTGCAGATCGAGGGCATCGTCGTGATCGTGCCCGATGCCCAGGCCGGTGCGCAGATAAGCGGCTCGGCGCAGCAGCGGGTCGTCATGCTCGGTGCCGGCTTCGAGCACGCCCATCCAGTTGTAAACCTGCCTCGATTTGAGGTCCAGCCACGGAGCCCGCTTGAGGTCGGCGGCCGCGGCCTCGATTTCCGACCACTGTGCGTCGCTGTAGTACTTGCGAATATCCTTGTCGTTCGCGTGCTTGAGGCACCAGGCGAACTGCCGATCTCCCGTCCAATTCCAGCCATTGACCGCCGCCCAGGGCAACATCCCCATGGTCATGCCGGGCGCCTTGTCAGGACCGCAGACGTCGCCGATGCGTGGGAAATCCAGGCCGGCTACCGTAATGTCCAGTTGCCAGTAGCAATGCGCCAAGGGCTTGGGGTACAGGGCGGCATTGCTCAGGTCGTATTTGTCCGGCAGAATCTTGTGGGCCCGCACCCATTCCAGGGCACTGGCGACACGCTGGGCTCCTTCCTGCTGAGCATAGAACGTGGAGCCGATGAACTGGGCGCCGCTGCGATCATGGCCCAGGATCATCAGATCCTGGATGCCCGCCGGCGGCAGCGGATAGATGAACGTTCGGCTGAACAGCCAGTCCCACCATGGCGCGGTCACTTCCGCCGAACCCAACACCCACGCCAGCGTCGCCACGCCCATCGGCTCGGTGTAGTAGTGGTAACGCATGATGCGCTTGGCGTTAATCTGCACCAGATAGGTGTCGATCAACATGATCACATCGCTGCTGGTCTTGACCCAGGGCACGAACCGACCGATCGACCGCGCCAGTTCCTCGTTGCCCCGGATGTAGTCATACAGCATGTCGTAGTGGATCGCGGGCTTGAGATAGTCGGCATAGTGCGCCATGAACATGGCTTCAGTCTCGCGGCGGCGATCGTGCAGATTGCGCCCGTACGCGCCCGGGTCGCGCACCAGGTTGCACAGCCAACTGCCGGTTTCCACCGTCGGAAAGACATAGGCATAGCGCGCCAAGGCGACGGCGGCATCATGGGCAATATCGGAATCGCCATTGGATTGCCACAATTCCGCGCCCTTCTGGATCAACGCGGGGTACGCGGCAAAGCGCTTGGTCACCTCCATGCCCTGCTCGGCGAGGAAGTGGCCCCGGTCGGGACTGCGGGCATCGGCAAAGTACAACCCCGTGCCGTTGTCCTGATACGGAAAGGGGTCTGGCAATGGGCGATAAGCCTTCATGTCCGCGAGGCTGTAGCTGCCGGAAGAGCCGGAAACGTAGGCGGCATCCGCCTGCTGGCCAGGCGGGGTCAGACGCCGAAGGAACAACGGCCATTGCGTAGCATCGCTGGTGAACCGACCGTTGGCGATCAGGTCAGGCGAATCCCAGACGCCGATCTCGGCATGCAGATCTTTACGTGACTTGCCCGCGACGCCCAGATCCACCTCCGCAGGCATGATCGCATAATAGGCGGCCTGCTTGAAGCGCTGGCCGCTGCCCTGGTGATTCGGCGGGGGAAGGAAATTCCAGATGGCTTCATCACGGGCGCGACGCGTCGAGGCATCCAAAGTGGCCGGCTTCACCACGGCGGGCATTCCCGCGCCGCGTTGTTTCACCGCCCGCCGCACGGTGCCGACCAGGCAGTCATCGAGGCTGATGTTATGCACCAGCAGGTCCACTTCGCTGGCGTTGTCGACCGCCAGTTCAGCTTTGAATTGGCGCGCCTGGTCCACATGAAAGTAAAAGGCAGCCACGCCGTAGAATTCATCGCAATAGCCCAGGCGCAGCTTGTACTCCGTCACGGCGCCGGAGGGACCATCGTTGATCGCGCAGCGCATGTACACCGGCTTGCGAAAGGGGCGCAACTCCGTGGTCGGCACCGCCGCGATGACACGCAACGCATACAGCCCGACGTCCAGAGGCCCCAGATCCAGCGTCAGAACTGGATCACCCACCGCCATTCGCACGACGGAGACGGGGGCGCGCTTCTTGCCACTGTCACGGATTTCCGATTGCCGGGGCACCCAGTACACCGGCGCGGCATAGCTTTCGATCTGCGCCGGCTTGGCGCCCGGGAGACCCGGAGCAACAAAGTTGCGCACCTGACTCTGACGGTCGAAAAAGCTGCGGGCGGGAACATACTTGAACCAGTACGACCGCCAATGCTCCTGTGAGCCGGGATAGAGTTCGACTTGCGGAGATTGGTCCTGCGGAGCGAAGGCGCGGGCCGTGGTCTTCTCCTCAGTTCCCATCAGTTCGGGAATGCAGCCGGGGTAGCCAGGGGCCTCGCCGTGCTGCCCGGGAAACAACGGCAGCTTGAGACCCGCCAAAGGCCCCCCCGGCAAGTATCCGTCCTGATCAGCTGCGAGGCTGGCGACAAGCAAGAATGAGGTGATGCTGAAGGTCAGGACATGGGATGCAAAACTCATCAGGCGAGGCCCTTCTTGTTGCCAGTGAAAAAATGTCCGGGTTGTGGGTCATCCGAGTCGTACGCGCCACCGAACCGGTGACGTGATTGGGGCTCCATACGCCGACGAGGTCTCCGCGCAGCGCCGGCGCGTTACCCCCCTGCCCATCCTCCGCCGCTGAAATGCTGCTCCGTGTTCGTGCGTCGCCCGCTCGGTCGGGAGGTGTACGCTGGGGAAACAGCCAGCTGACCCCTTACGGCCCGAAGCCGGTGAAGGGCACCTTGTGGGGAGCTGCGTGACCATCGGCGAAGAAGATGTTGGGGCTGCCGAGGTGACTGTCGCGAACCCACCGTGCGGGGTAGTCACGATCGTTTGTCCAATCCAGGCAAACAGCGCCGTAACCCGAACCGTTGTAGAACTTATCAATGAACTGCCCACCGTCGACGTTGTGGATGCCCCAGCTGATGGAAACCCACGCATCGCCTCCCAGCGAGGTCGAAGAAGGCTTGGGCAGTTTGTCGGGCTTCCAGGCGCCGACGGTCCATGGCTCGCCGGTCGCCGCGGAAGTCTCGCCGACTATCTGATTCCGGTACCCAAAGTGGGTGGCGTTGAAGCCCGTCGTGAGGGTCACGCCGGCAAACCGTTTGCGGAAATCAGGGCACTCCAGCTTGATGGCATACTGGCCCTTGACCAGCTTGTCCCCGGCGCTGTTGCTGTTGCCGGAACTGGAATAGCGGTTGTGCGGGAACCGCTCGTAGTCGTTCACATAGGCCTGCATCGCGACCATGAGCTGCCGCTCTGTCGCCAGGCAACTCGCCGCGTTCGCGCGATCCCTGGCCTTTCCCAAAGCAGGCAGCAGGATCGCGATGAGCACTGCAATGATCGAAATGACGACCAGTAACTCGATCAGGGTAAATGCCCGACGTTCCCTGACAACGTGTTGCGGACGATGCATGTCGTGCTCTCCTGAGGCCAGTCGGTGACACCCAAAAGAAGGCGGGAACAGACACGAGAAGACGATGGCAGTATAGAGGTGACTTCCCGGGGCGTCAATAGTGAAATCAGCCTAACCCGCCCTGTTTCTGACCCCGTTCAGTTCCTGCCCTGCGGATTCATCACGCCGACAGTTCCCGGCAGTTGCAGCCCACGAACCGGGCTGGTCCATGGGCCGGCTTGCCCCTGTCGCGCGACGCTCACCGTGGCGCTTCGCCCACCTGTTCACCGCCTGGTGGGGTGAGAACCGAATGCAGTTCGTTGAAGGCCTTCGGATCGCTCGGGCGCAGGCGCTGCTGCTGGCGACTGGCGACTGCTGACCGATCCACGCAGTCGCCCGGTCTTGCGGCTTTGCCAACCCTGACCTTTTCACCACTCGCTTTCGCCGACGTCCGGGCCAGCCCCCGCGTGACTAGCGTCGGCAGCCCAAGGTGGCGAAGGAAGGCGGCGATGATCGTCAGGGCGGTGCGTGGGGCTCCTGAAGGGTCGCCCCGCGGAAGACGGGCTGAAGCATCAGGGGCGATCAGCGCCCGGCCCGCGATCGGCACCGTCGGGGTAGAGGTCCTGGAGCAGTGCGACGGACCTGGCGATGATGATTTCGAGCGCTTCGGGAGCCAATTTGGAGCCGGAGGAAGGCGTGGTTTCATAGCCGCCGCGCCGGATCGCATCGCGAGTGGGGATATACCCGACGTAGCGATTGGACATGTGGGCGATGAACGTGCGGGCGGCGGGGCTGCGCTGCTTGATCTCCAGTTGGGCCTCGACGAACGGCTCGCCCGGCAAGATGAGGAGCGCCAGGTCGCCGATGCGCAGGGCCTGGATTTCGTACTCGAACTGCTCATGGGTTCGCATGTACTGCTCAAGGTCCACCAGTGACGCAGCGAAGTGCCAGCGCCACTCGAAGCGGGTCTTGCGCTCATTGGTCCACAGCGGTTCGGGATGCTCCTTGAGCAGTGCGTGGGCGTCCTGAAACACCTGGGCGGGGAAGGCGCGGAATGGGATGCCAAAGCGGACGGTCTTCCACGCCAGTACGGGATGGTCGTTGTGGAAGAGAGGTTCCCGGAGAGCCCGTTCGACATCCTCGGTGAGGATGGCGGCCATGCTCTGCGGGGTATCCTCGCGATGGGGGTTGAAGGCGTCACGATGGATGACATTGCCGCAGCAGCCGTTGAGGACCAGCGGCGTGGCGCCGGGCAGAAGCCGCCGCCGCGCCTCGGCGGCCCACGCCCCGGGCCAGTCGCTGTGGATGGCGGTCTGCGGCGTCCAGTGCACCGGATGGCAGGTGTGATGCAGCAGCGCGGCGATCGTCGCCAGCGCCGGCGTCGTGAACAGGGCCACGCCCACCTCCGGATCGCTGGGGCCTTCGCGGTAGAGCGCGTTCTGCGGTTTGGGACCCAACCCCATCTCCGCGCTGCCGTCCCGCATGACGATGCGCCGGTTGAACGCCACGCGCGAGTCACAGGTCGTGGCGCACAGCAGACGCACCGGCTGAACGGAAGCCGCCGCCTGACGCATCGCCGGCTGGAGGCGCTGCAGGACCAGTTCGCCGTAGGCGGGGTCCGAGCCGCGAATCCAGGGGTGCTGCTTCGCCGCCTCAAACCGGTCGGTCAGCATGATCTGGCCCAGCGAGGGCGACGAATGATTCTGCGTCACGTGCACCGCCACGGCGTCGCGGTCGAAGCCCAATTCCGTCGCGGCGAATTCACGGATCGCCTCGGTCCACTCCTGACAGACCGCCAGCAGATCCATCACCACCAGCAGGAACCGCGTCGGGCCCTGTTGAAACACCGCCACCCGCGCCGTCAGGTCGTTGAGGATGACCTCAGCCGGACGGTACGCCCCGATGTTGCCGTCGATCTGCATCCCCAGCCGCGGATTGATCGTGGTCTCGGCAACGCCCAGCTCCAGCGGCAGATTGGTTTTCATGGTCATGGATAATCCCGAGGGCAGGAGTTGTCCTGCGCTTTACCGTGCTTCACCCGTACCGTCCATCGGCCGGCATCCCACCGGGACGAACCGCTTCGGGCGTACTTCCACCAGTGAGGCCCGCATCAATGGCCTCTTCTTGTCTGAGCTCCTGGAAGCACCGCGCGCCGATGGCGTCCTGACCTGCGCCCGCCGGGGATCGGCGCGATGATCAGCGAAGCCGATTGCAGTCGGGTGTTCATGTCCGATCGGTTGCCTGGGACGTTCCCGCAACGGATTGAGCCGTTGCCGCAACTGCTCACCGACCACGGCCTCGACTGGCTGCAAGCGGCTGACGATGCCAACACCCGCAATGATCATGGGGCACTGGCCCGCAGCACCAGACGCGGGGTAATCCAAACGTTGCGTTGTTCGGGCGCCAGTACGCGCTGATCCAGCATGTCAAGCAGCTGCTGCATGACGACGCCTGCCACCTTCTCGTTCTCCTGATCGATGGAAGTAATATCCAGTGCCGCAGCGGCGTCGCTGTTGTCGAATCCGACCACCGCAATGTCCTGCGGCACGCGCACGCCCAGGGCGGGCGCACGCCGCACGAACTCCACCGCCAGATCATCGCCGGGCATGATGATGGCGTCAGGTCTGGCCGACAGGATGGCGGTGGGCAGAATGTCCACCATCGACGCAACTTCAAAGCTTCGCGCCTGCGGCACCAGATTCACCTCGAACGCCAGTCCCGCATCGACGAGGCCGGCACGGTAACCACGCAGTTTTTCCGCCATCGGCGGCTCGCCGGAGTCGTGACAGACCAGCATGATCCTGCGCCTCCCCGACTGCGCCAGATGCCTGACCGCCTGGCGGATCCCGTCCGCGCGGTCAAGCACCGCATTGCCGATGAGCTCCTCATCAGGAAGCTCCACCGGGATCGGACCGTGGAAGACGATGGGGCAGTGGCCGATCCGGGCCTCCAAGAGGTTGCGGGCTTCCGCCAGGGTGAACCCGATCGCAATCAGGCCGTCCACTCCGCGGGCAGTGAAGTCCCGTCCGTACTCGCGGACGCGCTCTGGATTGGCGTGGGCGTGCCCGGTCATCAGGCGGTAACTGTGGATGCTAGCGATCTTCTCAATGCAGTAGATGCGGTGGGCGATGACCCGGTTGAAGCCGTGGTGCTGGATGAGGCCCAGGGTTCTGCTGCTGATGCCGGAGAGTTGTCGGGCGATGGGGTTGGGGCGGAAGTCGAGCTTCCGCGCCACCTCACGGATGCGCTTGGCGGTGGCCTGTGCGACCCGGGTGTTGTGGCCGCCGGTGCCCAGCAGGACTTTGGCGGCAGTCGTGCGGCTGACGGAAGCGGCTTTGGCGACATCCCGGAGCCGGGGCGGGTTGCTTTTGGGGACTGGCGTTGCCATGGGGATCCTGCGCCCTGTGTTCACGCGATGCGACGCCATGACCGCACCTCGGCCGATCCAGCCGCGCACCCGCAGCAACTGCATCGTGCAACCTGAGGAAGGCATCCGAACCGCGACATCCAGGTCGCCGCCCATGATCCGAAAACATCAGCGCTGCAGTAATCGACCAGTCTATCCAGTATGAAGACGACTTCGCGGGCAGTCAAGACCCGTCCGCAGATGGCGGCGAGCTGGCCCAACGCAACTGGTTTCGAAACGCCGCGGACCCATGTGTTCCTTTGAAGCAGCCGGGGCTCAGGTCGCCCGCCCAAGCGGCGGCACCAGGGCCTGATCGATGACTTCGCGGTATGCTTCAGCAAGCGCACTGAGCAGTTCGCTTCGCGTTTCTACAGGCTCCGAATCGGCGGCGTTGGCTTCATACACATGAATTGCTTCAAGACACCCTCTCCAGCGTGACGTTCACGGGTGGTGAAAAACACACCGGCCGCCTGATCAGGACTCGTCCCCCAGATTTGACCATACCTGCCAAACGCCCCATGAATACCCTTGCTAAACGCGATCGTGCCATCATTGAGCAGCGATTCGGCGACCTTTCACCCTACCAACAGTGCCCCCCTTTCTGGACATCGGTGCCAGCCAACAGCGCCCAGTTCCTGGCGAGCCTGCGACAGGCAGAACGTGTCGTCATCGGCCAGAGCGCCGGCGGGCGCGATATTCCGGCCTTGATCTATGGTGAAAAGGAGCCGCTGCAGACCACCACCGACAATCTTGCCAGCGCCTTGGCATCCAAAGTGACGCCACCGGATGCCACCGACATCTTTCCCGCCGGATTCTACAGCTCAAGCCGACGTCATCGACCCGTGCTCGTGCTCCAGGGCGCCATTCATGGCGGTGAGGTCACCGGGACGGTCGCTTCCCTGAACCTTTGCCAGATCATTGAACACGGCGTCGACCTGCGCGGCAAACCCTGGCCGCGGATCGCCTCGCTCGCGCGCCGATCACGCATCGTCATTATTCCCTGGCTGAACATCGACGCCGCCGCCGCCTGGCCGCTGCACACCATGTGCAATGCACCCGACGAGTTGGACAACACCTGCACCCACGGCCTCAAATGCAGTGGGGAACGCTATCGCTATCCGGATGTCAAGTCGCTGTTTCCTATCCCACTCGACCAAACTCTTTATCTGGGTGCTTACTACAACGACGCCGGCGTTAATCTGCAATACGATTTCACCAGCCTCCACCGCCAACCGGAGACGCAGGCCTGGATGCGCTGCTACCTGGTTGAACGGCCCGATGGGGTGGTCATCTGGCATGGCAACCACGGCTCGATGATCGGCCCGCCAGAGTACTACCTGCCCGAGGGTGTGCAGCACGAGGTGTCGCGCATGGGCGGGGCGGTGCGCTCGCGCCTGCTGCGCGAAGGTTTCGCCGTCGGTCGATTGAGTTGCGCCGGTCTGCCCGGACTGGGAAAGCCATTCATCGAACAGATGACCGCCGTTTATCACGTCAGTGGGGCAACCCCGGTGATGGTCGAGATGCCCACCGGAGGACGTTCGGCTCCCTACACCGAGGACCAATTACTCGATATCGGGCTGCTGACCATCGAAGAACTTCTGTGCTACGCCCACGATGATGGCATGCGGCCGTACGAGTGGTGGGCGAAGGTGCGCCGGCAGTTGCAGTATGACTGAAATCACGTGAGCGTTGCGCCACTCTCCCCTTCAAGTGCTGCGAAGCGTACGAGGCACAGCGCAGTTGACGCTTCGGTGGGACTCGACGTCGCCCCGGCTGCGCCCGCAGGCGTGAGCGCAGCGCAGGAGCCGTCCCCGTCAGCGTCCACGAAGTGCGTCAGCAGGTTAAGGCGAGTTAAGCTGTCGCACACATAATCGGTCGTGATGGCCGTGCCCGAGAGGGAGTCCGTGACCAGGTAGTCCAGATTGCCCGCCGCGTTGTGGTGGCAGGTCGTCAGCGCGGGTCAGCGTTTCATAGACCTGTCCCGCTGCTTCCCCGTTTCGACCGATCGTGTTCGCGGCGCGCGAGCGACTGCCTTCGGCCTCATTGAGGCGTTCGCCATCGGGTGAACACCTCGGCAAGGCTGCGCAGGTAGCGCTGATCATCCTTGGGCAGGCAATAGGTCACCACCCCGTCCGCCAACCCGTCGTCGGTGGCGCGCAACCCGATCTGCACCGCGGTCTTGACATACTCCGGCGTCGGTGCGTCGGTCGATTCCGAATGCCGCTGCGCGTATACCATCACCACCAGCGGCATGCGCCCGGGAACCCGGCCCCTGCCGGTGCGGGCATCGAGCCAAGCGCGGTAGTGCTCGATTTGGGGCCGGAGCTGGGTCGTATCCGAATGGTTCAGGTGCGGATAGAAGTACGGGAAGATCACCCCGTCGATCGCCCCCAGTTCGACATGCCGGGCAATCGTATGCTCGTAGCCAAAGTAGCACACCGCCAGCAACCGCAGGTCGGGGGCGAGTTGTCGCGCGGCGGTCATCATCCGCCGGCAATAGCTGGGCGTCAGGGTCTTGACGGCGCCGTTGAAGTCATCGATGCAGAGTCCCTTCACGGCGGGAAATTCCCGGGCGATCCTGGCGCACTGCACGGCCCAGCGGACATAGTCCACCCCGAACGGCTCCGGGCCGCCTTGCGCTGAGGGCGGCGTCAGGTAAAGCCACAACCCGAGCTTCGCCTGATCAAATTCCCGCGCCAGCAGGGCGAAGTCATCCCAAGCGTGCGGGTACTTCGCTTCAGTCCAGACCAAGTGCAGATAATCGCGGGCGCCGATCCGTTTGAGTGCCTCGAGCAGACGCACAATATCGGTCCGCCCGTCGGCGGTGCGGACACCTTCATGCACAAAATCCCCGAGCAACGGCGCCAGGGGCGCCAGGACAGGTGGCGCCGACTCAATTGGACCGGCCGCATCAGGCGCTGTTTCCACCTGGCCCCAGGCGAAGTTCACCAGCGGCCAGCACAGCATCACGATGACGCAGCAGCGGACAATTGCCGGCATCTGGCGTTGCGCTCCTGGAAGCAGTCGTCGAGCGCAGATCCCCAGCAGCTTTCCATCGGCGGATGCCTGCTCCGCCACGCGGCAGATCCGCTTGCGGAACCGGCTGGCGGCACATGTCGTCAGCCGCGGCAAACCCGTTCCCCCCGCAGAATGAGTTGGACGCGGCGCCACCCGCTGCCAGATCGGGTCTCCGCGATCCCGGTTAACAATCACCATGCGCGTTCGCTCCCGTCACCACTGGTCATCATCATCGCGTCAACAGATCAGGCAGGCAATCCCCCTGGCAGCCTGGGGATGCCGTGCGCCAGGGGGTGCACAGCACGCCCCACGGGACGGATTGCTGAATCTGCTGCGGTCGACACGCGGCGACGGGTCGGCGGCGGCGATGACCGCTGCAGGCCTGACGTCCGCACCGCAGTGACGGGACGCGACCAGCCCCCTGCGCTCAGGCACAGAAAAACAGCTTGCGGGGCCACGACCGAGTGATATACTTAATTTATTGCTGTGCATATCGTATGAGGGTTAAATGAAATCATCTTCTCGTTCACAGCGTGCATCGCGGGTTCAGCGCACCGATCTGCTGGAGCGGCTGCGGGCGGAGATCGCCGACGGTCGACGGCAGCCGGAGATGCGGCTGCCCCCGCTGCGGGAGCTGGCGCGGGATTACGGGGTCAGTTATGTGACCGCCCATCGCGCGTTGGCGCAACTGACGGATGAGGGCTTCATCCGCAATTCCCGGCAGCAGGGATTGTTCGTGGCGGATCGGCCGCCCAATCGCACGCGTTTCGCCCTGATTTTCCCGCATCGCCCGGTTTCGCATCGGCCCTGGTCGCGGTACTGGTCGGCGTTGGAGCGGGCGGCGCAGCAGTTGCAGGGCGAACTGGATATCGAGTTTCCCATCCGCTACGACATCGAAGCCGGCTCCCACCAGACCGAGGACTTCGACAAGCTGGTGCATGAAGTTCAGACCGACCAGTTGGCGGGGTTGATTTTTGCCCACAGTCCGCACAACCTCAAAGGCACGCCGGTGCTGGATCATCCGGGTGTGCCGCGGGTGGCGTTGATGTCGGCGGCGGGGATCGCCGGGGTGCACGCGGTGGGGCACAACGCCCGGGACTGGTTCAAGCCGGCGCTGGCGCATGTGCGGGAGGCAGGCTGCCGGCGGGTGGCGGTGCTGCTGGCGGCGACGGACCACGGGCTGGGCGGGGCGGAGGGCAGTTACGAACGGCTGGCGGCGCTGGCGGAGGAGCATCAGCTCGAGTTGCGGCGATCGTGGCTGCAGTCGGTTCATCCGCACCTGCCGACCTGGACCAGTCATGTGGTGCAGGCGGTGTTTGATCCCGCCCTGCCGGCGCGTCAGCGTCCCGACGCGTTGCTGGTGCACGATGACAACCTGGTTGCCGACGCCCAGCGGGGCTTGGTGGCCGTCGGTCTGGCTGATGGTCTGAAAGTGAAGCTGGTCGCCCACTGCAATCTGCCCAGCGCTCCCCCGCAGGTGATGCCGATGTGGCGGGTGGGGCTGGACGCCCGCGATCTGTTTGCCGCCTGCGTGCAGGTCATTCAAGCGCTGCGGCGCGGCGAATCGGCGCCGGCATTGACCCGGGTGAGCATGATTGAGGAGCCTGAGATTCGTCAACGTGAAATCACCGGCGTCGGCGCCGAAGCCTGGCGTCAGCTCCAGGCCGTGGGCGCCTGATGCGCCATCGTCACCTTGTCCTCCTGCATGGGAGTTTCGCATGATCGCTCTCGACCATCCCGCCGCTCGCAAAGGCTTCACGCTCATTGAACTGCTGGTGGTGATCAGCATCATTTCGCTGCTGATCTCCATTCTGCTGCCGGCGCTGAGCAAAGCCCGGGAGCAGGCCCAGCGGCTGCAATGCCTGAGCAATGTGCGGGGGCTGACGCTTTCGACGCTGGCGTACGTCACCGACAGTCAGGACTACATGCCGCGCGGCCGACGGCACAGCGGCACCGTCCACGGGGACTTCAATGCCGGGCTGGATCAGCAGACCATCTACGGTCGGTACCTGACCAGCGACTCGGCGGCGATCGTCGGCGAAGGCGTGTCTTCCAACCGCATGCGCTTCAACCTGTCCCCGGTGGCGCAGTGTCCCAACCGCCCTTCTCCTTACGGCGTTGCCCACGCCACCTATGTCACCAATTTCTCCCGCAACCCCTACGCCATGTACGGCGGGAGCGCCGAGAACCTCTGGCTGCGCATCGACAAGGTGCTCAACGCCGCCCGGCGTTTGCGCTCCAGCAACACACCCCTGCGCGATCCCGTGCCCGCCCTGTGGGCCGACCGGGTCAATCTCTTCAGCCTGAGCAACAACGGCGGCCCGGTGGAAACCAATCATGGCACAGCGGCCACCAATTTCACTACCTATGACCCCAACTATGCCCCCCAGGGCGGCAATGTCGCCAATCTCGATGGTTCCGGGCAGTGGTTCGAATGGACTGACAGCACCGATCCCGATGCGACACGCTCTTTCATCCGCGGCGGCGCGATCACCTATGAAACCAGCGTGCCCAGCAACTCGATCTACATGGTCACCACCGGCAGCAACAACGTGGCGCTCAATTCCAGCGACAGCCCCCGGTATCCCTGGATCATCGGCATGGGCACCCGCGCCGGACGCATCAGCATCTTCGATTAAGTAACCGCCGCGACGCCTGGGTTCTCATACCCCCGCGCCAGGGGCCAAGGCCATCCATGAACCTCCAATCGCTCTCGTCGGTCGTATGTCTGTTGCTGTTGTGTCTGCTCGCACCGCATGTGTTCGGCGATCCGGCGAACCTGCCCGCCCATCGCTATGACCGCATCACCGCGGTGCCGGTTCCTGCCGGCCGGGCGGTGACGCTCGATGGTGAACTGGGAGATTGGGATCTCTCGGGCGCAATTGAAACTTGCTATGACCCGGCGCTGGAGCCGCGTTTCACGGCGACTTTCGCTCTGATGTACGACGCGCAGGCGCTGTACCTGAGCGCCCAGGTCGTGGATGACACGCCGCTGGTCAACGCCCGTGATCCGCTGGTGGAACCGGACCTGGGCTGGTCGGGCGACTGCCTGCAACTGCGGCTGTGCAGCGATGCCACGCAAGCGCTGCCGCTGGACGGGGGCAACTACGTCGGCGGTCCCGGGGCGCTGCGCACCTCCGATCGCATCGTGCATCTGACCCTGTGGCACTACACGCCCCGGCAGGAGGCGGTGCTGCAGGTGAGCTACGGAATGGACTACCACGGGCGCACGCTGTTGCGTGGCGCGGCCGCGCCGGTGGTGTTCCGCCGGCACGCCGATGGGCAGGGCTACACGGTGGAAGCGCGCTTGTCCTGGGAAATGCTCAACGCTCAGAGCCATCCCCCGCAGGCGGGCGCGGCCGTGGCGCTGACGCTCCAGCCGCTCTGGGGCAATGCCGCGGGCACGAAGAACCTGATGCACTACTACGAAGTGCTCAGCGCGGTGGGCTTTCCCTACCAGAGCGCCGCGGTGTGGGGTCGGGCGGAGTTCTCCCCCACCGGGAACCTGCCGCGGGGCGCCGGCGCGCGGCGTCTGGCGGCGGCGCAAACGCCATTGCAACTGGCTTTGCCCTTGCCTGACGCCCAGGCGCGGCAGGTGAGCGTGGGCATCCGCGACGCCGCCGGGGATCTGGTGCGCTCGCTGCCGGTGGTCGTGGATCCGCAACTGGACGCCGACCGATTGATGCTGGCGTGGGATGGATTGGACGACGCGGGCGCTCCGTTGCCCGCGGGCGCCTACACCGCGCAGGTGCTGACCCATCGCGGAGTGACCTACGACTACGTGACCAGTCTGCACAACGCCGGCACTCCGCCGTGGAAGAACGGCGACGGCACCGGCGCGTGGGGCGGCGACCACGGCGCGCCGTGCGCTGCCGCCAGCGATGGAGAGCGGGTTTACCTCGGCTGGCAGTTCTCCGAAGCGGGCAACGCGGTCATCGCGGTTGATCCGCAGCTGCCCGCCCCGGACCCCGGCCCCGCCCAGCACGCCCGCAAGTTGTGGGGTCAGCACAACGTGCTGGACCTGGGCATCGTGACCTGCGCCTTGGCGAGCAACGGCGTTTACGTCTTCGCCGGTCAGGACGGCAGCCCGTACAAACGCGGTCAGACGCAACTGGCGGGTGTCGTGCTGTGGGACGCCGCCACCGGCCGACCGGTCAACTTTCCCTTCGACCAGCGCGTGCTGGAACTGAGCGCCTGGAAGCCCGAGCAGTTCCCCGGCACCCCGCAGGAGTCGGAAGGCCAGCTCAACCTGGGCGACCTGGTGGTGCGCGACGAGATGCTTTACGCCAGCCTGACCCGTGACAACAAAGTCGTCGCGGTCAACTGGAAAACCGGGGAAAAAGCCGCGGAATGGCCGCTTGCCCACCCGCGCGGCATGACCGCGGGCGCCGGCGCCAGCCTGCTGGTCATCAGCGGCGCTCAGGTGCTGCAACTGGACCTCGCCACCGGTCAGACCCGGGCAGTGGTGCAGAACCTGCTGGACCCGCGTGATGTCGTGCGCGATCCGGCGGGCCTGCTCTATGTCAGCGACGGCGGCAGCGCCAATCAGGTCAAGGTGTTCGACGCGGCGGGGAAATTGCTGCGCACCATCGGCAAAGCCGGCGGTCGGCCGGGCCTGGGCCGCTATGACCCGGCGGGCATGTACAACCCCACCAGCCTCACCCTCGACGCTCAGCGGCGTCTGTGGGTGACGGAGACGGACCACGCGCCGCGCCGCGTCAGCGTCTGGTCCAGCACCGATGGCCGACTGCTGGCGGACCTGCTGGGCCCGGGCGATTACGCGGTGATGTCCGCCGCCGATCCGCAGCGCCCGCGCTGGGTCAACACCCATCAGACGCTGTTCGAGGTGGACTACGCGACGGGCCAGTGGCAGACGCTGGCGACGTTGATTCGCCGCGACCGGTCGGGCCCGCAGTTCATGCCCGATGGCCAGGGGCGGCATCTGTCGTTCCGCCATCTGCCCCAGGGCATCTTCTTCAGCAGCGCGGGGCGCGGCATCACCAACCTCTACCGCCTGGATGAGCAGTCGCTCGCGGGCGTTCCGGTGGCGGTGCTGGGGGGCACCTGGGGCAAAGCCATCGGCAGTCTGGATCCCAGCGCGTTTCCCCAGAGCGAGCGCGCTGCGATCGAGCGCATCTGGTCCGCCGACCAGGGCCGCACCCGCGAAAAACTGGTGTGGAGCGATCTCAACGGCGACCGCTTTGTCCAACTGGCGGAACTGCAGGTGGGCGTGCCCGAACGCGGCGTGCCGAGCCTGTACTGGGGCGACTGGGTCGATGAGGCGCTCTCGATCTGGACCGTGACCATGTACAACCAGTGTCAGGTCTACCGGGTGCCGGTGGAACGCTGGATCGACGACCGCGTGCCGGTGTATCCCGCGCCGACGCAGTGGCAACCCTTGTTCAAAGCTCAGGGCACCATGGTTTCATCGGTGATGCCCAGTCATGACGGACAGAGCGTGTATCTCATCGAGGGGCAGGGCAGCGATGCGGGGCGCGGCGGAGCGGGCGGGGCGATTTCCCGTTACACCCTGGCGGGCAACCGGCAATGGGCGTACCGCCGCACCTGGACGGGCTTCGGGTTGGTGGCGCCGCTGTTCACGCCCGGCGATGTGATCGGAGCGATGAAGTTCATCGGCAGCGCCCAACTGGACAGCGGCCTGGAAATCGTGGGCGTCAACGGCTACTTCGGGCAGTTCAACCTGCTCTCCCAGGACGGGCAGTGGATCGCGGCGATCGGCAAGGACAATCGTTATGGCCCGCGCGCCGACGAGATGACCGTCTGGCCGGAAAACTTCTCGGGCTTCTTCTTCCGCAACCGGGACGACCAACAGTTCTACCTGATGGCGGGGGACACCGACGCCCGCATCTGGCGGGTGCAGGGCCTGGACGCCATCCGCACGGCGGAGGTTTCGTTCACGCTCAGCGCGGCGGAGGTGGCGCTGGCGACCAGCGCGCTGGGTGGGCGCGGCAACCAGGAAGCAGCGTCGGCGAAGCTGCCGGTGGTGCGGCTGACCAGTCCGCGCCTCGATGGCGACCTGACCGGCTGGCCGATGGATCAGGCGCGTTCACTGGACGCCGGCGGTGGACGCAGCGCCCGCATCCTGCTGGGCTATGACGACACGCAGCTTTATGCCGCCTTCGCGGTGCAGGACGATTCGCCGCTGCGCAATCAGGGCGGCGATACGGCGCTGCTGTTCAAGACCGGTGACTCGGTCAATCTGTACCTTGACGCCCAGCCCGCGCTGCGCCTGCTGGTCACGCTCGACCGCGACCAGCCGGTGGTGGTGCTGTACCAACCGGCCGCGCCCGCCGGCGTCGCGCCGGCGCCGCGCACCTTCGCCTCGCCCACCGGCAGCGAAACCTTCCAGCGCGTGGTCGTGCTGTCGGACGCCCAGGTCGGCTGGCAACGCCAGGACCAGGGTTACACCCTCACCCTGGCGCTGCCGCAACGCACGCTGGGCCTGAACCTCAAACCGGGCCAGACGCTGTCTGGTGACGCGGGCGTGCTGTTCTCCGATCCCGCCGGGGCGCTGACCGTGCGCCGCGCCATGCTCTTCAACGCCGACACCCAGGTGGTCAACGACCTGCCCACCGAAGTCCGCTTCCAGCCTGACCGCTGGGGCACGCTCGCAGTCCGCTGATTTTCCATCTTTTTCGCCGAGGCCCCCATGCGCGCAATTTCCCTGCTCAATTCACTGATTCTGCTGTTGCTCTGCGCCTGCCTGTTGCCGGCAGGGGTGGTCAGCGACAACGGCCGGGGTCGGCACAAGCAGCTCTATGCCGTGCCGGTGCCGACAGGAACCCGGGTCAACATCGACGGACGACTGGACGAATGGGATCTGTCGGCGCAGATCGAAATGTTCGTTGTCGAAGCCACCCGCAGCACCCAGAGCGCCAAGTTCGCCCTCATGTACGACGACGACGCGCTCTATCTCGGCGCCGACGTCAACGATCCATCGCCCATGATGAACCGGCAGGATCCGCTGTCCAATCCGGACAAAGCCTGGGACGCCGACTCCTGTCAGTTCCGGCTGACCATCGACCCGACGGTGGGATATCCCATCAAGGAAGACGCCTTTCGCTACCGGGGCAAGGATCCGCAGGTCGACACCCGCGACGACATCGTGCATCTGACGCTGTGGCACTACACCGACAAGCAGGAGGCGAACCTGCAGATGTACGTGGGCATGAGCTACCGCAACCCGCGCCCGCAGTGGCAACCGGGCGGGCTGGTGCCCCATGACCAGTTCGCCGGCAAGTATCTGCAGCGCCCCGACGGCACGGGCTACAGCTTTGAGTACCGCATCCCCTGGAGCACCCTGGGCGCCAAGCGGCCGATGCAGGGCCACGATGTGGTCGCCGGCACGGTGCAGTTCTGCTGGTCCCGGCCCGACGGGCTCAAGACGGCGGGCGGGGCGGCGTGGGCGTATGACGTGATGAGCGGACCGGGCTTCACCTTCCAGTCCACGGCCTGCTGGGGCAAGATCATTTTTTCACCCAGCGGAAATGTGCCGCGCGAACTGGTCACCGCCGGCGTGCCGCCCGAGATGCCCCTGCCCCTGGCGTTCACCTACGACCTGCCCGAGGACAGCGAATGCACGATTCAGCTTTTTGACCAGGAGAACCGCAGCGTCCGCATCCTCGTCGCTCAGCAGCATCGCATGGGCGGGCGCAACACCGAACGCTGGGACGGCCTGGACAGTCAGGGCAAACTGCTGCCTGCCGGGGAGTACCGCTGGAAAGGCATTTACCATCAGCCGATCAAAGCCGAGTACCGCATGTCGGTGCACAACAGCGGCCAGCCGGCGTACCCGACGGATGACAACAAGGGCGGCTGGGGCGCCGACCACGGTACGCCGCAGACCGTCTGCGCTCTGCCCGAGGGCATGCTGCTGGCGTGGGATGCCGCCGAGTATGGCTGGGGTCTGATCCGCACCGACCTGGCCGGCAAGAAGCACTGGGGCACGATGCACGGGGCGACCCACCTGGCGACCGACGGCAAGTTCATCTTCGTCGCCGGCGACCATGGTTTCCATACGGGCGAGGAAGTGCGCCTGCTGGACGTGAAGGACGCCCGCATCGCGCGGTTTTCCAATGGGGTCGCCAACCTCAGCGCGCCGCCGGGCGGGGACGAGAAAACCAACCATGTCACCGGGCTGGCGTACCGCCAGGGTCAGGTGTTTGTCGCGTTCGCGGCCCGCAACCTCATCGGCGTGTACAGCACGAAAGACGGTTCACTGCTCAAGACGCTCAGCGGGCCCGCGCCCGGGCGGCTGGCGGTGCTCGCCGACGGCAGTGTCGCCGCCATCAGCGCCGGTGCGGTGGTGAAGGTCAGCGACGCCGGGGTGACGCCCTGGCTGACGGATCACCTGGATGAGCCGGTGGCGATCGCCGTGGCGGGCGATGGCACAACCTATGTCGCCAATCGCGGCGCCTTGCAGAACGTCAGCGTTTTCGATGCGGCCGGCAAATACCTGCGCAGCGTCGGCAAGACCGGCGGCCGACCGGCGAAGGGCGCCTACGACGCCAGCGGCATGTACCTGCCCGGTGGCATCGACCTCGACGCCCAGGGCCGGCTGTGGGTCGCCGAGACCACCGACGGCCCCAAGCGCATCAGCGTCTGGGATACGAACACCGGCGCCAACCTCCGCGAATTCTTCGGCTCCTCAGGCTACTTCGGCTACGGCTTTGTCGATCCCCAGCGCCCCCACGAAATGTACGCCCATCATGTGCTCTGGGAAATCGACTGGAAAAACTTCACCAGCAAACCCCTGACCACCATCTGGCGGGCGACCGCGCCCAACATGGTCGAACCTCCCAAACCTGAAGCCTACGGCGGCGTGCCCCGCATCATCACCGCCGACAACGGCATCCAGTACATGTGGGGCGGCAGCACCTACAAATCCATTCTGCTCCGCCGCGCTGGCGACCTGTTCAAACCCTTCGCGGCGCTCATCAATGTCGCCCGCCATCACAGCCTCTATCGCGGCACCGGCCTGCCGCTGTTCGACGACAGCGATCCCCAGACCTATCCCGATGGCGTCTACCTCTGGCAGGATCAGAACGACGACCAGACCGTCCAGCCCGAGGAACTGACCGCTGCCCCCAAGGCCCTGCCGCGCCCCAGCTTCGCCTGGGTTCACCCCGACCTGAGCGTGACTCTCCAGTCCGGTCATCGCCTGCGCCCGGTGCGTCTGGGCGATCAAGGCCAGCCGCTTTATGACCTGACGCAGGCGCAGTCCACTTTCCTCGTGGAAAGCCCGCTCTACCGCGGCGGCTATCTGCTGCCGGGGCCCGCGGGTGAAACGTTCACCCTGGCGCAGGGCAACCTGGTGGGCTGGAACAGCGACGGCACGCCGCGCTTCATCTATCCAGGACTGATCGGCTGGCACAAGGCGCTGAACCTGCCGGTGATCAAAGCCGGCCGACTCTGGGGCCTGACCAACTCCATGGGCGTGGCGGGCGACTTTTTTGCCCATCAGACTTATTTCGGGGTCAGCCATGTCTTCCGCCGGGACGGCCTGTATGTCGCGGCGCTGCTCAAGGACGGACGCATGGGCGGGCGTGGCCAGGACGAGGGGCAACCCGAAGGACAGGGGGGATACTTCGGCCAGCTCATGCTCGACGGCCAGCGGCGCACGTTCATGATCCACGGCGGGCAGGACAGCCGGGTGTGGGAAGTGCTGAATCTCGAAACGGTCAAGGACCTGCCCGGCGGAACCTACGTGCATGACGCCGCCCAGGTCGCCGCCGCCAAGGCTGCCCAGGACGCCTATGCCGCCGCGCTGGCGTCCAGCCAGCGGCTGGTGATCGCTCGTGGTGAGCCGGCGCTCGACGTCGCCGAAGTGGTGGAAAACACGCTCGAAGGGGGCCGTTCCGTCGCCGTGCGCATGGCTTATGACGCCGACCATCTCTATGTCCGCTATGACGTCGTCAGTGACGCCCAACTGGTCAACAGCGCCACCGACCTGCACACGCTCTTCCGCGGCGGCAATGTGCTGGATCTGCAACTCGCCGCCGACCCGGCCGCCGCTCCGCAGCGGAAAACGCCCGCGCCGGGCGATGTGCGTCTGCTGGTCACCCGGCAGGACGGCAAGGCGGTCGCGGTGTTGTACCGTCCCAAGGTCGCCGGCTTCACCGGTCAGCCCATCGTGCTCACTTCGCCCACCGGCCAGGAGTCGTTCGATCAGATCGAAGTTCTGCGTGATCTGAAACTGGCGTACCGCAAGACCGACACCGGCTTCACCGCCACGCTTGCCGTTCCCCTGCCGTTGCTCGGGCTGAAACTCGAGCCGGGCCAGCAGGTCAAACTCGACGCCGGCTACATCTTCGGCAACAAGCAGGGCACGCGCACCGCCATTCGCGCGTACCTGTACAACAACAGTTTCACCGCCAACGTGGTCGATGACATCCCGCATGAAAGCCGGCTGGAACCGGACCAGTGGGGTCAGGCCGCCGTGGAGTAAAGCATGCGTCATCACAGATCCTGGAGCCTGACGCCGCTGCTGCGGGCGCTGGTGCTGATCCTGCTCGGTTGGCGCGGCGCCAGCGTCAGCGCGCAGTCCATGGCGTGCGTGGGCACGCTGGGCAACAGCGGCATCGCCGGAGCGGAGCTGCTGCAGGTGCAACCGACCGAGGGGCCGGCGGGACTGGCGTGGAGTGCCGATTCGACGCTGTGGATCAGCGGCGGCGATGCGATTCTGCACGTCACTGCCGATGGCCGTCTGCTGGAGCGCTACCCACTGGAGCCGGACCTCAAGCAGGTGCGCAGTTGGGCATTCGCCATGCTGGAGGACACGCTCTATTTTTTCGCCGTCGCCGCCCGGCCCACCGTGGTGCAGAAACCCAGCTTCGCCCGCTCCAGCACGGTGCTGGCGGCCCTGCCCATGCAACCGGGCGCGACGGCGCGCGTGGTCCAGACGTTTCCGGAAATCCCCGACCATCGCGTGGGCGTGCTGGCGGCCCAGCCCTGGGAGGGCCAGTTGCTGTTGGGTCAGGCTCCGCAGCCCGGCGCTGCCGCACCAACCTGGAGTGTCGTCGCGTTCAATCCCCGTGATGGCGCACAGCGCGTCCTGTTCCCGGTGGAAGCCAAGTCCATCAGCGCCCTGGCGTACGACGCGCAGGAACAGCTCGTGCTCGTGGGCGGCAACTTCGGCAAGTACATCGCGGCCCGCAACCATCACCCCCATCCCTGTGAAGTCGTGGCGTTCGATCGGCAGGGACAGGAACAGTTCCGCGGCACGGTCATCGCCACCGAAGCCATCCCCAGCGAGTACCGCGCCCTCATCAGCCTCGTCGACGACAGCATCTGGGATGTCGCGTGGTACGGCTTCCTGGCGCGGCTCAACCGCCGCTTCGAGCCGGCGCCGGGCACGCTGCGCGCCTGGAATCTGGAACTGGGTTATCCCGCCCAGGTGGTCGGAGCGCCTTTCCCCACACGCCGGGCGGCGGCGCTGCAGCCGGTGGCGCTCTCCACGCACGGCTCACTGCATGTCTACCTCGGACACTGGGAGCACCGCACCAACCAACTCAACTGGACCGCCCGGCTGGGCGCCCTGCCGCAGGTGGCCGCGGTGAACCTGTCCGCCGACGGTTGGATCAGCGTCGGCGCACAGGGCGGGCAGTTGTGGTGGCGCTGGGACGACGCGCCGCAGGCGGCGCCACGCTTTGGCAACAATGGGCAGGCGATGACCAGCGGCGATTTCCACGGCGAAGCGTTGATCGCCCCGCAACTGGGCCGCAAACCCGCTGAGCCGAACAAGCCCACGCCGATCACCGCCGTCCGCTATGAACCCGCCACCGCGCGCAGTTCCGCCGAACCTGATCATGGCAAGGTCTGGCCCGCCGAAACGCCGGTGGGCCTGGTCTATCTGCCCGACACCAGGCCCAACTCCCGCCGGGCGTGGATCGCCGACGCCACCGGCGAACTCTGGCACGCGCCCATCGATGGTCGGACCGGCTTCCCTCACTCCGGCAAGTTCGTCATGGTCCATCTGCCCGAACCGCTGGGTCACCTGACCGCCCTGACCGCCCTGGGCGACAACCAGTTGGCGCTGGCGAACACCAACGGGCAGATTGCCCTGCTGACCATCGCTGGCACGGAGGTGACGCAGCTGCGCATCCTCGATTGGTCGGACCTCCCGCGTCAGGAACGCCCCGGGCTCAAGCTCCAACTGGCGGGCGCCGCGGCCGGTTTGTGGGTCAGCGACACCCAGCGCCACCGCGTGTTGTTGCTGGACCCCGTCCGCGGCACGGTGCTGGGACAATTCGGCCAGACCGACACGCCCGGAACCGCCTTGTCGCAACTGAACCAGCCCGGCAGTCTGGCGGCGCACGGCAACCGCGCGGTGGTGTACGACCGCCTGAATCAACGCCTGCTTAAACTGCAGTGGTATCCGCCGGCTGCGCCTTGATTGGAATCCGCAACTCACCATGACCGCCACCCTCACGCTTGCCGCACCGTTGGACGCCGCCTGGAGTCCGCAGCATGTCGCTCTGCAGGTCCCCGCATTGACGGGCGCGCTGGATGCCACGCTGACCATCCAGGGCCAGGACGTCCCATGTCAGATGCTCGATGCCCACGGCCGGGTGCTGGTGTACCTGGGACTCGACGCCGGCGCTGCCGCGGAATTGCGGTTTACGCCCTGCCCCCCCCGCTGCCTCCCCTCCCCCGCCCAGACGCTGGACGCTCCCCGCGCCCTGGGCGTGCCCGGACGGGAAGTGCTGGTCGGGCCGCGGACGCCCTGGCTGGGTTTTGCAGGTTGGCGTTTCACCAGCGCGCTGCACTGCGACACGGCTTATGAGACCGCCACTGTCGAATGCACCGCCGCGGGCGCGCTCTTCACCGCGTACCGCGTGGTTTACTCGTTCGCCGAGCGCCGCCGCTATGTGGTGGAGTTGCGCTGCTACAAGCTCGAACCCTATGTGGAGGTCGCCGAGCATTTTTCGCTGGGTCTGCACGGGCAACTGGACTGGCGGCTCAACCCCGACGGCGTGTTCGACACCATCGTCTCCCGCGAGAGTTTTGAAGGGGAAACCCAGCCGGAGGTCCAGCCGCTGGTGCAGCAGCGCGTGCGCGATGTGCTCTGCCGCCTGCAGATGCCGGTGCTCAGCGAATACTTCATCCCCAACAATCGCGGCTGGTTCGCCCTGTGCCGGCGGGACGATCCGCAACAACCGATGCTCGGCGTGCTGGGACTCCATGGCCAACGCTGGCGCGAGCCGGTCGCCAACATGCCTGAACTGCGCGGCGACCAGGGCCAGGTCCACTGGCAAAGCTCACTGGTCAGCGGCAGTCGCCACTGGTTGCTATACGTCGGCCCGACGGAAACCCGCTGGACCCCCGACCGCCCGCTGGTCTTCCATCGGCTGCACGCCCAGTTCAACGCCTGCCGGCTCGATCAACACCTGGACCTCACCGGCGAGCACCGCTACGACCGCATCAGCGCCGACCGCAGCTTCTTCCCCGCCGGCGATTACCACGCCCACGCCCGCCAGTGTCTGGAGACCTATCCCGCGCTGCGCCGCGTGCTGGAGCAACCCGACGACTGGTTGACCACCAACGGCGCCATGCATCTGGCGAGCTTCCGCTACCTGCTCGATCCCTCCGCCGCCCAGGCCGCGGTGCTGTACGAACGTCTGGTCGAACGCTTCGACCGCTGGGTGCGCCAGTTTCAGGGCTGCCGCACCGGGCAGGCCGATTACATGAAAAACGTCATCGGCTTCTCGCGTTACCTGCGCGGCATGCTGCTGGCGTTCGAGATGCTCCAGCGTGACGGAGCGCTGACCGAAGCGCAAACCCGCCGGCTCAACGATTACTTCGTCTTCGCCGCCCGCCGCATCACCGACCAGGGCCGCTGGCCCCATCAGCGCACCACCCTGCATCCGGATCACCCCGAGTCCGTGCGCGATTTCTACACCTACGGCGGCGAGCATAAACCCGATCGGTTGTACTGGACCAACAGCCTGCCCAACTTCCAGTCCGATCCGCTGGCGGCGCTGATGCACCTGGCGGCGGTGTTCCCCGCCCACCCCGATGCCGACGCCTGGCTGCGCCTGGCGCTGGACGATCTGGAGGATCAGCTCGACGCGTACTGCGGCCAGAGCGGCGCGTGGGAGGAATCCATCAATTACGCGCTGTACACCTTTTCCTACTTCGTCATCACCTTCCGGGCGCTCAAGGCGCATCGCGGCATCGACTATTTCCAGGACTCCCGCATGCGACGGTTTGCCCAGTGGCTGGTGCGCTTCCTGGGCCCGCGCGATAAACGCTGGGACCTGGTCACCTGGCCCGGCGTGGGCAATGCGGTGCTGCCCACCGGCGGCGGGGAGTATCTGCTCTGCTACGCCAGTCAACTGGACGACCGCGATCCGCTGCGGACCCAACTGCTGGCGGCGTGGCAACAGCTCGAAGCCAACAGCATCCCCAGCGAGCATTACCCCGTAGTCATGGCGGCGCTGGCGCCGCTGCCGCGTCCCGCGCCCGCCCTGCTCGACCGGCGCGCCAGCGAATGCATGGATGAAGTGGGCGTCGCCCTGCGCCACCGCCATCTGCAAGCGGATGAGTCGTACCTGTTCCAGAAAATCGGTTTCGCCAAAGACCATTACGAGAACGACGAAACGTCATTCAACTGGTACGCCAAGGGCGTGCCCCTCTGCATGGACTACGGCACGTACACCGGCGAGGTCGCCGTCGGCGGCGCTCACAACCTGGTCCAGATTCCCGAGGAGGACAGCCTGCGCCGGGGTTATCTGAAAAACCATCTCTTCACGGAGTTGCTCGACTACACCCATTGCCAGTGCCCGGTCACCCTCAAGCTGCTGTGGGATCGCGTGCGCACCTTTGAGGAAATCGAAAACAAGGACGGCAAGGTCCACCGCGACCTGACGCCCTACTTCTACATCGGCGACCGCAACCCCGTGGGGCCCAAGGTGTGGAAGGTGCGCCTGCTGCTGTTCGTCAAGCCGGACTATCTCGTGCTGTTCGATCGTGTGTACGGCGAAGTGCCCCATCGTTACAACCTGCACGTCACCGGCAGCGACCTGCGCCGCGCGGGGCCAACCCTCACCGCCCGCGGCCGCTTCGAACTGGACCTGCTGGCGTTTGTCCAGCACCCCAGCCAGTTTGATTGCGAAACCGGCGAACTGCGCCCCGGCACCCACCGCCGCCAGGCCGGGGACGCCGAGCATCGCCAGGAATATTTCCGCCTGTACAACCGCCAGGACGGCATCTACCGCACCGTGCTCTTCGCGCAGGAACGCGATCGAGCGGTCGATATCGCACCGCTGGGCGCCCACGGCGTGCGCATCACCACCGCGCAGTACACCGACTGCGTTTTCCTGCATGATGAAGCGATTGAAGCCCGCACGCCCGACGCCAGCTTCACGGGGCGCGTTGGCTGGATTCGCCGGCAGCAGGACGGTGCGGTGCAGGCGTGCGTGCCGGAGGGTGAACTCATCAGCGCGTTTGGCGTGCGGATTGCGGGGCGCGGCCCGTGGAGCTGGAACCTGCGGGGCGATCGCCAGGTGCAGATTCACGCCGGCCCGCCGCGTCCGGTCGAAATTCAGCGCGACACCACGCCGCCCGTCCGCTGAACCGCCCCCGATCGGCGCGCGTTCCCTTTGCCTGCCCACGCGCCACTGCCGCCAGGGCACAGCGGCCCCCGCAGCCCGGCTTGTACGGTTGCCGGCGCGCTGGTGGTCCAGCCCTGTCAGTACGGCTTGCGCGGTGCTCGGTGGTTGCGGTACGGCGGCGATGCCGGCCGCTGGACCTGCCGACGCCATTCCTGCTGGTTCTGGCGGTCGATTCGGCAAGCCGGGGGATTGTGCAACGAATGCACAACAGGTATCATCTGCTCACGCACCGCCTGCTTACGGATGGATTGACCGCATGAATCACCCCTCCTCGCCGGCCCAGACGCTGGGGGTCGCCATCCTGGGCGGCGCCCACCCGCACGCCGAGGCTGTGCCCCACTATGTCCAGCAGTGCGCCGGCGTGGCGGTGCGCTGGGTCTGGGACCCCATGGCCAGCCGGGCGCGCGCCTTGGCGCAACTCGCCGACGCCCCGATAGCGGACCGGCTCGAGGTGGCGCTCGACGATCCCGCGGTCCACGCGGTCCTGATCTTTTCCGAGACGGAGCATCATGACCAGTTGATCGAAGCGGCCCTGGCGGCAGGCAAGCACCTGTATGTGGACAAACCGCTGGCGGTCTCGGCGGAACGGGCCTGGCGGCAGGCGGAGTCCATCGCCGTAGCGCCGACGCTGTTTTCCAGCGGCTTCGTGCTGCGACGCCGGCCGCACCATCTGCTGTTGCGGCAGTTGATCCAGCAGAACGCCTTCGGCCGCATCACCCGCATGCGCTGCAGCAATGGCCACGCCGGCGCTTTGAAGGGATTGTTCGACTGTGCCCAGCGGCAGTGGTTCACCGACCGCGCCCTGTCCGGGGGAGGCGGTTTCCTGGATGAAGGCACCCATGCCGCCGACCTGGTGATGTGGCTGCTGGGGCGCCGGCCGCAGCGGGTGACGGCGGCGCTCGCCAGCGTGACCGGCCGTCTGCCGACCTGCGAGGAGTATGGTCAGGGGCTGATGGCTTTTGACGACGGCGTGGTGGCGGCGATCACCGGAAGCTGGGTCGAACCGAGCAAAGCCGTCACCCTGGAGATCAGCGGCACGGAAGGCTGTGCCGTCGTGCTGGCGGATAAGCAGCTGTACCTGACCACGCCGCAGGTCGCCGGCGCTGACGGAACGGCGCCCTGGCGCGACCTGCCCGCGGGCTGGCCGCATCCGCAGGCGGTGTTTCTCGATGCGTTGCGTGGTGTGGTGAGCGGCGAACGGGTGACGGCGGAGGAAGCGGCGGCAGCCGCGGCGGTGATCGCCACGATGATGCGCGCCGCCGACGCCGGCTGCTGGTTGGAAGTGCCCGCGCCCGCGACGGCGGTGTGTCCGACAGGAGTGACTGGACATGGATGACATTCGTCTGGTGGTGCATGGCTGTGGTGGCCGATCCGCGGGCTTCTGGATTCCGCGTCTGCTGCAGCAACCGGGGGTTCGCATTGTGGGTCTGTGCGACCACCAGGTGCAGTTATGCCAGAATGTGCTGGCGCAGCGCTTCGCACAGGCCCCCGAACAGCCGGGCATTTTTGCCGATCCGGGGCAGATGTATGCCCAGACGCGTCCCGACGCGGCGGTCATCGTCACCGCCCATGGCCTGCACGGCGAGCATTGCCACCTGGCGCTGGACGCCGGCTGCCATATCGCGGTGGAAAAGCCCATGGCCACGTCGCTGGAGCAATCGCTGGCGCTGGGCCGGCGCGTGGATGCTCTGGGCAAGGTTTTCCAGGTCGCGTTCAACTTCCCCTATTCCGAGCGGTCGCACGAGCTGCGCCAGCGCATCGCCCAGGGCGAGTTCGGCAAGGTGCAATCATTCACCGGCGTCATCAGCCAGCCCTGGCGCAGCCTGCATCGCCACACCTGGCGGATGGATCGGCAACTCTCCGGCGGGGGCTTCCTGCACGACACCGGCACGCACCTGGTGCAAGCCATGCTGTATCTGCATCCCGCCGAACCGGTGCAGGTCTTCGCCCGGATCGATGACCTGGACTGCCCCGTGGACATCAATGCCGCCCTGCAGATTCGCTTCCGGGACGACACGACGGCCAGCCTGATGTTCAACGGCAACGCGCCGGGCCGCTGCCACATGCAATTAAACGCCGAGGGCGGCGGGGTGGCGTTCAGCAGCCTGCACGGCCACGATGCCCTGGCGTGGGATGCCCAGGGCCGCGACATTCCCCTGCCGGCGTTCGAGCGCTCGATCCGCCATGAGCACAATTTCCTGGCCGCCATCCGCACCGGACAGCCGGTGCGCAGCGGTTGGCGCGACGGCCTGCGCGTCTGCGCCTTGATCGAGGCGGCCTATGCTTCCGCCCACAGCGGCAAGCCGGTGGATCTGGTCGACGCGCTGACGGTCGATCACGTCGCCAGCACCTGAGCAGGCAGGGCAAATCCCACCCCCGCGCCGCAACGAAAGCAGCGTCAGTTGTTGGGCATCAGATGACGGTAGAGGATGCTGCCGCGGGCGTGGCGCACGACATGGCCATCGAAGTAGACCATGTTCGCGCTGTCTTCATGGCGATAGACAAAGCTGTCGTCGACCGGATTGACACCGCCGGGGAAAGCATCGTAGACCTGCTCGGGGGTCCAGGTGGGAATGGGATCGTGCGCCGGGCTGTTGAGCTGGGCGACTTTCTCGGCGGCGCTGACTTTCTTGTCGGTCTTGATCGGCGTGTCATAAACCAGGCCGGCGTTGGCGGGGTTGATGATGTCGCCCAGACGGGTCATGCTGGGCAGTCCGTTGGCGAGATTCTGCCAGGCGTGGACGCCCAGGGCGGTGCCGTTGGCCTGGTAGCAGCCGCCCAGCGTGTCCAGACCCAGGACCCGAACCTCGGGACAGTCCAGATGGGGCCCCGCCTTCTGGGTGAAGTTGCCCTGCCCGAGGCTTTTGCTGTGGTTGAGATAGGTGTGCATGTAGCCCTTCCAGCTCCACCAGTCGTTGGAGCTGCCCCCGCCGTCGAGATCGCCATAGATGTAGCCATAGGGCATCTGACTGCGGAAATCCTCGGCATAGATGAGGAATGCCTGGCCCACGAAGCGCAGCTTGACGCCGCATTGCAAGGTGCGGGCGGCGCTGCGGGCCTTGCCCAGCGCCGGCAGCAGCAGCGCGATCAGCATGACAATGATGCTGATGACCACCAGCAGTTCGATGAGGGTGAAGGCAGTGCGTGGGGTTAAGCGTGACTGAGTCATGGCTGTCCTCATTTTCTGGACCGACAGGCCGGGTTTCAATGAATGGTGATCGTGCCGTTGGAAGCGCGGACGCGTTTGATGTCGCTGTTGTGGCCCACCATGTCGAAGGTTCGCGCCCCGGCATGGGAACCGAGCCAGTTCTGGTAGGTCCAGTCGCTGGGGCGGTCGGTCAGATGCCCGATCTGCAGTCGCTGGCCATGGCCATCGAAGTAAGTGGCGTTGATGGACTGGCCCTGGTGGGTGTCGTAGGGAAACTGCTGATCCCAGTTGGAGGCGTTGTCGAAGTTGAACTCGCGTTTGTTGCCCCCGGCGCCCGAGTCGCTCACCAGCAGCAACTCGGCGGCGTATTTGATGGAATCGCGGATGCGGTAGGCGGAATCAGCGCGCCCGTAGTACGAGCCGTTGAAGCTGTAGGAAAGCTGCCGGCTGTCGGACGCGGCCCCGCTGATGCCGCTGTTGAAGTTCAACGTCGACGGATCAAGATCCGAGCCGCACTTGAACACGGCATTGGCGCGATTGAGATAGGCGCTGGTCAGGCGGTTGTCGAACCACTTGGGATCGCCATGGTTGCCCGTGCTGCTGGTGGGGTACAGCCCCTGGAAGTCATCGGTGTACACCACCATGGCGATGTTGATCTGACGCAGATTCGACGCGCAGGCGGCGGCGCGGCCGGCTTCGCGGGCGCCCGCCAGCGCCGGCAGCAGGATGCCGATCAGCAGGGCGATGATCGAAATCACCACCAGCAGTTCGATGAGGGTGAAGGCGGCGGCGCGGCAACGAGTCGAGTGAATCATGGTTCAAGCCCCTGTGAATGGTCTGACTCAGGTCAGGTCGGCTACGGACTGACGCTCGACCAGCGTGGGCCGGATCGAACGTTGCTCGAATGGACGTCCCGGGTGTTGGCGACGGCTCAGCACCAGATCCACCAGCATGGCGACCTGATGCGCCGGATGAGCGTCGATGGTGGTCAAGGCGGGCGTCAGATAGGCGGATTCCGGCAGATTGTCGTGCCCGACCACCGACAGGTCCTGCGGCACGCGGATGCCCGCCTGGTGGAACGCCGCCAGCGCGGTCATCGCCAACTGGTCGTTGTGACAGATCACCGCGGTGGGTCGGGCGGCAGGCGCGGCCGCGCTCCAGCGCTGGGCGAAATCCCGACACTGGGCGAAACGCAGGTTCAGATCGCCCGTGTCGGCGTGGGCAATGATCCAGTCCGGACGAAAGCACCCTTGTTGCCGCAGGAGGTCGCGGATGGCGGCGTAAACCGTGATGCGCGACAACTCGGGCTGGGCGTCGGGCACGCCCAGGCAGGCGATGCGCCGATGCCCGCGCGCCAGCAGATGCTCGATCATCAGACGCCCGCTGGCATACTCGTCGATGCCCACGCTGTCGGCGGGATCCATCGGGGTGCCGAAGACCGCCACCGGCATCGGCAACCGCAACGCGGCGCTGCAGCGGCGCGTATCCTCGGCGTTGTAGACCGGCGCCACGATCAAACCTTCAATCTGCGTGCCCACCAGCTGCTGGGTGATCGCCGGCGTGTCGGCGTCGTCGGCGCCCGCCACCGCCATCTCCAGCCGAAAGCTCCGGGACGCCAGTTCCCGCTCGACCCAATGCACCAGCCGCGCCCAGTACGGGTTGGAAAAATCGCGCGTCAGCAACAGGCCGATCAACCCCGAACGCCCGGACGCCATGATCTGCGCCGCCCGGGAAGGCGAATAGCCCAACTGTTTGACCGCCTTCTGCACGCGCTGGCGGGTTTCGTCGGCGTAACGGCTCGATTCGCCGCGGTTGAGGATGTCTGACACCGTGGTCCGCGCCAAACCCGCCACCCGGGCGACATCCGCCAGCGTGGGACGAGTCGTGCGGCCGCGTTCGGGAAGTGTCGTTTTCATAGGCTTTTCGTCGGATCGCTCCGAGATCATTCGACCATCGAACCGCTCGGAGCTGGATTCGTGGTCAGCAGAGTCAGCGAGTACCCCGGCAGCGCCAGCGGCTGGTCCCCCGCCACACCCAGATGCCAGGCGCCCTCGGCATCGATGCGGCTGAGCTGGCCGGGCGCGTCCAGCAAGGTGGACGCCGCCGGCACGTCGAGCTGGCCGGCGGTGGTGTTCACCAGCAGCACCGCGCGGGTCTGATCGTCAGCCCGCACCGCCAGCACCTGCAGGCCGCCTGGCTCCTCGACGGCAACCTGCATCCGCTCGCCCACCAGCGCCTGGTGCGCCCAGCGATACAGCCAGCCGGAAGGACGGATGTGGTTGCGCCCGTCGATCAGCCCATAGGCATTGCCCTTGAGATGCCAGACGGTGATGCCATCGACCAGCGGCGCCAAGGCGGCAACCACGCTCGCCTGGAACGCGGCGCCGATGCTGTTGGCGTGCCGGCGTTCGAACGGCTGCCAGACCCATTGGACGTTGTATTCCGTCAGGAACAGTTCAATCGGCCGGCCGGGGGCGTGACGGTCGACCGACTGGCGCACATCCCGGGCGAAACGCGAGAGCGCCTCGACCTTGGTGAACAGTTCTTCGTTGGAAGTGGTCGGCTCGCCCGAGGCATAGTTGTGCCAGGAGATGAAGTCGATCTCCCCGGCGTTGACCTCCAGAAAGCCGTTGAGCCAGGCGGGCTTGGGCCAGGTCAGTGCCGGCCCGCCGATTTTCGCCTGCGGATCCGCCGCCCGCGCCGCCCGCGCCAGCCGCTGCCACAAAACCCACAGCTCCTCCATCCGCCCCGCCTTCTCGTACGCGTTGTCCTTCTCGTTGAGCAGCTCCCAATACCGCACCGGGCGCCCCTGCTGCGCCAGCCGGCCCACCAGGTCCGCCACCAACTCGATGAAAATCGACTCTTTTTCCGCAGGTAAAACCGAACCTTCGTGCAGCCAGCGCGGCCAGCTCGCCAGGTTCACCATGACCTGCGCGTCAGTCCGCGTCCGCAGCACCGCCAACCCCGCGTCAATCCGTGGCCAGTCCCAGGTGCGCTGCGCGGCATCGGTCCAGCGATCCGCCAACGCCGCGTGATGTATCCGCACCAGACGGGGATTCAGTTCCTGCAGGTACGCCTGGAAACCCGCATCCGCACCCGCCCGCGGATCAACCACTTCGTAGTCGTTCACCCCCCAGTGCCGGGCGTCCAGTCGGCCCTGCCCGGCGGCCCAGTCCACCGCCACCGCCACCGCACGCGGCGGAAGCGCCGGGTCCGGTTTTTCCGGCGGCAAGGCGCCGGCGGTGCTGGTCGACTTGCCGATGCCCGCCTCGGCGGCATTGGCGGGACCCCCGGGCGCCGCGCCTGCCGCACCGCCCGGCGCGGCGGCGTCCTCCGGCGCCAGCACCACGCAGTCCACCTGTGGAGCCGCGCCTCCATCGCCTCGAATCAACACCAGACGCGAACCGAGACGCTTGGGTTCATAACGCCCCCAGCGCGTCCAGGTCCACTGCTCGGGCTTCGACCAGTCCCATTTCAGTTCCTGCTGTTTGCCGTCGACCACCGCCTTGAGACACAACGGGCCACCCTTGCGGCGAACCCACACCGTCAGCGGACCCGACGCCTGGGCGGCGGTGGTGGTGACGAACACCGGCTCCCACGGCTTATCGCTGGTGACGGCCTTGCCCCCCGACGCCTGGGCGTCTTCCACGATCCGATGCGTACTGGTGGGCGCGGGGTCTTCCGCCTCGATCAACTGCCCGGCAGGCGTTCCCGCCGGCGCCGCCCCCGCCGGGACTGCTGGCCCGACGAGCAGCCCGCCCAGCATGCCGCCCCACACCACGCCGAGAATCAGTGAACGGTTCAGCACAGCCGATTCCTCTAGAAAATTGTCGGAGCGCTCCGAATAGTAATCCGACAATCCGGTCGATGCAAGGGCAATCTGCATCCTCGGCTGAATTTTTCACCCATCCCTGAGCTGATGGACGCTCAGGACGCTCGCACACCGGCCGCAACGATTTCATGCAGCCCTGCGTCAATCCGAACCTGATGCGTGAGCGCGGTTGCGCCAGGCCGCATCAACTCCCGTGCCGATGCGCATGCCGCATGTCCCAACCGCCAGCCTGATCGCCAACCCTCCAGGCCCCCCTCATGCCAGTTGATGTACGGCTTCTGCTACGGTGGCGGCCACCTCACCTAAAGGCTCATGGGAACCAGTTCAGGATGAACCATCATCAACATCCCGGCGCAACACCAAAGCACGAAAAGGGTGGTTGAAGCAAGAATGACGGTGGCCAGGATCCAGATTGGAGCCGCCAGTAACCTGTACCAGATGGCGGTCAGGATCAAACCCAACATCCAAAGAATCATCACCGCCAGCAGAAAGCTGGTGGACCAGTTGGTGTAAGGGTTGTTGTACGGGTCCGGCAACGACAGTTGAATGTCCCGCAACACGACAAATGCGGTGAAACACAGCGGAATCAGCAGCACCAGCACGGCGATGACCACGTTGGCAAGGAGACGACTCATCACACCCCGCATTCACTGGCGCACCTGACTGAATATTGTCGCAAAACTCATCACCGAGTCTCAACGGACACCGCAGGCAGGCCTGAGAAACTGATTTATCCTCTGATATTCCTGCAACTCCGGGAGAAGCATGCTCAGAGTCTTCGGCAGCTCGGTGGTTTCAGCTCATTTGAGACGGTTTCTTAAGCAGTTCAGTGGCCGCGCGTCATCAGACCCGGCAGGCCAGAGGAGGGCAACTGTTCTGTATGCATAAAAAAAGCCGGCCGCACAAGTCCCGCCTGATCTTGTGCGGCCGACGACACGTTTTTGCACCGGCTCGCGCCAGTGATTGTTCTCAGGTTTTACCGTTTCGTCAGAGAGTGGACCCCAGTGCGAGCTGAGCGTCGGTTTGTGTGTCGGCGTCGGTTGTGGCGCCGGCTGGTGTGCTGGTCGGGTGCGCTGCCGCCTGTTTTCAGATCCACACTCTGACGATCGGTCAAACTCCTGGTGCGGGCGATCCGACTGTTCAGGGCGTCGAATCCCACCGCACAAATCCAAACCCTCCCCCGGAAGCTTAGTTAACCCCGGAACCCCATTTCCCCGGAAACCCGCCTGTCGTCGCTTGCTTTCACAACTGCTCGCGATCAACACAAGAGACTTTATCATCTCTTATTTTCCCGTCAATACCCCTGCGCGAAAAAATAAGAGATTTTTTTATCCGTTTAGACGAAACCGCCCCCCCCTCGTCCCCTTGCCCGGCGGGGTCGAACATCCAGGATTGCCGTATCACACGCTTGGTGAAGTGTTTGCGGACGAGTCTCCGCCGCCCGCAGCGCCTCCGCCACCCGTCAGATCAGGCATCAGCGCCACGCTGCGCTGTTCCAGCGTCACCGGAATGATCAAGCTGAACGAAGCGCCGTGGCCCAGTTCGCTTTCCAGCTCGATTTCACCCTGCAGCAGATGCGCCAGCTCCCGGCTGATGGTCAAGCCCAGGCCGGTGCCGGCGTGTTCGCGCGTGTGGCTGGGATCCAGCTGGGTGAACTTGTCGAAAATCCGTTTGTGATCCGCCGCCGCGATCCCCGGCCCGGTGTCCGTCACCGTGATCCGCACCCGCGGAACCGCCGCCCCGGCGGCGGGCATCATCCGCGCCGCCAGCGTCACCGCGCCGGCGTCGGGCGTGAACTTCACCGCATTGGACAGCAGATTGAAAATGATCTGCTGGAACTTGCTCGCGTCGGTGCGCACCAGCGGAATCTCCCGCGCCACCCGCAGCTCCAGCTTCACCTGCTTCTTGTCCGCCTGCGGGCGAATGAGATTGAGCAGGCCTTCGAGCGTGTCCGCGATGCTCATCGGCGCCACCCGCAGGTCCATCCGGCCCGCTTCGATTTTCGCCAGGTCCAGCAGGTCGGTGATCAATTCCAACAGCAGCCGCGAACTGTGCAGAATGTTCCCGGCATAGCGGCGACGTTTATCCGCGGCGGGCTCCGTCTCCGCCTTGAGCGAGTCCTGCAGCAGCTCGGCGAAGCCGACGATTGAGTTGAGCGGCGTCCGCAGCTCATGCGACACGTTGGCGAGGAAATCGCCCTTGATCTTGTTGGCTTCGTACAGCGCCACATTGGTCTGCGCCAGTTCGCCCAGCTTCAGGTCCAGGCTTTTGTTGATCGAGCGGAGCTGGTCCTCATTGCCCTTGAGGTTTTCCAGCATGTGATTGAAGACGGTGGAGAGCTGCTCGAACTCGTCGCCGGTGTTGATGTCGGCGCGAATGTCCAGATCGCCCGCGGAGACCTGCTCGGCCGTCTCGCGCAGCACGCGCACGGGGGAGAGGATGATGCGCTTGGTGATGTAGTAGAACACGCCGATCGCCAGCAATCCCGCCAGCAGGCCTGCCGCGACGATGTAGACGCGGTTGATCAGCAAGCGACGGCGCGCCTGTTCGGAGCGCATCTGAATCAGCAGCACCATCTGCAGCGGGTCCGCCAGCAGCGGGGCATCGACCACCGGGCGAAACCCCGCGCCGGCGCCTTTGCCCAGCTTGGCGAGGTCCGACTTGCGGATGGCGCGGGCATAGCGGAAATAAGGCTGGCCCCGGAAGAGGTACACCGCCTGGGTGTGCTCGCGTTCCTCGGGCAGATGGGTGAAACGCTCGAGCGCCTGGGCGATGAAGGGGTCTTTGCCCGCCGCCACGTCGAACTCATCGGTTTGCAGCAGGGTCAGGGTCAGTTCCGGATACGGGCCATCCTGGCGCTGCAGTTCGTCGGTGGTCATCAACGCTTCGCCGAGCTGCGCCATGTCCGCCAGCCAAGCGTTGGCGAGCACGCGCGCGGTTTCGCGTTGTTCGTGGTGGACCAGTTCATCCATGCGCACCCAGATGACCGCCAGCGCCGCGGCGAGGATGAACACCACGGCCGCGCCAAACAGCAGTTGGCACTTGTTCGCCAGGCTGACGCGGACGGATTTAGCCATGGGCAGGCACGCGCGCGGAACAGGGATAACCCCAACATCTGACAGCGTATCGCGCCGGCGTCAGGGGGGACAGCGGATTATGCCTGCAGGGACGACGGCTCATCCACCCGGCTGTCGTAGCGCAGCACCTGGGCGATCCGATTGTGCTCGTCGGCAACCACCACGGTGGCGACATGATCATCCACCTGGGCGTCCTCAAGCAGACCAAAGGCGATGATGATGACCCGATCGCCGATGTTGACCAGATGGGCGGCGGCGCCATTGATGCCGATGACGCCCGAGCCGGCTTTGCCGTGGATGACATAGGTTTCAAAACGGGCGGCGTTGTCCAGATCCAGCACCAGGACCGCCTCATTGGGGCGTAAGCCGCTGGCGCGCAGCAGGTCGGCGTCGATGGTGATGGACCCGACGTAATCGGGATCGCACTGGGTGATGACGGCACGGTGGATTTTGCCGCGCATCATTCGTCGTAGCATGACACAACTCCTGCCGATCGGCCCCTATGGGCGCCGAACCGGCGGGCAAGGGTCGAGCAAAGTATTGTAGCCACTGCCCCGCGGCTTGCGGACCGGCAATTCGAAAAAGTCGCCCCGGGGACGGGTCGGCCCAGTTGCTTCCAGCTCACGTGGTCCCACGCACCACCAACTGGTGTTCCAGCGTGATATGCACCGGCGGAGCGGAGGGTTCCGCCACCCGCTGGCGCGTGGTTCCGATGGTGCGTTCGACCAGTTCGCTGACGGGCTGTTCCAGGGTCGTCAGCGGCACCACCGCCGATTCCGCCCAGCTCAGGCGGTCGTAACCCAGCACCGCCAGATCCTGGGGAATGCGCAGGCCCCGCTCCAGCGCCTGACGACACAACTGCGCCGCCAGCGCCGAGTTGAGCACCACCAATGCGGTCGGCCGGGGGTCCAGCGCTGCAAACTGCGGCCAGAACTCCGCCAACCCCGCCTGGTCGTTGTGCGTGATCGAGATCACGTGTGGGGTGAAACCGGCAGCGAGCATGGTCCGCTCGTACCCCTCGGTGATGAGTCGACGCGCTGAATGCTGCAGCATCAACACCCGCTGGTGCCCCCGCTGCAGGAGGTATTCCGTCGCCTGCCGGCCGGCGACGATGCGGTCGAGGCCGACGTAATCACAAGGCAGCTCCGGCTGGGGCTGACATCCCGCCAGCACCATCGGAATTTCCTGATGCCACGGCGGCACTTCCACATTGTCCGCCCAGCTCAGGGCGATGAGCGCTTCGACCTGCATCATGCGGAAGGTTTCGATCCACGGCGCCTTGTACCACGGGCTGGGCCGGGTCAGGTCGATGCCGAAGATCGGCTTGTACTCGGTCGAATGCAGTTCGGCGACCAGTTGGCGCACATACTCGGCGCGGACTTCGTCGAGGCTGCCGCCGAAGATGCCGATCAGGCCGCTGCGGCGCTGACGCAAACTGCGGGCGGCGAGGTTGGGACGGTAGCCCAGCCGGCGGGCGATCTCATGCACCTGCTGGCGGCGTTGCTCGCTGATGCGCGGGCTGTCGCGCAGCGCCAGCGCGACGGTGTTCTGCGAGCAGCCGGCCGCCGCCGCCACATCATGCTGGGTGATGGGTCGGGTCTTGCCGCGGAGTTTGCCGATTCGGGCCATGCGTTCCGCCAGTTGGAGCACGTAAAACCACCGGGAAAGGTGGGAGAAAAGTATAGTTGGCTCCGGCTACCCAAGCAATTGAGCCCGCGCCGGCCAGCGCCCCGCAACCAGAGCCAGCGCCTCTGGCTCTGCGGCAACAACGCCCGCGCGTGAGCAACGGGTTGCAGCACAACCGCAGGAGAATGACGCCCGGAAAGCAATCCCTCCCCGTCGGCTCGCGGTGACCCACCAGTCTTCATGCGACCATGGGGTCCATGCTTCCGGGGGTTTCCGGGGGCTTCCGGGGGGGGGGATGTTTTCGACCCCGACAGGGGTCGTGGAAAGTAGCCACGGGTGGAGCGCAGCGAAACCCGTGGTTGACGAGCGTGCTTGATTCCCTTCCGTCCCGGAGGGACGGCGGAAGCTTCCTTCACCCCTGCCGGGGTGAGGACCTGCAAATGCACTTTTTCCCACGAGTTTCGCTGCGCTCCACTCGTGGCTACTTTCCTGCGCCCCCTTCAGGGGCGAAGACCATGCCATGCAAACAGGTGGGCAACAACAAGCTCTGACGCTCGCGGAGCCTTCAGCACAGGTGATCATCCATACTCGTTTGCCCTGGCCCCGCAAGCCCCACGGCATTCCCCGACCGAATCTGGCGCTTGCCGTATTTGCGACGACCGCCCGGGGTTTTCCCGGCTTGTCCATTGACACCCCCGCCAGCCAATTCTATTTTCGATGCTCAGAAAGGATCGGCAGCCCGCCCGGGAATCGCTCCGCTGCCGATCGCGCCGGCCGACCTGCGGCGCGGGGGTTTGAGACATGTTCTGGGAGTCCCTGCAAACCTTCAGTGACGCCACGGTCTACTTCGTCTGCGCGGTGTCCGCGACGCTGCTCTTTCTGATCCGCCTGGCGCTGGCGCTCTTTGGCGGCGACGGCGGCGACCTGGGCGACAGCGCTGGTGGTGATGCCGGGCACCACGGCGACAGCACCGGCGCGTTCAAGCTGTTCTCTCTGCTGTCCATCCTGGCTTTCTTCATGGGCGCCGGCTGGATGGGCCTGGCGGCGCGCGTCGATTGGGAGCTGTCCGGCCCGGTGTCGATGCTGCTGGCGCTGGGCTTTGGCGTCCTGCTGATGCTGCTGGCGTCCGGGCTCTCCATGCTGGTCAAGCGGCTGGGCTACGAGCCGAAGGTCGACTTGTCGCGCTGCGTGGGCGCCAAGGGCCAGGTCTATCTGACCATTCCCGCCAAGGGCGCGGGACAGGGCCGGGTGACCGTGACGCTCGGCGGCGTGCAGCGCACGCTCAGCGCCACCAGCACCGGGCCGGAGCTGCCCGCATTCAGCGCGGTGCAGGTGGTGTCGATCGACGCCGACTGGTCGGTGGTGGTGGAACCGGTTTAATTCTGACCGCTGCACGCGGCTGCAGACCCGCCGGTTTTCGGAAGCATTCCGGGGCTTCCGCAGGCCGGGCGCCGGCAGCCCATCGTTTCGGGTGTGAATCATTTCCACATTTCCGCATCCAAGCACAGGAAGGGAGATAATCATGATCGGCATGGGGCTTCTGGCGAGCATCGGGGGGACGGCGATGGTCATCGGCTCGGTGGTCATCGTCGTCCTGTTTTTCCTCACCATCCTCGTCAAGCAGTACCGCCGCTGCCCGTCCAACCGCATCCTGGTGGTGTACGGCAAGGGGACCGGCGAACGGGCCGCCAAGTGCATCCATGGCGGGGGCGTCTTCGTCGTCCCGCTGATCCAGGATTACGCCTATCTCTCGCTGGAGCCGATGACCATTGATATCGAGCTCACCGGCGCGCTGTCCAAAAAGAACATCCGGGTGAACGTGCCCTCCACGTTCACCATCGGCGTCTCGACCGATCCCGCCATCATGCAGAACGCCGCCGAGCGCCTGCTGGGGCTCAACGATCGCCAGATCGCCGACCAGGCGCGCGACATCATCCTGGGCCAGATGCGTCTGGTCATCGCCACCCTCACCATCGAGCAGATCAACCAGGACCGCGAAACCTTCCTTGACCTGGTGAACAAAAACGTCGGCATCGAACTGAACAAGATCGGCGTGGATGTCATCAACGTGAACATCCGCGACATCACCGACGAATCCGGCTACATCGAAGCCATCGGCCAGAACGCCGCCGCCGAGGCGGTGCAACGCGCCAAGGTGCAGGTCGCCGAGCAGGTCAAACTCGGCGCGGTCGGCGAATCCACCGAGAACCGTGAGAAGGACGTGTCCGTCGCCCAGCAGCATTCCGCCAGCGCCACCGGGCAGAAACAGGCGGAGCGCGACCAGCGCGTGACCGTCGCCCAGCTCGAAGCCGAAACCGTCGCCGGCGAAGCGGAGGCGCAGCGCCAGCGCGTGGTCGCCATCGCCCAGCAGGCCGCCAACGCCGAGCAGGGCAAGAAGGAAGCCCAGGCGCGGCAGCGCATCGCCGTCGCCCAGTATGAATCACAGGCGATTGAAGGCGAAAACACCGCCCAGGCGAAAATCGCCGAGTACAACGCCACGCTTGCCGAGCGCAGCGCCGACGCCAAACGCCGCGGTGAAGTCTCCATGGCGACCGCCACCCGCGACGTGCTGCGCGCCGAAGCGGAAGCCGAAACCGCCCGGCTGGAAAAAGGCGAAGTCGTGCAGCGCCAGATCGACAAACGCAAAATCGAAATCGACGCCGAGGCCGAAGCCGAGCGCACCCGCCGCATCGGCAAAGGTGAAGCCGACGCCATCCTCTTCAAATTCACTGCCGAAGCCGAGGGCACCCAGCGCATCCTGCAAGCCAAGGCGGAGGGCTATCGCAAAATGCTCGAAGTCTGTGGCCAGCATCCCGACATGGCGCCCACTCTGCTGCTGATCGAAAAGCTGCCGGAGCTGGTGGCCGAGCAGGTCAAGGCGATTCAGAACCTGCGCATCGACAAAGTCACCGTGTGGGACAGCGGCCAGGGCGGGGGGCATGGTCAGAACGCCACCGCCCAGTGGCTGCGCGACCTCATCGGCGCGCTGCCGCCCATCCACGACCTCGCCAAGCAGGCGGGCGTCAAACTCCCCAGCGTGCTGGGCACCCTCGACGACGCTCCCAGCAAGTCCAGCAACCCGCCCACCCCACCGCAACCCGCGGCCAGGTAGCCGCACCCGTTTGCCCCCGGTCATCGACCGGGGGCAGGGGAAAGGGGGGCAGGGGAAAGGGGGGCAGGGGAAAGGGGGGCAGGGGAAAGGGGATAAGTACATTATTTTTTACAGCAAATAATGTACTTATCCCTTTTTTTCATCCCCCTGCCCTGCCGCACTCCTTGACCCGCGCCGGCTCCTCTGCCAGCATGGAGCGCCATGGCGCAGCCACCCGCTTCATCTCCCGCCACGCCTGCGACACTCGCGCCCCCGCGCTGGCGTTTGCCGCAGGAAGCCGGCCTGCTGGGCGTCATCATCCTGCTCATGCTGCTGCTGACCTGCGCCGGCGGGCAGATCGAAACCCGCGATGGCCAGCTCGTCAACAACTTCTTCCGCGCGGACAACCTCATCGCCAACGTCGCCACGCCCATGAGCTGGATCGCCATCATGGCGGTGGGCGCTACGGCCGTGATCATCGCCGGCGGCATCGACCTGTCCGTCGGCTCCGTCATGGCGGGCAGCGCGCTGGCGACCGCCGCCATCCTCCAGCAGTTCCCCGCCGACGCCCCCGCCTGGCAGACGTTGCCGGTCGCCTTCGCCGTCGCCCTGGGCTGCGGGGCGCTGGCGGGTTTGCTCAACGGCGCCCTGGTGGCGCTGCTGCGCATTCATCCCTTCATCATCACCCTGGGCACGCTCTACATTTTCCGTGGCATCGCCCTGGTGGCGGTGCCCACCAAAACGCTGCCCACGCTCGACCATCAACTCCCCGCCAGCTTCACCGATCATTTCATGGCGCAGCGCTGGTACCTCACCGACACACGCTTCGTCCAGCCCATGCCCATGTTGTTGATGCTGCTGACCGTCGTCGGCGGGTGGGTGCTGCTGCATCACACGATTCCCGGCCGACAGGTCTTTGCTCTGGGGGGCAACGAGGAAGCCGCCCGTTTCGCCGGCATTCCCGTGCAGCGCACCAAGATCGGCGTCTAT
The DNA here is from genome assembly GCA_964605235.1 of uncultured Phycisphaeraceae bacterium. GTDB lineage: Bacteria > Planctomycetota > Phycisphaerae > Phycisphaerales > Phycisphaeraceae > CAZSBB01. The sequence goes on from CAZSBB010000009.1 coordinate 125,753, forward strand.
GTGCTGGCGGGCCTCACCGCGGGGCTGGCGGGTTTGCTTAGCCTCGGGTATCACGGCTCCGTCAGCACCTCCACCGCCAGTGGTTATGAGCTGACCGTCATTGCCGCGGCGGTCGTTGGCGGCGCGAGCCTCAGCGGCGGACGCGGCGCGGCCGTGGGCGCATTGCTGGGGGCGCTCATCATTCAACTCATCGAGAACGGCATCTTCATCCTGCGCGAAGTGGACCTGGGCGTCTTCACGCTCAAGCTCAGCAAGGAATACGCCCGCATCATCAACGGCGTGGCGATCGTGCTGGCGGTCGCCCTGGATCGCTTCGGTCAATACCTGCAGCAACGCCGGCTGCAGCGTCAACAGATCGCCCAGTTGCATTCACCGGAGACCCACCCATGAAGTTCATCAAACACCTGTCTCGCGCCGGCTTCCTGCTGCTTGCCAGTGCGCTGCTGACCGGCTGCGGCCAGAGTGAATCCCATGCGCCGACGACGGCTGGTTCGAGCACCGGTCCCCGCAAGCTGGTCATCGGCATCGTCGCCAAGAGCCAGGCCAATGCCGTGTTCCAGATCGCCCACCGCGGGGCGCGCGATGCCGCCAAAGAGCTGGCGGAGCAATATGGCGTGACCATTGACCTGCGCATTGAAACCCCGCCGGATGAAGACGCCCAGAAGCAGGCCGAAGCGATTGAAGCGCTGTCCACCAGCGGGGCGGCGGGCATCGCCATCAGCGCCAGCCATGCGGGCACCCTCCGCCCGGCGATCCAGAAAGCCGTCGAGCGCGGCTGCGTGGTGGTCTGCTTCGATTCCGACGTGCCCAACTCCGGCCGGCTGTGCTACTACGGCACCGACGACCTGGACGCCGGCCAGAAGGTCATGGCTGAACTGGCGCAGGTCATGAATGACAAGGGCGTCATCGCCATCCTCGCGGGCAATCAGGCGGCGCCCAATCTGCAGAAACGCCGCGATGGCGTGCTGGCGGAACTCGCCCGGCATCCAGGCATCAAGTTGCTGGACGACGGCACGTTCTATCACGAGGAAACGCCGGAGAAATCCGCCGAGGCGCTCAACACCGCCCAGACCACGCACCCGCAGATCACCGGCTGGGCGCTCATCGGCGGCTGGCCCCTGTTCACCAACAACGCGCTGCGCTGGACGCCCGGCGAGGTAAAGGTCGTTTCCGTCGACGCCCTGCCCGAGATGATCGACTACCTCGACTCCGGCCACGTGCAGGTGCTGCTCGCCCAGGACTGCTACGGCTGGGGTTACCAGTCGGTCAAGCTCATCCTCGACAAGGTCGTCAAGGACCAGAGCCCCGCCCAGGAACGGGTGATCGCGCCGCTGAGCCGCGTCACCAAAGAGAACTCTGGCGAATACCGCCAACAGTTCCGTCAGTGGACCGGCAAGTGAGTACGCGATCCATCACGAGCCGGAAGCGTCAGCGACGGGCTACGTGCATGAACGCCAACGCGATGTTGTAGTGAGGGACCGCGTTCGGAGTACGTGTGCTCAGCCCGTCGCTGACGCTTTCGGCTCGTACAGACAACGCCGCGGCAACCGCTGCGTTACCCTCCACCTGCATGCCTCCCTATACTGCTGCCCATGCACGCTCCCGCAACCCCCACTTTCGTTCCCGCCACACTCGACTGCGGCGACTTCGCCCAGCTTGAGCCGCTCTATCAGCAATTGCTCGCTCGGCCGCTCGACAGCGCCCCCGCGCTGGCGCAGTGGCTGGCGGATTGGTCCGAGCTGTCCGCCTACGTCAGTGAGTTCGGCTCCCGCCGGCAGATCGAGCACGCCTGCCACACCGAGGATGCCGAGATTGAAAAGCGCTATCTGCATTACGTCGAGCAGATTCGCCCGCGCCTCCAGCCCCTGGACTTTCAGCTCACCCGCCGCATGCTCGACTGTCCGCATATTGCGGAACTAACCGATCCCAAGTTCGCCGTGCTGCGCCGGCAATCACAGGCGGAAGTGGAAATCTACCGCGACGCCAACATTCCCCTGCAAACCGAAGCCACCAAACAAAGCAGCGAATACGGCAAGCTGTGCGGCAAGATGATCGTCGACTTCCGCGGCGAGCAACTGACCCTCCAGCAACTGGCGCGCTTCCTCGAAGAACCCGACCGCAGCACCCGCGAAGAAGCGTGGCGCCTCAGCGCCAACCGGCGGCTGGAAGACCGCCAGCGTTTCGACAGCATCTTCGATGAACTGCTCAAACTGCGTGGCCAGATCGCCCGCCATGCCGATTTGCCCAGCTACCGCGATTACGTCTGGAAAAGCTTCTGCCGCTTCGACTACACCCCGCAGGACTGCGCCCGCTTTGCTGACTCCATTGCGGAGCTGGTCACCCCCGCAGTCGCGCAGCTCAATCAACAGCAACAGGCAGCACTCGGCGTCGACAGGCTGCGTCCGTGGGATTTGGCGGTGGACCCGCAGGGCCGGGCGCCGCTGCGGCCTTTCCCGGCCGATCAACCGCTGGAGATGGTCGCCAAGGTGCGGGAGATTTTCCGGCGCATCGACCCGCAACTCGCCGAGCTGTTCGGGCAGCTGCAGCCGGGTAAAAATCTGGACCTGGAAAGCCGGCGCGGCAAACGCCCCGGTGGATTCCAAAGCTCGCTGGAAGTGGTGCGTGAGCCGTTCATCTTCATGAACGCCGCCGGCGTGCAGCGCGACGTGGAAACGCTGCTGCACGAGGCGGGTCACGCGTTCCATTACCAGGACAGCCGCGCCGAGCCGCTGGTCTTCCTCCGGCACGCGCCGCTGGAGTTCGCCGAGGTCGCCAGCATGTCGATGGAACTGCTGGGGTGCGAGCATTACGAAGTGTTCTACAACGCGCAGGATGCCACCCGCGCCCGCCGCCAGCAGCTTGAAGGCATCATCCGCTTCTTCCCGTGGATGGCGACCATCGACAGCTTCCAGCACTGGCTGTACACCCACGCCGACGCCGACGCGCAGCAGCGCACCGAGGCATGGCTGGATATCTACAGCCGGTTCTTCTGCACCAGCGTGGACTGGACCGGGCTGGAAGATTTCCGGGCTTCACGCTGGCAGGCGCAGCTCCACGTGTTCAACTATCCGTTCTACTACATCGAATATGGCATCGCCCAGCTCGGCGCGTTGCAGGTCTGGCAGAACTACCGCCAGGACCGCGCCGGCGCTCTGCGCCAGTTGCGCAGCGCCTTCGCCCTGGGCGGCACGCGTCCGTTGCCGGAGCTGTTCGCGGCCGCGGGCATCCGCTTCGACTTCTCCGCCGCCACGCTGGGGCCGTTGATTGAGGAACTGAATAAGGAGCTGGCAACGATGCCGGCGTAAGACATTTTTAGTCCGCAGATGAACACAGATACACGCAGATGAAAGCAGAACTAAATTTGGTGATATGAAGATTTTGGACTTGGAGTGTCGCAACCAGCCGGATGACTTACCTGCTGGATGTCAGCAAATCTCCTGTCTTTTCTCATCTGCGTTCATCTGTGTTCATCTGCGGAAAACTGCATTCAGGAGCTTTACCTTGAAACTCGGATTCATTGGCGCATGGGGTCATGCTTATCTGTCCAAGCTCATCAACAGCGATATCGCCAAGGTGGATGAAGTCGGTTTCGCCACCGACGGCCAGGACGGCCCACGCGCGCAGCAGCGGGCGCAGAGCTTTGAAAAGCTGGGCGTCAAGGTGACCTATTTCGATGATGGCATGAAGATGCTTGAGCAGTTCAAGCCGGATGTGGTCAACGTCGGCGCGGTGTATGGCTACAACGGTGACTGGGTGGCGACCTGCCTGGAACGCGACCTGCCGGTGGTCAGCGATAAACCCATTGCCGCCACCTGGCAGCAGTTCGAACGCCTGCTGGCGCTGACCCGCGGCAATCAGCGCACCATCGTCACCGAGTTCCCCTTCCGCAGCGATGCCGCCATGCGCTCGGCGCGGCAGGCGATCCTCGACGGTCGGCTGGGTAAAGTCGTGCTCGCCACCGGACAGAAAAGCTACCGCTTCGGCGACGCCCGGCCGTCGTGGTACGGCGACCGCACCGCCTACGGCAGCACCATTCTGTGGGTGGCGGGTCACGCCATCGACTTCATCCGCTTTGTCACCGATCAACCCATCGTCAGCGTCGGCGGCCTGCACGCCAATGTCGCCAAGCCTGACTATCCGCAGATGGAAGACGCCACCGTCACCACGCTGCAGCTCGCCAACGGCGCGCCGGGGGTGGTGCACGCCGACTACAGCCGTCCCGCCAAGGCGGCATCGCATGGCGATGATCGCCTGCGCGTGGCGGGCAGCCTGGGCGTGCTGGAAGTGCGCGACGGACGCTGCCTGATCTGCACGCATGACCAGGCGGAGCAGGACATCACCGATGAAGTTCAGCCGCGCTCCATTGCCGCGGAGATGTACGACGCGGTGCTGGGCAAGGACAACGCCTGGTACGGCACCGCGCAATCGCTGGAGATGGCGCGGGTGCTGCTGACGGCGCGCGATGCCGCCGACCAGCAGAAGACGCTGCCCATTCAGTAACCGCGCCCGGCCGACGTCAGATGCTCGCCAGGCTCAGCTTCACGTGGCTGCCGGTGTGCAGGGTCACATCCGTGAGCTGGCACTGCTGCAGCTCGATGCCGTTGGTCAGCGTGATGCTCAGCGGGAAACCGTTGTCCAGGTTCAGCGTTGCCCCGCGATGCAGGGCGCAATTGGTCACGGTGCGGGCGCGCGGGTCACGGGAGAAATCCGCCTGCCCGCCGCCGACGACCGTGAGCGTTCCGATGGCGCCGGTGCTGCCCAGGTAGGCGATGCCGGCAATCCGCGCGGTGGTCAGCGCGCCGCTGCCGATCACGTGACAGGTCCCCGCCGACTGCCAGAGCGTGGTCGCCCCGGCAAGCTGATACAGCACCCCGCCGGCCTGGCGCACCGTGGTCACCGTCACTCCGCTGCCCACCGTCACCAGGGCATCGTTGGCGACATCGCCCTGCTGCCCCACGTTGAGTTCGCTGAGCGTGGCGGTTTCCCCCGGCGTATCGCCCGCCAGCGCGATCTGCCCGCGCGTGACGTTGACCACATTGCCCGCGTGCGTCCCCTTCCAACGCAACGCCGGCAGCCCGGCATCCGCGGAACTGCTGGAACTCGCCAGCACGTTGAGCTGGGTTTGCCCGGAGCCGGTGTCGAGCTTGAGCCGACTGGCGCCGGTCGCGCCTTCCTGATCCGCCTGGGCGCCGATGTTCACCTGCGTGGCGCCCACGCGCAGATAGCTGGTCCGGTACTCCGGCTTGCTTGAATCGCTGCTGTCGGGGTCCACCGTGAAGCGGTCCAGCGGCAAACCCACCACGCCGGTGAAGGTGTGGGCAATGTGCAGGGCGGACAACGTCACCGCGCTCTGATTCAAGCCCCACAGCAAAGCGGCAGCGTTGTTGTTCAGATGCACGATGTCGCCGGTGGTCGGCACGCTGCCGGTGGACCAGTTGCCCGCGGTGGACCAGTCGTTGGGGCCGGCGCTGGCGGTGGGCGTCGCCATGCTCAGGCTGCCGGCGCCGGTGGCGCTGCCGCTGACCACAAACGGCACACCGGCGATGTCGGCGGTGAGCGTCACCACCCCGCTGGACGCGGCTGCGGTCACCGCGGCAAAGTAGGGATGCGTGCTGCCATTCCAGGCATCGCGCAGGCCTTCGGCCACTTCCGTCGCGGTGTTGCCGCTGGTCGCGGTGTAACTGATCGCAGTGCCGCCGACGGTCAGCGTGAAAGTGTTGGTCCCGATGCTGCCGCCGGGCGTGGCGGTGGTGACTTGCGCAACGGCATCGGCGCCGCCCTGCCAGTAATGCGTGGTCATGATTCAAGCTCCGGAAAAAGGGATAAGTTGATTGAGGCGTCGCCGCCGCTGTTCACAAGGTTGGCACGGCCGCAGACGACCCGCTGAAACAGTGGTGATGAGGCGCTTGAGCGCGTCGCCGGCTCCGCGGTCCGGGCCGTCGTATTGCTGACACAGTCGCAGACAGACCCCCGCCGAGGGGCGGTCGAACACGCCGCGTTCGCAGCAGCCGCCGTCGTGCAGGCCGCAGTCGCGCCAGTGGCGACAGCGCACCGCCGGCGTGGATTCGTTGGAGGGCCCCGGAGGGATGGACATGTCAGAACACCTCCCAGGTCGCCCGGGTATCGCAGCCCAGGTCGCGGTGGAAAATACCTGCGGGGGTAAGTCCTGAGAGCTTGTAACCCTGCCAGAGCGTGACGGAACCGGTGCCCAGGGTGCAGCCGATGGTCAAACGCCAACGGCATTCGGAAGTAAGCAGTTCGAGCACTGGCAACGATAAACCGATGCTGCCCACCTGCAGACATTGGCCAGCGCCCCAGCCGTAGCCATCCTGATTCCGCGCCAGCCAGCGACAAGGGGTGTGCAGATGGAACGTTCCGTCCCACTGCCGGGTTTCCCAGCAACCATAGCCCGAACTGCAACCGGCGCAATCGAAGATGAGCGTGGGGTCCATGGCATACGTGCCGCTGAGCGTTTCGGCGCAGGCGCAGGGCGCGGGACAGTCGTTGGCAAGATGGCCTGCTGCTCCGCGCAGCAGTCGGCCGGTGTCGGGATGGCGCAGCAGCAGGCTCATGCGCACGCCTCCGTCAAGGCGATGGTCACTCGGCGTTCTTCCGAGACGCTGAGCAAGCGCCCGCCGGCATCGAAGGTCAGATCACGTTCGAAGGCATAGAGCACGCGGTCGCCGCTGGGGGCGTACACCGTGGCGGTCTGCACGGTGAGCATCACCCCCACGCCGCTGGCGGGTTCGCTGACCCAGCCGCCGGTCATTGGCGTTTCGTCGTGAGCACCGCCGCCAGCCAATGCACTGACGCTGCTGACCGGCTGCACACCCGTGGCGGGCGGGAGAACGTTCGCATCCACTTCAATCACCCAGTGCCCCCCCACCTGGCGGGTCAGCACACCGAAGCCACCGAGCAAGCGCGGCGGCGCGGCGGTGACCGTGGTGAGCACCGGTGCATCCAGCGAAAGCGGGCGCGGAAGTTGATCGCTGCAACTCATGTCATAGCCCCAGTTCGTTGAAGTCGATCGGCGGATACACCGTGACGACCTTGCGCCCCAATCCCTCGAGCACATCCACCGGCGGGCGCCGGGTCTGCGGGTCGGTGTAGCTGACACGCGGCTGCCAGCCCTGGGCGTCATACTGAAACTCGTAGGTCACGTCGTACGAGCGCCCGCCGTCGCTGCTCTGGCCGGTGAGCGCCACGCACAGCAGGGTCTGGGCGGCACACTGCTGAAAGGGCTGGCTGTTCACCGCGCCGACATACTTGCGGGCCCGCGCGGCAGGATCACTGCGCTCCTGACGCCGAAAGCAGAAGCTCAATTGCGGCCGCAGCACCGTCACACTGGCGCTCTGGGTCAAACGCTGGGCGCGATTCCCATTGGGGTCGTACGCCACTTCGATCCGGCGCCCCGCCAAGTCCACATCGGTGCTGGTCTGCGCCAGGGCCGCGCCCACTCGGCGTTCGCCCGTCTGTCGCGAAGCGCCGCCGACGCTGACGCTGCGCGACGCGGCAGCTTGATAGCGCAAACGCAGCACCGCGCCGTCAGGGCCGTCGGCTTCCGCAGCGACCTCCGCCAGAGTCAAATGGCTGAGTGTGGGATGCACGTCGCCCAGGCGCGGCAAGCCCGGAGCTTCCAGCGCCTGACGCAGGCGATCCGCCCCGCTGCCGGTTAACCCGCTGACCTGGGCGATGCGCACCGCCTGATCGCCCGACACGCTGCGGCGCAGCTGGGCCCCTTCCACTCGATCAAGTTTGACCTGCAACATGATGAATCCCCGGGTCGGCCATGGACCAACTGTTCACCGAACCAATCACACCGCCCGCAAACGCACCCGCGCCAGCCACCGCGAGGTGATGACGATGTGCCCTTCGCGTTCCTCCATCCGCCCCGGCTCCAGCGCCCGCACGGCCGCCACGCCCGTGGGCAAGCTGAGCGTCTGGGCGTCCAGCAGATTCGCCAGCGTTTCATTGATCTGCAGCAACGTGGCGGGGCCGGCCTCCACCGCGCCATGCAGTTCAAACGTGAGCAGAATCGCCAGGTCGTCGCCGCCGACGTGGAACTGCTGGCGCGCCTGATCGGTGATCCACCAGCGTAGATGCGGCAAAGCGGTCTCGGCCGGCACATGAACGCAATACAGCCGGCCGGCGAGCAGCGCCGACAGGGAGCCGGCGGTTGACGAAGCTGTCAGGTGATTCTCCAACGCGATCAGCAATTGCGACGTGCTCATGACGTCACCTCCTGAGCTTCGAGCATCAGCAGCCGTTGCGCCCCAGCCAGGTCCCGGCAACGGACGATGTGAAAGATCCGTTGGCGCCATGACAGTCGATCACCGGGCCGAATGTCCTGCTCGGGCCCGACGAATACCTGCACCCACGCGCGGGGCGGCTGACGCCAGGCGTCCTCCCGGTTGCTGGCGCGACGTTCCTGCACGGCAGCGCTCACGGCACTGAGCACGGTGGTCCATTGCGTCGTCAACCCGCCGAGCGGATCGCGCGCAGTGCTGGCGCGCTGGACGGAAATCACCTGATTCAATTGATGTTCGGGTGTGCGGCTGCTCATGTTGACTTACCTCCCCCCGCCCAGCGGCAGCGCCAGGTACGGGCGCATGCGCGCCTGTTGATGGGCCGTCAGCGCCACGCCGTCGGCGAGTTCATGGCTGTATTCACCGAGCTTTTCACCGCGCAGGTTGGGGTCCAGCTTGCCCCGGTGAAATGCTTCCGCCACCAGTTCGCACGCCAGCAGTTGCAGGTCCAGCGGAATGATGTCGTAGCCGGCGCGATAGCGAACCAGGACCTGCTCCCGCCCGGTCAGCGGCGGCAGATGCAGCACACCGATGGCTTCTTCCACGCGGATGGGCGCAGTCGATGCGCCCGCACTGGCGAGATTGATCGCACGTCCCAGTGCATCCTGGGCGCCGCCGGGCAGCAGTTCGAAGCTGGGGGCATCGCGCAAACACGCAGCCGTCCAGCCGGTGAGCGCGCCGGCGGCGGTGACCAAAGCACTGACGGTTGGATAATCCGCAAACGTCAGCTCCGTGGTGGTGGAATCGCCCGCAGTGTCGATCTCCACCAAGCGCAGTGCGGCGGTCGTCACCTGCACCAGCGCCCGCAGGCGATTGGCGGTGCAGGTCAGAGACAGCGCCGCCACTGAACCCAGACGCAGGTCCGTGAGCGCCAGCAGTGGATAGTGCTCGAGAATCAGCGTTTCGCCGGGCCCCACCAGACCGCGCTGTTCGAAATCCGCAGCTTTGAAGCGGCGGCGACACCAACGCTCCATCCGCACGGTGATGCTGTTGATGAGTTGCACCAGCAGATCGTCGGAGGCGGCAGCGCTGATCCGCAGAAACCGCTTGACGCTGGCGAGATCGACCAGCGCGCCGCTATCGAGACTCAGCGAAGGAGCACTGATGGCTGCACTGCCGTTCCAGTCCAGATCCTCAGTCGCCAGAAGCAGGTCGTCGTCGGCCGGGATCGAGCCGCCGCGCAGATAGTAGAACACGCGGTAGCTGCCGGCCGCGATGTCGGCTGGGAAATTCCCCTGATAAAAGTCGCCGCTGCGGTCCGTCAGCACCAGGTCGTAATCCCCCAGGGCGTCGGCGTCGAAGGTGGCAAAGTCGCCGGCGGCGGTGCTGTACACCTTGGCGTCGCTGCGCCGGCGAACCACCGCATACAGCTCACCTGCGCCCGGATACGTCACTTGCAATTCGCTGGCCATGATGGTGCCTCACACAGTAGTTGGAGAGTTCGATGCAAACGCCTCGCCCGCGGTCAGGCGAGCGAAGCGGATATCACGCCCGGAAGGGCTCAGTCGGTGACGATCTCGACGACGGACGCCAGGTTGTCATCGCTGGCGGGCAGGAGCCGCCCATCAATGCCCAGGCCGACGACGCTGACCGTCGCGGTGCTGCCGGTCACGGTGACCCGGCAGGCGACATGGGTGAACCCGGCGGACAGCTCGGCAGCGCTGACTTCGATGACCGCCTGCTGGTTGTCGCCACTGGCGCCCAGTTGCGTGAGCGCCTTGCCGGTGAGCGCCTGAGCGCTGCCGCCGGCGGAGTTGACCGCCTCATACAGCGCGGCATCGACGGTGGTGCTGGTGTCGATGTTGCCCACGCTGATGAGGAACGCGACGCGCTCGTACTTGGCCAACCCCGCGTAGTCGCTGGTGGCGTTGGTGTTGTCGAGCGTCTGCGGATCGAGCGCCGCCAACACGGCCACGCGCTCGGAGAAGGTGCTGTTGGGAGTCATGAGAGATTGCTCCATGGAAGGATGAACGGAAGGATGGTGCGGGTGAACGCTCGCGGCCGTCCCCTTTCGCCCCGGGTCATTGACTCGGAGCCAAGTGGGTTACCGCGCTTCGAGCGTGACGAACGGCGACAGGGCTGCGCTGCTGTAGGCGCCGGTGACCGGGCTGCTCAGCCACGGCTGGCCGGCGAGCCGGAAGGTGAAGCGGAACGCCGTCAGGTCGTAGTCGAACCACAGGTGCACGCTGGAGCTGGCCTGCAGCGGCGCGCTCTTGGTCAGCGCCAGGTACTGCTGCATGTCGGCGAACAGCACATCGCCCAGGTCGCCCAGCGATTTGCAGTGCTGGCTGAGGATGATCGGCCGACCCAGCAGCGTGCCGAAGGGCGCATCGCTGATGCCGTTGGGCGGCAGGTAGACCGGCTGATTGCCCAGCGTCAGGTTCAGGAGCTGCGGCAGCACGTCCTGGTTCATGACCCACACCGCGCGATTGATGCTGCTGGCGGGCATGCGGGCGTACATCCTGGCGACGTTCTCCGCCAGCAGCGTGTCGGCGTCCTGGCTGGATTCCTTGCTCACGGTGACGAGCGCGCCGCTGTTGAATACACCCAGCGGCTTGGCGACGCCGTCGCCGTGCAGAATGGCGTCGTCGGCTTTGTAGCGAATGGCGCGGGCGGCTTCCCGGCCAATGAACGCGGTCAGGGCCGTGGCGTCTTCCAGCAGTTCATCGCTGGCGGGAACCAGGGCGGCGAGCTTGTGCAGGCGCAGGTTGCGGTACTCGAACTGCGGCCGGGACTGGGCGATCTGCTGGCCCTCATCGACCCAGTACGCCTGCACGCCGCTGGTGCCCCAGGGGGTGCTCTCGCTGACCGGCAGGCTCAGGCTGTTGCGGCTGGTGGGAATGCGATTGGTCCGCGCCAGCAGCGATTCCTCGTCGATGACGAGCTGCCAGATTTTCTCCGACCACTCCTGCGGCACGAGGAAGCCGCCGCTGTCGCCAGCGCTTTCGCCCGCCCAGGTGGTGGGCGTTTTGGTGAGCAGGCGCGAATCGACCGCCCCGCCGCGGGCACTGGCTTTGTGCACCGCCAGCGCGAACTCGCCCAGCGAGCCAAAGCCCTGCGCCCGCTGGTCGCCCTGTCCGCTGCGCAGATGGCGCGCTTTGCCCACCGGAGCGCCTTCCTGCTGGCGCAACTCGGCGAGGGTCTGGCGCACCAGCGACTTGAGCTGTTCGCTGTCCGTCCCGCGAACCTCGGACTCATCGGCCGGCAGCGACAGCGTGCGCACGTCCACTTCCTGGTCGTGCTCGTCGAGAATGCGGGTCTGCTGGCAGAAGGCGTCGATCGCCTTGTGCAGAGCCGCGTCGTCCGAGTGCTGTTGACGCAGCAGCGGCAGCACCTGGCGTTCAAAGACGTTCAAAGGAATGGTTTGAGCCACACTCATGGTGAATCTCCTACGGTTGATGAAACCAACTGATCCATGAGTCCCCGGCCACCGGCGGCGCGGCGCGCCCCGACCTGTCGTCTGACAGGCTCTGCGCTGACGCGCGCTGGTCCTGACTCGTCACCGTCAGCGAACAACGCGGACGGTGCTGTTTCACGTTCACGAGGCGTACAGCCGCCCCTTGGCTTTGTGCAGGGCGTCGGTAATTTGCTGGGCAGCGCTCGGCTGACAGCGGGACCCGCTGCGCGTCACCAGCAACACTTGGCGGCGCGGCATGGGCGCGGGAAATTCCACAGGTGGACACAGCCGCGCCGCCTGAGCGCGGGTGACCTGCGCCTTGCTGACCGCCAGCGCCAACGCATCCTGATTGGCGGGCAGCGGCGCCACGCTGTACTCGAGCAGCTTCCATTTGCTGTGGACATAGCGGACCCCCGGGCCGAACAGCGCCCGATCGCGGGCGGTGGGTCGGCGACCTTCCAGGGGATGAAATCCCACGGAAAAGCCGTTGATCACGCCCTGCTGGAGCAACGACAGCACCACATCCGGCAACCAGACGCCTTCGTGACCATCCGGCCGGGTGGCGAAGATGGTCTTGGCTTCCAGGCAATCGGCATGGCGCGTCAAACCCGCGCAACGGCCAATCGGCAGGTCATAGTCGTGGTTGTAGAACACCGTGGGTGACCGCAGAAATTCGCTGGCGTCACAGCCCTGAGGGAGCAGCACTTCGCCATCACGGTCGATGCTGGCGGTGCTGATGCGCGCCACCACGGCACGTTCTCCCGCAGCGACGGACAAGGTGGCGGCCAACCGTTTGCGCAAGGTTTCGGACATGGAGCAGACTCCTGGTAAGTGCGGAGGATGGAGCGATCAACCAGCCACATGCGACGCCGGCGGCAAGCCTTCCTCGGCGCGGGCTTCATCAATGCTCAGGATGCCGGCTCCCACCAGTTCCACCCGGCGTTTGAGGGCGAAATGCTGATCCTCCGGCACCGGGTTGTCGTAAGCCAGGAAGGCGTCCTCCGCGATGCCAAACAGCGGGAGATAGCGTTCGTTGAGCTTCTGTTCGTCCAGCCGACACAGCGGCAGCACCGTGTCGCGCAACCAGGCGCGGTCGGCGGCGTCGGCGTTGGCGCGATTGGGATGGTTGCTCAGCAGCTTGCTGATCGGCACGCCAAAGCCGGCGGCAATTTCTTCGAGCACACGTTCGGGATCGCCCAGCACCTCCGGCGGGAAGCTCAGCGGCTGCGCCTGCACATCGCCGGTGATGGTGATGAAGCGGCCGCTGCGACGCACCCCACGCAGCCGCGAGTCGATCTGCTTTTCAAACCGATCCAGCGCTTCGGCACTGGCGCCCTGGCGAACGATCAGCAGAAAATCCGGCCGGGCGTGGTTGTCGAATCGCGCCTGGTCCATGGCGCGTTTGGATTGATGGAGCCCCAGTGCCGACCACACCGCTTCGAGTTTGCTCTTGCCATGATGCAGATGCTCAGGATTGGGCAGCCGAAAGTGAATGACCTCGTCAGCGCCAAATTCCACCGGCGCGAAGGGGTCCGCGCCGTAGCGGTATCCCGCCACAAATTGACGATCATCGGGGATGACGCGCGTCCATTGGCTGGGCATCGGCCACAGCTCACTGGGACGACCGAGCAGCGGATCCTGCACCACATGCAGATACGCATCGCCAGTCAGTTGCAGGTAGAGCAGGCGCAGCATGGTCAGCTCGAATCCGTTGAAGTGCGGGTTGACGGTTTCGAGCAACTCCAGTGCCGGGTGCGGTTCGGTGACGACCTCATAGTCATCGCCCCAGTCGGCGGCACGGGTCAGCACCGCCTGGCTGGGGCGCGCGCCCTGGGGGTCGTCGCCGGCGAGATAGCGTTGCCGGGTGCGGCTGGGCGCATGCGTGGCAAACAGCTTGCGGCCCGGCCGCCGGCGGGCGTACAGCCGCAACGGAACCGCAGCGACGGCCTGGGCGTTGAGCATGCTCGCGGCATACACCCACGAGCTGAACTGCCGCAGGGCCGCGGTGGCGTCGAAACCGCCATGCGTGAGGCCCAGGCCTTGCTCCATCGACCATGGACTGCGGCTGGCGACCAGGAAGTTCTGTCGGCTGAAAGCGGCCTTGAAACGTTGCCAGATGTTCATGCGTAATCCCCGGAATATGGCTGATGATTCGGGCTCGATCCTGTCAGTCAATTGAGCACACGCACACTCAGCGGCGGATGACTCAAACCATCCACATACGCCACGGCATACCGCAGCGCGTCGAGGCCATGGTTGTGCTGATCCAAGGGCCGTTCCGTGGCTTCGTGGCGCGTGTTGCTGGGCCAGGCATAGCAACTGAATTCGTTTTCCGTGGAGGTTGGCAACCCCCCGCCGCGCAGGCGTTCATCCGGCGCGAGCAGACAGTCGCGCACGAGGAACAAGCGCGGCCGACCGTCGCCCGCCGGGCGCAGCCGCGCCGCCACCGCCTGCAAGCCGCGACTGAGCGCCTTCTCCGCGGCCTGCGTCGGAACGCCGGCGTGGTGCAGCGTCGCGCGGTCCTCGGCGTCATGATCCGCCAGGGTGGTTTCAATCAGTTCACCCCGGCTGTGTTCCAGAATCGTCTGAGCGCAATCCGCCACCAGTTGGCGCGTGATGTACAACTCGCGGTACAGGTACATCCGCCCATCACCATCGAGCGCCCACCATTGGCAGACGAAGGGATTGGTGTAACCAAAATCGATGCTGCGAATGCGACGCCAGGCGGCAGGCAGTTCGAAGCGATCCACCACATGCAGCGCGGGATCCCAGCCGTCGTACACCAGCCCTTCCGCAGCCGCCCAGCGTCCCCGGTACAGGCGCTCCCGGCGCATGCCGGTGAGTTGCGCAAGCTGTTTCAGGTAGCTCGTGGGCAGTCGCGGGTTGTCCTGATGTCGACTGCGCAGCCGCACCATCAGGCCCTGCTCAGCGCGCCGGTTGAGCCAGTGGCTGGGCGCGTCCGGGTTGGTGTCGGCAATCGCCTGCTGATACGGCATGGCGCCATTGCGCAGGCGCGACAGCAAGGCTTCCCAGTCGTCTTCGGTCAGCTCGCGGGCTTCAAAGGCGAGGACCAGGTCGTACTCCGTGCTCATGATTTTGCTGGCGCGATCCATGCCGCCCAGCACCAGCGTGGAACCATTGGGATAGCGGTACGCCTGTCGCTGACGCCGACTGGCGCCATGCAACACCGGCCAATTGGCGGGCACCACGTGATGCTCAAAGGTGACCAGGATGGATTCGGTCATGGATTCACGCGTTTTCCGCACCAGCAGAGCGCGCATGCCCGGATGCCGCAGGGCGCAGAGGTTGGCTTTCTCCAGCAGCGCGCGGGTTTTGCCGGTGCCGGCGGGGCCTTCCAGCAGCACCTCCGGCGCCTGGCACGCCATCAACTCCCGTGCGGCGCCGTGGGGCTGGTAAGGTTTGTTGGCGCGGCTGAGCGTGAAGCTGGGCATCACAGCTTCTCCAGATCAATGGCGGCTACGACTTTGACCGTCAACTGCAGCGGCGCAGCATCCTGACGCTGACCCAGAATGACTTTCTGCCACAAGCTCAGCAGCCGCGTCCACCGGTCAATGGCGGTGTGCTCGCCTTCCCGCACGGCATTGGAGATGGGCTTGAGCGCCATCTCGACTCGCTCGACGAACAAGGCGTCCTCCGGCTCAAGTTTGGCTTTGGAAAGCATGGAGCACGCGGCCTTCAAATCACGGTGCACGGTGGTGACGCTGCACCCGAGGCTGCGCGCGATGGCGGGACAGTTCATGCCGCTCTTCCGCAGCTCCAGGCAACGCGTGCGCCGCTCGTTGGACGTCAGCGGCCGGTGCGGATCGTCAGGCGTATGAGCTTCGGGATGGGAACGCGATTTGGCCATCGATCTCCTGCGCTTTCAAATTGCAGTCGTGAATCGAGTCCACCCGGAACAGCACCGCGTTGCACTCACGCAGCCGGGAGATACCGGAACGATGCCGTCACCCGCCCCATGGACCCGATGCGTTTTCCCGTGCGACGTTTCACACCCGCTTGCGGCACCCCACATTTGGACACCCGGGTACACCGCCAATTCGCCTGCCGCGCCAAAGCGCGGATCAACGCGGGATGACTGGTCACGATGCTCAAACAACGCTGGGCGCTTTCATGTCGGGCGATGCCGTTGAGCAGCGCACTGCCGATGCCCAGGCCCTGATAATCCGGCAACACCACCAGGCGGTGCACGAGACGCCGACCGGGGTAGCCGAACATCGGGATGGTGGCGCAAAATCCCACGGGCGTCTGGTTCCAGAAAACTTCGTAACAGCGTGCAGCGGGGTTCAGGGCGCTGCTCAGATAGTGATGACGGCGATAGCGGCCCCACACGCGTTTGCTGCTGGCGACGAGGTGCAATTCGATGGGTGGTCGTTGAAGACACCCCCGCGCCAGCTCACACGTCGCCATGTCCAACCACCAATCCGGTTGCAACCACTCCAGCACGTCGTAATGGCATGTCACCGCGACAAATCGGCCGCAACGCGCCCGGCCGGCGCGAATGGCTTTCGCCACGGCCGCAGCCCCGAACCGCGCCACCTGGCGGTCCACCACGCTGGTGAACTCGTCGAAGGCGACCACTTCCGTCGGGCACAGCAGGGCGCGGGCGAGATCGCAGCGAAAGCGTTCGCCGTTGCTCAGCACGCGGTAAGGACGCACCCACGCCGGCGGTGAACTGAACCCGACGCTGTTGAGCATCGCGGTGATGTCTTTACCGGACAGTTCCGCGGGAAAACCATCCACCACCGCGGCATCGCTTGGCCAGTCGTAACCGGTCACCAATGCGCCTTGCGCGACCGCGCCGGCGGCGTAAGCTTCACGGGCGATGGTGCTCTTGCCGGAGCCGGACGGCCCCACGATGGCGCCAATGGACCAGGACTCATCGAGCCCCGGCAAATCCGTGGCAAAGCGCAATTCGCTCCGGGCGGACAGCGGCAGATCGAACAATCCCGCGATCTGCTGCACCCGGAAGCTCGCAGTGACCGGAGCGCTGACTACAACGTCAAGACGCGGCATTGCCAGCCCTCCTCGGTTAAGCGGGTAAACAGCGTGCGCTGCTGGGCTTCATCCCGGCACTGCACGAGCACCTGGTACAGGTCATCAATGGGAACCTCCGGCAACTCCGCGGCGGCCAATCCCGTCGAAGCATTGATGCACCGCTCGATCTCCGCATCATCGAAGCCGCTGAGCCCCTGCGGAAATTCCTCGTCATTCTGCAGGTGCGCCAGCGTCTGCGCCAGTTGCAGTTCATCCCAGGTGCTCATGTCAGTGGCGCGGTTGTCGACGATGGCGTACGCCTGCGCTGCCGACCCCTGCAAACGAGTGCGCACCGCGGCAATGTGGGTCCAGCCCAGTTCCCGCGCGGCGGCGAGCGTGCCGTTGCCCGCCACGCAGCGCCCCTGAGCATCCACGACAATCGGCTTCTGCTGGCCGAAGGCTTCGAGGCTTTGCCGAATGATGGTGAGGTTGCGGCGATCGTGCTGGCGGCAGTTCTGCTCGTCCGCGCGAATCTCCGCGACCGGCAGCGCCAGTGGACGCAACGCCGGCTCCATGTGATCGAGATTGGGCGTGAGCTGGTTCATGGCGTTGCTCCCGATTTTTCCCCGCGCTGGTCCAGGCTCTGGCGAATCCAGCGGACGTCGGTCTGCACCTGCACCAGGGCGTTTTCAATCCGCGCCAGTTTGTTGGCGGTGGTGTCCTGGTGGTTCTGCAGCAGCGTGACCCGCCGATCCAGTTCCGCCAATTGCTGGCGGAACTGCGTGCGTTCGCCGGCCGCCACCCATACCCAACCCAGCAGCGTCAACGCCAGCGTGATCGCCCAGGTGTAGTCTTTGATGCGAATCATTTGCGCGTCCCCGCTTGCAGAATGGTCAGCACATCCGCCAACGTGCCCCGGGCGTCGGGCGTGTCCTGCGTTCCGTCGAGTCCGAGCCGGTGACGAATCTGGGCTCGTTCATCGGCGTTCCAGTCCTGCCCCGGTGCCGCGGTGTTGTCCAGCAGCAGGCGCATGACCGACTGTGGAAATGCTTCGCCATCGCCGATGGTGTAGCCGGTGTTGGTGACGAGGAATTGGCCCAGCGCCCCAGCCGTCAGTGAACCCACCAGCACTTCATCACCGGTCGCGTCGAAGGTGCTGCGCGAGCTGACGGCGGCATCCAGATAGTCGATGTTGGCTGCCACCGCGGCGGCGGCGGCGCTGCTGTCGCTGAGCGCCTGAGCATCCACGGCCGGGAGTTCGCTGGCAGCGCCCAGACTGACGGCTGCGCCCGCCCAACTGACGACATTGACCCCCGTGGAAGTGGGATCAAAATCCGCCAGGTCCGCCAGACGCTTGTCGTCCACGATGAAGCTGTCGATCACCGCGACGCCGCTGACGCTGTTGACCGTCGCCGTGACGCTGATCTGCACCACATCGCCCGCGGCATAGCCGGAGGGAATGGTTCCTGCGACCTTGTAGCGGCCGGTGGCGAGGTTGGTCACCGTCAACGTGAAGCCCGAGTCGTCAGCGCCGTTGCAGGTGGCGGTGGCGCTGGGTGTGGCGTCGGCATCCGCAGCAGCGCCGGTGTCGCTGCGCTGGGTGGTGAAGAGCGCGTGATAGCTGTCCCCCGGACGGTAGAGCATGGTGCGTGGATCCTTGACAAACCCCGGCAGTGCGTCGATCCCCAGAAATTCCTGCCCGCCGGTGATAGATGCAAGGTAGCGCTTGAGCGGATTTTTGGTCAATCGATTTGTTTGGAAAATTTTCGGAACGCGATGGCGACTCGTTGTCGATTTGCATCATGCCATCCCCGGTGTTGAACTCCAATAGAAATGACAGGGCTTGCTTTCAATAGAAGTGTCACCTCC